>NZ_CAKMHQ010000015.1 GCF_927312905.1 Candidatus Nitrotoga sp. 1052
CTTTCCTTCAATCAATTACAATCGACTCGGCGGTCAACGTTGGGTTGCTACTGATTCCCAGTATAAATGGGGTCATATTCATTATTATCGAGACAAAAATGAAACTTAACTTAATTGGAATAATAGCCTGTCTTCTTTTAACCAGCGTAATTTCTGCCCATGCTGAGAACGATGAAGATGTCTTCTCAAAGGCACAGCACTACACAGTACAAATCAGGAAAGCCGTTTCCATTCCATTTGGAAACGATAAAAAAGGTACCGCGTTCGGAGCCGGGTTTGTGGTGGATACAAAGCGTGGCTGGATTATGACCAACGCTCACGTGGTGTCACGCTCACCAGCGCGATTGGAAGTTGCCTTTTTTGGCAGGAAATTCGTGCCAGCAAAAAAGATTTATGTTGATCCTTTCCTTGATCTGGCCATTATCAGTATTAATGAAGAGATGCAAAACGCTACAGCAGCCTTACCCGAATTAGAGTGCACAAATCTGCCCGGAGTTGGCCGTACGGTGGGCACTTTCGGCCACCCCAACGGCCTGAAATTCACTGGGACGCGCGGCATCATTTCCGGGCATACAGCCAAGTATGAATCGGAAATGCTGCAAACCGATGCTCCAATCAACCCCGGTAATTCGGGGGGGCCGTTGATCAGTCTGTCTTCTGGTCGTATTGTTGGAATCAATACTTCCAGTATGAACGATTCCCAAAACAGCAATTTTGCCGTGCCAATGCACTATGCTTGCCGCGTGCTAGAACTGTTGCGCGAAGGGAAAGACCCTTCGCCCCCTGATTTGCCACTGGCTTTTTTCAAGTCACCCAACGAACGAATGCAACTCAAAATTGCCCGCAGCCTGATTGACCCTGCCAAATTCGATTTTCGGGCAGGCGACGAAATCCTCGGTGTATCCGGTGTGCCCGGTGTGGTGGAGACCGTCGAAAACGAAACCCAACTTATTCATGCCCTCCGTGGAAGGCTCGGCAATGTTGCTTTACAAATCAAGCGTGAGGGGCAAAAACTTGTAATTAATGGAAAACTTGAACCCGTAAAAAAAGTTAACGACAAAACTTGCATAATGTTTTCGGGCATGCTTTTTTGCGAGACTCCGCCCTATATGGGACAAGATGATTTCAATCCGGGCAAGATTGCTGTTTATTTCGTCGAAGCAGGCTCAGTGGGGGATTTCAATGAAATTGAAAAGATGGATATGTTGAATTCCGTTAATGGAAAGAAGATAGAAACACTAGATGCATTCTATTCAGTGCTCAAAACGTCGCAAGAAGAGAAAAAGCCGATTGACTTTGTTTTCAGGGATACTGGTGGAAAAGGTAAACCTTCCTATTTTACCTATTCCGAGCGTACACTTCCTGTCGAAAACCTTACTTGGGTAAGCAATGAAAAAAATGGTGGTTGATTCATTGATTTGATGTAGTTAAGACTGTATGTAGTTAAGACTCGGCCTGACAGTTAATGATTTTGAGTTGTGCGTCTGTCAGGCCGAGTTCAGTTTTTCAACTTGTTCATTCCAAATCTGCGTCCTGTATTTTCAGGATTCTGAAAATAAAACCATGAACATCTAAAGCTTAAGAACTCATTGAATAATGGCTTGCCCGTTTTCCCGAATAGTCCATTAAAATTCTACCACTCTTCAGTTAACTGGAGCCTGCTAGGCAATAAATCTATAATTTCTCGTTGTACCAAAATATTATATTCTTCATAAAGTGCATCGCTGCAGTGTGCCAATTCTTCGCCAAATTGCTCCATAAACTTCTCACCTTTCCATATCCATTCAACCGGAATGCAAACTCCCAGCTCATTTTCTGTAGAAAAGCTGGACAAAACAACTCCAACAGCTTTTACTTTTAGTGCAGCTTGAGTATAGTTTTTAATAAAAACTATATCCTCAGTCCTGATACTCTGGAATGTTTTAAATAAAACGGCTTCTTTTTCTACCGAGTTATCTATGCATACCACTCCATGCTCAAAAAATTTTTCTGAATTGTGTTCATCTATTCCGAAAAAGGCGGTCATCGTTTTCACCATTCCAAATGTAATTTTTTATGCCAATACCGATCGCAAGAACTCTGTTTCGTGAAATTTCACTCACATCTTCGAGGCGATACTTCTCTCGAAATTGACTTCCGCGCGTAAGCAGTCAAGATCCCGGTGAACAGTAGCCACTGCCAATTTTTTTGTACCGCGACGATATGTGATCGTGCAGTTTCGTGTATCAGCGTCAAGTTGTCCGTCAATTTCGGCTTTGTCCCACCGCTCAGCGTGGCCGACATAAGCAAGGCCGAAATCGTACTGCTCGGTCCAGAAGAATGGAACAGCGTCAAAACGTTCCCGCTGTCCAAGCATATTGCGCGCCGCAGTCTGCCCCTGACGCTCAGCAACAACCCAGTGTTCAACGCGGATGTGCTCGCCGGTGAGGCGATCCGGCCAGCGTGCGATGTCGCCAGCGGCAAATATGCCCGCAACACTCGTTTCAAGGTATTCGTTTACCGTGACACCGCGATCCATGGCTAGCCCTGCCTGTTCTGCAAGTTCGATTGACGGACGTACGCCAATGCCAACCACAATAAAATCGGCTTGAATTATTTCTCCGTTCTGCAACGTGATGCCATGTGCATCTATCGAGGTAACAGTCGTATCGAGATGGAACGTCACCCCATGTTCTTCATGGAGTTTGCGGATGAAATTTCCGACATCCGCTCCCAGAATTTTCTCCATAGGACTTGTCTCTCGCCCAATCACATGCACTTCGATGCCACGATTTCGAAGTGATGCCGCCACCTCCAGTCCGATGAAGCTTGCACCGATTACTACTGCTCGCTGTGAAGCCAGCGCCTTGGCGACAAGCGTGCGACTGTCAGCCAGAGTACGCAAATAATATACATGAGGGAGATCTCCGCCAGGCACTTCAAGTCGCACAGGCTCGGCGCCAGTGGCGAGTAGCAGGGCATCATAGGTATAGCGGCTGCCGTTCTCGAGCTGCACGTACCGATTCGCTGTGTCGATCGTGGTTGCTCGAGTGCCCAACTTCAAATCGATGTCGTGCTCTCTGTAAAACTCTGGTGATCGAAGGAGATTGAACTCCTCAGGTGTAGTGCCTGAAAGATAACCTTTAGAAAGATTGGGGCGGTCACAGGGTTCTGATTCATCTGCGCTCAGCATGGTGATGCGACCGACATAACCCTCCCGACGGAGCATTTCCGCAGCAGCATTGCCAGCTGCGCCACCACCCAGAATAATGATCGGCCCCTGCAGGCTAGCTTCTGTTAGAGATGGTTGCCGCCCTTGATTTTCGAGCTTCTCGCGAACATACACAGTGTCATCTAATTGCTCGACGCGCCAACAGGAAATCGGGTTTAGCGCCGGCGCGCGCAGCGCCTCTCCGGTACGCAGACTAAAGCAGGCATGATGCCAAGGACAACGCAAAGTGTCGCCCACCAGCAACCCCTCATTCAGCGGCGCTCCATAGTGCGTGCAAAAAGCACCAATGGCAAACAACTCGTTGCCGGATCGCGTGAGCAGAACCGGTTCACCATGTGCATGCCCGAGCAACATCTCGCCTTCTGCTACAACCGAGTGTGCAACGCCTGTCGCGAAATTCGGGCCGTCCAGTTTTATTTTTTTCACACTCATTTTGTTTGATCGAAGCGCATAGCACCTCTCCTTTTATAGAAATAAAACTTGAACAAGGACTCAAAAGCATCGATATTTTGTTGTAAGTATCCCCGCAATTCTGAAAGTGTTATGTGCGATAACACACAGAAATCTCAATGTTTTTATTTTGTCTGCCTTTAATATGAAAATATGCGATATGCCAACTATCCATTCGCAAAGCTCTTGTGCTGATCGTGAAAAATGAGCGATTTCATTGGACTCCTGAAGCAATAGCGCCGAGCAGCTGTCAAACCGTAACAACGATCGCGAACCAGAATCAGGAGGGCATCTCATAGGGTGGATAAGTTATTGCCATGCCATCTACCTTGGCAAAAGAAGTAAGTGCGTGCGCCTGAAGGCGCATTCTGCTCATAATTTCATCGACGTGGATACCGTGTACTAACAATGCATCCGCAATTAACGAGCGATGGCAACGCCACGGGACAGCCTCAGCACACATCAGCGCCACCCGCTCATGCGTTGCCAGTTCCATCAGGCTCGCCAGATTTTCTGCAAATTCGGCAGTCTGCATGTAGTCCGCAAAACCGCGGAATGAAGCATTTCGCCAACCCATATTCGGAGACTCCGGACTCGTTCGGCGAAAGCCTCCCAAGCCGGTAGCGTGCGCATAGCGGATTCCGGGAAGTTCAAGTGCGGCCGACAACGTGTCGCCATTGAATTGCGGATTGTGACGAGATCTTGGCACGCTACGCACATCAATGAGACTTGTAACTGAGTGGGCCTTAAGCAGATCGATAAATTCTTTCAGAGGCCGTGTGGAATGGCCTATGGTCAATACGATAGGTTTAGAGCCTTGCTTAGACATTTTTTTGCCGATCAGGTAGTGTGCACCGGTCTTTCTAGCAAAGAAGAAGTATCTGATTGTTTGCTCAGCTAGCGTGAAGTGTTTCGATCCTCGCGCGCATCACGGGACATGGATCCCGCGGCAGATAATCTGCTGCGTGGAGATTTTCCGCAGAATCTTCATGGTGTGGTTTCTGAAAAAATTACCGCTGCCATAGGATGTGAGCTGTTTCCAAAGGTACCGATACACCGGGGTAATATGGAATTATTCGCGCGGTAAAGTCAGTCGATGGTCGGGTTGCCGACACTGCCCCACTATATATGTACCCGCCAATCGAATACGCCAGTTGACAGATGCGCGCCATTTCTTGCCGTATCGGACTGCCTCCATTGATGCCATCGGCATACAGCTCGACTCGCACGGCATTCGAGTCGAGGTCATTGAGGTAGACCTGCACTTCAAATATGTGTTGTTCCCCGTTAGTCTCAACCTTCACTTCGCCGAAGCGTAGCGCGGCCCAGTTTTGATCCAAATTGTGCCGCCAATTAACTATCTGCACGCCAATTGCGCCCTTTTCGACCATGCGTTCGCGGTAGGCTGAGACAGCGGGAAGATAGTGTTGCTCGGTATATTCGCGCACAGTACGGTTCGTGGAAAAGCGCGGCGTTAAGCGTGCCATACTTTCCCGCATCCGCGCTACCCAGGCGGTGGGAATCCCCTCCTGGTTGCGGTTATAGAACTCCGGGATAACTTCATGTTCAAGCAGGTCATAGAGCGCTTCCGCTTCAGCAGCGTCCCAAGCCGGATCATCGCCGTGTTCTTTGCCGTCCCCCAATGCCCATCCTACTTCCGGCGTGTAGGCTTCAGCCCACCAACCGTCTAATTCGGATAGGTTGATACCGCCATTGACGAGCACCTTCATGCCGCTTGTTCCGCTTGCCTCCCACGGTCGCCGGGGCGTATTGACCCAAACATCCACACCTTGCACCAAACGCTCGGCTACCAACATATCGTAATCGGCCAAGAAAATTATCGGTGGATGTGACGTGCCCTGACCAATGAACTGCGTCCATCTCTGAATCAGTGCGCGACCTGCCTGGTCCGCCGGATGTGCCTTACCCGCCAAGATAATCTGTACCGGACGTTGTGGGTTATTAGTGAGTATGTGCAGCAGCCGACCCAGATCATGCAACAGTAAATCCGGTCTCTTGTAGGTCGCGAAGCGTCGTGCAAAGCCCAGCGTCAAGGTATTCGGATCCAGCAGATGCTTTGCCCTGTCAACTGCCTCGGTGGATGCACCAGATGCGGCCAGTTGCCGGCATAATCGTTCGCGTGCATATTCGATGAGAGATTTGCGGCTATCGGTGCGCAGTTGCCAGAGCTTTGCGTCGGGAATATCGCGAATGTCTTGTTCCAAGGTTTCCGTCGCCCTTAGCCAGCGATCCTTTCCACAAACATTTGTCCAAAGTTCATCGGCCGCTATTGAGTCCCAGGTCGGCACATGAACCCCGTTGGTTACATGTCCGACCGGCACTTCGTCCAGCGGCCAGTACCGAAAAAGTGGCTCAAAGAGGTGCCGGCTCACTTTCCCATGCAGACGGCTCACGCCATTCACGGCCCCGCTCCCACGAATCGCCAAATAGGCCATATTGAAACTTTCCGATGAGTCGTTCGGGTTCAGGCGACCAAGTGCAAGCAAATCGTGGAGCGTTATGCCGAGCTGCTGTTCAGCATAGTTCTTCAGGTATTGCTCAATCAGAGCCGGAGCGAAACGGTCAAAACCTGCGGCCACCGCTGTATGAGTGGTGAAGAGATTGCCCGCTCGCGTAACGGCGAGTGCGACTTCGAACGACTGTCCGGTCAATTTCATGAAACTTCGCGCCCTCTCCAGAATGGCGAAGGCCGCATGCCCTTCGTTCAGGTGACAGACTTCAGGCTCAATGCCGAGTGCAGCCAGCAACCGCCATCCGCCAATCCCGAGCAGTAACTCCTGCTTGAGGCGCACCTCCGGCCCGCCTCCGTAAAGTTCGCTGGTAATGCCGCGATGCGCGGGGTAATTCGCTGCATCATTGCTATCCAGCAGGTACAGCTTTACTCTGCCGACCTGAACCTGCCAGGTGCGTAGCCAGACCGAATAGCCGGGCAGCACAATCTCTAATCGCAACCACTCACCATTCGGGTGACGCAACGGTGTGATTGGCAACTGCCCGGGCTCGTTAAATGGATAGAGAGCTTGTTGCATACCATCACTGTCTATCACTTGGCGAAAATAGCCTTGTTGGTAAAGCAGCCCCACGCCGATGACCGGCACACCTAAATCGCTGGCAGCCTTGAGCTGATCGCCAGCCACATTGCCAAGCCCGCCCGAGTATATGGGAAGATTTTCGCTCAACATAAATTCCATGCAAAAATATGCGACACAGCTTAGGGTGGATTGCGGATAGGTTTGCTGAAACCAAGCGGGCGCTTTCGCAGAGGCTCGCCTGGCCTGCACCAATTCATCGATTTTCTTGCAGAAGGTGGGATCGGCTAAATCGCACACAAATTTTTCGCACGGGAGTGTTTGCAAGACAACCCAAGGATTATGAGTCATATCCCAAAGCTCAGGGTTAAGATGCCGCCATATTGAGTCGGCACCGTGGCTCCATGATGAGCGCATGTCCAATGCAAGCTCGACTAGTGCATCAAATCCTTCCAAGTCCTCGCATGGATGGCTTTCCATCGAATGGCTGATATGTATTTGTTCTGTCATGCGCTTCCCTCCAGGCGCAACGGTTATGCCATACCGATTGACATGCCCAGTTTCATTTTTCCAATTCGGAATTATATTTACCACAGCTCGCCCAGCCATTTAGCTGGGCGCGATGGTAAAACACCTGTTGAGCGGCAAACCCATTTTCAGCCTTGCCCGCCCAAGCCTTTAAAGCTGGTTGCTGCAAGGCGCGTGCATAGGAGAACGACAATGCCCAAGGTGCATTGGGAAACAAAATATTAATAGCGTTAAGGTTGGCCGTCGCTTCCTCGGGTAACTGACCTCCAGACAGGAAATTTATGCTGGGCACTGCCGCAGGTACCGTGCGGCGCAATACCTTAATCGTAGCCGCAGCCACTTGCTCCGGACTTGCCTTAACAGGATGTTCTTTACCCGGCAGCACCATGCTCGGCTTGAGCACGGTGTATTCCATGATCACTCTATGGCGATGCAGCGCTTGAAAGACGGCATGTATCACCGCCTCGGTAACTTCAAAACAGCGCTCCAATGTGTGATTTCCATCAATTAGCACCTCGGGCTCAACAATAGGCACGAAACCTTCCTCCTGGCAGACAGCCGCGTAGCGTGCCAGCATTTCCGCATTGGCTTCAATGCCGAGTATCGTTGGATTTTGTTCACTGATCGAGTACACCTCTCGCCACTTGGCAAAACGAGCTCCTTGTACTTTATAAATGCGGAGGCGCTCGGCCAAGCCGTCTAGTCCCTGAGTGATCTCATCGCCGAATGCGTTTGCCAAGGGAATCTTGCCTTTGTCCACCTTGACGCCAGGCACAATACCTTTTCTAACCAAGACCTCGGGCAGCGGGGTGCCGTCGTCTGCTATTTGTTCAAGTGTGTCCTCAAACAAGATTGCCCCGCTAATAAATTTCTCAATGCCTGGCGTAGTAAACAGTAGCGAGCGATAGGCGCGCTGCAACTCGACTGTAGATGTGGCCCCTATTGCTGCAAAACGTTTTGCTATGGTAGGGGTGCTCTCATCGGCAGCAAGGATGCCCTTGCACGGCACTACCATATCAGTGATAGTTGCCTGCAATTCGTCTTCAGTGCTGCGGTTCATTATGGAGTTCTGATGACTGGGAAAATAGCTGGCCGATTTCCGCTTCCGCTTCATACCAGTCATTTTCGGGGTTGCCTCCCACGAAGCTGCGCTTCTGGGCTCGCCGGTATGCTGCTTCAGCGATCATTTGATGGCGTTGCTCAGGGGTGACGCCCATCTCTCTATCGTCCGTAGCAGTTTCCAGCTTGGATCCCTTGGTTTTAGCCGGAGATGCGGTGTGTTTTTGCGGATGCAATATATTTTTCATGTCATTCCCTTTCATTAGAATAAAGGGCGCCTCTAAAAATTAAAGTTTCTAAGCAAGACAAGGCACGAGTAAAAAATTTGAGCGCGGCATATAGTTGATATGTAAGCGATAATTTTTTTCGAGTAACGCCGTATTGTGACGAAAATTTGATTTTTAGAGGTGCCCTAAATAGCAATTAAGAATCGGGTGTTGATACTAAGCGGGTAACAAAAACCATTCCGTGCGGTATCGAACATACCGGGTTCGCCGATGGCGTCCACTCATACCGCCAAGCAATGCTCGTTTGCAATTATTCTGATTATAATCAGTGTCATCCACGCTTTTCAGGCGCTACTGAGTCCGTTGCCAGAGTATCGCTGATGATGGTTTGTGCTTCTGTCAGAATGCGGTGTAAATGATCAACTCCACGAAAGCTCTCGGCATAGATTTTGTAAATGTTTTCTGTGCCGGACGGACGCGCCGCAAACCACCCTTGTTCTGAAATTACCTTCAATCCGCCAATGGACGCGCCGTTACCTGGCGCGTGGGTCAGGATAGTCTGAATTTTTTCGCCAGCCAAATCTGTGGAGCGGATCTGCTGTGGCGAGAGTTTCGCCAGCATTTCCTTTTGCGCTGGCGTAGCCGGCGCATCAATGCGTTCGTAAACAGGCTCGCCGAATTCATGCGTTAACTCGCGGTATATTTCGCCGGGATCACGGTTCATGCGCGCGGTAATTTCCGCCGACAGCAAAGCCAAAATGATGCCATCCTTGTCGGTTGTCCATACAGATCCATCGGTTCGAAGAAAAGAAGCGCCTGCACTTTCTTCCCCACCAAAACCAAGTGACCCCTCGAACAAGCCATCCACAAACCACTTGAAGCCGACGGGTACCTCGTAGAGCTTGCGGCCAAGCTTCGTGGTAATACGGTCTATCATCTGGCTACTTACTACCGTCTTGCCAACTGCCGCTGACTTGCTCCATTTCGGCCGGTGCTGGAAAAGATAGTTAATGGCGACAGAAAGATAATGGTTCGGCGGTAGCAGACCTGTGCTCCGGGTGACGATCCCGTGCCGATCGTGGTCAGTGTCGCAAGCAAAAGCAATGTCGAAGCGATTTTTAAGGCCTATTAACCCTTGCATGGCATAAGGAGAGGACGGATCCATGCGGACTTGGCCATCCCAATCGACGGTCATGAAGCGGAATGTCGGATCGATGACTTTGTTCACAACCGTGAGGTCCAGGCTATAGCGATGGGCAATCGCGGTCCAGTAGTGAACGCCAGCGCCGCCAAGCGGATCCACGCCCATGTTAATGTTCGCATCGCGAATTGCGTTCATATCGATTACGCTACCGAGATCGTTTACATAAGCATTAAGATAGTCGTATCGGTGAGTCGTGGAAGCACGCAGGGCCTGTTCGTAAGGAATTCTTTTCACGCCTTTGAGGCCGTCTTTGAGAAACTCATTGGCCCTGGTTTCAATCCAGGCTGTTATAGCATTCTCTGCGGGCCCGCCATGTGGCGGGTTGTACTTGAACCCGCCGTCCTGGGGTGGATTGTGCGAAGGCGTGATGACTATGCCGTCTGCCAGTCCTTTTTCGCGTCCGCGGTTGTAAACGAGGATCGCGTAAGAAATTACCGGGGTAGGAGTATATTCGTCGTTTTCCGCAATCATCACCTCAACACGATTGGCCGCCAGTACTTCCAGTGCGCTGGCGTACGCCGGCATGGATAATGCATGCGTGTCGATGCCGAGGAATAGCGGACCATTGATACCCTGCTGCTCGCGGTACTGGCAAATGGCCTGACAGATAGCAAGAACATGCCATTCATTGAAGCTTGTTGCTAATGCTGAACCACGATGTCCCGAGGTGCCGAACGTGACCTTTTGTGCAGGCACAGATGGGTCCGGTGTTTCCGTGTAGTAGGCGGTAACAAGTTTGGGTATGTCTACCAGCGCCGATAGCCCAACAGGTTTGCCTGCCAAGGGATTTATTTTTATGTTCGTATCTTCGAAGCTGCTCATTTGGTGCCTCCTGTACTTGATAAATTCCGCGAACGCGATAGCCCAACGGGATTCATGCTCACTTCTCCAAAGCGTTGCGCGTGATTTGTGCCCTTGCAGCCGCCACAACGTGAGCGGACTCAAAGCCGAAGTGCTGCTCGACGACCTTCGTCGGTGCAGACAGCCCGAAGGTGCGCAGACCAAGGATAGCGCCATCGAAGCCGGTATAGCGTTCCCAGCCGAAAGTGGATGCCTCTTCGACTGCGACGCGTGCCGTGATCCCGGGTGGTAGCACGCTGTCGCGGTATTCCCGGCTTTGATTTTCGAACAACTCCCATGACGGCATACTGACTACGCGCGCCTTAATCCCTTCGGATTTCAGCTGCTCATAAGCAGTAATGCAGAGTGAGACTTCGCTACCGGTAGCCAGCAGCAGTACATCGGGCTTGTGGTCCGGAGCATCGGCCAGCACGTAAGCGCCGCGCGATACGCCACTCGCACATGCATATTTGGTGCGATCCAGGGTGGTTACTGCCTGCCGTGTTAGTACGAGGCAAACCGGACGATCCTTGAGCTGCATAATGACACGCCACGCTTCGACGACTTCATTGGCATCCGCCGGCCGAAATACAATCATGCCGGGCATCGCACGCAAAGAAGCAAGATGCTCGATGGGCTGGTGCGTCGGCCCGTCTTCTCCCAAGCTAATTGAATCATGGGTCCAGATATAGATGACGGGAATTTCCATCATTGCGCTCAGCCGAATTGCCGCGCGGCAATAGTCCGTAAAAATGAAAAAACTTGCGGCGTAAGGACGCAATTTTGACAAGCTCATTCCACTGGCAATGGCACACATCGCATGCTCGCGCACGCCGAAATGGACATTGCGTCCGCCGTAATTGCCACCCCCGTTGTCATCCCGCCTGGGTGCCTGAAAATCGCCATAAAACGCATCTTTTAATTCTGTTTTTGTCGAGGGTGCAAGATCTGCTGCGCCGCCAAGCAACCACGGCATTTTTCCAGCAATCGCATTTAACACCTTGCCCGATGAATCGCGCGTTGCGATACCCTTCTGGTCTGCCGGAAACGCCGGTAGCGCGCTAGCCCAGTTTTCCGGCAGGCCACGCATTTGCATGCAGTCGATCTGTTTGGCCAGATCCGGATACTGCGTGTGATAGGCTGCAAACAATTGTTCCCAAGCGGCATGCTTGGTTGCTCCGCGACTGCCAAGCTGAGCCTTGAAGTGTGCCGAAACGCCCTCCGGCACATAAAATTGCGAGTCAGGATCCCAGCCGAAAAACTTCTTCGCCAGTCGCACTTCTTCGGGGCCAAGTGCCTCGCCGTGTGCTTCTCGCCGGTCCTGCTTGTGCGGCGCCCCATAGCCGATGTGAGACCGCACAATAATCAGCGTGGGACGGTCATGAGTATCAAGGAAAGTTTCATAGGCATGCGCTAATAATGTTATGTCGTTCGCATCATTGACGCGCACAACATGCCAACCGTAAGCCGCAAATCGGGCGGCCACATCTTCGGTAAAGGTAATGTCGGTCGATCCTTCGATCGAGACGTTATTGTCGTCGTAGATCCAGCAAAGATTGGCCAGTTTAAGGTGCCCTGCCAGCGACGCTGCCTCACTGCTGACTCCCTCCATCATGTCGCCGTCGCTGCATAGCGCGTAGATGTTATGTTCGAACAGATCGTAATTGGGCCGATTATAAGTGGCCGCAAGCCAGCGCTCGGCAATCGCCATGCCGACGCTGACCGCAACACCCTGTCCGAGCGGACCAGTGGTGGTTTCCACGCCGGAAGTCCATCCGTACTCGGGGTGTCCAGTGCAGCGGCTCCCGGCCTGACGAAAATTCTTGAGGTCATCGAGTGTCACAGCAAGCCGATCCGCCAATTCGTAACTTGGGCTCGTCGCCTTGACCTCGGATAAATACAGCAAGCTATAGAGCAATGCCGAGGCGTGGCCGGCGGAAAGAACGAAGCGATCGCGGTTTGGCCATTCTGGATCCTCTGGATCGTAACGCAGGAAGCGCTGCCACAGACAATAAACCGTTGGGGCGGCACCCATCGGCGTGCCCGGATGGCCCGATTGCGCCTTTTGCACGGCGTCGATGGAAAGTGTGCGAATAGTGTTGATGCAAAGCTGGTCGAGTTGAGTTTGGTCGGTCATGGTTTACTCCACATCCATTGTTCCTCGCAGCGTTCTGGCGCAATGAGCATGATTGTCTAACATTGAGTTACAAGCTAGCCCCTGCAAAGCCATCTTTAACTTTATCGCGCAGGGCAACGTGCAGGCATGCTTAATTACCTTTCGTCAATTTGTCACTCTTTGATTTGATGCAAGCCATCAGGTCGATCCATGACTTGGCAAAAGCTTCGGTGCCTTCGCGCTGAAGGTCGGCGGCTAGTGTTTCATCGTTAATGCCTTCTTCCGTGAATTCGGCGAGTACGCTTTCGGCATAGCCGCCATCAACCGGCAGGGCGCCATTCACTTCGCCATGATCGGCAAAAGCGAGTAACGTCTTCTCAGGCATGGTATTGATGGTGTCGGGTGCCATGAGCGCTTCGACGTAAAGGATGTCTGAGGCATCAGGATCCTTGGTGCCTGTGCTGGCCCAAAGCAGACGTTGCTGCTGGGCTCCAGAATTGGCCAGCTTCTGCCAACGCGGTGATGCGAGCAAGTCGCGATACGCTTTGTAGGTGCGCATGGCGATTGCAATGCCTAGACGATTGCTTAGCCCAGGCTGAATTTTTTCTTTGATAGCCGCATCCCAGCGGCTGACAAAAATCGATGCTACGGAATTAACGACAGGATCAAGGCCGCTGGCGATGCGTCGTTCTATGCCGCGCATATACGCTTCGGCTGCTGCGATGTAATGCTCGCGCGAGAACAGCAACGTGACATTCACCGGCACGCCTGCAAAAATGGCCTCTTCAATCGCAGGTATACCCGCACGAGTGCCTGGAATCTTGATGAAAAGATTGGGACGGTTTGCTCGCGCATGAAGTTGTATCGCCGCTTTTATGGTGCCGGCCGTATCGTCGGCCAGCAAAGGCGACACTTCCAGCGATACCCAGCCATCAACCCCGTCAGTGGCATCATGAATCGGACGAAAGAGGTCGGCCGCCTGGGTTAAATCCTCCAGGGCCAGCTCAAGGAACAGTGCTTCGCCGGATTTGCCCGCTAGCGTTTTTTGACGGATGGACTCGTCGTAGAAAGCGCCCTTATTAATGGCGTTATCGAAAATCGTGGGGTTAGAAGTGAGCCCCGTTACAGACAATTCGTCAATGTAGCGGCGTAATGTGCCGCTGGTCAGAAGTTCGCGTGTGATGTTGTCGAGCCAGAGTCTCTGACCAAGGTTATGCAGTTGTTGTGTGGGCTTCATGGTTTCTCCTGTTATGCATGAGTGGCTTTGATGGTATCTAGCAATGCGGGCAAATCGAAATTGTCAGATCGCCTATGCGCTGCACCGTTGATTCAGCTGGCGGGCAGATATCATGTTGCTGCCCCCTCTGGTATGGGATTAAACCAACCTCCGTCTGCTGCTATCAGCGCATCAGATTTTTTCGGTCCCCAGCTGCCAGGTTGGTAGGGGAGTGCAGAATGATGGGTTGCAAGAACTGGCTCGACCACCGCCCAGGCGGCCTCAATCGCATCCTCACGGGTAAAAAGCGTGCCGTTACCGGCCATAGCATCTGTCAGGAGCCGCGCATAGGGTGTTTCCTCTTTCGGCTGCTTATAAAACAAATCAAGCTCTTGCTGATCGCCGATGAACTCCTTGCCTACGCGTTTAACGCGAGCAGCGAGGGCTATTACGAAACCGGGAGAGAGCCGGAAGCGCAGATAGTTGGCTCGACCATTCGCCGGAGCTGAATCGTCGAACAGCCTTTGCGGCGGCGGTTTCAGCTGAATCAGCACTTCTGCCGCTGTTGTAGCCAGAAATTTGCCGGAACGCAAGTACCAGGGTACGCCCGCCCAACGCCACGAGTCGATGAACAGCCGCAGAGCGCAGAAAGTCTCAACGTCGGAGCCTTTCGCCACATGAGGCTCCTTCCGGTAACCAACATACTGGCCGCGCACCAAGTCGTCCGGCTGCAGAGGGCACATGGCTTTAAAGATTTTTGCCTTCTCGATGTGTACGGCTTCATAGCCCTGATAGGCCGGCGGCTCCATGGCAAGCAGCGCAACGACCTGGAACAGGTGGTTCTGAATGACATCGCGCAGACAGCCAGCGCTTTCGTAAAATTCACCGCGACCCTCTACGCCGAAATTCTCGGCTAGCGTTATCTGGACACTAGCTATGCAGTTGCGGTTCCAGATCGGCTCCAGGAACGAATTGGCGAAGCGAAAATAAAGAATATTCATGATCGCCTCCTTTCCTAGATAGTGGTCGATACGAAATATGGAATCTTCCGGGAATACCGATTTTGCAATGAAGTTAAGCTCACGCGCGGATGCCAGATCACGCCCGAACGGCTTTTCCACGATAACGCGCGCATTCTCAGCCAAGCCAGCTGCGCCGAGTCCTTTTATGACCACCGCGAAAAGTTCGGGCGGTATGGCAAGGTAATGCGCTGGGCGCTGGGCATCTGCCAGCGTCTCCTTGATCGCTTTGTACGTAGCCGGATCGCTATAGTCGCCCGCCACGTACCGGAGCAGGGAAAGAAGATGACTCAAAGCCTGCTTGTCATCGATCTTGCCGGATTTTTTTATACCGTCCGTCGCCCGTTTTCGGAGCTGTGCCAGACTCCATTGCGAGGAAGCGACGCCGACCACCGGTACGTTGAGGACGCCGCGCTTCGCCATTGCGTAGAGCGCCGGGAAGATCTTTTTGTAAACGAGATCACCCGTTGCACCGAATAACACCAACGCGTCAGACGGCACCGCGCCACTTTTAGTCCCACCCATCTCAACTTTCTCTTTTCTTTTTGCCATACCCATCAAACTGCGTTCTTATCGTGGAGGAGGAGCAAGCCTGTCGACATCGTTGCCATTAGTTCCGGCACTCCAGAGAGCCCAGCGCTGATAATTTGATTTGAATAGACGAGGTTGCTGACTTTATTGCCTTTTTGCATGTGTCTTTATCTTGCAAGTCTATAATAAGCATGTCATCGAAATGATTTTCGAGTCTGTACGCCGTCGAACATAACGTCATGGAATACGAGCAATTACTTGTCACATTGTGTTTTATTCACGAATGCTCTACCTATGTTCGACGATCGGGCGCGTATAATTGCTGAGATATCGCGCATATCCAGCCCGAAAATGTTTCTCATTCAGAAATTGTAAGTCTACTTGGCCATTCTCACCATATGCCATTAGTACGCCATCAAAACGGAATCCCTGTCTCATCGCGGAACACACCTTGCCGATGCAAAAGTGGGCTGCGCTACAAGCACTGCTGTGGTTTGCTGAACAGCAACGCGTCAACTGCGGCAGCGAGACACGAGCGCAATCGTCAGGCGGGGCTCGCCTTGCAACGAGAGGGAAGGTTCTTTCAGGCTATTGAGGCTTACGATGCCGTCCTCCGGGAACAGAGCGAAGATTGGGAAGTCGCTCACATGAGAGCCGTCACGCTCTATCAGCTCGGTCTCATGGATGAATCGCGCGCGGCTTTTGCCGCGTTGCTATCCACCTCCGCCGTGCATTTTCCCGGTTTCTGGTCCAATCTCGGCTTGCTATTGGCGTCTATCTGTCCGAATCATCTGTCTTCGTTTTTGCAGAATAAACTCGTCGAGTATCGATGCATGCACCCGGCATTTACAGGCGCCAAAGCGAACAAAGACCAGCGCAGCCAGACGCCTCCTCCGAAACTTCCAACCGTATCGGTTGTGATGCCGGCTTACATGCACGCACGATATATCTCCGAGGCGATCGCTTCAGTGTTTGCCCAGACACGACACCCGCTGGAATTAATCGTGATTGACGACGGCTCCATCGACGGCACGGTTGAACACTGTCGTGCTGCGCTTGTTGCGGCCCCGTTTCCGGTAACGTTCATCGCCCGCGAAAACCGGGGGGCTGCAGCCACCCTGAACCAGGGCATCGCATTAGCCAAGGGTGATTTTATCCAGTTGCTCAATTCCGATGACCGACTGCCGGCAGAGCGCATAGCGACGATGCTGCCCATGTTGCTGGAAAGCAATGCCGATTGGGGCTACGCGCGTGTTTCATATATAGACACACACGGCCAACCCCTTGGCCACCTTGCCGATGCACGCGTCGCCACATTGATGGCGGCCCAGAATGCAACGGTCATGTCTTGCACACTTGGTCTGGCGATGCTGCGCGCGAACTCGGCCATTTCCAGCGGCAATCTGATGTTCCGCAAGCGCCTCTGGGAAACCTTGGGTGGGTTTCGCGACTATCGCTATAACCATGATTGGGATTTTTGCCTGCGTGCAACGCTGCAGTGCGAGCCGGTATCGGTGCCGCACCCGCTATACGAATACCGCATCCATGATCGCAATACCATCACCGAAGCCGCCGGTGCACCGCGCATGGAACACGGCAAGGTCATGGCTGCTTTCGTCAGCCTTGCGCAAAACCAACCCACTTGGCCAAATCCTTTTGCGCCTACGTTTGCCAACTGGGGCGGTGAGTTTCTTGCCCTGCTGGGTGCAACCGATGCATTGCAACACTTACCGATTGAGTTAATCGAGCAGGCGCTTCATGTTCCCCTTTCGCTAACACCCTCAAACCGGATTGGAGAAGAATCATGCGAGTTTCTTTAATCGTGGCGTCCGAACCCGATGTTTTTAAACACAAACAGCAGAATTTCTTCGCTTCACTCGCAGCCCAGACCTACCCCCATGATGCGTTCGAGGTCATCCTCGTCGATGGACAGGCCAGAGCTTCCACATCGCGGGCATTCGCTGAATTTCGCCAACAGCATCCTGCGATTTCGGCGTCATTACTCACTTGTTCAAGCCCGGCGCGGGCGACCCAAAACAACATGGCTGTCGCTCAGGCCGATGGTGACCTGCTGGTGTTTCTCGCGGACGACTTCGATCCCTCCCCCGGCCTGATTGCCGCTTACGCGGAATACCACACATTGAACCCTGATCTCAACGCTGTGGGCATAGGCCCGGGGCTATTTCCTGACAACTTCCGAAAAGACATCTTCGCGCGCTGGCTGGAAGACTCCGGCAAAATATTCGGCGTTCCCATGCGCCGTATTTTAGCGGTCTGGCCCAAGACATTTTTCTATGCCGGCAATGCCTCAATCAAGAAAGCCAAATTCCAGTCGCTCGGCGGTTTTGATGAGCGCTTTTTAAACGATGCCTGGGACGACTTTGAGTTCGGCGTACGTTGGGTGGCCAGCGGCGGATATTCCCAGTTCGTTGCGGGCGCCACTGCTGCACACCGACATGCCGTCTCATTCGACGAACGCTGCAGGAACATGGAGCACGCCGGTAAAGCCGCCCGGGTATTGGAAAAATTGCACCCCAATCTGGATCATGCATGGCGTACCATAATTCATCGGGACAACGAACCGCTCCACCCATCACCCGAATCAAACGCCCCCATGCATACCTGGATTGCTTTCTATGTCCAGCAAATGGATGCCGAATTTCGGCGCGGTTATCTTGGCGCCGCCAAAGCAGACTGAAGAACCCGGCTAACGCCGTACTCTGATTTCACGGGTAGAAAGCGAGGCAGATGAGTAACGGATGCGACGCCCGGATAAAGATCAGGCGACAACTCAGGCTTCCTATCCGGCGCTTAACGATGGCAGAGACGGGGGTTATTTCGGGGTACACTACCTGACGGTAAGTCGCGCAGTGCGTAAATTTGAAGAAGACCGAAAGAAAATGTAGCAAAGTTGGAACCGCCCCCGTTCTTGCGGACGGTTATTTGAAACGTTGGACCCCATTCCTGGAGCACTGGGACAATGAGTGACGATTCGACCACTGAAACTTACGAACTCACCGAGCCAGAACGCATAAAGATTCGCGCCGAAGTTCGATACGCACTGATTGCAGCGCGCGAAGCTCGTCCGGCCGAGCCGCCAAAGACTCGACTGGCTCAAGCCCTTGCATACCTGAGCAACGGATTCGTGTTGCTCCTTGTCGGGTCATTGGTTACATCGGTACTGGTCCCAGACTTTCAGCGACGGTACGAAAATAGGAAGCAACAGGTGGCGCTTATGCAGGACTGTCTTGCACAGTTTCTTCTGTACAGCAATTCGCTATGGCAGGAGTACTACGCAGTCTTGCCACTGACGCAGCGGGTAGAAATCGATGAGGCCACGTATCTTCAGTATGTCAACAAGATCGCTGAGATCAAGCTTAAACGCTATGACGCTTATGCAAAGGTACTGGCGCTATCCGTTGTCTTCCAGGAAGTAACTGAAACAACGACTGCTCCTTCTATAGACACTGCTCTCAGAAGCTACGCCGTCGGCCTAAACACCGCCTCGGCATCAATTGACAAGTGGCTCACTGGCCTGTACTGCACACCGACAAACAGAGACCATAGCCCTTGTGCATCCTTCGACCCGACATTTGATTCGTTCGATGAACACACGAAGATAAAGGCCTACGTTGTAGACATAGGAAATAAGGGCACTGATAATGTCGCTTCAATGATAGTGAGACAAATCAACCAACAGTGAGGTTGCACCATGTTCAAGATTCGACGCTGGCACTCAACTCCGCTGCTTCTTTGTGGACTATTCGCCACAACGGCTTACTGCAATGGCATCAATCCTCCGCGGCCGAGTGGGGCCAGAACCGTTGAGGCTATTTGTACTGATCGAAAGAGTGGGAACACCACAACCCTTCAGAGGGCACGGATTTCGGTTGACGAACCAACTGGATCTTTGGAGGTACGGGTTGGAGCATCAGCTGCAAAGGTACTTCAGCTTTCACAGATTGTTCGAGTGAAAATTCCTTCCTCCAAGCTGGCGTCAGACGGCTTTGCCAAGGCCTCGCTTGAGCTTCTTGAGCCGAGCTACAATGGGCCAGGCTTTGTCAAGCTGAGAGCTAGGGGAAAGCCAGTGCGCCTGTCGGGATTCACCGCTGATCTGGACCGTGTCGAAATGCCGCTCGTAACCTGCAAGGAACTCGCGTTGAAAGCGTCCCAACCGTCTGAAGCTCAGCGCGGCGAGGTGAGCAAGAAGTAGCCCGCCTATTCGATGTGGGGGTCCAACGAATAAGGTCAAGGCGAGAGACTGTTCTCTACTACTCTACCCGTTCTTGTTTCTTCGATCTCTGTTTTTTAAACCACCTCTTGGTCGCGAAAGCGCTGCTGAATCTCCTGCACCTTGTCGATGTTTTTAAGCATGGCGTCGACGCAGTCACGATCAAGTTTGCTGTCGGCCAGACGCCGCAGCATGGCGAAGGCGTCATCGTTGCTCCACGGTGCCTTGTAGGGGCGGCGCGAGGTAAGCGCGTCGAATATGTCTGCCACGGCACTGATACGCGCCTCTATGGGAATTTCATCTCCCTTTAAGCCTTTGGGATAGCCGCTGCCATCAATGGCCTCATGATGGTATTCGGCAATATTGCGCATGATACTGACATGGCCAAATGTGCCTAGGCCGAAATCCTCGAGTATGACGTCAATAATCTCGCGGCCTTTTTCCGGGTGGGTCATCATCACCTTGAATTCGGCTTCATCAAGCTTGCCTGGTTTGCGCAGGATACAGTCCGGGATACCGATCTTGCCAATATCATGCAGCGCCGAGAACATAAAAATATGTTCGATCTGCTCGTCGCTGAGATTGTAGCGCGGAGACAGTTCACGCGCGATGAGGCGGGCATAGTGCGCGGTGCGGTCGATGTGCGAACCGGTTTCAATGTCACGATAGTGGGTCATACTGCGCGCTGCCTGCACCGCAGCCAGCAGGGTGCGGATGGCGGTCAGTTCATTGATGACCATCAGGGCAATAAGATGACCGTAGATATCGATCTGACGCAGCATTTCAGGCGCGAATGGGTGGGGCTTGAATGAGTTGAAAAACAAGAAGCCGATGAAAGTGTTGCTCTGGTAGAGCGGCATGGTGTAGCTGGCCTGATAACCCTTGCTCGCTACACGTTTGGTGTGCTCCTGGATGCCATGGGCGAAAATAGACATATCCTGCACCACACGCGGACGGCGGCGCCGTATGATCTCGCGCAGTGATGAAGCGGCTGCGAGCGGCACTTCATACGCGGCCAGTGGACTGGCACCCTCGCTACTATGGGTATAAGTTTTGAGCATGTTAGTTTTTTCATCAAAAAGAGCGATGGCCAGGCGATCGATGAACGGAAAATCCTCGCGGATCACCTGGTGCAGGAAACGCAGCTTATCGGACAGCGGCAGGCTTTCGTGCAACTGGGCCAAGATATCCTGGTGCGGAAACAAATCCTTTTCTTGTGACATGGCAGACTCCTTCAAGCAGATATCAAACACGGGTAGAGTAGAGAACGGGCAAAAATCAAGAATGGAAAGGCATAACATAACAAGGGCGGAGGAGACAGGTGTACGATAATATGCGTCTAACGCCTCGTTCAAGCGAACACCGCTCGCTTCGCTCGCGGTTCACGTTCTACGGGGTATCCCTCAACTTGAAAACGTTATGCGTCACGCGATTACACGCTATGGCCATGAATCTGTTGCTTGAACCAGCTGTTCGTGTCAACGCCCGGTCTCTCAGCCTGTGGGTGGTTCTCCTCCTTCTTGCTTCGGCGATCGCTGTACTCGCTGCAACGGCTGCAATGCCTGCGGCTTACTCTTGGCGCGCTCACTCGATCAGCGAGTCTGCGGCGCAAGGCTTACAGCACGCGTGGATTGCGCGCCTTGCCTTCGTCTGCTTTGGAAGTGCGGTTCTCACATTGTCCATACGAATGCGCCCGGTTTGGGCACGGGGTACGTACTGGATGCATCTCGTTTTTGCAGCTGCCATGCTCGGGACTGCAGCATTTTCGCATAGGCCGTGGATCTCCGGCGTGCCATTTGACGAATTCGAGGACTTTCTTCACTCGGTCACCGCAACAGGAATGGGTTTCGCCTTCTGCTTTGGTGTTGTCGCGAGGTTCATGCAGCGTAGCCGAAGCGAACTGCTGGCTCGCTCGCTCGACGTTTTCACTGTGGCGGTCGCCACCGCAATGCCACTGATCTCCGCGCTGTACCCTTCAAACGGTGGCCTGATCCAACGCGCAATGTTTCTCATAGCGTACGTCTGGTATGGCAAGGAAGCACTGGACCCTCGCAGTGCCGCTTCGAGGAGACAATGACGCATAACCTTTCGTTCGAAGCCGACAGCCACCGGCGTACAGAAAACTCGCAATCAACCACAACGTCCCATCCAACCGGTTCAGCAGCGACTTGGCCTCGCTCATTAAATGATCAGATACCGACGTTTGGATTTACGCCATTGCTGTCAGCCATGCGCTGAAGGTCTCAGCTGGGTCGGTTTGCGGCTCTCGCCACAGGCAGAGAGGGCTCATTCACACTGCTGGATTATCACGGCTCCAATTCGGCACCTCATGATGACATAGTATGCTGGCAGAATTTAACGGTATCATGCAGACAGCCACCCTCTCCGAATAAATAAAACAAACGGCTCTCATGAACAAAGAGCAACTCAAAAAGCTGGAAGCCGACTTATGGAGTGCCGCCGACAAGCTGCGTGCCAATTCCGACCTGAAGTCCAGCGAATACGCCACCCCGGTGCTGGGGCTGATCTTCCTCAAGTTCGCCGACAATAACTATCGCCGCCACGAAACAGAAATTCACGCCGAGTTCACCAAACTCAAAGGCACCCGCCGTGAGAAGAAAATCTCCGATATAGCCATCGAGAAGTGCGGGTTCTATTTGCCCGATCACGCGCGCTACGAACACCTGCTGAATCTGCCGGAAGAGAAGAACATTGCCAAAGCACTCAAGGAGGCGATGAAGGCCATCGAGGAATACAAGCCCGAGCTCGAAGGCGTGCTGCCCAAGGACGAATATGCCGCGTTGACGCGGACGGACAAGACCATCCCGCAGCAGTTGCTGCGAACCTTTGCTGACATCCCAGCCGATACCACTGGCGACCTGTTCGGGCAGATTTACGAATACTTTCTGTCCGAATTCGCGCGCAGCGAAGGCCAAAAGGGTGGCGAGTTTTTCACGCCGCGTTCCGTGGTGCGCCTGATGGTCGAGATCATCGAGCCGCACGGCGGCAAAGTGTTCGACCCCGCTTGCGGCTCCGGCGGCATGTTTGTGCAGTCTGCCCAGTTCATCGCGGAACACCGCAAGGAGCTGAAAGGATCGGAGAGCGGCGTGTATGTCTGCGGCCAGGAAAAAACGCGCGACACCGTCAACCTCGCCAAGATGAACCTCGCGGTCAACGGCCTGCGCGGCGAAATCAAGCAGGCCAACACCTACTACGAAGACCCGTACCAGAGTTTTGGTGCATTCGATTACGTCCTCGCCAATCCTCCGTTCAACGTGGACGACGTGAGCCTCTCCAGCGTGGAGAAAGACAAGCGCTTCAACACCTACGGCATCCCGCGCAACAAATCGAAGGTGAAGAAAGCCGACGAAGGCAAGGAAACCGTACCCAACGGCAACTACCTGTGGATCAGCCTGTTCGCCACTTCTTTGAAAGAAAAGGGCCGCGCCGCGCTGGTCATGGCAAATTCGGCCTCCGATGCGCGCCACTCCGAAGCCGACATCCGCAAGACGCTGATCGAGCAAAACCTCATCTACGCCATGCTGACGCTGCCCTCGAACATGTTCTACACCGTCACGCTCCCGGCCACACTGTGGTTCTTCGACAAGGCCAAGACCGACGACAAAATCCTGTTCATCGACGCGCGCAACATCTTCACCCAGATAGACCGCGCCCACCGTGAATTCAGCGAAGAACACATCCAGAACATCGCCATCATCAGCCAGTTGCACAAAGGGCGGCGCGATAAATTCGTCCAGCTCATAGACCGCTATTTCGCGGCAGGCATGGCACGCCTAGTCGAAAACAAAACCAACGTCGAACCCGTCGCTACGCAATTGCTCGAAGTGCTGGATGACGCAGGCGGCAAACAAGCCGTGGGCGAACTGGTGCAGCAATGGGCAGGGTTGGCGAAACTCAAAACCCGTTACGAGAAATATCTGCAACAAAACGCGGCTGTCATTTCGAACACTTCAACTGTCATTCCGAGCGTATGCGAGGAATCTTCCGCGCACTACAAGATTTCTCCCGTTGGTCGAAATGACAGCTCTGAAATTAACGCCATCAACAAAGCGCAGCAGCAATTGCGCGAAGCGTTCGATCCGTTCTTTGTCGCGTTGCACGAGGGCTTGAAGCGCCTAGACAAGGTCGTGCGCCAGCACGAGAAGCAGCAGGCCGAACAGGCGCATGCCGAAGGCAAACGCGGCACGACTGACCGCAAGACCAATGCGCTCAAGGGCGCGTTGGAGGCGCTACACACTGAAGTGAAGAACGCCGAAATCTTCTATCAGCACATCCACTGGCTACAGGAACGCTTTCCCAAGGCGGAATATGAAGATGTCACCGGCCTGTGCAAACTCGCAAACTCGACAGACTTGAAGGAGCAGGACTATTCGTTGAATGCTGGGCGCTACGTCGGCGTAGTGATCGAGGAGGACGGGAAGACGGAGGAGGAGTTTATCGAAGAACTGTTGGCGATAAACGATGAACTGGCAAAGCTTAATAAGGATTCGTTGAATGTTGGATCAGCAATAACCAGTAATATTCGGAGCCTGCTAGGGGATGGTTCATGAATAGGAAGGATGAAATCGCACTCGGCAAAACAAAGACTCAGTTTATTGATGGTGACAGGTCTTCCCGTTACCCCAAGCGAGAAGAGTATGTAGAGTCGGGGATCATGTTTCTTAATGGCGAATCAATACATGGTGGATTTATTGATAGAAATGCCGTAAATTTTATTGCTGAGAAAAAATATAGTGAAATTAAAAAAGGCAGGATTGCAAGAAATGATATTGTTCTTACGACAAGAGGAAATAGCGTAGGGGATGCGGCATTCGTCAATATTGATGACAAGGGCCTAATCAATGCCCAGATGCTAATTTTGCGTGTAGATAGCAAAGAAATTCATCCAAAATTTTTCTTTTATTACATCACAAGCCAAAGCTTACACAGTTACATATTGAACTTTGCTTCTGGCTCCGCGCAACCACAAATACCAATACGAGATCTTCGGAAAATACCAATTTGTCTGCCTAAACATCACATTCAAAGAAAAGTTGCGGCGATACTTACGGCGTATGACGAACTGATTGAAAACAACCAGCGGCGCATTGCGCTGCTAGAAAAGATGGCCGGAGAAATCTATAGAGAATGGTTTGTCCGTTTTCGTTTTCCGGGCTATTTAGATACGAGGAAGGTAAAAGGTATTCCTGAAGGATGGAAAGTTGAAAGGCTTGGCAACATTGCATGCTCAGTCAAAGAAAAATATGTTGATCTTGAGCACCAAGAATGGCCGCTGGTCGATTTAGAAAAGATGTCACAAAGAAGTCTTGCAGTTACCAACACAGGAAATCCAGCTGAACTGACTACCTCAAGAATTTTATTTGCTCGGAACGACATCTTGTTTAGCACCATACGCCCATATCTGTACAAGGTGAATATGGCTCCGTTCCAAGGCGTTACTAATACTTCAGTTATGGTGCTGCGACCCCGCATTCCAGAATATCGAGCATTTGTTACGATGACCTTGTTTATGGGCAGCACTATCGCTTGGGCTGACCAGTACAGCGCTGGAACAAAAATGCCAGTGATTTCATGGAACGTATTTCAGAAAATGGAGCTATTTGATCCTGGATTTTATCTGGCGGCCCAATTTGACGATTTAGTTTCGCCAATCTTGGATCAAATCAATAGCCTGTCTATCCTTAATAGAAGATTGGCTCAATCCAGAGATATGCTTCTCCCGCGCCTCATCTCCGGCAAACTCTCCGTCGAAAACCTCGACATTCAGTTCCCGCCCGGCATGGAGAAAGATGCCCATGCCTGACTTCATCGCTAAAGACGACCACAAACCAACTGTCATTTCGACTGAAAGGAGAAATCTTGCAGTGCGCTTAAGATTCCTCACTTCGTTTCGGAATGACAAAGAGGGTGAGCGGAATGACAGCTTCGCTATGGCGGACTTACAGCGCCCAAGGGTTAAACACCTGCGGGTACAGCGCGAAATCCTGCAAGTTGCGGGTGACCACGGTGAGGCCGTGGCATTGGGCGGTGGCCATGAGCAGGCCGTCCATCACCGGCATGGGTTGGCCGGCCAGTTCGGAGTGTGCAGCGATTTGCGCCCAGACGTGGAACGCGGCGGCATCGAGCGGCAGGATGCGCCCGGCAAAGCGTTGCTCCACCTTGCCCAGCCAATTGGTGAGTTTCTGGCTGCGGCGCAGGTCGGCTTTGCGCAGTTTGAGGATGCCTTTTTCGATCTCTCCCAGCGTGATGACGCTGATAAACAGGCTAGCTTCGTCCTGTTCGTCCAGCCAGGCGATCACTTGCTGCGCGGGGGCTTTCCTGGCGTATTCGGAAAGCACGCAGGTGTCCAGCAGCCAGCTCATAGCTCAATGTTGCGCCCGATGTCGCGGCTGCGGGAAATGTCCAGGTCTTCGGCTGCGAGGTCGGGACGCAGCAGCGCGGCGGAGAGCTTGCCTCGGCGGCGGGTAAGCCGCGCGTATTCTTCCGCCGAAACCACCACCGCCGTGGGTTTGCCGTGGACGGTGACCGTTTGGGCATCGCCACTCGCCGCTCGCTTGATGAGCTGGCTGAAGTTGCCCTTCGCTTCTTGCAGTTGCCATTCGCTGTGCATGATTGCCTCCGTTATTCCTGGCGTTAATTCTGGCCAGACTGGGCAGAATTTAACACAAAGCTTGCGGGTTGGCTATGCCTAACTTCACTGGGCTGTCATTTCGACCAAAGGGAGAAATCCTGTAGTGTGCGTAAGATTCCTCACGGAGCCTGCCCTGAGCGAAGTCGAACGGGTTCGGAATGACAGTTTTTTTTGGGATGACGGGCTTTTGGGAATGATAGGTTCTGCAATAAGAGGTAAGGCTGATGGGCAAAACCTACTACGTTTACCTGCTGACTAACTGGAACAACAAGGTGATGTATATCGGTGTTACCAGCAATCTTGAACTCCGGGTCTATGAGCACAAAAATAAGCTGGTTGAAGGCTTTACTCAAAAGTACAACGTGAATAAGCTGGTTTCCTTTGAGAGCACAAACGATGTATTGGCGGCCATTGAGAGGGAGAAACAGATCAAAAAATGGCGGCGTGAAAAGAAAAATCAGTTAGTGACTGGGATGAATCCGGAATGGAAGGATTTGAGTTTGGAGTGGGGGAAAGATTTCTCCTTGCAGTCGAAATGACAAAGCTTGTCATTCCGAACCCGTTCGACTTCGCTCAGGGCAGGCTCCGTGAGGAATCTTGTAGCGGCTAAAAACTATTCGCCGCTTTTTACAATGATGATTTGAAAATATGCCTAACTTTATTTCCGAAGATCAGATCGAGCAGGTGCTGGTGCAGAAGCTCCAGCACCTGCACGGTTTCGATGCGCTCGACTGCTACACGGAAAATGCGGAAGACTTGAACGATGGCTCAAACCGCGCCAACAAGCGCGATGTGATTCTGGTGGAGCGGGTGCGGGAAGCCGCCATCCGCCTGAACCCGGACATTCCACCTACAGCCATCGAGGATGCGCTGGATAAGTTGCTCGACCGGCGGCAGGCATTGACGCTGATCGCCGCGAACCGGGAAATTTATGGCCTGCTGCGCGACGGCATCCCGGTGGAATTCGACAACGCGCAGGGGGTGCGGCAGCAGGAGCTGGTGCGGCTGCTGGATTTCAACACGCCGGACAACAACCGCTATCTGGTCGTTACCCAGCTGTGGATCAAGGGCGAGCGCGGTTTCCGCCGCCCAGATGTGTTGCTCTACGTCAACGGCATTCCGCTGGTGTTCATCGAGCTGAAAAACTCGAACGTGAAATTGCGCAACGCCTACGACGACAACCTGATGAATTACAAGGCGGAGATTCCACAGCTTTTCCTGACCAACGCATTTTGCGTGCTGACCAACGCTATCGAGACCAAGGTGGGCAGCATTACGGCGGAGTGGGAGCATTTTTTCAACTGGCTGCGTGCGGATGACGAGAAGGAGAAGATAGACCGCGCCGCAATCCGCGAACAAGGCATCAGTCTGGAAGGCGTGATTGAAGGTTTATTGCCACAGAAGAGACTGCTGGACTACGTGGAGAATTTCATTCTCTACTACAAGGATAGCTCGAAGATCATCGCGCAGAACCACCAGTTCATCGGCGTGAACAGGGCGTATGACGCCTTTCTCAGGCGCGAGGAGCTGGCGGGTAAACTGGGGGTGTTCTGGCACACGCAGGGCTCGGGCAAAAGTTTTTCGATGATTTTTTATGCGCGCAAAATTTTCCGCAAACAGACTGGCAATTTCACCTTCGTGGTGGTGACCGACCGCGACGATCTGGACGGGCAGATTTATCGTAATTTCCTGAACACCCGCACGGTCAGCGAGGCCGAAGCCGCTCAGCCTAAGAACAGCGAAGAGATGCGTCGTTTCCTCGGACAGAACAAACGGCTGGTGTTCACCTTGATCTAGAAGTTCTGCTGGGACAAAGGCCGGGAGTATCCCGAGCTATCAGCGCGCAACGACATTATCGTTATCGTAGACGAGGCGCACCGCACGCAATACAAGTCGCTGGCGGAAAACATGCGCAAGGGTTTGCCCAGGGCGAACTATCTGGCGTTCACCGGCACGCCGCTGCTGGGGCGCGAGCGCAAGACTAATGCGTGGTTCGGCGGTTACGTTTCGGAATACAACTTCCAGCAATCCATGGACGACGGCGCGACGGTGCCGCTGTATTACGAGAAGCGCGTGCCGGAAGTGTTGATCCAGAACGAAGGATTGAGCGAGGAATTCTACGAGATTCTGGAAGACGAGAATCTGGATGAGGCGCAGCAGGCCAAGCTGGAGCGGCGCTTTTCCACGCAGGTCGAGGTTATCAAACGCGACGACCGGCTGGAGAAAATCGCGCGTGACATCGTCTATCACTTCCCCCGGCGCGGTTATCTGGGCAAGGGGTTGTTTGTGGCGGTGGACAAGTTTACCGCCGTGAAAATGTACGACAAGGTGCAGGATCAGTGGAAGGCCGCCTTGAAGGAGATGGTCGGGCGTATCGGCAAGACGACAAACGACATCGAGAAGGCGCGGCTGAAGAAAATTGTCGAGTACATGCGCTCGGTGGAAATGGCGGTGGTCATCAGCGAAGACGCAGATGAGGAAAGGAAGTTTGCGGATCAGAAGCTGGACATCAAGCCGCACCGCGAGCGCATGAACAAGCTGGATGCGCACGGTCACGACATTGAATTCAACTTCAAGGACCCGGAAAGTCCGCTGCAATTGGTGTTTGTGTGCGCCATGTGGCTGACAGGCTTTGATGCGCCCACGCTGTCGACGCTGTATCTCGACAAGCCGATGCAGGCCATACCCTGATGCAGACCATCGCCCGTGCCAACCGCGTTACGTCATGGAAGATCAACGGGGTGGAAAAGCACAACGGCGAGATCGTGGATTACTACAACGTGTTCCGCAACATGAAGTTGGCGCTGAAGGATTACGCGCAAGGCGGCGATGAGATTGACCCGCCGGTGAAAGAAAAAGCAGAGTTGTTTATTCTGCTTGACGATGCGATTGAACAAGGCTTGGCGTTCTGCCATGAGAAAGACGTTCCCTTGCGCGAAGTGTTGGGCAGCGCGGATGTGTTCGAAAAGCTTGGCCGCTTTAATGTCTTTGCCAATGCTTTGCTGGCAAACGATGAATGGCGCAAGGGTTTCAATGTGTATGAGAACACCATCACGTCGCTGTATGAGGCGTGCAAGCCGGAAGTGCTGGGTCGCGGCAAGGGGCGTGAAGTGGCGGCGTTCCAGTATTTGCGTGGGGTGATAGACAGCCTCATCGGGCAGACGGACATCGACGCGATCAGCCTGAAGATTGCCGAGCTGCTGGATGAGAGCGTGGTGGTAAATGATGCGGAGGCATTCAAGGCGCGGCAGTACAACGCGGAATACCAGATCATCCAGAAGGGCAAGACTTGGGATCTCAGCAAGATTAACTTCGACAAGTTGCGCGAGGAGTTCAAGCAGGCAACCTACAAGAACATTGAAATCGCCGACCTGCGCGCCTTCCTGCAACACAAGATCGAATTGATGCTACAACAGAACGCGACGCGCACCGACTTTGCACAGCGGCTGCAGCAGATAATTGACGCTTACAATTCCGGCGGCTCATCCACCGAAAATTCTTATGAAGAACTGATAAAGTTCACCGAGGATTTACGCGCGGAGGAAGAGCGGCATATTCGCGAGGGGCTATCTGAAGACGAGTTGGAACTGTTCGACTTGCTGAAGAAAGACAAGATGACGCAAGAGGAAACGCAGAAGGTGAGGCTCGCGGCGAAATCGCTGCTACATCGCTTGCTGGAAGAACAACCCAAGGTGCTGGTGCAGGACTGGTACAAGGATACGCAAACCAAGAAGATGGTGCGCTCCGCCGTTGAGAAAGTTCTGGATAGCAACTTGCCAGAAAGCTATGACCGCGTGCTGTTCCGGGAAAAATGTGACAACGTGTTTTACCTGATGCTCGATTATGCGAGCCATGGCAGGAAATGGGCGGCTTAAGTTTATATGCTTAATCAAGAGACATGACGAATCCCCAGCACGCGACGTAGGACAAGGGGAATTGGAATTATGATGACAAATTCCATGAATAATCCGTGCTTGGCCCCTTTCATTCCAGGCATAACAAGATGAACATGGGGGGTGATAATCCAGCCGGCGCGTGTTCGTATGCAACACTGCTATGGCGCCGGGCGTGCCCTAAAGCTGTCTGTCGTTCTGGCTGAAGGTAGGCACCGTCTCCCAACAACACCGCATGAGCAAATCGTAGACGACGCTCTGGTGCGCAAAGGTTAGTGCCCTGAATTCTGCGGGCAGGGTGAACGTCAGCAGAAAGTACTCGGCGGGCACCTGCTTCCTCATCTGGCGTTCCAGACATTGCTGACTCTCATGATGCTGGCAGTGCGGGCAATGGCGATGGCCGCAGGAATTCGGCACTCACTTCTGATGCTCACATTCCAAGCACTGAACCTGCATCTTGGGGCTGGCTTGCGTGCGGCCTTGCTTTATGGCCGCGAGTGCCCGATAGTGCCCAGGCCTGAGCCGATCACGGTATTGCGCAAAAAAAGTTCGCCTCGAAGGTTTCGATGACTGAAGCAAGCCGGATCATTTGACCTGCCCCCAGGCGATGCTTGGTCTGGTCAGTCAGATGGGTATATTGGGCCGTGGTGAGAATAGAATGATGGCCGAGGATCTTCTGCACCTCGATCAGATCGATACCGGCCTCGATCAGGTGGGTCGCATAGCTGTGGCGCAAGCAGTGTGGCGTGCTCTTTTTTTGAGTACGCAGGCCTCGACCACCTTGTGCATGGTGGTCTGCACACCGCCACGATCCAGGGGCGTCGTGGCGGTCGCCGTGCCTTTCAAACCGCCGTGGCGATTGGGAAACAACAGCACGGGGTTGCGATGCACTTGCCAGAAGCTTTGCAAGAGCGTGTGTGTCGCTTGCGGCAGTGGAACAAAACGATCCCTGTTTCCCTTGGCATCGCGGATAAGCACGCGCCAGCGCGCCGCATCAATATCCCCAACCTGAAGCCGCAGCCCTTCGCCGAGGCGCAGTCCCAGGCTGTAGAGCGTGAAGAAGAATACCCGGTAACTCAGAACGCGGGTGGCGGCGAATATCCGCTGCGCCTGTGCGATCGTGACGATGTCTGGCAAGCGCTGCGTCTTGGGGGGCTTGATCAGACCGGGAGCCACCCAGGGTTTACGCAAAACATGTGCGTAGCAAAACTTCAACCCATACAGGTCAAGCTTGACCGAACTCCATGAGTGCGATGCCACAAGATCGGTGAAGTAGTCCACCAACTGCTGCTCGGACAGACTGTCAATTTGATGATCAAAGAATTCGCCGATTCGGCGGATGGCGCGCGAATAGGCCTCGATGGTTTTTGGCTGTAGGCATTTAAGCTTCAGGTGCTTCAGATGCGACTGGTAGTTCAGTTTGAAATTTGCGCCGGACAATGCGTCCATCTTAAGATAACTTCGTAGTTCGTCATGGAACAATCCTTCGCGAGAAGGGGTGAGATTATATTTTGACTTCGGCCCGTCGAAACTGCATCCTCCGCGTAGCGGCTTCGCATAACCCTTCGTTCGAAGCCGACAGCCATCGGCGTATAGCAAACTCGCAATCAACCACAACGTCCCATCCAACCGGTTCAGCAGCGACTTGACCTCGCTCACCGTCAATACCACCGGCAAGCGTTGTGGTGTTTTTGCCTGCGTCTCATTGTCCAGCCATGGCAACTCCAGCGCCAACACTTTGCGATAAAGAAACAGCAGCGCGCTCTTTGCCTGATTTTGGGTCGAACGCCACCTTGCCCGCCACTGCCAGATGCGACAAAAAAGCCTCCAACTCCGGCGCACCCATCTGCGCCGGATGGGTCTTGTGGTGGAACAAAATGTAGCGTTTAATCCAATCCAGACAAACACTCTCAGTGCGGATGTTATGGTGCTTCATGTGCAACACGGCTTGCACTTGATCGAGTAATTTTGGCGGGTTTTCGGGGGGTAGGCATAGCGAGGCGTTAAAAACCGGTTAACATCTTGATAAAAATCAGATTGTCTTGATTTTAAATTAAGTTAAAAATTCTTACCATGTTTGTAAACCAATCCGATAAAATTTTTAGTGTTTTATTGGGATCTACTTTTCGTTAACTGATGCAGGGGCGATATGAGCTTTGATCAACGTTTTCGAGATGCGCTCAATGTCGCTTCCAAGGTGACAGACTGGGATGATCCCTACTTCACTTGGGAGAAGGCATATATCGCATCTGTCTTTTCACTTGCGGCATACCAGCACATTCCCGAGTTCGAGATCGAGAACGCCGAGAGAGCGAAGTTAATCCCGTGTGAGGAGTACCAAGCGACCTTCGCAAGCCAGTCTTTCACCGCTGCGCAAAGCTCCCTACAAACGCAAGATGCTGCAAACATCTTTGTTGTTGTGCGGGAAAAGGTGGTAGTTGTCCTCTCGAAGATCAAGACTGCGCTCTTCATATCCTTGCGTGGCACCCAGAGCCTCTACGATCTCGCCGCAGACCTGGATCTTCGGAGGGTGCGTTTTCCTCCTGAGAAGGATTCGTTGATTCAACTACATCGAGGGTTTTTTGAGGCAGTCGCATCTTGTTTGCAAGAGGTCATCGCTCGGGCCGCCGAGCGCTTAGACGACGACACGCCGCTGTACATAACTGGCCACTCGCTGGGCGGCGCTATGGCTGCCATAATGAACGCTCAGATGCTCGCCGGCGTGGCTTGGCGTTCTCGTGCATTCGTGCGGCGCCCCTACTGGCGGCTACTTCCAACAGCCTGTTTCGCTTTCGGAATGCCGCGCTACGGGAATCGCTATGCGGTTTCGCAACTTGCATACCCCTTCCACGTTTACAACGAGCGCGATGTCGTTCCAACCATTCCGCCTCGTCTCCTCGGCTTTGCCGACAGCCCCGACGAATACTGCTTAACCGCTGCCGGAAGGCTCTTGCGGCCGCACGAGAAGGGCGGAGGTCTATTCAGACTACGGGGTGGAAGGCTGCAGGCCCTGGGCGCAAAGGAACACAAGATGGAGCGCTACGTGGAACGGGCAGAGTCAGCGCACAAGAATGGCGTCAGCTAACGAGTAAGGTAGGTTGGGCTGAATGAAATGAAGCCCAACCTGCCAGGCTGATCAAGCAGCCCTTAACTTTTCGCCATTTACATGGAGAGTAAAAATGCACATAACGAACAAGCAGTCTGGGACGAATATTTATGAAGTTGCGGATGGGATTTACCGCATCAATACGCCGGTTGTTATAGAAGGCGGGCTCGGCGGGTTCTCATTCAATCAGTTCCTTATTGTCGATGATGCGCCATTGCTCTTCCACACCGGACCGCGCAAAATATTTCCGCTGGTTCGGGAGGCGGTCGCGAGCGTGTTGCCCGTGGAGCGGCTGCGCTACATTGGCTTATCGCACGTTGAAGCAGATGAGTGCGGTTCGCTCAATGACTGGCTCACGGTGGCGCCACAGTCCTCACCGCTATGCGGCAAGGTGGCAGCGCTGGTGTCAATTGATGATATGGCCGACCGACCGGCGCGCGCACTCGCGGACGGGGAAACGCTTACGCTTGGAAAACATACCATGCGCTGGTTCGACACGCCGCATCTGCCTCACGCGTGGGAATGCGGTTTTATGATGGAAGAACAAACGCGGACATTGCTATGCGGCGATCTGTTTACACAGGGCGGCGCTGAACATCCAGCCATCACTGAGTCGGATATCTTGGGGCCGAGCGAGGCGTTCCGTCAGGTGATGGATTATTATTCACACACTCAGAACGCGCGCGTGATGCTTGAAAGACTGGCCTCCGCCGAGCCGACAACGCTTGCGTGCATGCATGGCAGCACATGGAAGGGCGACGGAGCGAAGCTTTTGCGCGCGCTTGCCGATGTGCTGTCGCCATAATGACGCTCAACCTACCGGGCTATCCCGATTAGCCGTCTTCTGGCCGAGCCAATCATGCGTCATTTTCGGATCATCGTTCTTCTACTGACCGCAAGTCTCCTCAGCGGATGTAGCGTTCTTCAAGGAGGCAAACTCCTTGCACCAGAGAACTTCGGTTTAACTCCGGTTGCCCCAAGAATCTATGTTGAGACAGGTGCAGACGAAGCGATACGGGGCAAGCTCCGCGAGGCCATGGATAAAGCAGAAGACGCTATACGTGCCGCATACGGCAGCGTGAACTCACGTCCCATAGTCCACGCTTGTATCACCGAGGGATGCTATGAAGCATTCGGAGGGCGGGGCTCTGTGGCGAAGGTCTACGGCGATCGCATCCTGCTTTCGCCGCGTGGGCTGAACTGGCATTTTCTCGCTCACGAATGGTCACACGCTGAAATGCGCTCCCGTCAGACCCTCAGCGCATGGTGGCATTTGCCGGAATGGTTTGATGAAGGTGTGGCAGTTGCGGTAAGTGAGGCACCAGAGCACTCTGAAAGTCACTGGCAATTCTTGGTGGCGGCCAATATTCCTCGCCCAACGCGCGAAGAATTGCATACCTTCAAGTCATTGAGGCAGTGGCTTGACGCAGTTCACCGATACGGCGAGGACAAAAATATTGAACGCAAAGCTAAGGGTGAACCTGAAATTAGTCCGGTCTATGCAACGGCGGGGCATGAGCTACGGCCTTGGCTCGCGAAAGTTGGTAGCCATGGGCTTCTTACTTTCATAGCGCGGCTGAATGGCGGAGAGGAATTTGAGTCCGCTTACCAGACTGGTAACATTGCGGTCGTGAGGGACGCTCCGCAAGCGGCGTTGCCGCTCGCTACGCGCCCCTCACCTTAACGTTGAGGCTGTAGAAAAACCCAAATCCACCCAAAAATCCACCTCACAATCTGC
>NZ_CAKMHQ010000016.1 GCF_927312905.1 Candidatus Nitrotoga sp. 1052
TAAAAAATTAGAGCTTACATATCAACTATATGCAGCGCTCAAATTTTTTATTCGTGCCTTGTCTTGCCTAGAAACTTGAATTTTTAGAGGCGCCCTTAAATGACTTAAAGTTTTTGAAATCGCAACCTTACCGCAAAGGCGTTGTGCTTGGATTTTTAGACTACATCCCGTTGGTGTTTTACAAAAAGCACAACAACGTCACTTCCAAAAGTGTAATGATAGCGTGCGACATAACCGCCAGAACCAAACTTGATGACCAGTTCCCGGTGGCCAGGCACTTCACTCACTGGTCGATTCGCTTCTGGAAAATCAATTAGTGAATTAAGGGACGCGACTATCGTGTCACGCGCACGGAACGCTGCCTCCGGGCTTTTTTCTCTGAGAAATTCCTGCATTCGAATAAGGTCTCGAATTGCATTCTCTGAAAAAATTAAACGTGGCATTGTGGTGCAGGTTGTTCATCCTCGGTTCCCCATGATTGCATCCACTTCGTTACCTCCTCACCGGTAACGTGGAGGCCAGTTTCCTGATAGTGCTCATAGGCGGCGACGGCCTCTTGGTTCGCTCGGTCACGGGATTCGGCTATCAGTACATACTGCTCAATCGCTTCTCGTGCCAGTGCATGAGACGTGCGTTTGCGCGACGTGGCCAAGTGTGAAAGACGCTCGCGAAGTGACGAATCAATTTTGATCGACATAGGAACAGTAGTTGTGCTCATAAAAAGATTCCTGTTATGAGTTAAAAGGTATTACCTAGTATACCGTTAAACTACTGTCAGTCAAATTTAGTCTCTGGAACTTGAATTTATTTAATCGCTTTATGAGTCTGCTCAAGGCCAATACAATAATTTCATCGAGCGTCAGGATGGGTCGGGCCCAAATTTTTCTGCATTCTATCAATACGCTTTTCGGTTTGTGCTAGACCACAAATTCATGCACTGTGCTGGAAAAAAATCGGATCTATGATCGGAACTTCGGCAGTAATAATGCAGTTCGGGTTGAGGCGGAAAGCCGCAAGATCGGCGTGTTGAGCGTGCCAAATGTTTTGCTCCTGGAAGCTTATGAAAGCGGCAAAATTCCAGCATGTCCCTCGGTTTAAGAACCTTGGAGAGGAATGCGCCGCGCCAGCCAGCTGAGGCGGTCTTCCGGTACTCCAAGCTTAGTCATGAGATCCATTGCGATTTCTTGATACTCAGGCTGAAACATCCAGTGGTAGTGCAGATGAATTGGTGACTGAGTGGTCCAAGCTGCGTCGATGTCCCCTTGCGAAGCAACCAGGTGCAAGGGCACGTTGTAGCAGGCAGGATAATTAACGACCCGATCGGTTCCGGCCCAGACGGTGAGTGCAAGGGCTGCTTGATTGGATCCCCAGTACTCGCTGGCGACCTGTCCGACTTGGCCGGTGGAGGCATGGATGCTCAAACCACTGCCGCGATAGGGCAGCAGTCCGGCTTTCACCGATCGGGTGAACAGATTGGACCACCGGGTGAGCAGGCCATTTTCTCGGCGCGCGACGATCAGGCCGCCGTTATATGAGGCACGGATGCGCTCCCGGCCTATCGTTGTATCCATGTAGGGCAGTCGCTCTAGCGATGTCGCGCCCATGTCGGCAAGCATCTGCCAGTAGGCCTCGAAAGGATCACCAGGGCCGCTGGTGGCGCTGCCCTTGGAATCCACCGGCCTGACGGCGACATCTGCATCATCCGGCAGTTGCGGCTCGTTGAGAAACACCGTATCGCTGTCGAGCACGACGATAAAGTCCGAGGAGCAATGGGTTTCGGCCCAGGCAGCTGCCACGACTCGGTTAGCGGAGCCATACTCGGGACAGAAAGTGTTCAGCGGTTCATCCACATACTGAATGCAAAGGTCGGTTAGTGCACTGCGCGTTTCTGCATCGACGCCGAGACCAGGCCTCGGCGAGAAGGCGAGAACCGGTGCATTTCGGTGGCGTCCGCCGAAACGTCGGATGCTCTCGCACAGCAAAAGCGCCTGGTCGCGGATGCCGTTGTTTTCGATGCAGAGGACAAAACTTGCAGTCGTCTGGGGCACTGAGCTTTCGACGGACATGGATATATATGGGGCAACCACTCCTTGAACGGCAGGATAAGCAACGGCATCTCGATCGCATCGGTCGATGATTGTCCGGTAGAGCTCCTGGAGGTCATGCCCCACCAAATTTTCGGGTAGCGCAGCAAACGCGTCATCTCCGACTCTCTGCCGGTGCAGGGCCGGATCGAGAAACTGATCCACCGCATCTGCCCGACTAAGATCGTCAAGCTGGAGATCGAGCCGGTCTCCGATCCGACGGACCAACTGGCGCCAGTCGGCCAGCAGGTCTGTGAAACGAACGTGGATGACATCCGTCTGCCCATCGGCAAAGATATCGATCTGTGCCATGTAGGCCTGCCAGAGCGACAATCCACGGCCGATGGTCATGTCCCCCCGGGCATGCAACGACTGTGCTACTTCCAGGGGATGGCGCACGGGCACGACATAGACCGGACGATAGCCGGCGGCAAGGAGCACCCGGTGCCACAGAGGGGCCAGTATGCCGATGCGGGGATCCTTGATAAGGATTGTCTTCGCATCGCCATACTCGGAAGAAAGGATAGCGCGGGCGTCACTCATAAATTCGTCGACCAGATCGCCGTCTGCCGGCAGCGTAAATCCTACCCGGCCCCAGCCTCCGCCCAGTTGCCCAAGGATCCTCTCGTTGAGTTCGACCACATCCTCAGGTTCCCAGAAACCCTTTGGATTGTTGCCCAGGTGCGGCGGTTTCAGCTTGGCCGGCAGGAAGGCGCCGCAAAGGTTGAGCACGCGAGCGAAGGCGGACGTGCCGCTACGGTGCATGCCTAGCACAACCACTGCAGTCCTCCGCAGGCCATAAGGTGCCCTGGGCAACTGCGCTTGGGCCCTTTGCAAAGCAATGGTGGCGCGCATTTCCGCAGCCAGCTGGCGCATTATGTGGCTTGGTACCAGCGCCCCTTCACCAGCAGAGAAAAGATGTTTGAGCATCACCACCCGATTCTCCGGCCATTGTGGCGACAATGGGTTGGTGCAAGGCGCCGTGTTGTTCAATGCGGTAGCGACGAAATTGCCAAGCACTTTATCCGCATCCGCGGTGACCGTCCTTTTCGACTCGCTGATGGTATTGTTTTCGTGGATGCGATAGAAGTAGAGGGGGCGGTGTACGACCATGGGCTCGGCTAACGCTGCTGCCCGCAGGCAGAAATCCCAGTCATGGTTGTAGCGATAATCCCTGAAGCCGCCGAGACTGAGGAAGAACTGACGTTCGACGAACAGATTGCCAGTCGAGATCAACGTGTTGTGGGGGATCAGGGCGAAACTGTTCGAGGCCCGTCCCAGGTAGCCCAACTGCCGCTGGCGATGCGCATCGGAGACTGCTGTTGCCGTATCGTCACGCACGCTGGTCACCAGCGAATAGCCCCATGGAATCGCGAGATAGGCGATCTCCTCTACAAGGCTGGCAATGCGCTCTGGATCGTAATAGTCATCGGAGTTGAGGAAGGCGAGGTATTGGCCCTGTGCCATTTCAGCCCCCTCATTGAGGGTCGCGGGTGCTCCCCGGTTGTTCCGGGCCATAAAACGGACCGGTATGGATGCTCCCGCCAAGCTGGCGGTCACCTCCTCTGGCGTACGATCTGTCGACCCATCATCAATGACAATCAATTCGATGTGAGGGTAAGTTTGGCCAAGCACCGAGGCTATCGCTTGAGCCACGTAGCGTTCGTGGTTGAATGCGGGCAGGACGACTGACACCAGTGGCGAAACCATCTTGACCTCCTGCTGCCGCCCGAGCTTCCAGGCCACGAACTCAGTCAAGAGTTCTGTCTGCCGGTCGTTGGCCTCCCGGGTTAGGAGCCTGGCCAATACGAGGCTTAGATTATGCCGAATCTCAGGCTGGGCCCAACCGGTCCGTTCTGCAGTATCCCAAAGATTTTCAAGGGCTTCGTGGTAATTCAAGCGCTGCATTTGCACCACGCCCAGCATATGGAGCACATTGATGTCCGCAGGATTTCCGGCTAAAGCCTTCTGGTACAGTGCTTCTGCACGTCCAAGCAACCCCTGCCGGTGAGCCGCCAGAGCTTCGTCACGCGCCTGAGAAGGAGCATTTTGATGCTGACCACAACAGTGTTTGTAGCGCTTGCCGCTATCGCAGGAACACAATTCATTACGGCGCATGACTGTCAATCAGCATTGAGCGGATTCAAGTTAGAAGTGCAACAGTTAGTAGTGACTTAGTATAGCGCATCGTTTTCCGAAAAAAATTGCGGTGTTGTGTCGATTGCGGACGGCGCCTGAGCCTTGGTTTTTTTATTTTCAATCAATGTGAGTCCAACCGGTCTCAATGCGAACCATGAAAGTTTCTTGCCCGCAAGCCCAGTTAGCGCCGGTTGCAGCGGCGTCAGTGCAGTGTCCTATGTCCGTGGATGAGATGTCTCGCCATTCGGTAGCGTGACAATCTCGGCATTTGTTCTGGATGGGGATGGACAGTGTCAGGCGGCCGTCGCTGGAAGGAATGGCACCAGCTACACCGATCTGGGCGATGCTTGTCCGGGTCATGCTCGCATGCTCAATGTAATTGGCTTTCCCTTTGGGCGTCTTTCGCGTAAACAGTAAAAAAGAACCCAAAGCCAACACTTCTTGCTGCCGGTTAGACACAAATTTTGTGAATTTCGGATGACTTGTTGGTCATGTTGACGACCAAACTGCTTTCCGATACATTCAGTGCTTATGAAAAATTGCGTTTATTTTTTTTATACGCTTTGTGCGGCCGCTTGGCGACCTTGCCGACACAGGTGATCACGTGAGCATTGAATTGCTGAAAGACATTCCTCACCTCAAGGACATGTTGGGTCTTCCTTATGACGTGTTGAAGGCCGAGCTCGTTTCGGGTGGCGCCAAGCCCGGCAATTCGAAGGTAAAGAAGAGTGATCTGGACGAATTCCTAGCGGCACTGGCTGAGGAGTTTAATGGGAGGTCGCGGCTCGAATTTTTTCATACGGTCCTGATTGTTCTCATCCGCCGGCGGATCATGCTGCAGGCCGCAAAAGACATGTTTTTCGATCTTTGGGAAAATGAGACCGATTTTTTATGCAAACATCTCAGCCTTCGTTGGCTGGTCTCCGCGTGCGACACGATCTGCGACCATCCGCGGAGTCCCGCGGAGGCGACTACAGCCATCGCGGCCTCCATGCTTATCAACACCTTCAAGCTTTACGAGACCGAACGGCTCACGTTCGAGAGCCTGAATATCTCTGAGCGTCGGATGGCCGCGCTGCAAGGCACGAGGGAGGATCTGTTTGATGGATTGACGACGTTCAAGATCGGCCGGGGAGACATGATACGAAATCTCGCGGGGCGACTGAAAAGGACCCGCGATGCTGATGCTGCTCTGGTTGCGCGCATATTCTATACCGCAGTCGAGCGGGTGTTCACCGACGAAACCGTCTTCCTGCGGTTTCGTCGATTGCACAACCACGACGCGACCCGATGGTGAAAATGCGCCGGAGTGCGAGCAGACCATGATCTTCCTGTATATCGGAACGCACAAGACCGGCTCGAAATCACTCCAGTGGTTTTCTACACGATCATTCCTCGAAGCTCGAGAGCATGGGCTTTCAGCTCTATTCCGGCTGTCATAGAAGCCCGACGAATCACCGGAAGCTGCACTTTGCGTCGCTGCGCGCGGACAGAGACTGTTTCGCCAAGCATAATGATCCGGACTTGTCGGCTGACGCCGGCTATTTTGACTTGATAGCGCATCGTGTTCGGAGCTTCTTGAAACAGTCAGCCGTGCCGCACCAGATCTTCACTAATGAGGATCTTTCCCATCTGCGTTTTCCCGACGAGTTCGCACGCCTTAGAGCTATCTTCAACGCGCCGTCGTCGGAGATATGCGTGATTGCATACTTGAGAAACAAGGTGGATTTTCTTCGCTTCTACAACCAGCAGATTTTGAAGCGGAGGGTCCGCGAGCCATCGCGCAATCCCAGCTTGGCATTCTACGTCGATGACGAATCTTGGCTGGCGGATTAAGAGTCCCTGATCTCGAGCTACGAGACGCACCTAGTGTAGTGCGTCAATTAGAAGTGTGCTTATTCAAGGTGGCACGAGCGCGGGTGACCTTGGCTAGGATGTCGCTGGCCTTTGCTGTCCAGATAAACGGCTTCGGTCTGGCGTTATGCACAGCGATATATTCGTTGATGGCGGCCTCCAGTTCGGCCACGCTGTCAAAGGCGCCACGACGAATGCGTTTATCTGTGATGTCGCGAAAGGACCCCGCTCGACCATGTTGAGCCAGGAAGAACTGGTGGGTGTGAAATGGATATGAAAGCGCGGGTGCTTGGCCAGCCAAGCCTTGACCTCTGGATGCTTGTGGGTTGCGTAGTTATCCACGACCAGATGCAGTTCATTGGTCTTCGACGTCTTGCGATCAATCATCTTGAGAAGCTTCAGCCACTCCTGATGCCGATGGAGTGGGTAGGTCATTAACAGCACCTTGCCATCCAGCATATTCTATGCAGCAAACAGTGTCGTTACACCATTTTATAGTCGCGTGTCATTGTTCTGCCTCGTCCAGGCTCCGCACCACCTGTTCCACGTTGGCCGCATTGCGCGCCGTGCGCGGACGACCAGGGCGCGTCGCATCTTGAAGCAGTCCATCGACTCCAGCGGCGAGAAAGCGCGCCCGCCAGCGCGCTGCAACTCGGCGACCAAGGTCAAGCTTCTGCGCAATGTCCTTGTCCGTCATCCCGGCCGCAGCCAACAGCACGATGCGAGTGCGAATTTGAACGCGCGCTTCAACACGTTTGCGCTTGGAAAGAACTCGCAGGCGGCGATCATCGTCGGGACTCAACTGGATTGGCTTAACAACACGCATGGCACTGACCTCCTACGCAATAAACTTTAAGAGGTCAAGCCTTCATATAAATTCCATTATTTATGGTGCATTACACAAGTAGTCGCATTCACCTGAATAGCCTTGCCGCATTGACTTTTCTTTTTCCTAACGCCGACCACTTATCTGGTGATCCAGTCGCGCCAATTGCCCATCTGGCATCACGCGCTCTACCGTTGTTAGTACTCCGGTGTCCGAATTATTGCCATAGAACAGATTGATCTTACCGGGCCACAACAGCACAGCATCATTCACGTAGCGGAACAGCTCTCCACTCGTCTTCGCGGTAAATTCTCTTCGGCGCGCGCCTGAGAACGAGCATTTTGATGCTACCACAACAGTGTTTGTATCGCTTGCCGCTATCACAGGAACACAATTCATTACGGCGCATAGATGTAAATCAGCATTGAATATTTACCAGATAACAGCGTTATAGTTAATCTGAGTAAATTTATATGATGTTGTTTTTTTTAATTTTATTTAAAATCTGGTAAAAATGGATGGTGATCAGAACGTCAATGCCTATGAAGCTGTGGGACTACCATGCAGCCTTCTGTTTTGGTTGAATATTTAAATTTAACAAATTGATTATAAATAATTATTTGTGTGCAAGTCTCGGATCCTGGCCCCTTTGAATTTTTAAAAAACGAAAACCAATCAACCCTAAACCCGCGAGTATCAATAAGCCACTGCTTGGCTCAGGTACAGCAGAAACCGCTGAAACCTCGGCATTCCAGTAGTGCGGAAGCGTATCCCAGGGATTGGGCTGGGTGTCATTCGTGATATACAGATAACCCACATTACGGTCTGCTGCAAGCGCTACATTTGCAAGCATGGCTGCCTCATCAGTAACTTTATATAACAAATGTGCGAAATGATCAGCGGTGTAATTATTTGTCCAAATATCAGGTGTATAAGAATTGTACCCAGTCTGATTTTCGAAAGTGACCAACACATCGGCAGCAGTCAAATACGACTCTAGCGTATTGGTGCCGGGGTTCCCAAAAATACGATATCCAGGATTGGTTGATTTAATGTTGCTGTAAAGTGACTGGTAGTAGGCAAGATCGCCTGACTTATTGGACATTTCATCAAGAAATATGCCGTCAATATTATAAAAGCTGGCATAGCTCGCGACCTCCGATAGCACTTCTGCCTGAGAACGTGCACCATAGCTGGTATGAGCATAACCCACCACTTTGCCGCCAGCTGCCCGAAACGCATTAACCGCTGTCGTGTAATCAGAATTAACCGAAGATCCGGGGCCGCTATTAGGATTCATGATGGCAGTGATACCCACTTGCCCTGCCGATACCGTCATTTCATCCCAGAAACTCTGGTTAGGATCAGAGGAAGGATAAAAATAAGCAGGTAGAAGTATGTTAACGGCATGTGCATTAAAGCTTAGTAGCAGCCCTACTAGAAAACTGAATGCTAATTTTTTCATTTTTATCCATCGAATTTTTTGAGCAAAAGTAAAGATGGGTGATCTTTATCAGGAAAACTGCCGTGATTTTCTTCAACACTTTCAATATTCTTCCGGCCTTGCTTTCCTGATAAGTTGCTGTATGTTACAACAATATGATTTATATTACTTAATTTTATGGTAAGTTATTTCCGACAGTTGAAATTGTGGCACAGCCCAATAAATTGTGTATTTGAAACTCCAGTACTCGCTAAGTGAAGAAGAAAAACTACAACCCGTAACTGGAGAAAACAATGAAGTTTAACATTCGAGCCATCCTGACTGCTGCGTTCCTCAACATCGGCATCTTTACAACTACTGGCGCCAATGCTGCGCTGGTCAGCGCCCTCAGTGGCCAAGCGGTAAACGACACCGACCTTAACATCATCTGGTTGGCGAATGGCAATCTGGCCGCCACCGAAACCTTTGGAGTAAACGGCATCGCGTTGGACGGAACCATGTCCTGGCAGACTGCTCAGCTTTGGATAGCCGCCATGAACACCGCCAACTACTTGGGCTACAACGACTGGCGGCTGCCCATCACCACCGATACCTGCACTCCTGGCTGCAATTTTTCCTTCAGTGGTGCCGTCTGGGGCTATAACAATCCTAATACGAGCGAGATGTCCCACCTTTATCACACCGAACTGGGTAACAAGGGTTTTTACGACACTGCCGGGGTAGGGCCCCTGGCAGGATGGGGATTGGTCAATACAGGCCCATTTAGCAACCTCCAGGCCGGGCTCTACTGGTCCGGAACGGAGTACGCGTCGGATACTGGTTTCGCGTGGGACTACGGCTTTGACTTCGGCTACCAGGCTTTCTTTAACAAGAACAACCTTATGTTCGCGTTGGCTGTTCGCCCCGGACAAATCGATACCATCCCCACGGCTTTTAGTTTCACCGCCCAGACTGGGGCGGCTTTGAGCTCGGTGGCGACTTCTAACACCCTTACCGTTTCCGGCATCAATAGCGCCAGCGCCATCAGCATTGTGGGCGGTACCTATTCGATCAACGGCGGGACCTATGTTTCAACCACCGGCACGGTGACCAACGGCGACACGGTAACGCTGCAACAGACTGCTTCCGGTAGCTACAGCACTACAACCACTGCCACCCTTACTATCGGCGGCGTGAGCGGAGCGTTCAACGTCACCACTTTGGCGGTACCGGTGGCCACTACCAGCTACAGCGCTCCCTCCGCCACTGGTAGCGGCAGCATTACCGCCAGCTTCACCGGCGGCGGAGCGGGTTGTGGCTACGTAATAAGCCAGTACCTTCCCCTCTCCGGTCATGCCGCCTCACCGCCCGCCGGAACGGCCCCGGCAGGCGTCAATTTCCCGCATGGGCTGTTCGATTTCACCACCAGCAACTGCGCGGCGAGTGCCACCCTGACTTTCACCATCACCTACCCGCAAGCCCTGCCACCGGGCACGGTATACTGGAAATACGGTCCCACTGCGGGGAACGTCTCGTTACACTGGTACCAGCTCCCGGCAGTGATTGCCGGCAACACAGCCGCCTTCAGTATTACTGACGGCGGGCTTGGCGACGACGATCTGACGGCAAACGGCACCATTGTTGATCAGGGCGGCCCCGGCGTGAGCGGCAGCGCAGTGTCCATCCCGACACTGTCCGAATGGGCGCTGCTAACACTGGCCGGGTTGATGGGGCTGTTCGGGATGGGAGCCATGTGGCGGCGCTCTGCGCGGAGGATGTAGATAGTGTTGAGCAAGGCAAAGCGCGGCGATATATCGGGACGGCGTTTGGGGTAGAGGGATACTTTGATATCGACCAAACAGAAGGGCACCTCTAAAAATCCAAGTTTCGTCACAATACGGCGTTACTCGAAAAAAATTATCGCTTACATATCAAATATATGCCGCGCTCAAATTTTTTACTCGTGCCTTGTCTTGCTTAGAAACTTGAATTTTTAGAGGCGCCCAGAAGGATAGTTGTGAGCATTGAATTATTCCATCAGTGACTGCTGGTAGTCGCAATCACCTGAATAGCCATGCCGAATTGATTTTTTTGTTATCTAACGCCGATCACTCATCTGGTGATCCAGTCGCACCGATTTTCCGTCCGGCATCACGCGCTCTACCTTTAGTATTCCGGTGCCCGAATTATTGCCATAGAACAGATAGATCTTTCCGGGCCACAAGATCACAGCATCGTTCATGTAGAGGAATAATTCCCCTTTCGTTCTTGCGGTAAATTCGGCGACGAGCGACTTTCGTTCGTCAGGTGTTGGATCGGAGTTTATAAGCTGCTCTGCCTTGGAAGAGTTAATCTTCTCGTGCGCCTCGCCGGTTACCTTCGCGGCATTCTGGTAGCTGTGGTGCTTGAATGGTGCGATGGGCTCCGGTACATATTCATCGTTGCCGGGCCTGCCGATCCTTGCGAGAAAAAAGCCGCGCATGTCGCATTTGAAGCCGCGCTTTCGCGTGAGCGCGCGGCGATTCGGCGCGACATCGAGGCTATGTTGCGTGATCCCGATGATCAGGCCGAGATATGGGCGATCCGGGATTTCCTAAACGGGAAGGCCCGTGAACTGGATCAGAAGTATGATTTCCGGTATTCTGTTCTAATCGGTGTGTTCGCTCAGTTGATGGCAGAAGGTTGGCTTACTCTCGAAGACCTTGCAGGCATGGACTTGGCAAAGCGGGAGCTCATTCGTGAGCATAGCACTGCCTGGTGGCGAGCCGATGACTAACCGGCGGTCAACCGGACGCTCCGGTACGGGGCTTCGCCTTGCGAGCAACCGTCGGCGCGCCGATTACCTTAGTTCGTTAAGCAACAGTTAAAATGAGGTGTCATGTATCTTCACTCTGTTCTAAAAGGCCTGGTTGTAGGTTCGGCAGTGTCTATCTCGCTGCTGCTGTCACAGTTGAGCTATGGCCAAGAGCCTAGTTCCTTTAAATCATGGAACTATCCCGATCGTTATATTCGCCATCGATTATCTTTGGGTTACATCGATCCAATTGTCGCTAGAGATAAGCTGGGAAGGAAAGATGCGACGTTTCAAATTGTTCCAGGACTGGCAGGCAGATGCCGTTCATTCGAATCTGTCAACTATCCAGGCCACTTTTTGAGACATCAGAACTATAGATTGAAGTTGGCAAAGCAGACCGATGACCAGCTTTTCAAAGAAGATGCCACATTCTGTGTTGTATTGGGGCTTGCCAATTCTGATGGCCGCTCATTTGAATCTGTCAATTTTCCCAAGCACTACATACGGCATTCTAACTTCGAACTTTGGCTAGCCAAGTCTGACGGAAGCAAATTGTTCAAGAAGGATGCAACATTCATCATTTCGCGGCCTCTGACGGTATATCCTCCTTCTCAAAAAATTGACGAAGGTACCAACCTTATTCCTGCTGATTAAGGGAAAGCTGGTCTTCAGCGCAGGAGTTTGCATACACCGTGAAAGGTAGGCATGCAACCTTGCAAGTAATAAGTAATTACATAAATAGCTGATCACTGTGAATGATTCTGTAGAAAGAATATGCGCAGGGGCAGAATAGCTTCGAGTGTGATACCTTTCTTTTTATGACTGCTCCTACCGCCCAACAGATTCTCCACGATGTTTTCGGCTATTCGTCCTTTCGTGGTGAACAGCAATCTATAGTTGAATATGTTGTTGCTGGTGGTGATGCGCTGGTATTGATGCCAACCGGCGGCGGCAAGTCGTTGTGCTACCAGCTGCCGGCATTGATGCGGCGTGGGGTGGGCATCGTGGTGTCACCGTTGATTGCGTTGATGCAGGATCAGGTGGACGCACTTAACCAGCTTGGTGTGCGCGCCGCTTTTCTTAACTCCAGCCTGGATGCGAATACGGCGCGTACCGTGTCGAGCCGTTTGTTGCGGGGTGATTTAGATCTCTTGTATGTGGCTCCAGAGCGGTTGCTGATGTCTGGATTTTTGTCCATGCTGGAACAGGTGCAAGCCGAGCATGGCATGGCGTTGTTTGCTATAGACGAGGCGCATTGCGTATCGCAATGGGGCCATGATTTCCGTCCTGAGTATCGCGGTCTGACGGTATTGCATGAACGCTTTCCGGACGTGCCACGCATCGCGCTGACGGCCACGGCGGATGCGCCAACGCGAGGCGAGATTGTCGAGCGGCTGGCGCTGGAGCATGCGCGCCAATTTGTTTCCAGCTTCGACCGTCCCAACATCCGCTACCGGATAACGTTGAAAGCCAATGCCCGGCAGCAATTGCTGACCTTTCTGGAAACGGAGCATGCTAATGATGCTGGCATCGTATATTGCCTGTCGCGCAAAAAAGTGGAGGAAACTGCCAACTGGCTTCAGGAGCGCGGCTGGAATGCATTGCCCTACCATGCCGGGCTGGATGCGGCCGTGCGTAGCGAAAATCAACGTTCTTTCCTGCGCAAGGAGGGCGTCATCATAGTCGCCACTGTCGCTTTCGGCATGGGCATCGACAAGCCCAACGTGCGCTTTGTCGCTCACCTTGATCTGCCCAAGAGCATGGAAGGCTATTATCAGGAAACTGGCCGCGCCGGACGCGACGGCTTGCCCGCAGATGCATGGATGACTTACGGTTTGGGCGATGTGGTTTCCATGCGTCAGATGCTGGCATCCGGCGATGCGCCCGAGGAGCGTAAACGGTTAGAGCTGCATAAACTTGACGCTCTACTGGGATTTTGCGAATCCACTGCCTGTCGCCACCAAATTATTTTGCGTTATTTTGGAGAGGAACATCCTGGCAACTGTGCTCAGTGCGACAATTGCCTGGAGCCGATGGATACTTGGGACGCGACCCAAGCGGCACGAATGGCATTGTCGTGTGTTTACCGCACCGGGCAGCGCTTCGGCGTTGGCTATTTGATCGACGTGCTACTGGGCAAGGCCACTGCACAGGTCGAAAAATTTCGCCACCAGCAGCTTAGTACCTTTGGGATCGGCCAGTCGCTCGCGCAGACTCAATGGAGCAGTGTCTATCGCCAGTTGGTTGCTGCTGGTTTGCTCAATGTGGACATGGAAGCTTACGGCGGATTGCGTCTTACTGAACAAGCACGCCCGGTGCTACGCGGTGAATCCGAAGTGTGGCTGCGGCGCGACGCTGAACCGGCTAAAAACAAAATCAGCAAGGTTGAACGCGGCGCAAGAATGCGCGAAGCATTTGCCGGTGCAAATGAAGACCCGCTGTGGCTGGCGCTTAAAGCCAAGCGCATGGAGCTCGCCCGTGAACAAGGTGTACCCCCTTATGTAATTTTTCACGACAGCACTTTGCTGGAAATTCTCAAACATCGTCCTGATAATCTCACCGATTTAGGAAAAATTAGCGGGGTCGGCTTAGCCAAGTTAGCCCGTTATGGAAATGATTTTCTGAAAGTGATTGAGGATGAAGGAAATGGCGTTAAGTAGGTCATACAAAAGATCAGCGGAAATATCTGTGGGTTATTTCAGAGCCCCGTTAGTTGCTCCAACAATACCGATGCCATGGTGCGGATACTGTGTTTATTACGAGGGGTGGCTTTCGACCTGAAGGAGACGTTTGAGGCTCAAAGTAATTGGCTAATTGGAATTTGTTGCAACCTAATATAGAAAGGATCGGTATATGCCCAAAGCGCTTCAGCAATCTGATCTCCGTCATGTCATCTATGCGTTGTCCGATGCGCTCGATCTGGTAGGGGTCAACGATGTCGCCCACGGCAAGCGGGTTGGCATCATGGCCGCAGAGTGCGGCAGGGCTCAGGGTCTGGCGGAAGCGGAGACGACCTTTCTGTTCGACCTGGGTATGCTGCACGACATTGGCGTGTCCTCGACGCAGACGCATCATCATCTGGTCGCCCAGTTCGATTGGGAGGGTTCGCAGGTGCATACCAAGATTGGTTATGGCCTTTTGAGTGGGTTCGCACCACTGTCGCACATGGCTATTCCTGTACGCTACCATCACACACGATGGGACAAACTGGCTACGCTCCCTCCATCCGAACTTACCGCACAACAAGCGCAACAGGCAAACCTCATCTTCATGGTCGATCGCGTGGACGCGCTGGCTGTGCCGCACTACGGTAGCGGTGTCTTGTTCGATCATCTCGATGAGATTCGCGATAAAATTAAACGCAGCGCCGGCAGCTATTTTGCTCCCAAGCTTGTGGACTCTTTTCTGGCGGCATCCGAGGCGGAGGCATTCTGGCTGCAGCTGGAGCCGCGCTCGATCCAGAATTACTTGCGCGACCTGTTGTCGCGCGGTGAGAGCTACCAGCCGTTATTTGCAGAGCTCAAACAGCTGGCAGTGATTTTTTCGCACATTGTCGATGCCAAGAGCCCGTTTACCGCACAACATTCGCTGGGTGTGGCACGCTTGGCGCGTTTTCTTGCAGAACGTGCGGGGGTAAGCGAGGAAAATTGTGACAAACTCGAGCTCGCAGGCTTGTTGCACGATCTCGGCAAGCTGCGCGTACCGGATGAGATACTGGATAAACCCGGGCCACTGGATTCGCACGAGCGGCGGATAATCAATACCCATAGTTTTGAGACCTACCAGATACTGCGCAACATTGGGGGGTTCGAAGAAGTTGCGCTGTGGGCCGCGTACCACCACGAGGAGCCAGACGGCATGGGGTACCCGTTCCACATCCACGAGAAAGGCCTGTCCATTGAGGCGCGCATCCTGCGCGTCGCGGATATCTTTCAGGCCATGGCCCAGGATCGTCCCTATCGTGCGGGATTGGCAGAGCACGAAGTGCTCGGATTTCTGAACGAACTTGCGAACCAAGGAAGAGTGGATGCGGGCATCGTCAAATTGGTAGGTGAGAATATGGCCCAAGCGATGGCGGTGGCGATCCCTGATCCAGCCGATTTGCTGATCCAGGTCGCCGGGATCACCTGAGCTCGTATGCATTAAACAAATAAGTGCAGTAGGAAATCATTTTGGCCTCTAAAATACATTCACCCCTGATTCATTAATAGTGGTTAATTTGCTGGGGAAGGCAGTTAAAATCCTGAAATTGCCAGGGATACATCGAGAATAGTTTGTCGATATATTCTTGATCTACCTTCAATACTAAGTTCAGGTAATATTAAGATTGCTAAACAATGAAAGCCATTTACCTGGTTTCTAGAATTACATATGAATTCTTCAGAATTTCAGAAAAAAGTATTTCTACTCCTGTTAACCGTAGTCTCCATTGCATTCGGCTGGATCGTATGGCCCTTTTTCGGTGCAGTTTTTTGGGGTACCGTCCTTGCCATATTGTTCGCGCCGCTCTATCGCCGTTTGCTCGTTGTAACGCGCGGCAGGCGGAATCTGGCTGCGCTCGCCACTCTGGTGCTTTGTCTGGTTATCGTAATTCTTCCGCTGACGTTTATTACCGCTTCACTAGTGCAGGAGGGAATCAGTCTTTATCAAAAGCTTCAGTCGGGAGAGCTGCATTTCGGCACGTATTTTCAGCAGATCATTAATGCTTTGCCGCGATGGATGGTCGATCTACTGGATCGTTTCGGATTCGGAAACATTTCCGCGTTGCAGGAAAAATTATCTGTCGGCGTGATGGAAGGCAGTAAATATATTGCAACTCAGGCTTTCACTATTGGTCAAAGTACTTTTGAGTTCATCATCAGTTTTGGCATCATGCTGTATTTGCTGTTCTTCCTGCTACGTGAAGGTTCCGGTTTGTCCGGGCGGATCAGGCAAGCAATCCCATTAAGTATGGAGCATAAACGGTATTTGTTCAGCAAGTTCATCACGGTCCTTCGTGCGACGGTAAAAGGCAACATCGCTGTGGCCGCGATGCAAGGTGCGTTAGGTGGTGTAATCTTCTGGATTCTTGATATTCAGGGACCGTTATTATGGGGCGTTCTGATGGCATTTCTTTCGCTTTTGCCTGCAATTGGTGCAGCATTAATTTGGGTGCCGGTCGCAATTTATTTTCTCGTCACAGGTGAAACTTGGAGCGGTGTAATCCTGATCGCATTTGGCGTGCTTGTGATCGGACTGATTGATAACATTCTTCGGCCTATACTCGTCGGTAAGGACACACAAATGCCAGACTACGTAGTACTTATTTCAACGCTTGGCGGCATGGCTCTTTTTGGCCTGAATGGTTTCATCATCGGTCCGGTGATTGCAGCAACCTTCATTGCTACATGGGATCTCTTTTCTTTGTCGAAAGAAGAAGATAAAGAGTCAATATCTTAAATGTATTTTTTCAAAATTGATGCCGAATTAGCGGGCGATCAAAATAAAATTTCTCTTTGAGAGGCAGTAAATGGAGGGGTTGTTATGAAATGGGCAGTGATTTCGATTTATTTGATATCAATTTTTACCGTGCATTTTCGGGGTAAGGTCCGTCTTCCTTTGTTTCGTCAGTTATTCGATCACTCATCCATCGTGGCTCCGATGAACCTGTTTATGTACCTGTTTTCGGGGGTTCCTTACACTGCCTTTTTTTCTGTCAGCAACTTCCGTGGCCTGAAATTGCTGGAAGAGAATTGGGAAATAATCAGAGATGAAGCTCTTAATCTGCAAGCGTTGGAAAAGATCAAAGCTGCGCAAAAAAATGATGATGCAGGTTTTAATTCGTTTTTTAAAAATGGATGGAAACGCTTTTATTTAAAATGGTATGACGCCAGCCATCCGTCAGCTGAATACTATTGCCCAAAAACAGTTGCATTGTTGCGCGCTATTCCGTGCGTGAAAGCCGCCATGTTTGCGGAATTGGCGCCAGGCGGAAAACTCAATGAGCATCGCGATCCTTTCGCGGGATCACTGCGCTATCACCTTGGTTTGGTGACGCCCAATGATGATCGCTGCTTTATAGAAGTCGATGGTCAGCGCTATAGTTGGCGAGATGGGCAGGCCGTTGTCTTTGATGAAACCTTTATTCATTGGGCGCAAAATGGATGCGACACCAATCGTATTATCTTGTTTTGCGACATTGAGCGTCCGATGCGCTACCGCTGGGCACAAGTGATTAACAAATGGTTAGGCAGAACAATCATGACCGCAGCAAGCTCGCCCAATGAAACCGGGGATCAAACCGGCGGCATTAACAAAATGTTCCGTTTTATTTGGTTGGCAGGCCAGTACCGTCGAAAACTGAAAGCATGGAATCGATCTCTATATTACGTGATCAAAGGAGGATTAATTCTGGCAGTGGTAGTTTTGATTATTTGGATATGATTAGCACGGCAATTCCAAGCTCCAAGTGCAAAAAGCGCAGCATGATGCTGCGTGAAGTCGAAAGTATCTGGCGTGAATAACTGCGCGGGGTGCCTGAAACCGAGTGACTTTCATGGATGGCGTTCAGTTTTCACGCAACCGAACTCAGCTGCCTTTTAAAAAAAGGCCGCGCCAGTCCTGCATTTCAGCGTAGTGCGCTCAATCAAAGTTTCGACCGCTGTGTCCTTGATGAGATCGCTTTACCAATGCCCCGAAATCAGCCGTTCCTCAATCTCAGATATTCGGTTCGGGGAGACTCATATTTGTCTTTATCTTTTCGTTACTTAACATACTCCTACTCCCAAAATTTTGTGCCTTGGGGTAAGCTTACAAACCTAATCAATAATTCGATACAAAACAGACAATATGGCCCAATATGTTTTTACCATGAACCGCGTGGGCAAGGTCGTACCGCCCAAGCGCCAAATTCTTAAGGATATTTCCCTCAGTTTCTTCCCTGGTGCAAAGATTGGCCTGCTTGGACTGAATGGCTCGGGCAAATCCACCGTGCTGAAGATCATGGCTGGAGTGGACAAGGATTTCGAAGGCGAAGCCATTCCGATGCCGAACTTGAATATCGGCTATCTGCCGCAAGAGCCACAACTTAACCCGGAGCAGACCGTGCGTGAAGCAGTGCAGGAAGGGCTGGGCGAGGTGTTCAGTGCGCAGAAAACATTGGATGAGGTGTATGCCGCCTATGCTGATCCTGATGCCGACTTTGACGCGTTGGCCGCCGAGCAGGCGCGACTCGAAGCCATCATCGCTGCCAGTGACGGAAATGCGGATCAACAAATGGAAATTGCCGCCGATGCATTGCGTCTGCCCGAATGGGATGCCGTTATCAAGAATCTTTCTGGTGGCGAGAAGCGTCGCGTTGCGTTGTGCAAGTTGCTGCTGTCCAAGCCGGACATGTTGCTGCTGGATGAGCCGACCAACCATTTGGATGCTGAGTCGGTAGAATGGCTGGAGCAATTTCTTTTGCGCTTTCCTGGCACCGTGGTGGCGGTAACACATGATCGCTACTTCCTTGACAATGCCGCCGAGTGGATTTTGGAACTCGATCGTGGCCACGGTATTCCGTGGAAGGGAAACTATTCAAGTTGGCTGGAACAGAAAGGAGCCAGGCTCAAGCAAGAAGAATCCTCTGAGTCCGCGCGCCAGAAGGCGCTGAGCAAGGAGCTGGAATGGGTGCGCCAGAATCCAAAGGGACGGCAGGCAAAATCAAAGGCGCGTATCGCCCGCTTTGAAGAGTTAAATTCCCAGGAATATCAGAAGCGCAATGAGACCCAGGAAATCTTTATTCCCGTGGCCGACAGGCTGGGTAATGAAGTAATAGAGTTTAACAATGTTTCTAAAGCTTATGGCGACCGACTGCTGATTGACAATCTCAGCTTCAAGATTCCGCCCGGCGCTATCGTCGGTATTATTGGACCCAACGGCGCGGGTAAGTCGACGCTGTTCCGCATGCTGACTGGGAAAGAAAAGCCGGATTCTGGCGAAATAAAAATTGGATCAACAGTCAAGATTTCGCATGTGGATCAATCGCGCGATGCGCTGGAGAGCGATAAGACCGTGTTCGATGTTATTTCCGGCGGTAATGACATCCTTACCGTGGGCAAGTTTGAGACGCCATCGCGCGCATACATCGGCCGCTTTAACTTCAAGGGCGCAGATCAGCAGAAGCTGGTCGGTAATCTTTCAGGTGGCGAACGTGGACGTCTGCACTTGGCGAAAACCCTTATCTCGGGCGGCAATGTCCTGCTGCTGGATGAACCCTCCAACGACCTCGATGTGGAAACTCTGCGTGCGCTTGAAGATGCGCTGCTGGAATTCGCCGGTTGCGTGCTAGTTATCTCGCATGATCGCTGGTTCTTGGATCGCATAGCGACTCATATCCTCGCCTTTGAAGGCAACTCGCAGGTCACATTTTTCGATGGCAACTATCAGGAATACGAAGCGGATAAAAGGAGGCGTTTGGGTGAGGAAGGTGCGAAGCCGAAGCGAATTCGATATAAACCGATTAGTCGGTGAGTTTTGTTGGCAAGAATGGGTGAAACCCAACTAGCCTTTATTGTGATGTCGATTGCCCCCAAGGGCTGTTATTCGTCTGTTATTCGGCTGTAATTTTAAACCACTTGAAACATAAATTGAGGAGAACTAGATGGAACATACTTTACCTGCACTACCTTATGCGATGGATGCACTTGCGCCGCACATTTCCAAGGAAACTTTGGAATATCACTATGGCAAACATCACCAAACCTATGTGACCAATCTCAATAACTTGATCAAAGGCACTGAATTTGAGAACGCCACGCTGGAAGAGATTGTCAAAAAATCTAGTGGCGGCATTTTCAATAATGCCGCCCAAGTGTGGAACCATACCTTTTACTGGAATGGCATGAAGCCTAACGGTGGCGGTGTACCGACCGGAGCTCTGGCAGATGGTATTAACAAGAAATGGGGCGGTTTCGAAGATTTTAAAAAAGCATTTTCGGCTTCTTGCGTGGGTAACTTTGGCTCTGGCTGGACATGGCTGGTGAAGAAGGCCGATGGCTCGCTGGACATCGTTAACACCAGCAATGCCGCTACACCCTTGTCCGGCACTGACAAGCCGTTATTGACCTGTGACGTGTGGGAACACGCCTACTATATTGATTACCGCAACGCCCGCGCCAAGTATGTCGAAAGTTTCTGGGGCTTGGTTAACTGGGATTTCGTAGCGAAGAATTACGCGTAATTTTTAAAGCTTGAGCGAAATAAAAAATCCCGGGACTCGCCGGGATTTTTTATGGCAGTTCAAAAAGGTTATTGCCCTGTGGGAGCCTGCATTAATCCTTGAACCGTTATTCCTCGCTTGATGCCATTCCGGGTAAACCAGCCGCTATTCATTTCTAGCGCATACAATGCATCGCTTTGGGCGTGGTGGGTATCTGTGGTGTTAGGCTGCATTTCCTCAATGTTGAGAATGGAGCCATCGGCGGCGATGAAGGCGATGCTTAACGGCAGTGGCGTATTCTTCATCCAGAAGCTATACCTGTCAGCTTTTTCAAAGATAAATAACATGCCGCAATTTGCGCATAGACGACCGCGCTGCATAAGTCCCTGTTTGCGGCTTTGCGGGGTGTTGGCGATTTCGGCATGAATACTGTGTTTGCCAATCTTTAGTGAAATATTTTCACCCCAGGCGGGTTGCAGGGCAAACAAGCAGAACAGGAATAGTGCGGGAAAAAATCTCATGTCGGCATCATAGTTGTTAAAACCAGTTTAGCAGAAATGAAGCATGGTTTGGTATCATGGAATTGAGCTGCCATATGTTAAACAAGACAATTATTTATACCATAATCCGCCTGCTAAGTTGCAGCCTATCCGGCTTGTTGAGTTTTTGTCTGTTATTTTTGTCTGCGCCGCTCTATGCCGTGCAAATTACATTAAACGTGGCAGACGTTGCAGCACCGAGCTTTACCGCACGCGGAATTAAAGTGGTATTGGCGCAAGAGGGTTCGGCAGAATTTAGCATAGACGAATTGCATATGGCGGAAAAAATATGGCGCAAGGTACACGTGCACTGTGCGGAATTTTTGCTCAGCTCAGTTCGCGTGACATGCCATAAAGGTAAGCTGGATGCGATTCCAGACTTGCCATTCACGTTTAGTTACGAGTTTGCCTCGCAACGGTTGGAATTGCGGCTTGCCGCTAAAGCTAATGAGTTGTGGCAGGTAAGCGCTGATTTCCGCGCGCAGCCGTGGCGCGCCACAGCACTACTACGCAATGCACAAGGTAAGCGCTTGGCAGGCTTGCTTTCACCGGATTGGCCACTGCCTACACAGGGCGCTCTGAATGGCACCTTGGTGGTACATGGCGATAAAGCGGGGGTAAGCCAAATCAATGTTGATCTGCAGTTGGCCGATTTAGCTGCTGCGGATGCGAGCGGTTTGCATGCCGCCGAAAAATTGACAGGCAAGCTGCATGTAGATGCTACTCGCACAGGCCAAAAATGGGATTGGCGTGGGGCGCTTGATTGGTTGGGTGGTGAACTGTTCTGGCAACCGTTATATTTGCGCGGCGGGCATACGCTTCGGGCCTCTGGTCAGTGGGACGGTGCACAACTGAAAGTGACGCAGGCTGTGGCTAGTCTGCCGGGGGTAGGCAAGGTTGAGCTGAACGCACTGTGGGATGTTAAGAAGAGCAGCTTATTGGAAGGCCGTTTGGTTGGAATGAATCTGTCGCTGGCGAATGGCTTTGCCGATTACGCCAAACCATTTCTGGAAAAGAGCGCTTTGTCGGCGGCAGAGCTGAAAGGGCTCGTTGATGTGGACTGGCAATATCGCAATGGCGCCACCCAAGCATTACTGATTAAGCTTCGCGATGTAGCTGTAGTGGATGGCGAGAAACGATTTGCCCTACACGGTATTAATGCGGACATTCCGTGGCACGCCCAATTGCAGAATGTGGCGCATGTGGCTTTTGCCGACGGCGAATTGATGGGATTGCCGCTGGGCGCAACGCAATGGCAAATACAGATGCGCGGGAATGATTTCATTCTGCCAACCGCCACACTGCCCATACTTGACGGCAAGTTGGAAGTGAGCGATTTCCGCATGCATAGCGTGAATGATATGTGGCAGTGGAAATTTTCCAGCACGCTGACATCGATTTCCATGCAGAAGCTCAGTACCGCATTGCATTGGCCTGAGATGCATGGCTCGCTGTCTGGCTCTATTCCCAAGGTGAGCTATCAAGACAAACTGCTCAAGGTGGATGGCACCCTATTGTTTCGAGTATTTGATGGCACGGTGCTGGCAAATCACTTGGAGCTGTTTGATCCCTTCGGTCGCGCACCTCGCCTGTCGGGTAATTTGGACATGCGCGAACTGGATCTTGACCTCCTCACGCGCACGTTTTCTTTCGGCAATATTCAGGGGCGTATTGACCTGGGAGTGAACAATTTCGAACTGGTGAGCTGGCTTCCGGTGCGTTTTGATGCCAAGCTGGCAAGCAGTCCTGGAAAATATCGCAAGAGAATCAGCCAAAAGGCAGTAGAAAATATTTCTTCGCTGGGCGGAGCAGGCGGGGTCGCTGCCTTGCAGCGTAGTTTTCTGCGCATTTTTGAGAACTTCGGTTATGAACGCATCGGGCTGAGTTGTGCGCTGCACAATGACATTTGCATGATGGCGGGGGTGGAAGACAATGGCAACGCTTATACGATAGTAAAAGGTGGTGGCATTCCCGCCATCACTGTGATCGGCTACAATCGCAAAGTAGGCTGGAGTGAGTTGATAACTCGCTTGAAACGGGTATTGGAGGACAATAGGAAGGCAGTGATCAAATAAAGGAGGGCACGATGAAAAAAATTTGGACCGTACTACCTTTGGCAGGCATGGCACTGAGTGCCTGCGTTACTATCAACATTTATTTTCCCGCCGCAGCAGCAGAAAAGGCAGCTGACAAGATAATCGACGAAGTTTGGCAAACCGAGAAATCTGCTACGGCCCCGAAATCTGATAAATCCCCGTCTGTTGCACCTGAAATTAAAAAGGAGAAAGCAATATGAATAACTTAATTAAGTTTTGTTTTGCGCTGTTTGTACTGTGTGTTTCTGCCGCTGCATCGGCACAGGTAAACATCGAAATTAATACTCCCGGCGTTGTTGCGTTGAAGCAGTCAATGCAGACGCGCCATACACAGTTGGCAGAGTTCTATGCCAGCGGCGCGGTCGGGCTAACTTCTGATGGTATGGTTGCCTTACGCGATGCCAATGCTGTTCCACTGGCCGCACGTCAGAAGGTCAATGGGCTGGTTGCAGCGGAGAATCAGGACCGTAAGGCGTTGTATGCCGAGATTGCGCGCGCTAACGCACATCCCGAGTGGGAAGGTGATATCCGCAATACATTTGCACAACGCTGGATACAGCGTGCCCAAGCGGGTTGGTGGGTACAGAGCGGCGGCGGTTGGTCAAAAAAGTAACTGTCAAGAGCTAGCGAAACTGATAGTTCCGTCACTCGCTCGTGGTGCGTTCCAGCAAAACCATTACCGTTCGCGGAGAGCTTGTCGAACCGCTAGTCCCGCGCCAATACCGGCCTTCGACAAGCTCAGTCCGAACGGATTATTTGTAATTGTTTTAACGGAACGATCTACTAGTAGGATGAGCAGCTGGGAAGACAATTTGCCTCGTAAATACTCGCTTATTTTATAATTCTAGAGGAGTTTTTTAATGTTTTCATTCATTCCAACTTTACGATTCCATCGGTGTTGATGACCCCTGTTCTTGTTTTTGATATCGAAACTATTCCCGACGTTGCCGGGCTTCGTACCCTGTATGGACTTGATGCACAGGTAAGCGATGGGGATGTGGCGGAGATGGCCTTTCAGATGCGTCGCCAGAAGACAGGCAGTGATTTCTTGCAACATCATCTGCATCGCGTGGTGGCCATTTCCTGTGCGTTGCGCGAGGGCGACAATTTCCGCGTGTGGTCGCTGGGAGGGCTGGAAGACGACGAGAGCGCCCTCATTCAACGTTTCTTTGATGGCATCGACAAATATACTCCGCAATTAGTGTCATGGAACGGCGGTGGCTTTGACCTACCCGTGCTGCACTATCGTGGCCTGATTCATGGTGTTCAGTGCGCATGCTATTGGGATATGGGAGAGGATGACAAGGATTTTAAATGGAATAACTACATCAGCCGCTATCATTCTCGACATCTTGATTTGATGGATTTGCTTGCATTGTATACAGGCCGCGCCAACGCCCCGCTGGATGATCTGGCCAAGCTAATCGGTTTTCCCGGCAAACTGGGTATGGACGGTAGCAAGGTATGGAGTGCTTATCAGCAGGGCAAGCTGAATGAAATCCGCAATTACTGTGAGACCGATGTAGTAAATACTTATTTGGTCTATGCGCGCTTCCAGTTGATGCGTGGTCAATTCACACATGCTCGTTATGAGCAGGAATGTGAATTGGTGCGCAGTACCTTGAGCAAATCCCCCGAATCGCACTGGATGGAATATCTCGCTGCTTGGCCAATCGTAAAGACATAACCATGTACAAGCTTCGTCGGATCTGGCTTGCGCTGGGGGCGGTATGGGTTGCCACGATCATGTATCTTTCTCTCACACCTCATCCACCAGAACCGATGCATTTTTTAAATGCTGACAAGCTGGAGCACGCACTGGCATACAGTTTTCTGATGCTATGGTTTTGTCAGGTTTATCAACAACGGGCGTCCCGTATTCTTGTAGCGGGGCTGCTGGTCGCCTTGGGTGTCGGAATAGAATATTTGCAGCGCATGACTGCTTACCGAGTTTTTGATTATGCCGACATGCTGGCAAACGGTGCTGGCGTGCTATTGAGCTTTATTTTTATAAACATGTGCCTGGGACGAATTGGTGTCATGCTGGAAACTAAATTTTTTAAAATTGCGGAGTGAGATGACTGATAAACCCGTACACGCAAACAGCGTTGTTGTTGAATCGCTTGACTACGAAGGGCGCGGCATTGCGCATGCGGATGGTAAAGTAATTTTTATCGAAGGTGCGCTGACGGGTGAGCGCGTCACCTATTCGTCATATCGTAAAAAAAACAGCTTCGAGATAGCGCAGCTCGGCCAAGTTATTAAGCCTACTTTCATGCGCGTCCAGCCGAAATGCAAGCATTTCGGCGTGTGCGGAGGGTGTTCCATGCAGCATATGGATGCACGTGCACAGGTTGCCGCCAAGCAGCGCATTCTGGAAGACAATCTGTGGCACATCGGCAAGGTCAAGGCTCAGACTATTTTGCTGCCGATCTACGGGCAGTCGTGGGGCTACCGACAGCGAGCGCGGCTTTCGGTACGCCATGTATTGAAGAAGGGCAAGACGCTGGTAGGCTTTCGCGAAAAGCGTGGCGGCTATGTGGCGGACATGCAGCATTGTGAAATCCTGACACCTAAAATTGCCAAGCTATTGCCGCTGTTGGGGCAGTTGAATGAAAGCTTTACCACTCGCGATGCGTTGCCGCAAATCGAAGTGGCAGTCGGCGAACATGTGGACGTGCTGGTGCTGCGCATTTTACAGGCGCTTTCGCCGGCTGACGAAGAGGCAATCAAACAGTTCGCCGATACCTATGCGGTACAGTTTTGGCTGCAAACAAAAGGGCCGGAAACTGCAGTGCCGTTTTACCCGCTGGACGCACCGCCGCTGACATACAGCCTGCCAGAGTTCGGGATTACCATGCCGTTTGCACCGACTGAGTTTACCCAAGTCAATGCGGATATGAATCGCGTCATGGTAAGCCGTGCCATGCGTTTACTCAATCCTCAACCGAATGAACGCATCGCTGATTTATTCTGCGGACTGGGCAACTTCACACTGCCTATTGCGCGCAATGGTGCTCAGGTAGTGGGCATCGAAGGCAGCGCGGCGCTGGTGCAGCGTGCCGCGCAGAATGCCGCGTTTAATGGCTTGGCGAGCAACACCCAATTCAGCGCGATGAATTTGTTTGAGATAGACGAAGCGGCATTGGCGCAGTTAGGCCATTTCGACAAAATGCTAATTGACCCGCCACGCGACGGCGCGTTTGAACTGGTCAAGGCGCTGGGTACAGATGCGCCGGGTCGCATCGTGTATGTTTCATGCAACCCCGCAACGCTGGCGCGTGATGCCGAGATATTAGTGCATCAGAAGGGTTATGTACTAAAAGCCGCAGGCGTGATGAACATGTTTCCGCACACCTCTCATGTCGAGTCCATCGCGCTGTTTGAAAAGACGCAGGCATAGCACATGCTTCTTGATGTTCCTAAAGAACTCCGCTTGGCAGCGCTTCATTGGTTGGCAGAGCCGGATCCTATTCTGAAATTCGCTGGAGTAATCGCCCTGGCTCAAGCGTGGAAAAAAGGCGAAATTGGCCTGGAGGTCGATGCTTCCCTGACAACGCTGCAACACATCCCCGGTCATCCGCTACTTCCTGAGCTGGTTTCACACCTGTCAGTGCCACGCAGGTCTATGCGCACTGAAGAAGGCCGCGCTGCGCTGATTCATGCGCTGACACATATTGAATTTAATGCTATCAACCTGGCCCTGGATGCTATCTGGCGTTTCCCGGAAATGCCGCGCGAATATTATATTGACTGGCTAAAGGTCGCAGCAGAAGAAGCTCGACATTTCTCTCTGCTTTCTGCCCATCTGGGTACGAAAGGTTATGCCTACGGCGACTTTACAGCGCACAACGGTCTTTGGGATATGGTCGAAAAAACTACCGATGATATCCTCGCCCGCATGGCACTGGTTCCGCGCACTATGGAAGCGCGCGGCCTGGATGCCTCCCCGCCTCTGCGAGCCAAGCTTGCGCAAGCGGGAGATATTGCGGCAGCTGAAATTATCGACATCATTCTTGCAGATGAGATTGGCCACGTTTTGATTGGCAATCGCTGGTTTAACTGGGTTTGCGAGACACGCGGCCTCGAGCCTGTTGCGACCTATGCTTTACTTGCAGAAATTTACAAGGCACCGACGCTGCGCGGGCCTTTCAATATTGAAGCAAGACGGGCGGCGGGATTTAGCGAAAGTGAGCTGATGGCTTTGATAGCCGTTAAATGACGGCTGCTCCATTGCTTTAGGGCACCTCTAAAAATTTAGATTTCTAAACAAGACTAGGCGCGAATAAAAAATGTTGACGCAGCATATAATTGATATGTAAGGAAACATTTTTTGTGAGCAACAAAGTATTGTGACGAAATCTGAATTTTTAGAGGTGCCCTTTAGATGTGGGTGAAGTGAAGCGATATCTAAATAAACGGCCGCATAATTAACAGCTTGAACAATGATGGCAACGGAAATTTAAAATAAAAAAAGGCGGCTTGCGCCGCCTTCTCTAGCTTACTTTATTCGGATTTAGTCGCGTTCACCACTAAAGGCCATTAGCAGGCTTAGCAGGTTGACGAAAATATTATAAATATTCAAGTACAAGGACATGGTTGCCATTACATAGTTAGTCTCTCCGCCATGTATGATTTGGCTGATGTCGTAAAGAATGTAAGCCGAGAAGAGCAGCACGGCGATAGCTGAGATAGTCAGCGACAAAGCTGGAATGGCAAAAAAGATATTGGCCAGTGAAGCGACTACCAGCAGGACCAAGCCAATGAACAGAAATTTTCCCATAAAGCTGAAATCTTTTTTGGTAACGGTAGCGATGGTCGCCAAGCTAAAGAAAATCAGTCCGGTTCCGCCAGCAGCCATGCCCACAAGTTGGGCGCCATTGCGCAGATGAAGTGCATGTTGCAGAATTGGCCCAAGGAAAACACCCGCGACAAAAGTGAAGCCCAGCAGCATGGCGATGCCCCACACGCTGTTGCGCAATGCAGAGACAGCGAACAGCATACCCATCATCACGGCGAACATCAGCAGCGGAGCCATGATGGGGTTCTGTGCCATGAACGAGAAATTAGTGGATAGGCCGATAAATGCGCCCATGATGGTAGGAACCATGGTGAGAGCCAGCATCATGTAGGTGTTGCGCAGGACTTTATTTTGTACCAGCCCTAACGTACCTGGCTGCGAAATGGTTTGGTATTGCATGGTATTTTCTCCAGAGGGTGTGTTTAACAACATGTGTAAGAGTATCGAAGCAGGGCGAAAGTTGCAATGGTTGTGTTGATTAATGTGTAATAGTTGAAAAGTGACTTTAAATTAGTAAGGGATTTCGGGTATCATGCGCCCACTTTGGATGTGCGCAACTTCAACATGACTTGTTTAGTTATGCTGTAACACAGTCGCATCCCTAGTGATGTATTCAAACTTGGAAGCTTGGGTGAGTGGTTTAAACCAGCAGTCTTGAAAACTGCCGAACAGCAATGTTCCGTGAGTTCGAATCTCACAGCTTCCGCCAGTAGCATGTTTTAACCGTCTCAAATAATCTCTCAAACCCGCATGGCGTATAGCTCTGGCGGGTTTTTTAACGCCCAGGTGGTATCAAGCTGAATCAGCGAAGCTTGCATCCGTTCTATGACTATTGCAATACTTACTCAGAACGACGATGAAGACTATCGAGTCCACTATTTCATTAGGAGGAAGGTATTTTTCCTTATTCCTTATGCGGATTGAGTTGAGTGCGGCAAGGAAGTTCGTTTCAATTTGGAAACCGCCTTGTCAAGCCATAGAAGCTTGGGATAATCTAATGTTTTAGAGCCATAAGCGTTTGCATCGACTAAGAAGGAAGCGCAACTGTCTGACGCCTTCGGATACTAATAATTTTCCGCTGACTGGCATGTGCCACTGAAGGTAAAGATGCAGACAAGAATCAGAATCCTTGAGAACATAGCAGAGTGTGTCGCAAACACTGTTGTTGCACGGCGCGGTTTATAGTTCACTTGCAGCAGTTATCATGCATCAGTTGTTGCTAATGCTGTTGCTGCTGCAATATCAGCAGCAACAGCATTCCCTGCTGATATTGCTGCTGCTGCTGTAGCTGATATTGCTGTCGCTGATATTGTTGCTGCTGCTGAGACGAATCAAGCCCTTGAACTATACCCTGAGCCATTTTTGGTGCAAGCCCACAGCCATGTGCTGCGCCTGAAATACTGAAAAAAATTATAATAGCTACAACGTACTTGTTCATAAGCCCTCCCGATTCCACAATAAAAAAAACATCACATAATTTGGTTATCGGCTGGCATGTAACTTTATGTAACTTTTATTACTATCGCCGGCTGCGTAACACCAGTTATTTAATTTCTAGCGCGCTGGGCGAATTTCAATCAGTTCGGCGCACACATAACTACACCTTCATTTATCCAGCCCCGATTGATCACTTCCTGTATGGCGGGTTGGCTAGTGCTGATGCGATGATTACTGTCGACGCCTCGTGCAAATCCGTTATTGTAAGCTCGATAAACCGGCAGCAGCCCGCTTGCGCAAGTGTTGTTGATGGGCACGGTTGAAAGAAAATCCAGGCTCTCAAAATTCCATCGTTTCTCTGTAGCCGGCGTGGTTGCTTGCAACTGTTTGAGGTTATCGCATTCCGCACCGAGAAGAGCATAAAAATGTGAATTCGGGCCAGGAGATTGACTTCCATAGAAGCGGCAGACGGCGGTACTCCCCCCAGATTTGAACGTATTGCCGGTACGTATCCAACCAGGCCCCGCACTGCCACCGTCGATAGCACTCGCTTCACTTGCGCTGGCGGTAATGAAGTAGTTGTCGAGATGGGTATTGTAGAATTCGACAACGTAGTCTTCGATCACTGTGATGTTGTTATCATCGTAGCTTGTCACATAAACCTTGTTGGTCTCCGGGTTCACTGCCAAGGAGTTTGGATGCGTCCCGACGGTAACGGTGTTCGTGGTGTTGGTAGCGCCGTCTATTACTGTGACGCTGTTGCTGTCAAAGTTTGCCACATAAATCTTGTTCGTCTTCCCATTCAGTGCAATTGCAAGTGGCGTGATCCCGGTCGCCAATGTGCTGGTGGTATTGGTCGCACCATCTATGACCGTGACAGTGTTGTTGGTAGGGTGCAATACATAAATTTTGTTTGTCACCGTGTTCACTGCTAAAGTTTCAGTGTAACCTGACACAGCAACGGTGCTGGTGGTATTGGTCGCCCCGTCGATGACCATGACGGAAGAGAGACCATCAGCATAAGCATATTTCGAAACATAAATCTTGTTCGTCACCGGGTTAATCGCCACATCGCTAAAATCGTAGCCGGGCGCTACGGTTACAGTGCTGACAGTGTTTGTTGCACCATCAATCACCGAGACTGTGTCGTGGATCCAATTTCTAAGATAAATCTTGTTGGTCACAGAGTTCACAGTCATTAGGTCAATAAATGAGAAGTCTGATTGATTTGGCAGAACGATTGTGGTGCTGGTGGTATTTGTCTCGCCGTCGATTACTGTGACGCTGTTGCTGCCATGGAGTGTAACGCTGTTACTGTTACGGTTTGCCACGTAAATCTTGTTCGTCGCCGGGTTAACCGCCAAAGCACTAATATCAGAGTTGGTCGGTATGGTGCTGACAGTGTTGGTCGCATCATCGATCACCGAGACAATGTTGCTGTTAGCCATGTAAAACTTGTTTGTTGCTGGATTCACCGCTATCGCAGTAATGAACTGTGCCTGAACTGAGGTTAGCCAGTTAAGATTAACAGTATTCATGTCGTTGGTCGCACCGTCGATAACTGTGACGTCTGGAGGGACGAAAGTACTACTGTCACTGAGCGAACAATTAACCTTAGCATACTTGTTCGTGACATAAATTTTATTGCTCGCGGCGTATACCGCAATGTCATGCCAATACTCCGTGTAACTATGAAGGCAGGGGAAGGGGGGGGGAGGGTAGAAAGCTAGCGCCGATGTCGAAGAAGCACAGAGCGCCAGCCCGATTAGGAATTGGAGCGAAGTAAAATTTTTCGGTAATATATACATGGGACCTTAGTAGATAAAATTATAAGTGTTAAATACAAGTATCGAAGCGGAGTATTGTCTGATTTGTGTCTCGTGCTTCTATCGATGTTACGCATAGTGATGAAAAGGCTTTTTTTACGCTACAGCCGGTCGAGCAAGCAACCCAGCAAGTATTTCGCGAGATTCATGTACTGTCAGCTGCTTAACACCATTTATTAAATCTCTTGCGCGCTGGGCGTAGTGCAATCAGTTCGGTGCACACATAACTACACCTTCATTTATCCAGCCCCGATTGATCACTTCTTGTATGGCGGCTTGGCTTGCACTGATGCGATGATTACTGTCGACGCCTCGCGCAAATCCGTTGTTGTATGCCCGATAAACCGGCAGCAACCCGCTTGCGCAAGTGCCGTTGATGGGCACGGTTGAGAGAAAATCCAGGCTCTCAAAATTCCATCGTTTCTCTGTAGCCGGTGTGGTTGCTTGCAACTGTTTGAGGTTATCGCATTCTGTACCGAGCAGAGCATAAAAATGTGAATTCGGGCCAGGTGATTGACTCCCATAGAAGCGGCAGACGGCGGTACTACCCCCAGATTTGAACGTATTGCCGGTACGTATCCAACCAGGCCCCGCGCTGCCACCGTCGATCGCACTCGCTTCGCTTGCGTTGGCGGTAATGAAGTAGTTGTCGAGATGGGTATTGAAGAATTCTACAACATTGCTAGTACTTTCGATTTTCGTGCTGCCGTCGATCACGGTGACGGTGTTATCATCGTAGCTCGTCACATAAACCTTGTTGGTCTCCGGGTTTACTGCCAAGGCGTTTGGATGCGTCCCGACGGTCACGGTGGTCGTGGTGTTGGTAGCGCCGTCGATTACTGTGACGTTGTTGCTGTCAAAGTTTGCCACGTAAATCTTGTTCGTCTTCACATTTAGTGCAATTGTTCTCGGATTGCTCCCGGTCACAAACGTGTTGGTGGTGTTTGTCGCACCGTCTATGACCGTGAAAGCGTTAGTGAAGGGGTGCAACACATAAATTTTGTTTGTCACCGGGTTTACTGCTAAAGCGAGAGGGAAATATGGCACAGCCAACTCGGTGCTGGTGATATTGGTCGCTCCGTCGATGACTATGACGGTAGAGAGACCATCAGCATATTTCGAAACATAAATCTTGTTCGTCGCCGGGTTAATCGCCACATCGCTAATATAGTGGCCGGTCGTCGCTACGGTGCTAACATTGTCTGTTGCACCATCGATCACTGAGACGGTGCCGTTGTCAGCCAAGTAAATCTTGTTGGTCACTGAGTTCACAATCATGAATTCAACACCAAATATGCCGATTACGGTGCTAGTGGTGTTTGTCTCACCATTGATCACTGTAACACCGCTGCCGTTTGACACGTAAATCTTGTTCGTCGCCGGGTTAACCGCCAAAGCTTCAATATCAGAATAAAAGTTGGCCGGTAAGTTGCTGCCAGTGTTTGTCGCACCATCGATCACCGAGACTAAGTTTCCGTTAGCCATATAAACCTTGTTTGTCGCTGGGTTCACCGCTATCGCAGTAATGGACTGTGACGGAAGAGAGGTTGTCGAGCTAAGATTAACAGTGAGAATGTTGTTGGTCGCACCGTCGATAACTATGACGTCTGATGCTACATTAGGAATGATGTCACTGAGCGGACAAGTAACCTTATGATAAGCGTTCGTGACATAAATTTTATTGCTCACGGGATTTATCGCAATGCCATGCCAATGCGCCAAGTAACTATGAAGACAGGGGAAGGGGGGGAATGGATCGAAAGGTCGGAGAGGGTGGGAAGCTAGCGCCGATGTCGAAGAAGCACAGAGCGTCAGCCCGACTAGGAATTGGAGAGAAGTAAAATTTTTTGGAAATTTAAACATGGAGTCTTGGTAGTTAAAGTTATAAGTGTTAAATACAAATGTCGAAGTAGAGTATGTCTAATTTGTGTCTCACTGTGAGACAGCCGCTATACATTCTCCCTAAACAAGACGGAGATTTACTTTGCTCAGTTGTCAGCATTACATCGAGCTTAATCCGGTGCGTGCCGCCATGTTAAACGGTTCTGCCACTACCGCTGGATTAGTTATCGTTATAATGCCTTCTTCGACAGGTTCAGGACGAACGGATTTATTTCTTCTGCGAGAGGTTGAAATGCGGGAGGTAAAAAAATGATTATCCGCTCTATTTCACGTAAGGCCAATAAAATCAGCAAGGCAAAACGAAGAAGCGTCTATCAACCAGATCGAATCTAACAAAGTTCAGTTACTCAGATTAAAATCCCTACACGCGGACTGATTTCTGGATTAAAAAATACTGGAGAGTTTTATGTCACAAGGTTTGTGCATATCATGCGGCTATGTAGGTGAGACGGAAACTATAACCAAAGGCAGTACCGATACCGAAATCATCCTCTGGTTTTGCTTCTTGATTCCGGGCTTGATTTATTCAATTTGGCGTTTCCGTTCCCGGCATGAAGAATGCCCAATCTGTGATCAGGCAACGATCATTCCGGCTGATTCTCCCGAAGCCCAGCAGATCATTCGCGAGAACCGTGCAAAAAAGGTTGCTGCCGCGATTCCGGAATTCAGGCCGCCATCGAAAGCAGCTATCGGAGCGGGCAGGGTAGTTGGGCGTTTCGTCGGTCGTTTACTCAAATGACTCAAAAAAATACCGAGAGCCTGTGAAGCAAGCAGCTATGCCGTCCAGTCATTCGCTGTATATCATGCGGCATGGCGGCATAGAAAATGCGCACCTTTTAATTAAGGCAATGCGGAACAAGTCCGTTCGCGTTGAGCTTGTCGAAACGTGCTCATTTCAATCAATAAGTTGCCGATGGCTTTGACAGGCTCAGCCCGAACGGAGGGACTTTTTCAGCGTAGCCTTAATCTGACTTGAAGTAAATTTACTTGTTATTCACGCAAGGAGAGTTCAACCTCCGTTTCTACTATCATGTAGCCAGTCTGTGAGAGGAGAAAAAAATGGAACAGCAACGGTATATCGTGTGGCTTGAGTCATTGCGTATGAGCGATGTGGCCAAGGTGGGCGGCAAGAATGCGTCGCTTGGAGAAATGATCAGCCAGCTTGCCCATCTCGGTGTGCGTGTGCCCGGTGGCTTTGCTACCACAGCCGCAGCCTATCGTGATTTTCTCGCGCAGAGTGGTTTGGATAAGCGCATTCGTGTAGTGCTTGAGGATCTTGCTGTGACCGATGTGACGGCGCTGGCTGTGGTTGGTAGCCGGATACGGCAGTGGATTGTGGACACGTCTTTGCCGCCGCGTTTGGAAAGTGAAGTTCGCGAGGCTTATGGAAAGATGCAGGCCGAGGCTGGTGTGGATATTTCCTGGGCCATTCGTTCCTCTGCTACGGCGGAAGATTTGCCGGACGCTTCGTTCGCCGGGCAGCAAGAAACTTTTCTAAATATTAATGGAGTGGATCATGTCTTGTCAGCCATTAAGCAGGTGTTCGCCTCGCTGTATAACGATCGTGCCATTGCCTACCGTGTCCACCAGGGATTTAAACATCAGGATGTGGCATTGTCGGCAGGCGTGCAGCGCATGGTGCGTAGCGATTTAGGCGCAAGTGGCGTGATGTTTACGCTGGATACTGAGTCTGGTTTTGAACAGGTGGTACTTATCAATTCCGCATATGGGCTGGGCGAAACAGTAGTGCAAGGTGCGGTCAACCCGGACGAATTTTATGTGTACAAGCCTGCATTAAAGCAAGGTAAAGCTGCGGTGATCAGCCGTAATCTTGGCGGCAAGGCGATAAAAATGATATTCGGTGCAGGACTCGAAACAGGACGTTCCGTTCTCACAGTAGAGGTGCCGCCGGCTGAGAGGCAGCACTTCTCCATTACCGATGCAGAGGTGGAAGAGCTGGCGCGTTATGGGCTGATCATTGAGCAGCATTATGGTCGCGCGATGGATATCGAGTGGGGCAAGGACGGGTTGGATGGCAAGCTTTATATATTGCAGGCACGTCCGGAGACGGTGCAGTCGCATGAAACTCAAGGCAAGCTGAGGCGTTATCGGTTAAAGCAACAGTCCCAAATATTGGTCAGCGGACGGGCCGTTGGGCAACGCATAGGCAGCGGCCCGGTATGCTTGGTAGCGGATGCCAGCAAGATGAACCAAGTGCAGCCAGGCGACGTTCTGGTGACGGATATGACCGACCCTGACTGGGAGCCGGTAATGAAGCGCGCGTCTGCGATTGTCACCAACCGAGGCGGGCGCACCTGTCATGCGGCCATAGTGGCGCGCGAACTAGGCATTCCGGCGGTAGTAGGATGCAGCGATGCAACGCAAATTCTTAAACATGGCGACGCCGTGACAGTTTCTTGTGCCGAGGGAGATGTCGGCAAGGTGTATCAAGGCATGCTCGACATTGAGATGTCGGATTTGGCGCTGGATGAAATGCCGACTCCGCCAATTAAAATCAGTCTGAACGTGGCGAACCCGGAATTGGCGTTTGAGTCCAGCCGTTTGCCCAATGCTGGCGTGGGGCTGGCGCGGCTGGAATTCATCATCGCACGGATGATAGGCGTACATCCCAAGGTGGTGCTCGCCTATCCCAATTTGTCAGCGGAGTTAAAAGTGCAGGTGGAGGCTAAGACCGCAGGTTATGCCACGCCGGTAGATTTTTATGTTGAGAAGTTGGCCGAAGGTATAGCCATGCTGGGCGCGGCTTTTGCACCTAAACCGGTGATCGTTCGCTTTTCAGATTTCAAATCCAACGAATATTCCAGCTTGCTAGGGGGGTCTCAATACGAGCCGAATGAAGAGAATCCGATGATCGGTTTACGCGGCGCTTCACGTTACATCGTGGACAGCTTCCGTGATTGTTTTGCGCTGGAGTGCCGCGCCATACGCCGGGTACGCGATGAAATCGGGCTGACCAATATAGAGGTCATGATTCCCTTCGTACGCACGCTGGATGAAGCCGAGATGGTGATAAAAGAACTGGCTAAAAATGGCTTGCGACGGGGCGAGAACGGCCTGCGCCTGATAATGATGTGCGAGATTCCTTCCAACGCGCTGCTGGCCGAGCAGTTCCTGGAATATTTCGATGGTTTTTCTATTGGCTCAAATGACCTGACTCAGCTTACTCTCGGTATAGACCGTGAATCGGGGTTGATAGCGGGGGCATTCGATGAGCGCAACCCGGCAGTGAAAGCGTTGCTCAGCATGGCGATTCAGGCTTGTCGCAAGGCCAATAAATACATTGGCATTTGTGGACAGGGCCCGTCCGATCACCCTGATTTGGCGCAGTGGCTGGTAGAGCAAGGCATTGAGGCAGTTTCGTTGAACCCGGATACCGTCGTGGAAACATGGCTATATCTGGCTGAACAGGCTGCTAAAAAATAATAGGCAAGGCTATATCTCAAGCATTCCGCCTTTACATGTCTTTGCTTGCTCCAATCGCGTCAGGGTTGGCAGCAGGTTGAGGCCAATTTCTTTTTTTAATATCAGCGCCTGGTCCTTCAAGTCATCCATCGAAATGCAGATTGGGTCGCCCGCTGCGGCGAAGGCAATGGCATTGCCACTGTCGCAGGAAGGAAAAGCCAGGACGCGGCCATCAAAGGCGCTGCGGATGCGTTCGAGACTATCCTTGAAGCCACGGCTGTGCCCCAAAAGATTGACGGCCATGATGCCATCTTCGCTCAGGTGGGCGCGTACAACCTGATAGAACGGCAAGGTGTCGAGGACACCAGCGCGGGCATTGGCATCAAATCCATCCACCAGTATCAGATCATAGGTCTGGTCGCTGTTGGCGAGAAATTCGGCACCATCACCAATCACTATTTTCAATCGCTTGGGGTCTTCCGGCAGCTTAAAGAATTGGCGGGCGGCAGCGACTACCCCGGGTTCGATTTCTACCACAGTAAGGTTGGCCAGAGGTTGGTTGCGATAAAGAAACTTGGTTAGCGAGGCGGCACCGAGACCAATCAATAATACCTTGCGGGGAAAACGGGTCTCTTCGCGTAATAGTAGGCTCGTCATCATTTCTTTGGTGTAATCGAGCTCCAGGTTCCATGGACGCGCGATGCGCATCGCACCTTGGATCCACTCAGAACCAAAGTGCAGGGTGCGGACGCCGGATTCCTCGCGAATATCAATTGAGACGCTCATAATTTTTACCGTAACTTGTGTTTGTTGTGCAGGTGCTGTGATTGGATGCAGGTCTGCGTGATGAAGCTATTTGCCTGATGCTACCCATTGGTTCAACAACCAGCGCGCCCATTCTGTCACTTCAGTGGCTGTCATGCCGATTGTAACTTTCTGTTTTGCCACCGCATCACCTGCCGCGCCATGCAGGTACACTGCCAACAATAAGGCTTGATCCACATTTAATCCTTGGGCGATAAAGGCGGCGATCATGCCAGTCAACACATCGCCCATACCGGGGCTGCTCATGCCGGGGTTGCCGGTCTTATTTACATATATTTTACCATTGCGAGTAACGCACAGGCTGTGAGCACCTTTCAGTACCACGGCGCTATGAAAGCGTTTAGCCAGTTCCTGTGCGGCTTCGGAGCGTGCGGCCTGCACTTCTTTAGTGTTGCAGCCGAGCAGGTGTGCTGCTTCGCCAGGATGAGGGGTAATTACGCTGGCATCCTTGCGAGAAATCAAGACAGTGCGCAAATCTGGGCGGAGGGCGAGAATGTTAAGTGCGTCAGCATCAAGTACCAGCACGGTATCCAGCTTGAGCGCATCTTGCAAAATTTTCTGAGCAGTGTCGTCGTGCCCCATACCGCAGCCGATGGCCAGCACATTCAGCTTGGGTAGGCGCAATGCCGCTTGTGCGCTATGCAGCATTAACTCGGGTTGCAATATATCAGCACTCAGGGCGTTGTCCGCCAGCATGCCCACATGTACGCAGCCAGCTCCCAGCTTGAGCGCCGCACGCGCAGCTAGCAGCGGTGCGCCGACCATGCCGCTGGCACCCCCTATAACGGCCACTGTGCCGAACTTGCCCTTATGGCTGTCACGCGGGCGAGGGGAGAGAAAGGTGGCGACTTGTTTTTGTGTAATGGTGGGAATGCGCGGTGCGGCTGGCATGAATATATTTTCCTTCGAGTGGAAATGAGGTCACATAGTATAATGGCAAGCTGTTTTTAACAGCCCCTGAGAGCCTGTTTATGTTCCGCGTCTCCCCCGGCAAGTCCGCGCTGTCTTCCTTCCGTCTCGAAAAATTGCGTGCTGTCGTTAGCAACGCCCTTCTAAATATACATATAGCAGATGCGTGCCATTGGTATTTCGTGGCGCTCAATACGGATTTGTCAGTCACTGAAGCCAACTTGCTGGATACGTTGCTCGATTTGGATGATGCGAGAGAGGGAACGGGGGGGCATAGCAGTGAGGACAGGTTACAACATCTGCTAGTTGTGCCGCGCTTGGGTACCATCTCGCCGTGGTCTTCCAAGGCCACGGATATTGCGCAGCATTGCAGTCTGCACATAGTTAGGCGCATCGAGCGCGGCGTTGTGTACTCCGTCAAGACTAAGGATGACAAAGCGCTGACGCAAGCAGAACTGAAAGTGTTGCTGCCGCTACTGCATGACCGCATGACAGAATCCGTGTTTGATCCTGTGGTTAGTCTCAAAACAGGCTTCAATGATGTGGCAGAAAAGATTTTCCGTCACGGTGAGCCACTGCCGCTCTCTACTGTGGACATAATGCACGGCGGCAATGCGGCGCTAGCAGCGGCTAATATCGAGATGGGATTGGCGTTGTCCAGCGATGAGATTGATTATTTGGTGGAGAGTTTCCATCGAATAGGGCGCAATCCTACCGATGTAGAGTTAATGATGTTTGCACAGGCGAACTCCGAACATTGCCGTCACAAGATTTTCAATGCGGATTGGGTGATAGACGATGAGCAGCAGGCGATCTCGTTGTTCGGCATGATCCGCAATACCCATAAGTTGCATCCAGAAGGTACGGTGGTTGCGTATTCCGATAATTCCTCTGTGATCGAAGGAGCGCGCATTGAGCGCTTCTATCCGCGCGCCGATGGCGGCTATGCCTACAACGATGAGTTGACGCACACGTTGATGAAAGTGGAAACACATAACCATCCCACGGCCATCTCGCCCTTCGCCGGTGCAGCCACTGGAGCGGGTGGCGAGATACGCGATGAAGGCGCGACAGGTTCCGGTTCCAAACCCAAGGCGGGGCTAACCGGGTTCTCTGTGTCTAATTTGAATATTCCTGGCTTTGAGCAGCCGTGGGAAATTTATGGCAGCGCTATCGCTAACTCCCTTTCGGGTGGAGATGGAGCCCCTCCGATTTATGGCAAGCCGTCACGTATTGCTTCCGCCTTGCAGATTATGCTGGAAGGACCACTTGGCGGTGCAGCGTTCAATAATGAGTTTGGCCGTCCCAATCTGGCCGGTTATTTTCGCACCTTTGAAGAGACCGTCAACGACGAGGTGCGCGGTTATCACAAGCCCATTATGCTAGCGGGCGGGGTGGGCAGTATCGCGGCGCAGCATACCCACAAGCATGCATTGCCCGTGGGTGCGCTGCTGATCCAACTGGGCGGGGCAGGGATGCTGATCGGTCTGGGCGGCGGTGCGGCATCCAGCATGGATACAGGTGCCAATGCGGAAAATCTGGATTTTGCTTCGGTGCAGCGCGGTAATCCCGAAATGCAACGTCGCGCGCAGGAAGTAATTGACCGTTGCTGGCAGATGGGTGAGAACAATCTCATTTTGTCCATACACGATGTTGGTGCGGGCGGCATCTCCAACGCTTTGCCGGAACTAGTGCATGGCGGTGGACGCGGCGCTCGTTTTGAATTGCGTGCTGTTCCTTCTGAAGAGCGATGTATGTCGCCGATGCAGATTTGGAGCAACGAAGCGCAGGAACGCTATGTGCTGGCGATTAATCCGTCACGTTTGGATGAGTTTAAAGCCTTGTGCGAGCGTGAACGCTGTCCGTTCGCCGTGCTGGGGCGCGCAATTGCCGATGACCAATTGATCGTGCATGACGAATTATTTAAAAATAATGCGGTGGATATGCCGTTATCGGTACTGTTGGGCAAGCCACCTAAAATGACGCGCAATGTAAAGCGCGAGGTTGTGAAGCTTCCTGCATTTGATGTCAGCAAAATAAATCTTAAAGATGCAATCGAGCGCACGCTGCGCTTACCCTCCGTGGCCGACAAAACTTTCCTTATCAGCATCGGTGACCGCACTGTGGGCGGCTTGACTGCACGCGACCAGATGGTGGGGCCGTGGCAAGTTCCAGTCGCGGATGTGGCAGTGACCTTGATGGGCTTCAATACTGCATTGGGTGAGGCTTTTGCCTTGGGTGAACGCACTCCGCTGGCGGTGTTGAACGCTCCGGCTTCCGGACGAATGGCTGTGGGAGAGGCGATTACCAACATTGCAGCGGCGCGCATCGAAAAGATCGGCGACATCAAGCTATCGGCCAACTGGATGGCGGCCGCCGGTCATCACGGAGAAGATGCTGCGCTGTTTGACACCGTGCGTGCGGTGGGCATGGAACTGTGCCCGCAACTCGGCATTAGCATTCCGGTAGGCAAGGACTCTATGTCCATGCGCACAGCATGGCAGGAAGGCACCGAGAAGAGGGCGGTAACTGCCCCGTTGTCGCTTATCGTGACAGCTTTCGCACCGTGTATGGATGCACGTTTGACATTAACGCCGCAATTGGCGGCCGATTTGGATACCGTATTGCTGCTGATTGATCTGGGCGAAGGCAAGAGCCGCATGGGCGGCTCGGCGCTGGCGCAGGTGTATAAACAGGTGGGTAATGTTGGACCCGACCTCGACGATGCGGGCAAGCTCAAAATCTTTTTCGACGTTATCCAGCGCCTGAATGGTGAGGGCAAGTTGTTGGCTTATCATGACCGTTCGGACGGCGGATTGTTTACCACACTGTGCGAAATGGCGTTTGCTACTCATGTCGGCCTGACCATAAATCTTGATGGATTGCAGGGAGATGCCCTAAGCATATTGTTCAACGAAGAGCTGGGTGCGGTGGTGCAGGTATATTGCCGCGATTTACAGTATGTACTGGGCGTGTGCCATAGCGCTGGGCTTGCAGCGGAATGTTCGGTTGCAACACTGAATATAAGCGGCACGATAGATATCGTGCAGCAAGACAAAACATTGTTCAGCGAGACGGGCATAAATCTGAAGCGCATCTGGTCGGAAACGACTTACCGGATACAGATGCTACGTAACAACCCGGCTTGCGCCCAGCAAGAATATGACCGCATCCTGGATGCTGCCGATCCTGGCTTGCAAGTGAAACTCACTTACGACCAGAACGAAAATATTGTCGCGCCTGCGCTGTTGAAATTACGTCCAACAATCGCTATCTTGCGTGAACAGGGTGTGAACGGCCATGTCGAGATGGCGGCGGCGTTTGACCGCGCCGGCTTCACGGCGGTGGACGTGCATATGAGCGACATCATCACTGGCCGCGTTAAGTTGGCGAATTTTAACGGGGTGGCGGCGTGCGGCGGTTTTTCCTATGGCGATGTACTAGGGGCAGGCGAAGGCTGGGCAAAATCCATCTTGTTCAACCCGCGTGCACGGGATGAGTTCGAGGCCTTCTTCAAGCGCGATGATACTTTTGCTCTGGGTGTGTGTAATGGCTGCCAGATGATGAGCAATTTGCATGAAATTATTCCAGGGGCACAACATTGGCCACATTTTGCGCGCAATTTGTCGGAGCAGTTTGAGGCGCGTTTCGTGATGGTGGAAGTGCAGCACTCGCCCTCGATCTTATTTGATGGCATGGCAGGCAGCCGTATGCCTATCGTGGTGGCGCACGGCGAGGGATATGCCCACTTCGGTAACGACAAACGCTTGAAGGCGGCGCAGCCGTTGGTCACACTTCGTTATGTGAATAACCACGGCCAGCCGACAGAAACCTACCCACTTAATCCAAACGGTTCGCCACAGGGTCTTACCGGACTCACCACAGCTGATGGACGATTCAGTATCATGATGCCGCACCCGGAACGGCTGTTCCGGGTGTTACAGCATTCTTGGCATCCAGCAGGATGGAGGGAAAACGGAGCATGGTTGAAAATGTTCCAGAATGCGCGCAAGTGGGTTAACTAATAGTTTACAAAAGTACATGCAACAAAAAAGGCGACCAATGGTCGCCTTTTATTATCACTTAAACCGGTTTATTCAATCTTTGCTTTGGCGCGCATGTCAACGATGGCCTTTTGTATGGCTTGCTGTTGCAGACGTTGCATTATATTCGCTTTCACTTCCCGGTAAACAGGGAACTTGAAATCACGCACATCTTCCTGTTTAATCAGGTGCCAGCCAGCATCAGATTTCACCGGCGCACTTACACCGCCCTTTTTCAGATTTACCAGCGCTTCAGCAAACGTCGGTGTGAAATTGCCTGGCAGAGCCCAACCCAGAGAACCACCCTTGTCACGCGAACCTTGATCCAAGGAATGTTTTTTTGCTAGATCTTCAAACTTGCCCCCCTTCTTTAGTTGAGCAGCAATAGATTTCGCTTCAGCTTCATCTTTTACCAAAATGTGACGTGAGTTGTATTCCTTGCTTCCTGTGGTTTGCTTAATATTTTCATATTCCTGCTTGATTGCATCTTCGCTAATTGGATGGTTTTTAAGGTAATCCTGTAGAAATGCATTTACAAGAACAGTCTGTTTGGCTAGCTCAAATTGGCTAATGGTTTCGGGCTGTTTATCGAAACCTTGTTTTATCGCTTCTTGCGCCATTATTTCACGATTGATTAATTCATCTTTAATGGCGAGACGCAGTTCCGGAGTATCCATTTTTCCTTGCGAAGCGGCAGCCTTGACGTGCATGCTCACACGTGCCTGCGGAATGACGACGCCATTCACAACTGCGGCGGGCTTTTCTTGCGCATAAACCTGATTAATTGCAAGTGTAGAAAATAGAGCGATAGTGGCAAGTTTTGAAAGTTTCAGCATTGTTCAGTCCTCGTTGAAAGTTTAAATTAAAAGTTATAGTTCTTCTGGTGTATAGGCAGCAATGGTCAGTGCATGAATATCGTGCTTCATCATGTCTCCCAGTGCTGAATATATCATACGGTGCCGTGCCAAAGTAGGCTTACTAGCAAACTGCGGGGATACAATCAGGAGGCGATAATGTCCACCCCCCCCACGTGCGCCAACGTGTCCAGCATGTTTATGACTATCATCGGCAATCTCAATTTTTGTGGGTTGAAGCGCCGCAAGAAGGGTATTCATCTGATCTATGCGGTTGTTTGCGTGATTTGCTGCGGGATGGTTCATGTTGGAAATACTTTCTTAAACGGTTTGACCAGAATTTGTGCATATACCCCAGCGACCATATAGGGGTCAGCCTGTGCCCATGTTTCCGCGTCCCTTAACGTGGCGAATTCCGCCACTATCAAGCTGCCGGAAAATCCCGCAGCACCGGGGTCAACTGCATCCACAGCTGGGAAAGGGCCAGCCAGAATTAAACGCCCTTCGTTTTGCAATGCCTGTAGCCGTGCCATGTGTGCGGGCCGTGTCGCCAGACGTTTTGTTAAGCTGTCAGGAACATCATGGCCGACAATGGCATATAGCATTTAGTTACTTTCCTTCTCTTCATGCACGTATTTCGACAGCGCCATTGCTTGCAGCAGCACGAATACTAGCATCATTCCGGTGGCACCGAAAAGTTTGAAATTAACCCATGCATCTGTAGAAAAGTTAAATGCAACATATAAATTTACCACGCCGAGTATGACGAAGAACAGGCTCCAGCCCAAGTTGACTTGGTTCCATACTTTAGTTGGAAGCGTAAGTTTTTCCTTTAGCAAAGCACGCATCAGGTTCTTTTTTAAGAGTAGATTGGAACCCAACAGGATGATGGCGAACACCCAATACAGAATGGTGGGTTTAAATTTGATGAAGGTCTCATCGTGAAGAATTAGTGTCGCGCCACCAAATACGGCAATGATGGCAAAACTTACCCATAGCATGGTATCTACCTTGCCATGCCGCCATTTAACCCACCCAATTTGTGCAATAGTGGCGGCAATCGCAGTACCTGTGGCAACATAAACGTTGAATATCTTGAAAGCGACAAAGAACAGGATAACGGGGAATAGGTCAAATAGTAGTTTCATGGCGACAGATTATGTAGGGAAATTTATTCTCGGTCTAGCGTCAGTGCAGCGGAGTTGATGCAGTAGCGCAGTCCTGTCGGTTTCGGGCCATCTTCGAATACATGACCAAGATGGGCGTCACAGCGGCTACACAGAACTTCCGCGCGCTCCATACCATGACTGTCATCTTTTTTCACGGTGATGCTGTCAGGCTGGTGCGGTTGCCAGAAACTGGGCCAGCCGCTGCCGGATTCATATTTCACCTCTGAATCGAACAGTGCGTTACCACAGCACACACAGCGATACAGTCCGCTGTCATGGCAATCCCAATACGTACCAGTAAATGCCGGCTCAGTGCCGCACTGGCGGCATACTTTGTATTGTTCGGGGGTAAGCTCGTCGCGCCAGATGGCGTCTGTTTTTTGGATTTTTTCGCTCATTAGATTATCTTGGAAATAGGTAATCTGACAAATCCTCTCCCAGGCTTTTCATTTAAGTGCAAGGGGGGCTGGGGAAGATTTGAGATTGAGATAACGGAATGACGGTAGCTCACAGCACCTCCCCGGCATGGTCGGCCAGACGTGAACGTTCTCCCCTTTGCAAGGTGACATGCCCGCTGTGTTGCCAGCCCTTGAAACGATCCACCACATAAGTCAGCCCGGAGCTGCCTTCGGTCAGGTAAGGTGTATCAATCTGTGCGATGTTGCCCATGCATACTACCTTGGTGCCCGGACCAGCGCGTGTGATCAGCGTTTTCATCTGCTTGGGCGTGAGGTTCTGGGCTTCATCAATGATCAGATATTTATTCAAAAAAGTGCGTCCACGCATGAAGTTAAGGGATTTGATCTTGATGCGCGAACGGATCAGATCGCGCGTGGCGGCTCGCCCCCATTCCCCACTTTCGTCGCTGGGCTTGTTGAGCACATCCAAATTGTCATCCAGCGCGCCCATCCAGGGCGACATTTTTTCTTCCTCGGTACCCGGTAAAAAACCAATGTCTTCACCAACCGGCACGGTGACGCGGGTCATGATGATTTCTGAATACAGCTTGTGTTCCAGCATCTGCACTAACCCAGCGGCGAGTGTTAGCAGGGTCTTGCCGGTGCCAGCCTGACCGAGCAGTGTGACAAAGTCAATCTCCGGGTTCATCAGCAGATTGAGTACAAAGCTCTGTTCGCGATTACGTGCAGTAATTCCCCAAATGGCATTTTTGGTGTGAGTATAGTCAGTCAAAGTGCGCAACATGGCAGTGTTGCCATTCTGTTCTGTGACTACCGCATAGAATGGATTACTGCCGTTTTCTTGATATACGAACTGATTTAACAGCATGTCACGGCATAGCGGCCCCTGAATATTGTAAAAAGTATGCTCACCTTGTGGCCCGGATTTCATGTCCTTGCCGTGCTTGTCCCAGAAATCCTGCGGTAACGCCAATACGCCGGTGTAAAGCAGGTCGGTATCTTCCAGCACCTTGTCATTAAAATAATCCTGCGCATCCAGTCCCAGCGCACGCGCTTTAATGCGCATGTTGATGTCCTTGCTGACCAAGATCACGGAACGCTTGGGTTTCTGATTGTGAAGAAACATTACTACCCCGAGGATAGCGTTGTCGGCTTTGCCGATCGCCATATTGGCAGGCAATTCGTTGTTGATGAACCGGGTTTGCAAAAACAAGCGGCCGGTAGCGCTCTTGTTGCTTGGCGTTTGTAACGGTACGCCAGCATCAATGTTATGTGTGCTCTCGCTTATCAAAGAGTCGAGGAACCGGCTGGCCTGCCGGGCATTGCGTGCGACTTCAGTCATGCCTTTTTTATTGTTGTCCAGCTCTTCCAGCACGAATATCGGTAAGTAAATGTCATGCTCCTCAAAGCGAAACAGGCTGGTTGGATCGTGCATTAGCACATTAGTATCCAGCACGAATAACTTAGTAGTGAGATTTGTAGCCAATATTTTGCGGGGGGGCATGATGCTCCTTATGTGGTTAGAGATTGCACGAATTGCAATACTTCCTTAGCATGGCCGTCGGCTTTAACACTGCGCCATTCGCCACGCAGTATGCCGTCTCGGTCGAGCACAAAAGTGCTGCGCTCGATGCCTCGCACTTGTTTGCCATACAGATTCTTCAGCTTGATTACACCGAACTGTTCACATACTGTTTCTTCTGAATCGGCAAGAAGAGCGAACGGCAGACTGAACTTAGCCTTGAATTTTTCGTGCGACTCAATGCTGTCGCGTGAAATGCCAACTACCTCACAATCAGCTTTTTTAAAATCTGCATACAGGTCGCGGAATTGTTGGCTCTCAGTAGTGCAACCCGGAGTATTGTCCTTGGGATAGAAGTAAATCACTAGCGATTTGCCGCGTGCGGCAAAGAGTTGGAAAGCCACTCCGCCAGTGGCTGGTATCACGAAATCGGCAATAGCTTGATTAAGCATCTAGGTAATCTCCTGTCAGGAGATGCCATTGTTGACAAAATTCTCTTACAAGGCAAGCGTCTCATGGGCTAATGCGTGAAAAGCTTATTCGTTTAGCGTGTTGAAGGTCAGGTAATTAAGCCTTATCGTAGTCCCGATGATAGTTCCATGTATTATTTTAGACTGCATTCATAATGGTGCTTTAAAATTTAACGATTCAATATGTCTTATGCTCGCCTCGCGTTTACCCAGAACTAAGGTGATAATGCAATACAATTTTAGTTGCACTTAATTAGAACCAGTACTTTGCATGGACTAAGATTGAAGTAGTAAGATTAGAATTGAGGTAGTAAATTTTCTTGATGGATTCTTATTAATTTGTGAAGCTGTGATTGCCATTGACACGATGGCTTGATACAGTGCAGCGTTTTTTCAACTAAAGGGAGTCATACTATGAATAAAGCAGAGTTGATTGATGTAGTAGCTAAGTCCACAAAGAATTCCAAGGCAAATGTCGAGGAAATACTGAATGCGTTGATGGCTGCTATACAAGCATCATTGGTAAAAGATGATAACGTGCAGCTGATTGGCTTTGGCACCTTTGCTGTTGAACAGCGTGCTGCTCGGGTAGGTCGGAATCCAGCTACTGGAAAAGAGTTGAAAATACCGGCCAAGAAAGTTGCGAAATTTAAAGTCGGCAGCAAGTTGAAAGACGCAGTTGCTGGCGTAAAAGCTAAGAAAAAGTAACCAGCGCATTAAGCGTGCCCCATAAAGCCGGGGCACGTTATCTCATCATTTCTGAATTAATACTCATACCTCATTTTTCGATATTTCGTTCTAAACCCTGAGGTTCACGTCCTTCATCTTCACTATTTTCAGTTGTCTGCTTAATGCTATTTTCAGTAGCACAGAATCTTTACGCTGATGCGTGATTAGCTAGCGTTTTCCGCAGGACGGCGTGTCTTCAAGGTATAATTATAACTTTATATGTAAGCTAGGTCTTATTGCATGATGCGAGTGAAACTCGCCGATAAGATAACGATCTTAAGAAATAACATGCATTTTGTTGCACATGAAACATCAAATTAGATAATCCGAGATTGTAAAATAATGCAACATATTCGTAATTTTTCCATTATTGCCCATATTGATCACGGCAAGTCTACTTTGGCCGACCGAATTATTCAGTTGTGCGGAGGGCTTTCTGACCGCGAAATGGAAGCGCAGGTGCTCGATTCCATGGACCTGGAACGTGAGCGCGGCATCACCATCAAAGCTCAGACAGCTGCGCTGCAGTATAAGGCGCGTGATGGCCAGATGTACAATCTCAACCTGATTGATACGCCGGGACACGTGGATTTTTCTTATGAGGTATCACGCTCATTGTCTGCCTGCGAAGGCGCGCTGCTAGTCGTTGATGCATCTCAGGGAGTGGAAGCGCAGACAGTAGCTAACTGCTACACCGCTCTCGAGTTGGGGGTGGAAGTAGTGCCGGTGTTGAACAAGATTGACTTGCCGTCTGCTAACCCGGAAAACGCCATTGAAGAAATCGAGGAAGTAATCGGTATCGACGCGCATGACGCGGTACGCTGCTCGGCCAAGACAGGGGAGGGTGTGCAGGACGTGCTGGAAACTTTAATTGTTAAAGTGCCGGCGCCTACAGGCGACCCGGCTGCGCCGCTATGCGCTCTGATTATAGATGCGTGGTTCGATAATTATGTCGGCGTAGTAATGCTGGTGCGTATTTTTAACGGCACCTTAAAACCCAAGGATAAAATTTTGTTGATGGCTACTGGCTCGCAGCATTTGACTGAGCACATCGGTGTGTTTACGCCGAAGTCGCAACCGCGTGAAGTATTGTCTGCCGGCCAGGTTGGTTTTGTCATTGCGGGCATCAAGGAGCTTAAAGCGGCCAAGGTTGGCGACACCATCACGCTGGCAAACAGGCCCGCAGCCACAGCCTTGCCGGGTTTCAAGGAAGTGCAGCCACAAGTATTTGCCGGATTGTTTCCAGTAGAATCAAATCAGTATGAATCGCTGCGTGATTCGCTGGAAAAGCTCAAGCTTAATGACGCTTCATTGCAGTATGAACCCGAAGTATCGCAGGCATTGGGTTTCGGTTTTCGCTGCGGCTTCCTGGGATTGCTGCATATGGAAATTGTGCAGGAACGGCTGGAGCGCGAGTTCGATATGGATTTGATTACCACTGCACCTACCGTTATTTACGAGGTGGTGCAGCGCGACGGATCGGTGCTGGTCGTGGACAATCCATCCAAAATGCCAGACCCGTCCAAGATCGAAGAAATCCGTGAACCCATCGTGACAGTCAATTTGTATATGCCGCAGGAATATGTTGGTGCGGTAATTACATTGTGTACGCAAAAACGCGGCGTACAGCTCGATATGAGTTATCACGGTAAGCAAGTTTTGCTGGTGTATGAGATACCTATGGCGGAAATCGTACTCGATTTCTTTGACAGGCTGAAATCGATTTCGCGCGGCTATGCCTCAATGGATTACGAGTTTAAGGAATACCGCCCGGCCGATGTGGTCAAGGTGGATATACTGATCAACGGCGAAAAGGTAGATGCGCTGGCGATTATCCTGCACCGCAGCAACAGCCAGTTCCGCGGTCGTGAAGTGGCGGCCAAGATGCGCGAGTTGATTCCGCGTCAGATGTTCGATGTGGCGATCCAGGCTGCTGTCGGTTCAAACATAATCTCGCGTGAAAATGTCAAAGCTCTACGAAAAAATGTATTAGCTAAATGCTATGGTGGCGACATCTCACGCAAGCGTAAATTGCTGGAAAAACAGAAGGCTGGCAAGAAACGTATGAAGCAAGTAGGAAATGTGGAAATTCCGCAGGAGGCTTTTTTGGCCATCCTGCAGGTAGGCGAAAAATAACGTAGAGACGGGAATCGAGATGGACTTTGCTTTAATTATGTTTGTATTGCTGCTGATCACCGGTAGCGTGTGGTCACTGGATCGTTTTGTGCTGCAATCGAAACGCGTAGCGTCCACAAAGGAACCTTGGTGGGTGGAATATTCCAAGAGTTTCTTCCCTGTTATCTTGGCGGTTTTCTTATTGCGCTCATTTCTGGTCGAGCCGTTCAAAATACCGTCTGGGTCGATGATTCCTACTTTACAGGTAGGCGATTTTATCTTGGTTAACAAGTTTACTTATGGCATTCGTTTGCCCATCATCAGCAAGAAACTGGTAGAAATAAATTCCCCCAGCCGAGGCGATGTGATGGTATTCCATTATCCGGAAAATCCATCGCTAGATTATATTAAGCGGGTAGTCGGATTGCCTGGCGATCAAATTGCATATCGCAATAAGAAAGTGTTTGTGAACGATGTGCTGCAAGAGCAGCAGCCGGACGGTGACTATAACTATGTGGAAACTGCACTCAACTTCGTGCATACCGAGCGTTATAAAGAAAATCTGACTGGACATGTCCATGCAATGCTGGTAAACCCGGAAGCGCCCAGCATACATCTCGGTGCGGTGGCGGAATTTCCACACCGGGAGAATTGTGCATACAGCGAAAAGGAAGTGCGTTGTATCGTTCCAGCTGGGCATTATTTTATGCTTGGTGATAATCGCGATAACAGCCGAGATAGTCGTTACTGGGGTTTCGTGCCAGATAACATGATAGTCGGTAAGGCATTCATGATCTGGATGAATTTTAGTGATTTGGAACGTATAGGCTTATCCATTGATTGAAGTTGCAAACGAAGGAGGAGCATGATTAAGGCAATAGCAAACACGCAGCGTGGCGTGAGTTTGTCTGGTCTTTTGATATGGTCGGTTGTATTAATATTAGCGGCGATTGGCGGCATGAAGATTATTCCGGCGTATGTTCAAGATGCCGAAATTAAAAGTATCCTTTCCACCATCGTGAATGATTCTGAAATGCAAGGGGCTCAATCCAAGGATATTCGCGAGTCGTTCAGTAAACGCGCCATGATGAATAACATCAATGTCGTCTCGGCGAATGATATTGAGATAGTCAAGGATGCGCGCGGCCTATCGCTGAGCATTAGCTATCAAGTTAAAATACCACTGGCCGGCAATGCTAGCTTGTTACTTGAATTCAACCCAAGTAGTGTTAAAAAATAGCCGATGGATCGTGATGCGCTGTGCAATCAGATTGGCCATGTTTTCACGCAATCGCAATTGTTACAGCGTGCTCTGACGCATCGCAGTTATAGTGCGGCTCACAACGAGCGTTTGGAATTCTTGGGTGATAGCATACTCAATTGCGTCGTAGCCAAACATCTATATGACACTTATCCCGATTTGCCGGAAGGTGATTTGTCTCGTCTGCGTTCCAATTTAGTCAATCAGCAAACATTGTTCATCTTAGCGCAGCAATTACGTTTGGGCGAATTATTATTGTTGGGCGAAGGAGAGCGCAAAAGCGCCGGCTTTCGTCGCCCGTCTATCCTTGCCGATACCATGGAAGCATTGTTCGGTGCAGTATTTCTGGATGCTGGTTTTGCAGCAGCAGAGCAAGTTGTGCTCCGACTATATGTGCCCTTTATCGCGCAAGCAGACGCGCAGACGTTGGGTAAGGATTACAAAACCTTGTTGCAGGAATATTTGCAAGGCAAACGCCTGGCGTTACCAAAATATACCGTGATTGCCACTCAGGGCGAGGCACACGCGCAGCTATTTCAAGTTGAATGCCAAATCGAACAATTGAATTTAATTACGTGTGGTGAGGGCAGCAGCCGCCGCTCCGCAGAGCAGGTAGCAGCAGAAGCCGCTTACCGGAAAATTGAGAGCCAGTCATGAATGCAAGTAATTACCACAGCGGCTTTATCGCCATTGTTGGCCGCCCGAATGTGGGTAAATCCACTTTGCTTAATCATCTGGTCGGCCAAAAAATAAGCATCACCTCACGCAAGGCACAGACCACGCGCCATCGTATTACCGGAATATTGACTGAAGAAAACGCGCAATTTGTATTCGTAGATACCCCGGGATTTCAGACGAAGCATCTTAATACCCTGAATCGCGGTTTGAATCGTGTGGTGACTAGTAGTTTGCGTAATGTGAATGTGGTGCTGTTCGTAATCGAAGCTCGGAATTTCGACGAGCGTGATCGCCAAGTAATGAATCTGCTGCCAAAAAATATGCCGGTGCTACTTGTTATCAACAAGGTAGACAACATGGAGAATAAATCAGAATTACTGCCCTTTATTCAGGAGATAGCCAAGGAGCGTGAATTCACTGCTATCGTGCCAGTGAGCGCAAAACAGAACAAGCAACTCGACACCTTGTTGAATGCAATTCGACCCTATTTGCTCGAAGGTGAAAAAATTTATCCTGAAGATGAAATCACCGATCGCAATGAACGCTTTCTCGCGGCCGAATTGGTGCGTGAAAAAGTCTTTCGTTTCACCGGTGAAGAGCTACCATACTCAGTAAGTGTAGTGATCGAGCAGTTCAAAATGGAAGGGAAGTTGCGCCGTATCCATGCTGCGATTCTCGTGGATAAGGACGCGCATAAGGCGATGCTGATCGGTAAGAATGGTGAGAAGCTGAAGGAAATTGCCACCCAGGCGCGGTTAGATATGGAGGCACTATTTGATGGAAAAGTCTATCTTGAAGTGTGGATTAAAGTGCGAAGTGGTTGGGCAGATAATGCGCAGGTGTTGAGAAGCTTGGGATATGAATAATTTTAATCTTAAGCTCTCTTTGTTTTTTGATGCACCGGCAAGGGATTCTCTGGTGTGGTTCTCAGTGCTACGCAGCGTGGGTGGTCGGCTTTGCGCCCTTCGCTTTATTCTTCTGTGACAAGGAGAGGCTGGGAGGAGTAGATTGCAGTCGCACAAACACAGATTAGAAGATGAACCCGCTTTCGTCCTGCACAGTTATCCATATCGTGAAACCAGCCTGGTGCTGGAAGTGCTAAGCCGGCAGCACGGTCGCGTAGCACTGGTGGCGCGCGGTGCTCGGCGCCCAAGATCGGCGTTGCGCGGTTTATTGATGGGTTTTCAGCCATTGCTGTTAAGCTGGTTTGGCAAACATGAATTGCGTACCTTGCACCGTGCCGAGTGGCAGGGTGGCCAGCCGCAATTAAAGGGAACGGCATTGCTGTGCGGTTTCTATTTGAATGAATTGCTGCTCAACCTGATGGTGCGCGATGATCCGCACGAACAATTGTTCGATTATTACCAGCACACTCTGCAACGGCTAGCAAGTGAAGCGGACTATGCCGCCACCTTGCGTTGTTTTGAAAAACATTTGCTGCAAGAGTTGGGCTATGCGCTGTTATTAGTGCAGGAAGCGGACAGCGGTGAGCCGATTAATTCTTTTACCCCCTATCGTTATGTGCTTGAACGTGGTGCGGTGCGTGCCACACCAAATGATTCAGATGTATCAGATGTATCAGAGGGTTTGTTGATGTTGGGCAAAACTTTGCAAGATATGGCTGCTGACGATTACCGCGATGCAGTTAGCGCGCAGCAGAGCAAGCAGTTGATGCGTATGTTACTGAATCATCATCTCGCGGGTAAGACATTGCATACGCGCGAATTGATAAGGGACCTACAAAAAATATGATCAAACTCGGACTCAATATCGACCACGTTGCCACGTTGCGCCAAGTTAGGGGCACGCGTTATCCCAATGTGATTCAGGCGGCGTTAATCGGCGAGGCGGCGGGTGCCGACGTTATTACACTGCATTTACGCGAAGACCGCCGCCACATCCAGGATCGGGACGTGGAAATTCTGCGCGATATGCTGCAAACGCGTATGAACCTTGAAAGCGCCATTACCGACGAAATGCTGGCCATTGCCTTGCGCATTAAGCCGCACGATGTCTGCTTCGTGCCGGAACGGCGCGAGGAATTGACCACCGAGGGAGGGTTGGATGTGGTGGGGCATTTTGATAGCGTGAAGCGCGCTTGTGAGTGCTGTGCAGCGGCGGGTATACGTGTGTCTTTATTTGTGGACGCGGATGAAAAGCAAATGGATGCGGCGCGGTCGGCAGGCGCTCCGGTAGTAGAGATACACACAGGAAAATATGCTGATGCAGCCAGCGTATCGCATCAGACACAAGAGTTGGCGCGCATTCAGCGCTCAGTGGCGCATGCCACTTCGCTCGGTTTGCAAGTGAATGCCGGACACGGCCTAAACTATCACAACGTACAACCTATTGTCGCTATCCCTAATATCTGCGAACTCAACATCGGTCATGCCATAATCGCCGAGGCGCTATTCATTGGCCTGGAGCAAGCAGTGAAAAAAATGAAAGCGCTGTTAATCGGCATTCATCCATAAAGCATGGAAGCTCAGTCACCGTGATTCTTGGTATCGGAACTGACATCGTGGCTTATGCACGCATTGAGGCAGTATATGCCAGTTACGGCGAACGCTTTGCACAGCGCGTTTTGAGCCAGCAGGAATTAACGGAGTATCGTGTTCATACCTACCCTGTGCGCCTGTTGATGAAACGTTTTGCCGCCAAGGAGGCACTAGCCAAGGCGATAGGCAGTGGCCTGCGTTACCCCGTGAGCTTGCAGAAAATTAGCGTGACACACGATGCTTTTGGCAAACCCACTTTTGAATTTGATGCGGAATTGGCTGCGCACCTAATGCAATTAGGGTTGACACACCACCATCTAAGCATCAGTGATGACCATGATGTTGCCGTGGCATTCGTGATTTTGGAAAAAGATGATTAAGAGTTAAATTGTGAAGACAAATGCTCCGAGAATTGCGCGCAGTAATGGACGAAACTTACCGCTTCGATATTTCTTCCAAAGGAAAAGTCCTGCCATTCAAATTGTATTTTGCTCAAACCTTCTGGATTCCACCTTCGCAGGAATAGCAGCTGTTTTAAGGGCATTTGTCATGAATTACGTAATGATCATTAGGAGAAATTGAATGGGAATCGGCCCATGCATGCTGGATATCATTGGACCTACCCTTACTGCGGAAGATGAAGCACGTTTACGTCATGGACTGGTGGGTGGCGTGATTCTGTTTGCGCGTAATTACGAATCTCCCCGCCAGCTTGCTCAGCTGACAGCCAGCATTCATGCCCTGCGTACTCCGCCGCTATTGATCGCCGTGGATCATGAGGGTGGGCGAGTACAACGTTTTATCAACGGTTTCACGCGCATCCCCGCGATGCGCGAGCTGGGCAATATTTTGGATGAAAACCCGCGCCGCGCCAAGCATTTGGCGCATCAGGTAGGCTACGTAGTGGCTGCAGAATTGCGTGCTTGCGGCGTGGATTTCAGCTTTACTCCGGTGCTAGACATAGATTTCGGCATCAGCAAAGTGATTGGTGACCGTGCCTTTCATTCCGAGCCACAGGCCATAGCCGAACTGGCACATAGCCTGTTACTGGGGCTCAGACAGGGTGGCATGTCCACCGTGGGTAAGCATTTTCCTGGACACGGCTACGTACACGCCGATTCACACCTGGAAATTCCGATAGATGAGCGCAGCTATACCGACATTGAGTTGTGTGACCTTATTCCATTTCGTCAGATGGTCAATTATGGCCTAACTGCTGTTATGCCCGCGCACGTGATTTACCCCAAGGTGGACAAATATCCAGCGGGTTTTTCAAAAATATGGTTAAAAGATATTCTGCGCGGTGAACTGGGCTTCAATGGATGTATCTTCAGCGACGACCTTAGCATGGAAGGTGCTACTGTAGCGGGCGGCATTCTTCAACGTGCGGAAGCGGCGTTGCAGGCCGGTTGTGATATGGTGCTAGTATGCAACCAGCCGTCCTTGGCAGATGAATTGCTGGCTGGATTAAAGTGGGACATGCCAGCGACCAGCAAAGCGCGCCTCGCGCATATGCGCGGCCGCCACCATCCGAATACGTTGGTGCAATTGCATGAGCAAGCAGGATTTATGAAGGCGGTGCATGAAATTGCTACTATAGGCTCAGGCACCGCAGAACTACCATTTACCTAGTTGCACTTTACTCGAGTATAGGGGTGCAGCGAAAAATGGGTGAAGAGCCAAATTTTAACTCATTTTTAAGCGTAACATGCTGTAAAAGTGGATTAAATTATGAAAAAACCTGCACTCACGGAACATGAGCAAGGAGAAAAACTATGTCTGATTTGGATTTGTTTGAACCATTGTTAAATTGTGACACAGTCGAAGCATTGCATGCTACGACTGCCAGCATTACTGGCCAGCTAGGCTTTGAACATTTTATTTACGGGGTGCAGGTAAATACCTCTCTTACTCGGCCCTATCAATTCATTCTAAATGGATACCCTAAGGAATGGCGCGCTCGTTACGTTGAACATAATTATCAAGAAATAGACCCTACGTATTATCATTGTATAACTAGAAGGCAGACTATTCCCGTTATTTGGGACAGTCGGGTGTTTAAGGGCGACAAAGAAGCTAAAATGAGAAACGAGTCAAGAGAGTTTGGTTTGCTGAGTGGCGCAAGTTTTTCTGTCCAAGGCGGTCATGGTGAAGCTGCGATGTTGAGTCTTGCTACCTCCCAAGATTCCAGTAAAGCTAAACAGGATATCGTTTCTATCATAGGGAAGTCTCAATTATTGGCATGTTATTTACATGAGGCGACTCAGCGCATCGTACTGAGTAAGGGGCCGCTTCCATTGACAAAAATGGAGCTTACACTTCGAGAAAAAGAGTGTCTTCTGTGGGCGGCTGAGGGAAAAACTGGAGGTGAAATCGCTGACATACTTAAAATTACGGAACGTACTGTGACTTTTCACCTACAAAATGCAGGTAATAAAATGGGAGCATCCAATCGTCAACATGCGATTGCCCGCGCCATTTCTATGTGTCTAATAGCTCCATGACCATTTGCAGGACGACGCATTGCCCCCAATAATGCCAACACCTTAGGGCACCTCTATGAAAATTGCGACGAATCCAACCAAGTTTAAGTATTTCATGGGGCTAATCTAATATCTGATCCAGCCTCAGCCGAAACATGTCTTCCTGAGAAGTTTGCTCCAATTTACGTGGTTTAATTTTTGCAGGAAATCCGTACTCGATAGACTAAATTCTTACAAATTTCACATCGCCTGGACACTCCGAAAGCAAATAAATAGACACTTTTACAGGTTGTTTAGGGACGTCTCGATTAAGACGTTGTAAACGTTTTTAGCATTCTATCCTGTAAGATTCTACAGCTAGCTACCCGAAGTAATCTGTTGTCTCATAGCTTCGTCATTAACTAACGACAGAGTGAAGAAAAATGAGACAAATAATGCTTGCGCAACATGGAGATGGATCTCTAGATTATCAAGCGGCGCTGGGAATGTACCGTCTTAGGCACGAAGTCTTTCATGACCGTCTGGGATGGGATGTTAATAGTGACAACGGCATGGAGCACGACGAATTTGACGAAGCTAACCCCGTTTATGTGCTGGCAAGAGATGAAGGGAACGAGGTGCAGGGTTGCTGGCGATTACTGCCTACTACTGGTCCAAATATGTTAAGAGATACCTTTCCTCAGCTTTTGCATGGGCAGCCCGCACCTCAACAAACTGCTGTGTGGGAATTAAGCCGATTTGCAATATCAAGTAGCAAATTGGACAGTAGTGGTTTTGGGCTCAGTAATATTCCCATCCAGATGATCCAGGCAGCTGTGAGGTTTGCTCAAAAAAATGGAATAGAGCGATATGTTTCAGTCACTAGTGTGGCCGTTGAGCGTATGTTTCGCAAGCTGGGAGTAAGTGTAACTAGACTAGGCACTCCCCTAAAGATAGGTAGAGTTCTAACAGTAGCCTGTGCGTTAGAAATTGACGAGATAACCGAATTCGCCTTGTTCGGTACCCTGCCCGAGCATGCGCATAGGTTAGCCGCATGAATATTTTGTTACTCGGAGAAGCATCAGGCACCCGTCGCATCTTGAATCAGATGCTGGAAAAATCCAGGCATCGGTTAGTCCAGCAAGCATGGGAGGATATGCCTGAGCCAGATTTGGAACAATTCGACATGGTGTTGGTAGATGGTAATGTTTGTGATTGTTCCCAGCAAGCGCGTTTGCTGGAATGGGTGCGTGAGGCTAGGCGTCTCTTTCCGGACCTGCCGGTAGCGGCATTGAATTACGTGGGCACTCCCGCAGCGGCTAAAAACGCAGAGTGCACTATGGCCAACCATTCTTGCGGCGTTTCCGAATCTGGTGACGGGATCTGGCGCATGCGCTGCCGTTTAAAGGAGCTTGCCTTGAGCGAAACCGCCGCTTTATTGCGTGATGCATGCGAGCGTCAGCCACTGGAGCCGGTTGTTTTTGAATACTCGGGGCAAGGTTGATATGCGGACAGCTTTTCAGTACACAGGGTTACTCGTCCGTCTAATCGGTATTCCAGATCTCGATGTTCCTTCTACCTGGCATTAGTTGCCTAGCCTGATTAACCAAGATAATGAGTGATATTAATGCAGGACTTATCTAGCTCCGACCAACAAACTGTTCCAGATGCCACGAACAACAAGACAATTCATTCGGTTTCTGGAAATGAGAGTAATGGCGTACGTCAGAAGGAGAAGCAACTCAGGCTATTCGCGCATATATTCGATAGCGTAAGTGAAGGCATAATCGTCACGGATGCCGACAAAAACATGTTGTTTATTAACCCGGCCTTTTCCATTATTACCGGTTACAGCGCTAACGATTTGATAGGTAAGAGCTTGGACCTGTTACACCTTGGCTTTATGGACGACGCGTTCAACCATGATACATGGCGCAGCATCAACGAGACCGGGCACTGGCAGGGTGAGGTGGTTGGTCGGCGAAAAAATGATGAAAGTTACGCCGAGTGTCTAAGTATCAGCACAATGAAGAATGAACTTGGCGAGGTCAGCTACTATATCGGCGTTTTTTCCGATATCAGCGAGCGTAAGGCGGCAGAAGAACGCGTGGCTTATGTTGTGCTGCATGATTTTCTCACCAATTTGCCCAATGCCCTGTTATTACAAGATCGTTTAACTCAGGCTATTTCCCATGCTGGTCGTGAAAAGCACAAAGTAGCAATCATGTGTCTTGATCTGGATCATTTCAAAGCTATTAACGACATGCTGGGCCACCTCGTTGGCGATAAGCTATTGCAAGAGGTTGCCAGGCGAATTAGCAGTGTGGGCCGCGCTAGCGATACGGTAAGCAGGCGGGGCGGGGACGAGTTCGTTATCATACTGCCGGATTTGGAAACTGTGGATGATGCTGCCGTTATTGCGGTCAAGCTGTTAGATGCCATCTCTGGCCTGTGCATAATTGATGGCAATGAAATCAAAATAACCACTAGCATCGGCATCAGCATATTTCCCGAAGATGGATGCGATGGAGATTATTTGATTAAGTATGCTGATGCTGCGATGTACCACGCTAAAAAAAATGGGCGCAACAATTACCAGTTTTTCACTAATGAAATGAACCAGCTTGCGCTTCAACGCATGTCGATTGAACGGAAACTGCGTCATGCAGTAGAACGCCAGGAATTCTGTTTACATTACCAGCCTCAGGTGGACTTGCATAGCGGTCGTATTATTGGTGTAGAAGCATTGCTGCGATGGAATAATCCCGAGACTGGAATGATTTCACCAGGGTATTTTATTCCCATCGCGGAAGAAACTGGTTTGATTATTCCGATTGGCGAATGGGTATTGCGTGAGGCTTGCCGGCAGAACAGCGAATGGCGCATGCTAGGATTACCGGAAATTACCGTGGCGGTGAACCTGTCGGCAGTGCAGTTTCGCCAAAAAAATTTCGGTGAAATGATTAAGGCAATTTTGTGTGAGAACGGTCTTGACCCGTCTGGCCTTGAACTGGAAATTACCGAAAGTGCTGTCATGCACAATGCCGAAGCGTCGATTGCACTGTTATTGGAGCTAAAGGCAATGGGACTGAAACTCGCAGTGGACGACTTTGGTACTGGCTACTCTAGCTTGAGTTATCTCAAGCGGTTCCCTATCGATAAGCTCAAGATCGATCAATCATTCGTGCGCGATATAACAGTTGATTCGGATGATGCTGTGATTGTCAGTACGATCATTAATATGGCTCGCACCCTTAAGTTGAAAGTGATCGCCGAGGGAGTGGAAACTGCCGAACAGCTATCATTCCTGAAACATCAGGAATGCGACGAGATGCAAGGCTATTACTTCAGCAAACCGATGCCACCCGAAAAAATTAACAGTCTACTGGGATCTGGCTATGAGGTGGATAGTCAGTGGTCATACGAATCGAAATAAAGGAAAGGTGTGAAGGTGTACGTTGCGTCTTGCCGATCTCGCCCAATTTTCTTGTCTGCGCCACTCACTTTATACCCAGTTCGTCAAGGTCGAAGGCGGCAACGATAATCGTTGCGCTGATGCCTTCGTGCTCAACCCTTTTCCGTTACTTGCTTAACCGCCTGTTCTCGAAATTTTTTGCTGCACATCGATTTCGGTAATTTTTGCTTCATTTGACGCTTCCGTCTCAAGTTTACTCAACTACCACCTATTAAAGTAGGTGGTAGTTGAGTTTTGATGGGACATGTTAGGAACGGTATGCATGAAATAAAACCTGGTCAATCAATTGATCTGCTTAAAGAGCTGCACATTCTCACTCGAGATGGGAAGATGAATCAAGATTCCCGACGCAAGCTCAAACAGGTCTACCACCTCTATCAATTCATCGAGCCGTTGCTGCAAGAAATTAAGCAAAGTCACCAAGATATTCAACTTGTGGATCATGGGGCAGGCAAGTCGTATCTGGGCTTTATCCTTTACGACCTGTTTTTCAAGACGTTGAACGATGCGTCGCGTATTTACGGCATCGAAACACGTGATGATTTGGTCAAGCACTCGCAGGAGCTGGCATCACGGCTAAATTTTCCAGGTATGTCATTCCTCAATCTATCGGTAGAACAGTCTATTGCGTCAGAGACTTTGCCCGCAAAGGTGAATGTGGTCACAGCGCTCCATGCGTGCAATACCGCTACTGACGACGCCATACGCTTTGCGCTGAAAAAAAATGCTCAATTTATCGTCTTGGTGCCATGCTGCCAAGCTGAAGTGGCGGCGGTTCTAAGAAAAAATAAAGGAAAAGATCTGGCGAAAAATGTTTTGACTGAACTATGGCGCCATCCCATCCATACTCGTGAATTTGGCAGCCACATTACCAACGTGCTGCGCTGTTTGCAATTGGAAGCTCACGGTTACCAGGTGACCGTGACCGAGCTGGTGGGTTGGGAGCATTCGATGAAAAATGAACTTATTATCGCTAATTTTAAAAACTTGCCATGCAACCGACCGACTGAGCGATTGAAGGAAATGCTGCAAACTCTGGGGCTGGAAGAAATGAATGGTCGTTTTTTTACGCGGATGTAGTAGTCATCGCTGAAATCTGGTATTTATCATGCATCAACCTTGTTCGGTGATTCGCCCGGTTTAGCGGATTACGTTTCAAGGATTGCACTTCGCTGATCTATTCCGTCATCTCAAATGGGCAAATAATGCATCTCCTTAAAGAATTTGAGATTAGGTGCAGCAAGATTGTAAACAAGGCTTTTGCTTGAAACTGACTGGATTTTTCGCTATAATCACGATCCCTCAAACCCTTGCTCCACCGTTACGCATGACGGGGGGCTTTATATCCAAAAGGAGAATCAATGCGACATTACGAAATTATATTTATCGTGCATCCCGACCAGAGCGAGCAGGTGCCCGCTATGATTGAGCGCTATCGTGCTCTGGTGACGGCCAAGAATGGCTTGATCCATCGCTTGGAAGACTGGGGTCGCCGTCAATTGGCTTACCCGATCCAAAAAATCCACAAAGCGCATTATGTGCTGATGAATATTGAATGCAGCCAGGAAGTTCTGGACGAGATGGAACATGCATTCAAGTTTAACGATGCTGTGCTACGCCACTTGACGATCAAAACCAAATCTGCGGTAACGATTCCTTCGGCGATGATGAGGGAGGAAAAATCGCGTTCGATGACCTCCCCTGCGGCAGGCTCAGGACAGTCTCCTCAGGTTGAAGCAGTCGTGCCAGCTGAAGTTACTGCGGTTGCTTGATTGAATGTAGCTTGCAACCGGCTCTCCGTTGACGGAGAGCTTGTCGAACTAGATAGTTTGCGGTACACCCCGGCGGGGGTAGCGCGAATAGTATTAAAAATCCGTCATGTTTCAACGCAACTAGAGGCTGGCATAGCGCGTCAGGTACAGTGCGACATCCCAGCTTTGGCACTTGGTGCCGCAGCTCAGCAAGCTAACAGTTTGCAACTTGGGCAGCGGGTAAAAGCAGAAGGATTTTTGGCACAGCGCAGTTTACGCATCACACAACTTGTGCTGCACATTGATAACATTACATTAGAATGAGGGGCATAGCATGGCTCGTGTTTTTAAGAAAAAAGATGACAAGAAGAGTAACTCTTCGCGTCAATTGTTCAAACGCCGCAAATTTTGCCGTTTCACCGCAGACAAGATCGCAGAGGTGGATTACAAAGATTTGAATATTCTCAAGGAATTTATTGCCGAGAATGGCAAGGTCATTCCGGCGCGTATTACTGGCACAAAATCGCGCTTCCAGCGCCAATTGGGCATTGCAATTAAGCGTGCAAGATTCTTGGCGTTGCTGCCTTACACAGATTTGCATTAAGGAGCAGAACATGCAAGTGATACTTATGGAAAAAATGGTAAACCTTGGCCAATTGGGCGACGTAGTCAATGTTAAAAATGGCTATGCGCGTAATTTTCTGATTCCGCAAGGCAAGGCAAAGCGTGCTACTGAGGGTAATAAGGCGGAATTTGCAGTTCGTCGCCTTGAACTGGAAGCCGCAGAGCAAGCCAAGGTGGCAGAAGCTCAGGCACGCGCTGAGAAGTACAACGGACTGACTGTGCAAATCGTACAAAAGGCCGGTGTTGACGGCAAGTTGTTCGGTTCCGTGACCAATGCCGACATCGTTGCGGCGCTGGCACTGCAAGGTTTTACTGTGGAAAAAACTCAAGTGCGCATGTCGGCGGGACATATAAAGCAAGTTGGCGATTACCCAGTCAGCATCGCATTGCATACCGATGTGATAGCCAATATCACAGTCTCAGTACTGGGCGAGCATAAGTCGTAGTCCTCTACGCATTGTTGTAAATAAAATAGAGCTGGCAACAGCTCTATTTTATTTCTGCCGGCAACAATTTTCTCAGTGATAGAATGCCACAGCTAGCTCTTGATCAATAACTCGGCACCATGCAGAACCATTACACTACTCCCACAGATCCTCAGCTTGAGGCGCTAAAACTTCCGCCTCATTCGGTGGAAGCCGAGCAATCGGTATTGGGCGGCATCTTTTTGGACTCCACCGCGTGGGACAAAATTTCCGACCTGATTAGTGAACAAGATTTTTACCGCTTTGAGCATCGCCTGATTTATCGGCATATCGCGCGCTTGACCGAGCATGCCAAACCGGTGGATGTTATCACCGTGGCGGAATCGCTGGAAAGTAATGCTGAACTCGACAAAGCCGGTGGATTGGCTTATCTCGGCTCCTTGGCGCAAAACGTGCCATCCGCTGCCAATATCCGACGCTATGCTGAAATCGTGCGCGAGCGCGCTGTCATGCGCAAACTGGCCGAGGTTGGCAGCGAAATTGCTACCAGCGCCTATAACCCGGCCGGCCGCGATGCGGACCAGTTGCTGGATGAGGCGGAAAGCCGTGTGTTTGAAATCGCTGAGTCTGGTGAGCGCGGCCGTCAGGGTTTTACCCCCCTCCCACCGCTACTTACGAAGGTAGTGGAGCGTATTGAGACACTTTACGGTCGCGATAACTCCAGCGATGTGACCGGCGTGGCGAGCGGATTTACCGATTTGGACAGTATGACTTCCGGCCTTCAGCCAGGCGAACTGATCATTGTTGCCGGGCGTCCGAGCATGGGTAAGACTGCCTTTGCCATTAATATCGCCGAGCATGTAGCGCTGGAAGGCTGTAAGCCAGTGGCAATCTTTAGCATGGAAATGGGCGGTATTCAATTGGCCATGCGTATGATAGGTTCAGTAGGTAAGCTCAACCAGCATGATTTGCGCACTGGGCGTTTGCAGGAAGATGACTGGCCGCGCCTGACCCATGCACTGGGACGTTTGAATGATGCAGCCATTTTCATCGATGAAACCGCCGCACTAAATTCGCTTGAATTACGCTCGCGTGCACGCAGGTTACATCGCCAAAATAATGGCCTAGGGTTGATTATCATCGATTACTTGCAGTTGATGTCCTCTCCTTCAAGCAAGGCAAGCGAAAATCGCGCTACCGAAATTTCCGAAATTTCACGTTCTCTGAAAGGGCTAGCCAAGGAGTTGCAAGTGCCCGTGATGGCGCTGTCGCAGCTTAACCGTAGCTTGGAGCAACGCCCCAACAAACGCCCGATGATGTCCGATCTGCGCGAATCCGGTGCTATCGAACAGGATGCCGATCTGATCCTGTTTATTTATCGAGATGAAGTATACAACCCCGATTCACCTGACAAGGGCAAGGCGGAAATTATCATCGGCAAGCAGCGTAACGGCCCGATAGGCAAGGTTGAGCTGACCTTCCGTGGTGAATATACGCGTTTTGATAACTTCGCTCACGCTCAATATTGAAATGATGTTAAAAGAATTTAAATTTATGGCAAGAATTTTCGGAAACATTTTTTGCCAGTATTCTAGTTATTGTCCTCCCTAATTTAAATTCGTCATGGCAACAGCAGCAACATTCGGGTGGCGGATAATGTCTATCCGCGTCACTCATTGGCTGGGATTATTTAAATGTTGACACTATAGTTCTCGCACACAACATTCCACTCATCACCGCTCCTTCTAGCGTAGCCGGATAATCGCCTGCCGTGTAATCGCCTGCTAACAGTACGTTGGCAAGCAGTGTGGTATGGGTAGGGCGAGGCAGGTTTGTTTCGCAGGAGAAGGTGGCACGTTTCTCTGCAATAACTTTGTGCCACAAAGGCGCTTCCATTATTCCAAGTTGTTCGCATATCTCTTGTGCTACTTTCTGCGCTAACAGTTCATGTTTTAAATTTTGATGCTTCCCTTGCGCGCTAATGACGGCGGCAATGAGGCCGCCCTGTCCGGTAATCTGTCCTTTATCAAACAGCCATTGAGCAAAGCAGCGGTCTAAACCCAGCATCGGGTGTGGCAAGCACACCTGTTTTGGGTATTGCAGATATACGGTGTAAATGGGTTGATGCGGAATGGCTGCAATCTGCTCAGCTATCAATGCAAGTTGCGGCACGGTTCGGAACAGTCGCGCAGCCGGAATGGGCGAGGCTGCACAGATGACATGGCTGAATAGTTGGGTATGTGCTGAGGCTATTGTAGTTGGCCGGGTAATTAATTCGATTTTATTGCCGTGTGGAATGATGGCTTCTACGCTGCAAGCGGTCAGTACCGTGCCCCTATGTTGTTTGACATATTCGGCCGCCCGTTCCGGAAATAGTGCTGTGAAATCTATGCGTGGCAGCAGCATGTCGCTATCGCTGCGCAAACCGTTCAGACTGTCGCGCAATACATGCAGCAACACTTGTGCAGAGGCAATGTGTACCGGCGTGTTGAGTGCGGAGATGCAGAGCGGCTCCCATAGTAATCGTATCAGCTTGTCACCTTGGCCATGCATACGTAATAATTCGAAGACACTGATATCGTGTGGCAAGGTGAAATTAATGCGGTTTAGCGCCAGCATAAAACGTGCGGCGCGCAGGCGTTCGCCGAATGACAGTCCTTTTGCGCTGAGCAGCCCAGCCAACAGATGGAGTGGGGCGGGAAGGTGCGGTGCTTTTAATTCAAAGCGATTGTGTAGTGTGAGTTGCAGCGGCAAACGCAGGAAGTCGTGCTCGATGTTGCCGCCGACTTGTTCAATAAGCTGCAGTGTATGGTGATAGCAGCCAAGCAGAATGTGCTGGCCGTTATCGAGCTGAACATCATTATGCTGCACGCCGCGCGCGCGACCGCCGAGTTGCTTGGCGTTTTCGAATACCGTAACCGGAACATCTGCTGCAGCGAGCGTAACGGCGGCAGCCATGCCAGCGTAGCCGCCACCAATGATGGCGATATGGTGATTTTTATTGTTGCTCACGATACCAATTCTCTGATCGCTTTGAGCGTAGCGAAGTGAAGGAAATCAATTCATCTCACTTCGACTCAGGCGTAAATGTTTCTATGGATTAGTACGAATGGCAGGTCAGGGCAGTTACAGTACTCTTAGTTTTTCACCCACGTTTTCCATGCCAGCCACAGCTTGTGCAGTGGGGTGAGCGAGACGCGCTCTTTTAGCACATGACAGCCGCTGGCAATGATTTCTTCCAGAGTAGCTCGATAAATTGCCGCCATGATAAGGCCGGTGCGCTGCGCCTTGCGGTCTGCAGCGGGCAGTTGTTCGAGTGCTCGCTGGTAGTAGCGTTGTGCACGATCAATCTGAAACTGCATTAGTTTTTGAAAGCCTTCACTCTCCTTACTATCAAGGATATCGTTGACGTGCACACCAAAAAGCGCTAACTCACCAAGCGGCAGATAGATGCGTCCGCGTCGAGCGTCTTCGCCCACGTCACGAATGATATTGGTAAGCTGGAAGGCGAGGCCAAGATCGTGCGCATATTTGAGCGTATTATGGTCAGTGTAGCCAAAAATTTCCGCAGCGAGCAGCCCCACTACCGAGGCGACACGATAACAATACTGTTGCAGGGCTTTGAAATCGATATATTGGTGCTGTTGCAAATCCATTTCCATACCGTCGATGATCTCGTGGAAATGTTCTTGTGGCAGATTGTATTGCTTGACCACCGGCATCAATGCCCGTGCGACCGGATGCTGCGGCGTTCCGGCGTAAATAGCAGTCACTTCAGTGTGCCACCACGCCAGTGTAGTGCGTGCCACGTTTTCATCCGAATTTTCGTCCACAACATCGTCTACTTCGCGACAAAAAGCATACAACGCTGTGATAGCGCGGCGCTTGTCTGGCGGCAGAAACATAAAGCTGTAGTAAAAGCTTGAACCGCTTTGAGCAGCCTTGTCTTTGCAATACTGATCTGGAGTCATGTTAATTCGCAATCAACGGTAACTGGCTGGATTATTTCTTTAAAAGCTAAATGGTGCGCTTTTGCCCAGCATGATAACCCAGTCGAATGGGCGCAACATAGGACGTTGGCGGAACATGTCATACTGCACGGCTTCAAGCTTATCGAGAATTCGGTTACCACCCGCAATGATGAGCCGCATCTCAATGCCAATACGGCCGGTGAGTATGCTACCGAGCGGGGTACCGCTGCGCATCAGGTCGCGTGTACGCTGAACCTGAAACTGCATGAGTTGTTGCCACTCTTTATCCACGCGGCTTTCCGCAATATGTGTTTCAGTTACTCCAAAGTGCGCCATTTCGTCCTGCGGTAAATAAATACGGTCAATGGCATAATCTTTCGTTACATCCTGCCAGAAATTGATAAGTTGCAGGCTGGTACAGATGGCGTCGGAATATTTCAAGTTTGGTGGGCTGGCTTCTTCATACAGGTGTAACAACAATCTGCCGACCGGATTAGCGGAACGACGACAGTAATCCAGCACTTCGTCGAAACTGGCGTAACGTTTTTTAAGCACATCCTGCGAGAAAGCATCAAGTAGATCGTGGAACAATTGCAACGGCAACTGGTGGCGCGCAATGATGTCCGCTAAGTCGCGGAACAAAGGGGTCAGCGGTGTTTCATTGGCCGCAATGCGCTTGAGTTCACTACGAAAACCATCAAGTGCCGTAAAACGTTCTTCATTTTGGAGATCACCCTCATCGGCAAAATCGTCAGCCTCACGTGCAAAATGATAAATTATTTCAACTGCCCGCCGCAAACGTTTGGGCAGAAGGATTGAGGCAACAGGAAAGTTTTCGTAGTGATTGACGGCCATTTGAAGGCAAGCTTTGAGCAGTTATTCTCGCATTGATGGGAGTCCAGGACACAGCAAACTGTGCGGGTAATGGCTTCTATGCAGTCATGCTTGCATTAAATAAATGTACGCGGTGATGTCACCTTGGTCTTGGCAGGGGCTTGCTGATGTGACAAAGCTCCGCTCAGTCCGACGTGGGGTAGCGGTAATAGATAGTATTCAGATGTCGCGCAACGTCTTCAATGTCTTCATTGTTCCACCCAAGCCCTGAAATGCCCTGCCAGCGTTGTACTTCTGACTGTAGACTTGCCCAATCAGTAACGAGTTTCTTTTCCCGCCAATGCACTTGGGTGCTGTGGCAGGCGATGCAATGCGTTGAGTACAACAACTCACCACGTGCAGCGTTGTGTATTAATTGTGCTTCGGCATTAGCGAAATTTCCGAACAAGACGAACAGCACGGCGAGTATCAATCTTCCAAACATGTCGATCTCCTAGTAAACGTTACTATTTAGTTTAGTATATACCTCGACATAGGATTTTGTCGCATTAGCTAATGTCCCTGCTAATAATTTTACGATGATAGCGGCTTGTAAGTCGATGAGTGAGACAAGATAATTATGAAGGGACTGAGGTTTTCGAATTATATTATTCTGGTATGCATCCGTTGGTACATGGCATACGCACTAGTTATCATTGCTGCTGATATACGGCTGGTCGACTTTGTGGGTATATTGGTAGTTACCTATAAATGAACGATATTATGGAAAACGAAATGCTGCCATCTGCCACTACTTTGACACCAGATGAACTCTATCGGATTGACGCTTACTGGCGCGCCGCTAACTATCTTTCCGTCGGACAGATTTATCTGCTGGACAATCCACTATTGAAAATGCCGCTGGAACTGGCGCACATCAAGCCGCGCTTGCTGGGTCACTGGGGTACCACACCGGGGCTCAACTTTATCTATGCGCATATGAACAGAATTATCAAAGCGCATGGTCTCAATATGTTTTTTGTCGCTGGTCCGGGCCACGGCGGCCCAGCTGTGGTGGCCAACACATACCTTGAAGGCACGTATAGCGAACTATATTCCGATATTTCACGGGACGAGGAGGGCATGCGGCGGCTGTTCCGGCAGTTCTCGTTTCCGGGCGGGATACCTAGCCATGCCGCACCGGAGACACCTGGTTCCATCAACGAAGGTGGCGAGTTGGGCTATTCGTTGTTTCATGCGTATGGCGCGGTGTTTGACAATCCCGATCTTATCGCCTGCTGCGTGGTTGGGGATGGAGAAGCAGAGACCGGGCCGCTGGCCACCTCTTGGCATTCCAACAAGTTTCTCAACCCCCGCACAGACGGAGCTGTATTGCCCATCCTGCATCTCAACGGCTACAAAATCGCCAGTCCGACCATATTCGCGCGCATCAGTCGGGAAGAGCTGGCGAGTCTGTTCGCGGGTTATGGCCACAAGCCTTATTTCGTGGAAGGTGACGAGCCTGAAGTCATGCATTTGCTGATGGCCGCTACTGTCGATGCGGTGATCGCCGAGATTCGCGACATTCAACGCAAGGCACACGAGGGTAGCCTAGTGGATCGCCCACTCTGGCCCATGATTGTATTATGCAGCCCCAAGGGATGGACCGGCCCGAAAGAGGTGGACGGAAAGAAAACAGAAGGCTATTGGCGCTCGCATCAGGTGCCGTTCGGCAACATGGAGAAGCCGGAGCATGTGCGGCTGCTGGAGAGCTGGATGAAATCCTACCGGCCTGAAGAACTGTTCGATGACAATGGTACACTCAAACCCGAGCTGGCGGCGCTCGCACCGACTGGGGATTGCCGCATGGGCGCGAATCCCCATGCCAATGGCGGTGTGCTGCTGCGCGACCTGCGTCTGCCGGACTTCCGGGACTACGCGGTGGCGGTGGGCTCACCCGGCGGCAGTGTCGCTGAAGCCACTCGGGTGATGGGAAGCTTTCTGCGCGATGTGATGCAGAAGAATCGTGACAATTTTCGCGTGTTCGGTCCGGACGAGACCGCTTCCAATCGGCTGGGTGCGCTATTCGAAGTGACGGATCGCGCCTGGATGGCGCTGCGCTATAATTTCGACGATCATCTTGCGCCCGATGGCCGGGTAATGGAGATGCTATCCGAACACGCCTGCCAAGGCTGGCTGGAAGGTTACCTACTCACCGGTCGCCATGGATTGTTCTCGTGCTATGAAGCCTTCATCCACATCGTGGACTCGATGTTCAACCAGCATGCCAAATGGCTCAAGGTGTGCCGCGAAATTCCCTGGCGCCGTCCCATTGCCTCGCTAAATATTCTGCTCACCTCGCATGTCTGGCAACAGGATCACAACGGCTTCTCGCATCAGGACCCCGGCTTTATCGACCATGTAGTGAACAAGAAGGCCGATATCATCCGCGTATATCTGCCACCGGATGCCAATACGCTGCTCTGCGTCACCGACCAATGCCTGCGCAGCCGCAATCTGATAAATGTCATCGTCTCTGGCAAACAGCCCGCGCAGCAATGGTTGGATATGAATGCCGCCATCAACCATACCAGCGCAGGTATCGGCCTGTGGGAATGGGCGTGCAACGACCAGGACGGCGAGCCGGATGTGGTTCTGGCAGCAGCGGGCGACGTGCCCACAATGGAAATGCTGGCGGCCATAAATATCTTGCGCCAGCTCACGCCCGAGCTGAAAGTCCGCTTCATCAACGTGGTTGACCTGATGACCCTGCAGCCGCAGGAAGAACACCCGCACGGTTTGTCCGGCAAGGAATTCGATTCCCTGTTTACCACCGGCAAGCCTATCATTTTCGCCTACCACGGCTATCCGTGGCTGATTCATCGTCTTACTTATCGTCGTACCAACCACGGCAATCTCCACGTGCGCGGCTACAAGGAAGAGGGCACCACCACCACGCCATTTGACATGGTGGTGCTCAATACTCTTGACCGCTTCCATCTGGTGATGGATGTGGCGAACCGGGTGCCGAAGTTGCAGGCACAAGCGGCACACATCAAACAGCGCATGCGCGACAAGCTGAACGAGCACACGCAATATATTCACCAGTTCGGCGAAGATATGCCCGAGATACGCGACTGGAAATGGTCGCAATGAGCCATGCAATCCTCACCATTAACAGCGGCTCATCCAGCCTTAAGGCAAGCCTGTTTCGCACCGACGGCTCGCGCCGCGACTGGCGTTACGGCCATGTCGGACAAGGCTTTCCGCACAACCACGCTGAAGCATTCGATGCGCTGCTAAAGGATCTAGGTGGGGAAGTGCCGGATGCAATCGGCCACCGCTTCGTGCATGGCGGCGAAGTGGTGGATTTAGCACGGCTCCTTGATGCGGCAGAAATCAAGCGGCTGGATGGCATTGCCCATCTTGCACCGCTGCACATGCCCGGCAATCTGCTCGGGGTGGAGTTGTGCCGGGCGCGATTAGACGCGCCGCAAGTAGCCTGTTTCGATACCGCATTTCACCACACCATGCCGGAACTGGCGCGCCGCTTGCCTATCCCGTGTGATCTTGGCATACGGCGCTACGGCTTTCATGGCCTCAATTATGCTTACATCGCTTCCAGACTTCCGTCACTGCTGGGGGAGATTGCACAGGGCCGCATTGTGGTTGCGCACTTGGGTGCGGGGGCCAGCCTGTGTTTGATGGAAGGGCTGAAGTCGATCGACACCACCATGGGCTACACGCCGGCTGGCGGCATCCCGATGGGCACGCGCAGCGGCGATCTGGATCCGGGCGTGATGCTGGAGCTGGCAAAACATTACGATAGCGAGGGATTAAGCGACCTGGTCTATCACCGCATGGGACTGCTCGCGTTGTCTGCCGGAGAGAGCAGTGAAATGCATCGTTTACTGGAGAGCCGCAGCGAGGACGCCTGTTTTGCGGTGAGCTACTTTTGCCGCCTGGTGCGCGCCGCCATCGGTGCATTTGCCGCCAAGGCTGGCGGCATCGACGCGCTGGTGTTCAGCGGCGGCATCGGCGAACACGCGCCGCAGATACGAGAATACATTTGCGAACCACTTGGCTTTCTCGGCTTGGCCCTGGACGCCGAAGCCAACCAGTCCAACAGCACCTGGATTAGCGCTGCCGGTTTTAAGCCCGTGCTACGCATCGCTGCTGACGAAGAAGGCGTCATCCGTGACCTGGTTCAAGCTTTATTGGGCGGATGCCCAAGTGTAGGAGGCTAAGGATTTCGGTTCATCCGACTTTCCTATGGGTAGCCTGAACCGGATACAGATCAAGACCGCCG
>NZ_CAKMHQ010000017.1 GCF_927312905.1 Candidatus Nitrotoga sp. 1052
AAAGATGTGCGAAATTTCTGGGCGCTCATCCGGAACAGGATGGGCTCGCTGCTGCTGCGTAAAGTCGTTGAAGGCATTGTATAAAACCTTATAGATTGTAAATAAGGTCTGCCAATATAATAAGTTTTTACAACTTTTATCTATTTTTTTTGAAGTATGACGGGCAAGCAAGATCGGAGAGTTTGATTGTCGGTAAGAAATTTAATATTTCTATTCCGGCAATCGCTCAATGTTAGTAATAGCAGCGCAGAACTGAAAATTCTATTGAGTGTCGAATAAAAAGTGGAAGCAAGCGAAGAGTAATGGAACAGGTTAACAATAAAACTGTGTAGGAAAGTAAATATGAGTGAATCAATCGACTTTAAAGAGGGGCTGAATTTTTTCTTGAGTAAAGACTATGTCAGCGCGGAAAAGTGTTTTAGAAAAGCAGCAGAGGAGGGAGATCCAGAGGCACAGTTCTGTCTGGGTGATATGTATAATAATGGCTATGGCGTTGTAAAGGACGAACGGAAAGCTGTGGCTTTGTTTCGTAAATCTGCGGAACAGCGATTTGCGCCATCACAAATTAACCTAGGTATTATGTATTCTCAAGGGCGTGGGGTTGAGCAGGACCTCATCGAAGCATTTATGTGGTTAAGTATTGCTGGCCGAGCTGTCGATGAGGAGGGAGAGGATCTTGCACTCGATGAGGATGGAAGGGATCTTCTTGGGACTGTCGAAGAACAAATGACAGCCGGTCAAATTACGGAAGCGCTGCGACGATCAAGTGCTTGGATGAAATCGAATCAAATAATCTAAAAACATCAGAAATGAAGTCGCAAAGACAAAGGGCAGAATGGAAATAACAACAAGTTGCTACTCAACAGAGTGCGCCGACGAAAGAGTTGTGACATCCCATATCCTTGGCCAGTCACAACAGTAAGTAGAATCAATAGTGTATGGGAGCCTATATGGCCGATGGCGAGCGCCTTCATCATCGACCCACCCAAGTAGCAAGCTGATTCCCGCGCAGCGGATCAGCACAACACTGAAGCAGTGGAACAACATATTCGCTTGATTTGCGCAGAGGTAAACGACATCCGTCAGCGCAGGAATCGATCACCGACAGCATCGACAGATTGACCAAGCAGCCACCCAGTACATTACCAACCTCGATATCCGGCGCTCTCACAGTTGCCACGAAACTAATGCTTTTCATTAACTACGGGAATGAGGTCGGTAAGGCGAACAGTATCATGCTGATTTGGTCTCCAGATAAGCCAATTTTTTCGCAATCATATTGCCGTAATGCGAGGACTAAGTACCGGCGACCGTGGTCAGCATTATATGCAGGCGCCGAATTGGAGCCAGAGGGACAGCATGTCGCTGAAGCGCGGCTGTGCTTGCCATGATTACCGGTTACTTGATCAGAGTATCTGGAACGTCGATCAAATGTATAACCATGGTGGCGACTGAACCGATCATTACGGTGGCTACCGGAGCACTCGTTTAAGAAAATGGACCGCGTACACCGAGAAATGAAGATGATAGAATGTTTCAAAAAAGTGGCAACTAGTTGATGCTTATGATCTTTGAAGCAGATCAGGGCTATGCCGCAGTTCGTATTGGACTTGAGACGGTCTGATTGAACAGGTCCGCATTTCCCCTTCAAAACAATGTCTGAAATTTTCGCACTCGTTCCCGCCGCTGGCTGTGGTTCTCGCATGGGTAGTGAGTTACCAAAACAATACCTGTCGATGGCCGGACAGCCGATGATTTATCACGCACTTGCAACTTTGTGTGCCAGCCCGGATGTCAGTAATGTCTTTGTAGTGCTCGCACCTGATGACGTGTACTGGCATAGATATGACTGGTCGTTATTCGGAGAAAAGTTGCAGCCGCTATTTTGTGGTGGCGCAACGCGTGCGGAAAGCGTGCTGAATGGACTAATGGCCGCGGAACTTGAACTCGATGACTGGCTGCTGGTGCATGATGCTGCACGGCCATGTTTGAGCCATAAGCAGCTTGCACGCTTGATTGAAGCATTGCGCGACGACGAGGTTGGCGGCATTCTTGCTGTGCCAGTGGCGGATACTTTGAAGCGTGCCGATGCTGAATGCCGAATTGTGCATACCGAGAATCGTGAGGGAGTATGGCAGGCGCAGACTCCGCAGATGTTTCGCACTGGGCTATTGCTGCAGGCGCTACGAACAGCCCCGAATGTAACAGATGACGCCTCCGCAGTCGAGGCGCTGGGGTTTCATCCCAAACTTGTGACAAGCAGTTACAGCAATTTTAAGGTGACTTATCCGCAGGATATCGAGTTAGCGGAATTACTGTTAGCTCAAAGAAAATAAATATGAGAATCGGACAGGGTTTTGATGCTCATCAATTGGTCGAGGGGCGTAAGTTAATTATTGGTGGCGTAGAGATATTCTATGACAAGGGGTTGCTTGGCCATTCCGATGCTGACGTGTTGTTGCACGCCATCTGCGATGCCCTGCTGGGTGCAGCAGCACTGGGTGATATCGGGCGTCACTTTTCAGATACCGATACCAAGTTTAAAAATATTGATAGCCGCATTTTATTGCGCGAAGTAGCGCGTATGGTGACCAATGCGGGTTTCCGCATAGGCAATTTGGATGCCACAATCATTGCACAAGCACCCAAGATGGCACCGCACATTCCGCGCATGGTAGAGAATATTGCCGCTGATTTGGGCATAGCGGTGAATGCTGTGAATGTGAAAGCGACCACCACTGAAAGGCTGGGCTTTAGCGGGCGCGGGGAAGGTATTGCGGCGCAGGCTGTCGCGCTATTGTTAGTCTGAACCAACACAAATTTTGACAATGTCATTTCATCACTTAAACATTCCCGCTTAAACGGGAATGTTTAAGTGCATATTATTCAATAGGGCAATTCTTAATAATGATGCGTATATTGGCGCTGGAAACTTCCACTGAATACTGCTCCGTCGCACTATGGCAGGACGGCAATGTCGTCAATCGTTGCGAACTGGTTGGGCAGCGCCATTCCGAATTGCTGATAGGGATACTGGATAGTTTATTGCATGAAACGGGTGTTAAACTCTCGGAATTAGATGGTATTGCATTTGGCGCCGGGCCGGGTTCATTCACCGGCGTGCGCATCGCCTGTGGGGTGACGCAAGGATTGGCGCTGGGAGCGGATTTGCCGGTGGTGGGAGTGTGTACGCTGCAAGCATTAGCGCAAGCCGCTGGTCACGATAAAGTGATCACCGCACTGGATGCGCGCATGGGTGAGATTTATTATGCTGTATATGAAAAACGGGCGGGGGTGTGGGTGACGATTTGCGAGCCGAGTTTGTGTTTGCCGCAACAGGCGCCGCAGGTTCAAGGATCTGGATGGTTTGGCACAGGCAGTGGTTTTGCCATGTATGGTGCTGTATTAGATAATTGCTATGCCGGGCAAATTGCTGGCAGCGATACGCAGGCCGTACCACAGGCCATTGCTGTTGCAGAATTTGCCGCGCCACTATTTGCCGCCGGTCAAGGCATGGATGCGGCACAAGCCATGCCGTTTTATTTACGCGACAAGGTGGCGCTGAAAACCAGCGAGCGATGAGTTTGTCCCAATTGCTTCACCACACCGTCTTGCGCGATATGAATCTAGCAGACTTGGCCAAAATAGTGTGCATTGAGCAACGCGTGCATGCTTGTCCGTGGTCTTGCGGGAATTTTACCGATGCACTTAACAGTAATTATGTGTGCAAGGTGTGTGAGGCAGAGGGTGAGATATTAGGCTATGTTGTGTTCATGCTTGCAGTGGATGAAGCACACTTGCTTAATATCGGCATTGTCGCCGAATATCAACGCAAGGGGGTGGGCCGTTGGTTATTGGATGCAGCAATGGAAATTGCGCGCGCTTGCAACATGCTGCGCATGTTACTGGAAGTGCGTCCTTCCAACGCGGCGGCGCTGGGACTATATCGCGATGTGGGGTTTCGCGAAATTGGCCTGCGCCGTGGCTATTATGCGGCAGACAATGGGCGCGAAGATGCGGTTGTGATGGAATATTTACTGTGAATCGAGAAGAAGCAATATTACGTGAGCTTAATCTCTATCCGCTGTGGCAACGGCGCGGACAAGCCACGTCTGTACTTGAGCAAGTGACTGTGGCGGCTCAACCTATGACAGAGCAAGTGGCAAGTCAGTCTGTAATGGAAAAATCAGACTTACAAAATCTGGACAGTTGCAACTGGCCTGAATTAAAAGAATTGGTGAAAAATTGTACAGCTTGCAAGCTGCGTGCGAGTTGTACACAGACGGTTTTTGGTATGGGTGATGTGCGGGCAGACTGGTTGTTCGTGGGCGAATGGCCGGGCGCGGACGAAGATGTTCAAGGTGAGCCGTTCGTGGGTCAATCCGGCAAGTTGCTCGATAATATGTTGGCTGCAATTAAGCTGAAACGCGGCCACAATGTTTACATTACCAACATCGTTAAATGCTACCCACCCGGCAATCGCACGCCAGAAGCCAGTGAGATCGCTCAATGCGTGCCTTACCTGGAACGCCAGATTCAACTTATCCAGCCCAAGCTGATCGTGGCTCTGGGTGAAACCGCCGCCTTATTGCTGGGGCATGACGCTACGTTGCCTGACCTGCGTGGCAAGCTGCATGACTATCGCGGTTCATTCGCTCATGGTTTGGCGAAAGGTATTCCACTCATCATCACTTACCATCCGACCTATCTGCTGCGCACCCCGCTGAAAAAAGCCAAAGCATGGGACGATCTGTGCCTGGCAGTTGCTACGATGCAGGGGTTGGCTTGAGATTAAAGAAGGCTACATCTGCCCCGCATCCTGATCATGACTGTGTTTTTTATACAACACCGTCATGATGCCTGAGAGCAACAGGCCGAACACTAAAGTAATAGTTTGAATGTTTAATTCCAGTTTTTGCATTAAGGCAAACAATGCGAGCATGGCGAAAATGCTGATGTTTTCATTAAAGTTTTGCACAGCGATTGATCTGCCGGCACCCATTAGCAAGTGGCCGCGATGCTGTAACAGGGCATTCATGGGTACCAAGAGGTAGCCGCCCATTGCGCCAATAATGATGAGCAGCGCAATGGCAAGTGGCGAGTTGGTAACCGGGATCATGGCTAGTACCATCAGTCCCATGGCGATGCCTATGGGCAACACTTTCACAGAGTGTTCCAGTTTTACGAATTTAGCCGCTAGTACGGAGCCGATAGCGATGCCGATGGCGACCCAAGCGGTGAGCTTGGCGGCCTCGCCCATATCATAGTGAAGTACGGTGGCGGCCCATGCCAACACGATTAAACGTAACGTGGCGCCCGCCCCCCAGAATAGCGTGGTAACGCTCAGCGACACTTGTCCTAGGGGGTCTTTCCAGAGCAGCTTGAAACAATGCGCGAATTCACTTACCAAGAACCCTGGGTTGCGGCTTAACGGCTTGTGCTCGATCGGCACGCGCGGGATGTAGAGATTGAACAACGCCGCGATGAGATAAATAACCGTGATGATGGAGATAGCCAGTTCCGGCGCGGAGTCGATGCCGGTTTCTACTATCGGTACGTCCCACCATTGCAGCATCTGGCCTGAAATGTTCGGGCCGATGAGTATACCCCCCAGCACTGCGCCAAGCACGATGGCGGCGACAGTCAATCCTTCTATCCAACTATTTGCCAGTACTAATTTGTCGGGCGGCAAGTATTCGGTAAGGATGCCGTATTTTGCCGGGGAATAGGCCGCAGCGCCCAGACCTGCCACTGCGTAGGCGAGGAGCGGATTTACTCCGGCCAGCATGGCGATACAGCCGAACAGCTTGATGCTGTTGCTGATGAACATCACGCGACCCTTGGGCAGCGAATCAGCGAAGGCGCCTACAAAAGGTGCCAGCACGATGTAAGACACCACAAATGCTGCTTGCAATATCGGGGTATGCCATTCTGGCGCATGTACTTCGTGAAGTAAGGCGATGGCGGCAAATAGCAGGGCATTGTCTGCGAGTGCGGAAAAGAACTGCGCCGCAAGTATGATATAAAATCCGCGATTCATTGGGAGGCGCAATTTTTAAGAGCGCGTTTTATATCACGAAAATAGGATGCCTGCTATCATTAACAGGAACCTATTTTATCCTGTAACCTTTCATTCATGCCCCGTCCGATCCAAGCTCGCATTGATCTTTCCGCGTTAGAATGGAACCTGCAAGTCGCACGTCGCGCGAGCAGCGCGCGCATCATGGCGGTGATCAAGGCCGATGCGTATGGCCATGGTTTATTACGTGCCGCCGAAGCGCTGAATGAGGCGGAAGGTTTCGCACTGCTGGATATCCGCGATGCGATATGCCTGCGCGACGCGGGGTTCGGTCAGACTATCCTGCTGCTGGAAGGTTTTTTTACCCCGGACGATTTGTCGCTGGTGGCCGAATATGATCTCGCCTGTGTGATTCACAACCAGCAACAGATCGACATGCTGGAGGCATATCCGAGCCGTGGTAGCTTGGAGGTGTGGTTCAAAGTCGGCAGCGGTATGAACCGTTTAGGCTTTGCTCCAGACAAGGTTCACGCTGCGCTGGAAAGACTCAAGGTTCACCCTGCCGTAAGCGGCATCACGCTAATGACGCATTTTGCCCAGGCTGACGAAGCGACCGGTGTGGCTGCACAACTAGATGTATTCAATACACTGGTTGCGCCCTATCGCATGGCGCGCTCGCTGGCCAATTCCGCCGCCCTGTTGCGCTTTCCAGCAACCCATGCCGATTGGGTGCGCCCTGGCATCATGCTGTATGGTGCATCGCCGTTCGCGGAAGTCAGCGCGCAACACCTCGGCTTGCAGCCAGTGATGACACTGCAAAGCCGCATCATTGCGGTGCAAGATTTGAGTGCGGGCGAAACTATCGGTTATGGCGGCTTATTTCGCGCCGAGGCTCCCATGCGTGTTGGTGTGGTCGCCTGCGGCTATGCCGACGGCTATCCGCGCCATGCACCAACTGGCACGCCAGTGCTGGTGGGCGATCAGCGTACGCGCATTGTGGGACGCATCTCGATGGACATGCTGAGTGTGGATTTAAGTGCGTTACCCACTACTGATGTGGGTAGTCGTGTGACGTTGTGGGGAGAAGGTTTGCCAGTGGAACAGGTAGCTCATGCGGCAGGTACCATCAGCTACGAGTTGCTGTGCGCACTGACCGCGCGCGTGCCGATTGTGACTTTTGATCAGGCCCGATGAAGTGTAAATTGTATATCGAACGCACTTGTCCTGAAAATAGCTAAGAAGTCGCTCAGGAGTTTGCTCTAGCAACCATATAAGTTAGCAGCTTCGCGTCTTGCCTTTGCGCTGTTGGCGTTTATAAATCTTGACAAATGGAGAATTCTTTTTATAAGATAATTCTAGGAGTGAGGTAGGATAAGAAGAAAACGTGCTCTAATTAGATAACATCTTTTATGCAGTGATAAATTCCGTATCTATGAATACTGTTTAGCGTTTCCCTATATTTATTTTAATTTGTCCTGGTTATAAAAAGATAAAATCTTAGTATTCTTCATTCTGTATCAGACGATTTGGTACAGGCCTCAGTGGGAATTAAAGTTGTCAGAATATTTAATTTTGAGGACTAAAAAATTATGGTTTATTCCTTGGACGACTCCCAGTTTTCGATTGCGTCATCAAATGCTGACTCTAATGTTAAAGAGCCACTTTTCTCCACGAATGAGGTCATGCGTCTTCATGCTGTAAGACGATACGATATATTAGATACACCTCCTGACGGTACTTATGATCGAATTACCGCTCTGGCAGCACGCTTATTCAATGTGCCCATCGCCATTGTAAGCATCGTGGATTCGGATCGAATATGGTTTAAGTCCCATTTTGGTGTTGAGGCAACTGAAGTTGGCCGCGAACCCGGGCTTTGCGCATCAGCCATTTTGCAGAATGGCCCATATGTTATTGAAGATGCTGCTCATGACGCACGCGCTTTAACAAATCCACTTGTTGTTGGGGAACTGGGTTTACGGTTTTATGTAGCCGTGCCATTGACCACAAGCGATGGTTTTAATTTGGGAACGCTGTGTGTGATTGATAAAAAACCCCGCATTTTAAATAATGGGGAGTTAACGAATTTACAAGATTTAGCGTCACTTGTTATTGATCAGTTGGAGCTTCGTCTTAACTCCATTCGTACTATAGTTAAGTTGGATAACGCGAAATGCTCAGCTGAAAACGCCAGCTTAACAAAATCAGATGTTATTTCAAATCTCGCCCATGAACTGCAATCACCTCTTAATTCTATCCTTGGCTTTGCTCAGTTACTGCAGATGGATAAGCTATCTCTGACTCCTTCTCAATTATTTAACATTAATCAAATTATTCAAGCAGGTTGGCACCAATCAAAATTGATTGAAGAGCATCTTAGTCGTGAGGCCATTGAATCAGGGAGGTTACCAGTAAGGGTAGAATCATTATGCCTGTTTAGCATCTTACGGGAATGTCAGGCAATGATGAAACCCCAGGCTCAAATCAAGAACATTTATGTGAGCTTTAATCAGAGTGAAAATCCTATCTATATTTATGCGGATCGAACTCGGCTGAAGCAAATCTTCATCAATCTCATTTCCAATGCGATCAAATATAACCAGCCCGGAGGGACAGTAAGCATCGAGTGCATTAGTAATCTGGAGTGGGTTCTTATCAATATAAAAGATACTGGTTCAGGCATACCTCTGGAAAAATTAGGCCAGTTATTCCAGGCGTATAATCGACTGGGTCAGGAATCCGGTGCAGAAGAAGGTACCGGTCTCGGCTTAGTCGTAACTAAAAAATTGGTTGAGATGATGGGAGGAACTATAGGGGTGGAAAGTACTGTAGGAGTGGGTACCATATTTTGGATAAAATTGCCTTCCGAACCATCTGGCGGTGGTGGTGTTTCGGCGATTGAATTTGTGGCAACGTCTAACGGGTAGATCTAAATTCGTACACTAAATTCTGAATGAAGAACCAGCCCTCATCGGTCTGAATATAGGTGATGTCCGATACCCACACTTTATTCGGAAAACTGACCGTAAGTTCCCTGTTCAGCCGGTTAGGGGCGTCCGGCAATTTATGCCTTGAATCGCTGGTCAGGCTGAATTTGAGTTTTGTTTGCAGCGCAGCCCAATATTTTCATGCAGCTTCTGAACCCGGGACGGGTCTTGTATGCCATGATCGACCACGTCGCTGTGCAGGCGCTTGGCACTGTTGGCCTCGCGTGTCCGCTGGTGTGCCACCTGAATTTCCACTTCCAGTCGCACTTTTTCTTGTTTGCCCCTGGACGGTGGACAACCATGCAATTCGTAATAATTACTTTCTAAAACATCGAGCACACGGCGCATCCTGTACTCGAAATTCCTTGATATAAATCGCGTTTGGTATTCATTGCAATATTGGAATCTCCGTTTCAAGTTTAACGAAACTTTGGTGTGCTTATTTCAAATTACCTCAGATTGATCACGGGTCACGTGTTCAGACTCCAACCCCATGAACAACGCACTTACATTCAAGACTCATCAGAAACGGTTTGCTGCCAATAACGTGCGTGGCTTTTGCGATATCGCTCCACGCTAATGCTTTGTGTATCCATTTCAACCACAATTGCGCCGTCCTTGTCCGAGCGCAATAGTTCGCTGCCAATCGCACGATAACGCTCGACTACTTCTTCTCGGGGATGACCGAAGCGATTGCGGTAACCCACTGTGAATACAGCATAGCGCGGATGTATGGCCGCCACGAAAGCATTCACCGACGAGGTTTTGCTGCCGTGGTGTGGCACCACCAAGAGCGTAGCGGGGAGCTTCTCCTCTTGCTGTTTCAGTAATCGCCATTCGGATTCTTTTTCGATGTCGGCGGCGAGCAGCACGCTGTGTTTGCCTGTGCTGATTTTCAACACGCAGCCGCGGTTATTGTCGCGGATTTTTTCTACTGCATAACTTTCCGCTGTCGGGTGTAGTACTTCAAAGTGCACTCCGTCCCATTCCCAGGTTTGTCCATCCATGCAGCGCTGGGTATTCGAAGCGTGTTGCAACAGGGGATGGTTTGTTGCCAGCGAGGATGAGAGCCAATTTACCGGCATACCTTGCAATATAGATAATGCGCCGCCGGTGTGATCGTTGTCATCGTGGGTAAGAATCAGGCCGTCGAGTTGCGCGATGCCCATACCGCGCAGCGCCGGGATGAGGATGCGGTTGCCACTGTTGGCCTCGCTATTAAAATTGGGGCCGGTGTCATACAGCAGTGCATGGTTGTGTGTCTGCGCGGCTACCGCCAAGCCTTGTCCGACATCGAAAATTACCAGGCGTAGTGTACCTTCTGGTGGTGCTGCGGGCAGTACCAGAAACATCGGTAGCAGGGCGATTAGTCCCAGCCAGCGTGCGGGGAATCCGCGCGGCAATAACATCCATAGCACACCAAACATGCCGATGGCTATGCTCCATGTGGGCGGTGCGTGCTGTGTCCATACCACCTCTGGCAGGTTATTCAGCCACTCCAGCAGGTAGCTGCACACCCCCATGGCCTGATGCGCCAGCCACAGCAGCCAATCGAAGGGAAGTACAGTGCCCAGCAGGGTGAGCGGCACCACCACGAAGCTGACCAACGGAATGGCAAAAGCATTAGCGATGGGCGATACCAGTGAAACTTGCTGGAACATTGCCAACAGCGGCGGAATCAATCCGATGCTCATGGCCAATTGAACGCGACCATAGGTTACTAACCAGTGCGGAGGGCGCAAGCGGTGCGCCGTTACATAAAAAATCAATGCCACCGCACCGAAAGAAAGCCAGAATCCTGGCGACAGCACCGCCCATGGGTCTAGCAACAATACAACGAGCAATGCGGCGGCAAGAGTTTGCGACGATGCGACTGTGCGTGAGAGCCACAACACGGAAGCGATCGTGGCCAGCATATACACCGTGCGTTGCGCCGGTACACCGTATCCTGCCAGTAGCGCATAGCCGAGCGCCACCAGCAAGCCGATGAGTGCAGCAGCTTTGCGTGCTGGTAGCGCGCGCGTGAGGCGCGCACTGCGCCGCCATAACCAATAGGTTGCAGCAAACGCCAGCCCTGACAGCATGGTGATGTGCAGGCCGGAAATACTCATCAAATGATTAACTCCAGTGCGCGTGAAAACCTGCCACTGCGCCGATGGGATGCCGGCCTGGTCGCCGATGGCAAGTGCGGTTAACACGCCGATGTAATTATTTTTTTCGACGACACTCACTTCAGTATTATCGCGAACCCATTTTCCACGTGCGGCGTGCGGGATTTGCACGGGGTTAAGCTGACTGGGGAGGGGATTTAACGTTTTTTGGATACGGTCGCGCACTTTTTCGCGCAGGCTCTGGATGTAGTAATCAGGTGATTGCACTAACGCATCCAGTCGCAAGTTATCTTGCGTTTGATGAATATAACCGTTGGCGCGCAGCTTGTTTTCCAGCATCCAAGCTTCAAAATCAAAATCGTGAGGATTGCTGCTGCCGTGCGGCTGCTTCAAGCGTACAGTGAATCGCCAGCGTTCACCGGCATGGATGTCGAGAGGTTCTTCCCGTGCACCATCGTAACTGGCAAGCAAGATATGTGGCGGAACAATGGCATTGGGGGTGAGCACCTGTTCCACATCGAAGACAAAACGAAGTCCGTGTTCATGCTGTATGGGAAGTTTTCCCACCACACCTATGATTTGAATATCTTTGCCCTGCCATTCGGCAGGTAGAGCATCGGACAAACGTTGTTGCGCAAAAAATGTTGCGTAGAAAAAACCAAAGGTAAAGGCAAATGCTGCAAGAAGAGCAGGGTATGCTTTGCGCTGCAAAAGAGTGCTACGTGGCAGCATCAAAGCAGTAGCGAGCAATAAAGTCAGTCCACCCCAAGCGAGGTTGGGAAGCACGGCCTGTTGTTGCAACAGCCATACGCCAAATGCAAAAAATAAAACGGCATAGCGCATAGATTGTTTAGTGCCGCCGAATGAGCTTGAACAATTCGAACCAGAGCACGCTGCACAGACCGGCAGCAAAACTCAACGCGAGTTGATAGGGAGTGAGAGGGGCGAAGTGAAATATTTCGCGCAAAAAGGGTAAATGCAGGGTCAGCAGAAGGAAAGAAAGCGCACCTCCCACCACCCACCACAGTGCAGAATTGCGGCTGTTGAGCGAACTGAAGATGTTAAGTTGCCAGGAACGGTTGACCAAAATGAGCCCAAGATTACCGATGACTAGCGTGGAAAAAGTTAGTGCGCGGGCTTCCTCTTCCGCTGCGCCATGATGCAGTGCATAGCCCAGCACCAGGAGTGTGGTTAGCATCAGTAACGTACCCTGTAATAGGCTGAGCAGGATGACCTGTCTTCCGAACAGCGGCTCCTGTGGGCTGCGCGGTGGGCGCCGCATGACATTCTGCTCTGCTGGTTCCGCTTCGAAGGCGATGGAGCAGGCCGGGTTGATGATCATTTCCATAAACACGATATGGACCGGAACGAATACTGTTGGCCAGCCTAGTAACAGGGGGATCAGCGACAAGCCGGCGATGGGTATGTGTACCGCAAGAATATAAGCCATAGCTTTGCGCAGATTATCGAAGATACTGCGTCCGATGCGAACTGCGCGCACGATTGAAGCAAAATCATCATCCAGCAATACCAGTGCGGCCGCTTCGCGTGCCACATCGGTGCCACGCCCACCCATGGCGATGCCGATGTGCGCCGCTTTTAGCGCAGGAGCGTCGTTTACCCCATCGCCGGTCATCGCCACTATATCGCCGTTTGCCTTGAGCGCGTTCACCAGTCGCAGTTTTTGCTCCGGCACCATGCGCGCGAAAATATTGTTGTGGCGGATGCGTTCGCGCAATGTTGCATCATCCATTTGATTAAGTTCCATACCAGTAATGATGCTGTCGTGCCCACCGGGCAGACAGATTTGTTGAGCAATTGCGGCAGCGGTAGCGGGATAATCGCCGGTAATCATCACAACGCGGATGCCTGCCGCAGTGCACTCCTTGAGCGCCGCTGCAACGGTAGGGCGGACTGGATCAGCCAATCCGATCAGGCCGATAAATTCGAACTCGAAGTCATGCTGGACACCTGGCCATTCACGACCGCGATAACTGGCCTTGGCTACCCCCAATACGCGCATGCCTTGTGCAGCGAGAACATTGACCTGAGTGGCAAGTATGGATAATTTATGCTCATCCAGATGGCACAAATCAGCCACTGCTTCCGGCGCGCCTTTTGTTGCCACTACGTATTCATTGCGGTCGCTTGCCTGCCATACGTGAGAGAGCGCGAGTAGTTCCGGCGACAATGAATACTCATGTACCAGCGCCCAATCATGGTGCAGATGTTCTGTGTCGGCCAGATAATATTCGCCGAGCGTGTGGATGGCTTTTTCCATTGGGTCAAAGGGATCGGTTTTACTCGCCAGAATGCTGAACTCGACCAACTCATGAAATGTCTCGGGTAATTGAGTGTGCGATGTAGCCACTACGAACGATGCATCGCCAGCAATTAGTTGCTGTACTGTCATTTGATTGAGCGTGAGCGTGCCGGTCTTGTCTACACACAGCACAGTGGCCGAGCCCAGCGTTTCTACCGTAGGCATGCGGCGGGTCAGCACCTGATGGCGTGAAATGCGCCATGCCCCCATCGCCATGAACACGATCAACACAAATGGATATTCCTCCGGCAAAATTGACATTGCCAGCGTGATGCCAGCCAGAAACCCGTGCAGCCAATCACCACGGCTCAGGCCATAGACCATTACCAATAGCAAGCTTAACAGGGCGCCGACAATGGCGAGGTTGCGCACCAGCCTGTTGATCTCTTTTTGCAACGGCGTGGTCTCGATATCCAAGACCTGCAATGCCTTGCCGATCTTGCCGAGTTCGGTGTGCGGTCCGGTCGCCAGCACACGCGCGGTGCCGCGTCCTTGCACCACCAGCGTGCCGGAATACACAAACGGCAAATCATCGCCGCCGGGCGGGCGCAGCTTGAGGGCATCAGGTTGACCGATCTTGCGTACCGGCACCGATTCGCCAGTGAGCATTGATTCATCCGTCGCAAAATCATTGCAGGAAATCAGCGCCGCGTCCGCCGGCACCCGGTCACCTTCGGCCAGAATCAGGATATCGCCGCGCACCACTTCATGTCCGGCGATGCGTTGCGCGACACCTTCACGCACCACTAGCGCGCGCGGGCTACTGATGTCGCGCAATGCCTCCAACACACGTTCCGTCTTGCGTTCCTGATAAATGGTGATCCCCATCACCATGCACACAAAGCCCAGCAACATCAGCGCATCGCTGATATCGCCCAACAGCAGATAAATCATTCCAGCCACCAACAACAGCAAGAACATTGGTTCGCGCACCACTTCCAGTGCAATCGCCGGGATGTCGCGGCTCCTGGCTGCGGGCAATTCGTTCATACCTTCAGCTTGCAGTCGCCCACGTGCTTCGGCATGCGTCAGGCCGCGCATATCAGTTGGGTCGGGTATTTTCGGACTCATGTGCAAACTTCTAAAGAGGGCTGGCATATTCAATAAAATCAGGTAATCTACTATCCTGATTTTGCTTAGCAACGATTTTGCCTTATTAAACGAATACCCGTGCCGAAAAAATATTTCAGAAAATTCCTGCCCAGCCATGAAACATTCAAACAAAGCCGTTGGGCGCGCTGGTTTGGCGGCTGGCTACATCATCCCAACCTATGGCATCTTAACCGCCATTCAGTGTCGGGCGGCGTAGCCGTCGGGCTGTTCACCGGCCTGATTCCTGGTCCGCTTCAAATAATAGGCGCAGCTTTGCTGGCAGTGCTGTTCCGCGTTAATTTGCCGGTGGCTGCGGTCACCACGCTGTACACCAACCCACTTACCATCGTGCCGCTCTATGCGCTGGCATATCAGCTTGGTGTATTTGTTACCGGGCATAATAACGGCCAGTCGCCCGTTAACCTTTCCCTGCCGGAAATGACTTGGATTAACTGGCCTACCGTCATGCTGGATTGGGTTGTGTCATTGGGCAAACCCCTCGCTGCTGGCTTGCCGCTTTTGGCGTTAATTTTTGCTATTGTGGGTTATTTTAGTGTGCGCATGCTGTGGTATGCGATTGTGGTATGGGAATGGCGCAAGCGTGCATCACGGCGGCGGTGATGGTTTTCATGGGCGGAGCGTGCGCCACTGTGCTCAATTTTTTATAACCTTGTATAGTTTTCGGCAAGCCGAATTTATCGACTAAATATAAATTTTGCTATGAAAAAACTTGACCAACTGAATTTTGATAATACTTTTTCTCGGCTGCCAGACATTTTTCATAGTCGTCTGAATCCTACGCCTTTGCCCCATTCCTATTTGGTTAGTTTTAATGCGAGTGCCGCCGAATTAATTAACCTGGATGTAACCGAAGTTGAGCGCGCGGATTTCACCGAGTATTTTATCGGCAATCGTTTGCTGCCCGGCAGCGAACCGTTATCGATGCTCTACGCCGGGCACCAGTTTGGTTATTTTGTGCCGCAACTGGGAGATGGACGCGCAATTTTGCTTGGTGAAATACAAAACAGCGCTGGAGAGTATTGGGATATTCAATTGAAAGGGGCAGGCATCACACCGTTTTCGCGCAATGGCGATGGGCGTGCCGTGCTGCGATCCAGCATTCGTGAATACTTGTGTTCAGAAGCGATGCATGGCTTGGGCATTCCTACTTCTCGCGCTTTGTGCATTGTGGGCAGCGATGCAGAGGTGTACCGCGAGACTATCGAAAGCGCTGCCGTGGTGACTCGTTTATCACCGTCGCATGTGCGTTTCGGTTCATTTGAGGTTTTCGCCTATAGGGATCAGCATGAACCGATCGCCTTGCTCGCTGATTATGTTATCGCCAAGCATTTTCCTGACATCATCGATGCACCGGACAAATACTTGCGTTTTTTGAATGAGGTAATCACGCGTACCGCTAATCTGATGGCTAAATGGCAGGCTGTCGGTTTCGCACATGGCGTGATGAATACGGACAACATGTCGATCCTCGGGCTGACTTTCGATTATGGTCCGTTCGGTTTCATGGAAACCTACGATCCGGGTTTTGTTTGCAATCACTCCGACCATGGCGGGCGCTACGCCTTTGATCAGCAGCCGCAAATCGGCCTGTGGAATCTGTCTTGTCTGGCGCAGGCTTTAACGCCTATTATCGCGGTGGAGGAGGCGCAAGAGGCCCTGGAGAATTACGAGCCGACATACTTCGAACACTATATTGAATTGATGGGCAAGAAGCTGGGTCTAACCAACGTCAGCAAAGAAGATGTTGCTCTTATCACACCACTGTTGGAAATGATGCGTGCAAGTCAGCTTGATTATACTAATCTGTTTCGCAGTTTAGGTCGGTTCAAAATCGCGCCGGAAGAGAAAAATAGCGAGTTGCGTGATCGATTCATCGATCGATCGGCGTTCGACGCTTGGGCCGAAATTTATCGTACACGCCTGCAAAGCGAGCCGGGAACGGACGAGGAGCGAAAGGTACGTATGGACAAGGCCAACCCGAAATATATTCTGCGCAATTCCATGGCGCAAAGTGCGATTGCCGTGGCTGAACGGGACCGCAACTTTTCGGAAGTAGATCGTTTGTTGGCATTGCTTAGCCGACCCTTCGATGAGCAGCCAGAGATGGAAGATTATGCCGCGCCAGCACCGGATTGGGCGCGTCATGTCGTTGTAAGTTGTTCATCCTGATGAATACTGTCTGTACCGTTCTTGGCTTGCTGCGGCACACTAAGCATCACCTATGACGCTTAGCCTGAATTTAAGCTTGGCTGATAGAGTAGATTTTATGTGTTGTTTGATGACGAATGTCTGCGGCTAAAGTTGCTCACACGTATGCTACCTGAATGAGAAATTTATCACGCAAATCCACAATAAACAAAAAGTTAGGTCGCTATGTTAGGTAAGCATAGCGCATTGAGCGACTGGCTCGTCTATCTTGAGACCAAGCATCCAAAAGCCATTGAGCTGGGTCTTGAGCGCGTTGCAAAAGTTAAACAGCAGCTGGGACTCAACCCAACTTTCCCTGTCATTGTTGTCGGCGGTACCAACGGCAAGGGCTCAGTGTGTGCAATGCTCGAAAGCATATTGCATGCGGCGGGTTATCGTGTTGGCTGCTATACCTCGCCGCATTTGCTGGATTACAACGAGCGCGTCCGCATCGGCCAGCGGCAGGCCAGTGATGCGGAACTGTGCGCAGCATTCGAGCGGGTAGAGCAGGCGCGAGCTGTTCCTCCCTTGCAAAAAATGGATGTCGGCTTGCGGGGCAATGATGAATTATCAGAAATTTCGTTAACCTATTTCGAGTTCGGCACGCTGGCTGCGATGCAATGTTTTATCGATCAAGCGGTAGAGGTGGCGATACTGGAAGTTGGACTGGGTGGACGGCTGGATGCGGTTAATGTGTTCGACCATGATTGTGCGGTAGTCACCAGTATAGATTTGGATCATATGGAGTATCTTGGTGATACGCGTGAACAGATTGCGTTTGAGAAGGCGGGAATTTATCGTGCCGGGGAAGTGGCGGTGTTTGGCGATATGGATGTGCCCATTACGATTCGCGCTCAGGCGCAGCATGTCGGCGCGCAGTTGTGGTGTCTGGGCGAGCAATTCAGTTTCACGGCAGGCGCGCAGCAGTGGAATTACCATGGTGTGGGTGGTACTCGCAGCGCCTTGCCCTATCCATCTTTGCGTGGAGCATTTCAATTGCACAATGCCAGCGCCGCATTGGCGGCGCTGGATGCGCTTAAGAATAAACTGCCGGTGAGCATGGCGGCGGTGCGGCGCGGCTTGGTCGAGGTAATGCTGCCAGGTCGTTTTCAGGTTGTGCCCGGCAGGCCTATGCTGATTCTGGATGTGGCGCACAATCCCCAAGCTGCGCGCTCGCTGGCGCAAAATTTGGCCGACTTGCCGCCCTGTCGCAAAACTTTCGCAGTGTTCGCCATGCTTAAGGACAAGGATATGGCCAGTGTGGCGCGTGCGCTCAAGGGGCAGGTGGATATCTGGCTAGTGGCGGGCATAGCCGCGCCGCGCGGCGCAACGGCCACGGAATTATCCAGAGTGTTATATGCCGAGGGAGTGAAAAGCGCGGTGCTGACGTTTGTCACGGTAACAGATGCTCTACGGCATGCCTGTAATGAGGCCGTCGAAAATGATAGAATTATAGTGTTTGGTTCATTCTATACAGTAGCAGAGGTGATGCGTGCGCAGTCTGCGCGACCCTTGATTTGCGCGGAGATACATGATGGCAAAACAACTCATGGATGATGAAGTCGGTCTGAAGCGTCGGGCAAGACGCCGGTTGATTGGCGCGGTGGCACTTGCCATCGTAATTGTGGTACTGCTGCCCATGGTGTTGGATAGCGAACCCAAGTTAGGGGGACAGAATATTGAGTTGCGCATTCCAGACAAAGATAAGGTAGGAGAGTTCATGCCCAAGATGGGCATGCCGCCAGCGCCTGTCTCTGTTCTTGCAGTCTCTTCACCGGTTGCTGCTCCTGTTTCAACAGTGCCCAGCCTACCTGTCGTTACAGATCAGGTGGTCGCGGCATCGCAAGTGCTTGAAAGTAAGCTTGCTCCAGTCAAGTCTGAAACCAAGCCTGATGGGGATATACATATAGAGAACAGGCAGCCCACGCCACACTCCGGTTTTGTGGTGCAGGTCGGTGCATTTGCTAATGCCGACACCGCGCACCAATGGCAGAAAAAATTGAGTAAACAAAATATCAAGGTTTACACCGAGAAGGTAGGCAGCAAGACCCGTGTACGCGCCGGTCCTTATGCCACGCGTGAAGCTGCAGACAATGTGTACAAAAAACTGGAGGCGCAAGGGCTGAAACCGACGGTAAGTCCAGCGTATTAGGCATGACATGGTTTGATTATACTGTCATTATGATCGCCGTATGGTCGGTGTTGGTGGGATGGTGGCGCGGTTTTGTGTATGAGGTGTTGTCGCTACTCGGTTGGGTGGTAGCTTACATGGTGGCACGTTGGCAGGCTGTTAATTTGGCAGCGTTAATGCCGGCAGGGCTAGGGATGGATGCGATCAAGGTCACGGTTGCTTTTATCTTGCTGTTTGTGGCTACCTTGATCGTCAGTGGTGTCGTGGTATTGTTGTTATCGAAATTAATCAAATCGACCGGCCTCGGTTGGATAGACGGCTTATTCGGCAGTCTATTTGGCATGTTACGTGGCACACTATTAGTGCTGATGTTGGTGCTGCTGGCGGGGTTGACTGATTTGCCGAAAAAGCCGTTTTGGCGTGAGGCGAAGCTGAGTGAACCGTTGGAAAGCATGGCTCTAGCTAGCCTAGTCTGGTTGCCAGATAGCGTGGCGCGCCGTGTGCATTTCGGATTGAAAAAATGAATATTGGGGTTAAAACATGTGTGGCATTCTAGGCGTTGTCGCGCAAACATCGGCCAATCAAGTTCTATATGATGGCTTGCTAGTGTTGCAGCATCGCGGGCAGGATGCTGCGGGTATTGCCACTATCGAAGGAAATACCTTTCACCTGCACAAGGGTAATGGCCTGGTACGCGATGTGTTCCGAACGCGTAACATGCGAGCGCTGCGCGGCAATGCGGGCATAGCTCATGTGCGCTATCCTACTGCGGGTTCCGCCATTGATCACAATGAAGCGCAGCCATTTTATGTCAACTCGCCATTCGGTATTGTGCTTGGGCATAATGGCAACTTGACCAATACCGAGCAATTGCAGCAGGAATTGTTTCTTGAAGATAGGCGACATGTAAACACCAATTCCGATTCGGAAGTGCTGCTCAATGTGCTTGCGCATGAGTTGCAAGCCAATTCCACAATGCGCTATCGTCTTGATATTAAGAATATCTTTGACGCCGTATCCGGGGTGCATCGTCGCTGCCGTGGTGCTTACGCAGTGGTGGCGATGATTGCGGGTTATGGCCTGCTTGCGTTTCGCGATGTTTATGGCATCCGACCGCTGGTATTGGGTAGCCATCAAACTGAAAATGGCACGGAATATTTGATCGCTTCGGAAAGCGTAGCGCTGGATACGCTAGGTTTCAAGTTTCTGCGTGATATTGCACCAGGCGAATCGGTATTTGTTGACTTTGATGGAAATTTTCACAGTCAGCAATGTGCAGAAAACCCCACACTTAACCCATGCATTTTTGAGTATGTTTATCTGGCGCGTCCGGATTCGGTGATTAATGGGGTTTCGGTATATGAGACACGCTTGAACATGGGTGAAAACCTGGCCGACAAAATCACCCGCGAATGGCAGCAACATGATATTGATGTAGTTATTCCCATTCCGGACTCCAGCCGTCCTAGTGCCTTGCAATTGGCTAATCGTTTGGGTATCTCATTCCGCGAGGGTTTCGTAAAAAACCGTTATATTGGGCGTACCTTCATTATGCCGGGACAGGCAATGCGGAAAAAATCGGTACGCCAGAAACTAAATGCAATAAGCGTGGAATTCAAGGATAAAAATGTCCTGTTGGTGGACGATTCCATCGTACGCGGCACCACTAGCCGTGAAATTGTTCAAATGGCGCGTGATGCCGGAGCGCGCAAGGTGTATTTCGCCTCCGCCGCACCTCCGGTGCGTTTTCCTAATGTGTATGGCATAGATATGCCAAGCCGCAAGGAGCTGATTGCCACCGGCCGCAGTGATGAGGAAATTTGCCGTGAGATCGGTGCAGACAGGTTAGTTTATCAGGATCTTGATGACCTTAAAGCGGCAGTGCGCAAGACAAATCCGGATATTCAGTACTTTGATGCTTCATGCTTTGATGGAGATTACATCACCGGAGATGTCACATCAGAGTATCTCAACGAAATTGAAGCGGCGCGAGAAAATGGCAAGGTCAATACGGATGATGATGTTAGCCAGCTTGATCTTGATTTAGTCGCCTAACCAGTAAAGAAAATTACTATTGTGATGCTGAGATTGCCAGTTCACCGGATGATCTATCTGATAGAACTCAAAGCTGCCAGAAAAAGCATGCTATATAAATAGCAATTGTCCTTGATGCTGAAACCGAGAATTGAATTTGTTTGACAGGGGCTGGTCTTTTAGCATAAAATTCGCGCCCTTCGAAGTTTACTAATTTTTGTTTTAGGAAGTGCCATGAAAACATTTTCAGCTAAGCCCCATGAAGTCCAGCATGACTGGTATTTGGTAGATGCTGCCGACAAAATTTTAGGTCGTTTAGCTAGCCAAATTGCAGCCCGTCTACGCGGCAAACATAAGGTGATATATACGCCACACGTGGACACGGGCGACTTTATCGTCGTGGTCAATGCTGAAAAGCTGCGCGTTACCGGTAACAAGGCGCAAGACAAGGTCTATCACCGTCACACTGGCTATCCTGGCGGGATTTATACGACTAACTTTATCAAGTTGCAGGAACGTCATCCAGACCGCGTGCTGCAAAAAGCGGTCAAAGGTATGCTGCCAAAAGGCCCGTTAGGCTATGCCATGTTGCGTAAGCTTAAGATTTATGGTGGTGCTGAACATCCTCATGCGGCGCAGCAACCTAAACCTATTGATCTATTGAAAGCTTAATCATGAACGTGACTTACAACTATGGCACCGGTCGCCGCAAGAGCGCAGTAGCTCGTGTATTCATTAAACCAGGCAAGGGCGATATCGTGGTAAATGATAAGCCGCTCGATATATTTTTTTCGAGAGAAACTGGTCGCATGATAGTGCGTCAGCCGCTGGAGCTGACTGACATGCTTAACAAATTCGACATTATGATAAACGTGTGTGGAGGTGGTGAATCTGGCCAAGCTGGGGCGGTGCGTCATGGCATTACTCGTGCTTTGATAGACTTTGACGCGACCTTGAAGCCAATGTTGAGCAAAGCTGGACTCGTTACCCGCGATGCGCGTGAAGTCGAGCGTAAAAAAGTTGGCTTGCGCAAGGCGCGCCGCCGCAAGCAATTCTCCAAGCGTTAAGCGTATTCGGAGTGTTTGGAAAAGCCGCCTTTGGGCGGCTTTTCATTTTCGTTGTATTATTCTGTCAAATAAATAGTTGGCAAACAGTCGAGCATTTCATAAAGCGGTTAAATTTGTCATGTTCTGAAACGTGCATGATACTGTCGGCGGATTCCACAGGAATTATGGCTGCTGAATGTTTTTGCTATAGATAACGCAAAGTTCAATAGGGGAAGAAGTGATTAAAGTTGGTATCGTTGGAGGCACAGGTTATACGGGCGTCGAGCTGCTGCGGCTACTGGCGCAACATCCGCAAGTGGAGTTGCACGCCATTACCTCGCGCGCCGACCAAGGAATGCCAGTCAGCCAGATGTTTCCCAGCTTGCGCGGCTATGTGGATTTATGTTTTACCCACCAAGATGAAGCACATCTGGATCAATGTGACTTGGTGTTCTTTGCCACACCCAATGGCATTGCCATGCATCATGCACGTGCATTGCTTGACGCAGGGGTGCGGATAATAGATTTAGCGGCGGACTTTCGTATTCAAGACGTGGGGGTGTGGGAAAAATGGTATGGCATGAGCCACGCCTGCCCTGATCTGGTGCCTGAAGCAATATATGGTCTGCCAGAGAGTAACCGCGAGCAGATTAAACATGCACGGCTAGTGGCCAATCCAGGTTGCTATCCAACGGCTGTGCAGCTCGGTTTTATTCCGCTGCTGGAAGCGGGGATTGTGGACTGCGACAGCTTGATTGCCGATGCGAAATCCGGTGTGTCCGGCGCGGGGCGCAAGGCAGAGGTTAGTATCATGTTTTCCGAGGTAGCGGATAATTTCAAAGCTTATAGTGTATCTGGGCATCGTCATTTACCAGAAATTAGTCAAGGACTTGCGCGAGCGGCACAACAGAATGTTGGCCTGACCTTTGTGCCACACCTTACACCAATGATACGCGGCATTCATGCCACATTGTATGCGCGCATACAATGTGATGCCGACCTACAGGCGCTATATGAGCAGCGTTACGCCAATGAGATATTCGTGGATGTAATGCCAGCCGGTAGTCATCCGGAAACGCGCACGGTACGCGGTGCGAATTGCTGTCGTATCGCGGTACACCGGCCGCAACAAGGTAACACTGTGGTTGTATTGTCAATAATTGACAATCTGGTCAAAGGTGCGGCCGGTCAAGCGGTACAGAATATGAACATTATGTTTGGCCTACCCGAAATGACAGCGCTGACCAACATCCCTCTGTTGCCGTAGAATGCATAAAGTCAATGCTTTATTTGACACTTCCGTCTCAAGCTTAACAAAACGTCAATAGTTATTTTTTCAGCTTACCTCAGATCAAGAAGCTCAACGCTTCATAAAGTACAGGGAAAACGTTAGAATTGCGGTCTTTGCAATACTCTTAAGGAAATTCAACCATGTCTATGGCTGACCGCGACGGTTTTATCTGGTATGACGGCAAACTCGTACCTTGGCGAGATGCCACAACTCACATATTGACGCATACACTGCACTACGGCATGGGAGTGTTTGAAGGTGTGCGTGCATACAAGACTACTCAGGGCACGGCAATCTTCCGCCTTAAGGATCATACCGACCGCCTGTTCAATTCAGCTTATATCTTCAAGATGAAGATGCCGTTCGACAAAGAAACTCTAATGGAGGCGCAATGCGAAGTAGTGCGTGCCAATAATTTGGAGTCCTGTTACATCCGGCCCATTGTGTTCTATGGCTCAGAAGCCATGGGCATCGCCGCCACTGCTATTAGCACCCATGTCGCCGTTGCAGCTTGGCCATGGGGCGCGTATCTTGGTGTAGAGGGAATGGAAAAAGGCATTCGTGTAAAAACTTCCAGTTTCACCCGCCACCACGTAAACATTAATATGTGTCGTTCAAAATCAGTCGGTACCTACACCAACTCCATTCTGGCCCATCAAGAAGTGGCGCACGATGGCTATGATGAGGCGCTGCTACTGGACGTGGATGGTTATGTAGCGGAAGGAGCGGGCGAGAATATCTTTATTGTGAAAAAAGGCAAGTTGTATACCCCCGACCTGACTTCCTGCCTGGAAGGCATTACGCGCGACTCCATCATTACACTTGCGGCTGGTCTTGGCATGCAACTGATCGAAAAACGCATCACGCGCGATGAGGTATATTGCGCCGACGAAGCTTTCTTTACTGGGACTGCAGCAGAAGTTACGCCGATCTGCGAGCTAGACAACCGCACCATAGGCAATGGTATGCGCGGTCCAATCACAACGCGTCTGCAAGCGCTGTTTTTCGATTGTGTCAGTGGAAAAAATCCGCAATATGCCGATTGGTTGGCACACGTTTAAGGGGAATTATATGCAAGCCGAACACGCCAAGCTACGCTATATCGAAGTGACTGCCGCAGACTTGCCGCTTTATTGTCCCATGCCCAATATGAGCCTATGGAATGCACATCCCAGGGTGGTCATCCCAGTTGACAAGATCGGCGAAGCGCGCTGCCCCTATTGCGGCACACTATACAAGTTCAAGGGCGAGTTACCTAAAGGACATCATTAAAAAATTCCCGCTAGCAGACTGTCGGACTTCGAGTTTTGAAACAGCGTAACATATTGTTTTTTATATATAAATTAATTTGATTAAATAATGGGCGCATCAATTTAATCAATGAGTTACAAGAGAAGTCCGACAGGCTCCTAGGCG
>NZ_CAKMHQ010000018.1 GCF_927312905.1 Candidatus Nitrotoga sp. 1052
TGGCAGATCAAGAGGTGAATTTTTTAGCGAATTCAGGTTTTTCTACAGCCTCAACCTACCAGACTCTATCCCAATTGGTCGTGATCAGCAGCAACCTGAAGCGGCTGCGCTTTCATCCTGTCCAAACGGCAGGTTGCTGCCACATCCTGCAAAAATCCCATAGTGACGACTGAAGTCGCCGATGAAATCGAAGTGCTCATGAAATCGGGAGTCATGCAGCATGTGCCAAGTATTCCCGCAGACAGGAAAAACTCGTCCCGTTTCCATGTCGTGATGTTTGTCGAGCACAAACCGATACGGATGATCGGGAATAGTGCCGCGATAGACTACTGCCTGCCCGAAGTCCTCGCAAGCCGGTTCCAGACCGTTTAACTTGAACAGACGATATGTGGCCGAGAAGAAGCAAATATTGCCTGTTCGTTTCGCCAGCTTGGCATCGGTAATGTCGAGCGGTCTATCGGTTACAAGCCTGGGATCAGCAAAACCATGCCGCCGGGCAAGATTTATGAAGTCGTTCCAATACAGCGCGCCACCAAGGCACTCGCCATAAAGTACGGGGTCATTACGAACCTCAGCCGATACTCTGCGGTCTGCGTAAACATCTGAAAAATAGAACTCGCCACCCGGTTTGAGTAAGCGATGAACTTCACGCAGCACAGCATCTTTGTCAGGAGAGAGGTTGATCACGCAATTGGATACGATGACGTCAAAGCTGCCGCTTTCCAGCCCGAGTTCACCGAGCTTTTCGATGTAGCCTTGTTTGAAAGTGACGTTGTCAAAACCGAAAATCTCCGCGTGATAGGCGCGATAATTTTCTGCAACGGAAAGCTGTTCTTCGGTCATATCGACACCGACGACTTGACCGCGCGCGCCCACCAGTTGTGCCAGTGCGTAAACATCGCGACCAGAACCACTGCCGAGATCCAATATCCGGCAACCCTCAAGCAGCAACGGACAAACCAAACCACAGCCGTAATAACGGGACATCACTTCGGGGTGAATACGGGCAAGCAGTGGCTTGAGCCAGCTTGGCACTTGAGATGCATCGCAGCAAGCAGATGTCTTTAGATCATCCGACGTCTGGAGCTGTTTACCGTAGTAGTCTTTTACGATTTCATGCATGGAATATTCCTGAATAAATGCGGACGCTATGCTTGTTGCTTCTTATTGTTGCAGCCACTTGAAGGTCTGCATGCCCAGCGCGGTCATCAGCAATGAACCGCCGAGATGGGCGGCAATGATTGCAACACTCCAGGCATATTGGCCGCGTGCTAGCAAAGTAACGGTTTCGGCAGAGAAGGTGGAAAAGGTGGTTAGCCCGCCAAGAAAGCCGGTGATAATGAACAAGCGCCATTCGGGCGATAGCTCCGGTTGCTGCATGAAAAAGGCCACAGCAAGGCCAATGATATAGCCACCGATCAGGTTTGCGCAAAGTGTACCAAGCGCCAGTTCTGGCAGCGCGGGATTAAGCCACATACCCAGCCCCCAGCGCAACCATGAGCCGATGGCTCCGCCCAGGCCAACTGCAATAAAGGCATATAGTGTCATGCGCACATTCTAATCGACGACACGGACTGGCGCAAAACCTCCGCCAGCTGTGCGGAAATTGGTGGTTTGCCCTTGATACAGCCGCGCGGCGATAAGCTGCACCTGGCCGTCATACACATAGCAGCGCACATCCGATTTAAGCGCAACCGGTTCCGCACCTTCCAGGCATACCATGCGTTCGCCGGGAGGAGCCATGCGCTGCGCTATATAGCCTCCCTGCATGATTTCAGCAAACACCCGGTTCGTGATACTGGCGCCACGATAGGTGCCCTTGCCGCCATAACCGGTGGCGGGTTTGAAGAACCACTGCTTGCGTTGCTGCCGCCACTGTTCATGTTCTTGCGCGTCCACTAACCTGGTCTGCGGTATGCCCGTACTTAAAGTGGCGATCGTCGTCTCTGCCACACCCATCGCGCGCAGGCTGTCGGGTGCAGTGAGCAGGGCAAGATTGCGTTTGTCAGCATATAACGCATACACATGAGGGTGCGGCGTGAGCACCACCTGATTACTCTGGTAAGCAGTGCTAATGGCGCTTTGTTGTTGCAAGGAAAAATCGGTCAGGCGGTTGTAAATCAGATCGACCTTGCGTTCATGGAGATACAGGCCATCCGTTCGCGCCTCCAGTTCAGCCGGGGCTGCGATGAACGCTGCAATGCCCGCGCGTTCGAACAATTGCTGCATCAGCACAAACTCCGGATAAAAATATTGTTCGCGCGGCTGCTCATCCACGATGGCGATGGTTTGCAGCGGCGCATCGTCCCGTTCCAGGCACCATTCATTGCGAAACATGTCAAGAAAGACCGGCTCCAAATTGTCAATCGCCGCAGGCTTGCCCGGCGCAACTACATCACGCTGACTGTGCAGTTGTAACGCATTGAACAGCGCCCCCCCAGCATTAGTGTTGATCTCAATGAGATGCACACCCTCGGCATTAAGATGAAAGTCGTAGCCGAAGAACACACCTTTGGCACGAGGTGTAAATCGAGCGATGGCAGGTGCGTGTTGCAACACGGCATCGCGCCATGCAGATAGCGCCACAACCTGTTGGACGGCCTCGATGACTGCGTGCATTTGCTCCACTTCTCCGCTGGAAATAAACAACGGGACAGCAGCAAACAGGTGGGGGCATCGCTCATTGACACGCTGGTGCCAAACCTCGCCCTGCTCATGCAGGGTGCGTTCCAGCGCGCCACGATCCACAATGGCCGAATGGCAATCGCTGTTAAGTTCTTTGGCAGCTTCAATACTCACGGAATAATTTCACTTTCTCAGCCCGGATGTTTTATAAATTCGATCGCGCAGGATTCTAACCGATAGGGAAGTTTTTCGAAGGAGCTGTGTTGTGATTCATACGCCGGCCAAAAGGCGGATTCAAGTTCGAGTGCAACACATTGCCAATTCACCTTTATTGCATAAAGACCAAGGGGTTGAGCCTTAAAAAGGCAATGAGAACGCCTGTTGCAACCCGTGTTGCACTTCGAACTTGAATCCGCCCAGTTTGAAGAATCCAAGTATGATCGGGTGCATCCCCACCTCATTTCACTGGCTTCAGCTTGCTTATCTACCATCAATCTCTGTTTAGTCTTTACGTACTTGAAACTTATTCTTGCTCGCTAAATTAAAAAATATTAATTGATAATAATTCTTATTCATATTACTATTTAGTCGATGTGTATTCGGACTTTCAGTCCGCAATTCAAACCCATCGACTTTAGCAGGTGGTTGTTTAGTTTGACTAAATAAAAAATTCATAGTAGCCAGCCACCCACTCCCATTCTCTAGGATAGGCAGCCAGCCAGCTTTTTTAATATTGGTGGTTTCTGATTCAGGAGAATTAAATGCGGACCAATCCCCAACGGGCAGCTTATGCTGCCATCAAATTAGCAATTACATCTTACGCGATTTTCCATCCGGGCCTGGGCCAAGCCCAACAAGATGAACCTAGCAAAACCCTGGAGGAAGTAACGGTTAGCGCAGACTGGCTCGGCTCTCCCACGCCGAAAACGGCGAAGAAACACCCTGGAGCACGGACGGTCATCACGAATCAGGAGATATCTGAATCTGGCTCACGCACGGTCGAAGATGTCTTGCGTACTGTACCCGGTGTGCGGGTTCTGGACGAAAGCGGTGTTGGATATCTGCCTAACATCGGAGTACGCGGACTGAATCCATTGCGAAGCGAACAGGTATTGATTTTGGTTGATGGAATACCTATTCCTCTCGCGCCTTATGGACAAACCGGGTTGTCATTGTTTCCGCTAACGATTAATTCGATCGAAACTGTTGACGTGGCAAGGGGCGGGGTCGCAGTGCATTATGGTCCGAATAATGTTGGCGGGGTAATTAATTTTGTAACAAAGCCAATTCCTCACCAAACATCCATGACCTTCAAGGAAACGTTGTCTGTCTTTTCCGGTGGAAATTTATTGGCAGATACGTATTTTCGTGCTGGTGGCTTCGTTAACGACAAGCTCGGCTTTCAACTACAAGCAAACGTAATCGGTGGTAATACCGCGCGTGAACATTCCAAGACGGAAGTGAACAACCTAATGTTGGACAGTCATTGGCTGGTTACCGACAGGTCCGAAGTAAAAGCGGGTATTCAATATTACAAAACCTCAAACCAACTGCCGGGCGCACTAACACCAAAATCCTATGAGCAGAACCGCAACCAGTCTACCCGACCATTAGACCATTTCAACGGTGATACCTTGCGCGGAAATTTGACGTATAACTATTTCTTCGATAATGGCGCAGAGTTTAGCTGGATAAACTTCGGGCATCGGAGCAACCGCGAATTTATATTTGGAAATTCCACCAACGCGGATATCGCGTCCACACAGGAACAATCGTCACCGCGTAATTTTATAGTTTACGGCAGCGAACCACGATTCACATTTAACATCGACGGGAGCATTAAACAAAAAATTTCTGTTGGTGCACGCTACATGCGCGAAGAAGTCGACTATCTCGTTGATGCACGTAACCTCATGACAGGTGCTTACACTATTTCTCGCAACTGGCGTTTCTAAAACGACGCTTATGCCATTTACATGAGTGATACTTTCATGTTGCTAGACAACAAGTTGAAAATCACACCGGGTATTCGCCGTGAGCAAATAGACCTTTCCTACCGCAATAATCTTACCGGTGTGCAAACTCGTAATCCGACCACGGATTGGTTACCGGGCTTAGACGTTGGATACCAAGCAAGTAACCAGGTATTTCTGTTTGCAAATACTCACAAGTCGATGCGTCCTGTGCAGTTCACACAGATTACGTTTGCCGCTGACCTGGCGTCCGAAAAAGCACAAAATTACGAAGCCGGAATTCGCTGGGCACCAACCAAAAGTATTGATACCACGCTTACGACCTTTCGTTTTGATTTTGACAATAAGCTCGAATTTGTGAATCAAAGCGTTGGTTTCAGAAATCTCGGGAAAGCACGTCATCAGGGGGTGGAAACCGAGTTTGCATGGCGACCGGAGCAAGTCCTCGGTCTCGAACTTAAAACTGCGTATACCTATGTCGATACCGAACAACTTTCCGGCCAATTTGTTGGCAAGAAGTTGCCTCTTGCAGCTCATCATCAATTAAGTCAGCGGGTCAACTATCGCAGCGGTAGCTGGAATTGGAATATCAATGGCCTGTATCAAAGCGATTCATTTAGCGATGGGGCTAATACCGTAACTGAAAATGCATCCGGCTCCATCGGTCCGATCCCGTCGTATACGGTATGGAATTCTCAGGTAACCCATAAATCTCGTTGGAACGACAAAAAAATTACCACAAGCCTGGGGATCAACAACCTATTCGATAAAGATTATTACTTCCGTGGCGTCGATTACAGCCAGGGCCGGTTGCCTTCGCCAGGACGGTCGGCTTTGCTGACGCTGCAAATTGATATTTAAAAGGGCACCTCATGAAGGAATTGATTATTTAGCTCACGTAATAACCGATTCTGTCAATGCTGGCTTTATTCCGGCCGCACAACGCCTTGGCTTATCCATCGTTCTATTGACTGATCAAGTTGAGGCTCACAGGCAGTATTTTAATCAAGTGGGGTTCCCTGCTTACCCTAATGAAATTGTCGCCTGTGATGTGTTCAACCCGCTTGCAGTAATTGAAACGATCACTTGCCGTGCGGAGACACCGGCAGCAATTTTTTCCAACAGTGACCACCTGCAAACCAGTACAGCAATCGTTGCCGACTATTTTGATTTGTCACGCAAAAACTGACATGTCACGTATCGCGCCAAAAATAAGGCGGAAATGCGCACCGACTCGGCTTCGAGATCGACCCGTCACCAATTTCCATCGCCACTGCCAATCTGCAACATTTCGCTGTTGCTATTGCAATGCAATCCCTACCGCAAATCAAAACCAACCTCCTCATGGCAACCGCCAGACAGGGGCATTTCGACCCAGTACGGCGAGGTTGCCTTTTGCACGCCCCCAGTTTCCCATCGTTTCTACTTAAAAAATAGGAGATATACCCATGCAGCTTCGTTTATCTATACTGGCAAGTGCGCTTTCGCTGGCGTTTTCGGTTTCCCAAGCAAGCGCCCAGACTTCGGGCCAGGCCGAACCGGACAAAGAACTCCCCGTTGTAACTGTGTCAGCCGAGCGTACAGGGAGCTTCAAGTCCGACGTAGTACAGGTTGGTACATTCCGGGATATGGCACCGATTGACGTGCCGCAAACTAGCAACGTTGTTACGCGCGAAGTACTCGACTCTCAGGCTGATACCACCCTGTTCGGTGCCTTACGCAATACAGCCGGGGTTACACGCTCGCAATTAAGCGGTTCAACTTATGACAACATCGCCATTCGTGGCATTCTGGTTGAAAATCGCAACAACTACCGCCTGAACGGTTCTTTGCCAATAATCAACTTGATTGACATCCCGCTTGAAAATAAAGAGCGTGTCGAAGTTCTCAAGGGAGCGTCTTCACTATATTATGGTTTCGTACCGCCATCCGGGATTGTTAACATGGTAACCAAGCGGGCTGGCAATAACCCGGTATCAAATATTTCCCTGATGGCAAACCAGTTTGGCGGTGCGAATGTTCACGTCGACCTGGGCCGCCGTTATGGTACTCGGCAACAATTCGGGGTACGCGTCAACTTGGTCAAAGGGCGCGAAGATATCGGCATCGATAACTTTTCCGGTGACCGCTCACTGGCTTCTGGTGCATTCGACTGGCGAGCTTCCGACAAACTTTCCTTTAAGCTTGATCTTGAACACTATCGCAAAAACGTTTCTGAACAGGCAGCAATCGCCGTGCCTGCAGCAGTCAACGGCACCATTACCTTGCCCGGTGTGCCAGATAATCGTCTTAACTTGGCTGGCGAATGGCAAAAGTATGACGCCAAGGCTACCAATCTGCTGTTTCGCACTGACTATGTGCTGAGCGAAAACTGGGGGCTGTTGTTTGAAGCTGGCAAGGCGCGCACGGAGCGTGACCGTAACTTTTCCCAATTCCAGAATTTCAACCTCACCACCGGACAAGGCACTTTACGGACCTTTTTTGCTCGTGGCCAGGAGTGGGAAAACAAGAACTACCGCGCCGAACTGTATGGGCGCTTGCCGGGCCAGTTGATCACGCACGAGCTGACGTTTGGCTATACTGCCAACGAACGCAGTGCAGACCCACGCACCCAGCCCAGCCGGGATGTCGCGCAGAACCTATACACGCCGGTTGCCATCGCGCAGCAATTCCCCACCTCGGCGTTTGCTTCCATACCGTCAACGATTAAAGATAATGGTTTATATCTTACTGACAGGGTATTGATTGGTGAAAAATGGCAAGCTACGCTGGGTGTGCGAGCGAGCAACTACGAGAGCGTTACCACTACTACGCGCTATGAAGCGGATGGGCTTAATCCGCAACTTTCGCTTATGTACAAGCCGGTCAAAAATGTGTCCATTTATACCAGCTATCTTGAGGGGCGCGAAGAGAGCGGTCAGGCACCCGCAAACCGGGCAAATGCCGGAGAATTATTGGCCCCAGCATTATCCAAGCAAAAGGAAATAGGAATGAAAGCAGAGATTGCAAAAGGCATCCTGCTGCAAGCCGCCTATTTCGATATCACCCGTTCGTCTACCACGGTAGACTCGTCCAACCGTTTTGTCCTCAACGGATTAGCGCAATATAAAGGCGTAGAGCTGGCGGCCTCAGGTGAAGTGACCAAACAACTATCGCTCATCGCATCGGCCCTGTTTATGGATGCCAAACAATTGAACGCAGCCAACGCAGGGACATTCGGCAAGATCCCCGACAATACTCCCGAACGAACTGCAAGTCTGTTTTCTGAATATCGTCTGCAGAGTGTTCCGGGTCTGGCACTTAGTGGTGGCTTGTATTACGTGGGCAATCGTCCGGTCAATAATGAAAATCAGGCTTTCGTAGACGGCTATACGACCGTGTCATTAGGCGTCCGTCATAATACAGTTATTGCCGGTCAACGAACTACATTCCAGGCTGTGCTCGACAATGCAGCCAACAGAAACTATTGGAGTACAGCAGGCAATGGCCTGCTGGGGGTGGGGGCACCGCGCATGCTGAAGATCATAGCCCGGATGCAATTTTGAAAGATGATTATATAAAGGGACCAAGACATAGACTTTCGGGCCATATTGATTACGTAAATCGGCCCGTTTGATTGAAGATGTATATCGTGCAGGCAGCCCATCAGCAAGCGGAACAAGACTGCCGGAGATATAAGCTGTGAGCGCTAGAAAAATTGTTTTCCAATTACATCTGTATACCGGTTTGGCTATCGGGTTGCTGCTGATATTAAGCGGGCTGACCGGTAGTGTGTTGGTGTTTCGCGAAGAGATCGAGGCGCTGGTATACCCCGAATTGATGAACACCGTACCGCGTGACGAACGTGTTTCTATACAAATGGTGCTGGAAACAGTGCAGCACGCCTATCTGGAAAACAAGCCGTTTTTCATTCGTATGCCGCGCACTCCAGAGCAAACCTATTTAATTAAGATGAACAATGCGCATGATTTGTTTGTTTATGTTGATCCTTATAACGGCAAGATCTTGGGTGAACACCGACAGGAAGATACATTTACCGGATGGATTGCGCTTCTGCACACCGAACTTTTAAGTGGCGAGCGTGGCGAAATTATCCTTGGTGTAAGTGCATTGCTACTGATTGGCATGAGCTTAACCGGCCTCATTTTATGGTGGCCGCGAAACGGAAAGTTTTCTCAGGGGTTTAAAATCCAGTGGGCAGCACAATGGAAAAAAATGAATTTTGATATACATCGTGCCTCCGGTATCTATACCGTTCTTTTTATTCTGCTTACTGCTTTTACAGGCACATCTTTAGTATTTAATAAAACGGTTGTCAGCTTGATCAATGCAATCACTCATAGCCCACCGCGGGCTGCCCCCCCGCATTCCGACCCTCGTCAAGCACGGATGCCGAGGCCTGCACTCGATATGATGTTGCGTCAAGCCGACTATATGCTGCCTGCCACCACCACCTGGATTAATCTTCCCCAGAAACCGGGGGCACCCTTGGTGGTACGAAAAAAATTCGTCCAAGAATTTCATCCAAATGGTAGAAGTTTCGTCTATTTAGATCAATTTTCAGGAAAGGTATTACAGGTGGAAAACGCGTTGACGGCTTCTCTGGGGACGCGCATTTTTAACACACTTTACCCGATACATATCGGTGCAATAGGCGGGACACCTACCCGTCTTTTACAGGTGGCCATCGGTTTGTCGCCGCTCATTCTATTTACCACCGGTGGTGTTATGTGGTGGAACCGGAGGAAGACGAAACGATATCACTTCCGCCTATAATAATTTACGAAACGTCCGGACTAAAATGCCTCGAAAATTCCGGCAGCGCCCATGCCGGTACCAATACACATGGTGACCATACCGTATTTCAGTTTGCGCCTGCGCAACCCATGCAGCAAGGTGGCAGTGCGGATTGCGCCGGTCGCACCCAGTGGGTGACCCAACGCTATCGCCCCACCCATAGGGTTTACTTTGGCGGGGTCCAGGGCGACCTCCTTTATTACAGCAAGTGATTGCGCGGCAAAAGCTTCGTTGAGTTCGATCCAGTCGATGTCTTCCAATTGCAAACCGACTTGACGCAACACCCGCGGAATGGCTTCCTTCGGGCCGATGCCCATAATCTCTGGCGGCACGCCCGCCACAGCAAAACCGAGAAACTTTCCTATGGGAGTCAGGTTGTAGCGCTTCAACGCGGTCTCGCTGACCAGCAACACCGCGCCCGCACCATCCGACATCTGCGAAGTGTTGCCAGCGGTAACCGAACCATTCTGCGCAAACACGGTTTTGAGTTTAGCCAGCGCTTCCATCGAAGTGTCTGCACGCGGACCTTCGTCCTGCTCCGCCATACTTGTACGCACGTTCACTTCGCGACGTATTAAATCCGGTACATGGCTCTGAATTTGATAGGGCGTGATTTCTTCCATGAATTCATTATTCGCAATAGCTTGCAAGGCGCGGCGGTGACTCTCGCAGGCGAAGGCATCCTGTGCTTCACGGCTTATCTGCCAGCGTTCTGCCACCTTCTCTGCAGTCAGCCCCATGCCATAAGCGATAGCGACATTTTCATCGTGCGCAAAAATGGCTGGATTCATCGCAATTTTATTTCCCATCATCGGCACCATACTCATGCTCTCGGTACCGGCCGCGATCATCACGTCAGCTTCGCCGAGACGAATTCGGTCTGCCGCGAGAGCCACTGCCTGCAACCCGGAAGAACAGAAGCGGTTAACGGTCAGGCCAGGTACAGTGTTCGGCAAGCCAGCCAGCAGCAATGCAATTCGCGCCACGTTCATGCCCTGCTCAGCTTCCGGCATGGCACAGCCGGCGATGACATCGCCCACTGCGGCAGGGTCAAGTGAGGGACATTGTCCCATCACACTTTTCAGCACATGCGCCAGCAGATCGTCAGGCCGAGTGTTGCGGAACATGCCTCGCGGCGCCTTACCCACCGGGGTGCGAGTGGCGGCAACGATATAAGCTTCCTGAATTTGTTTAGACATGAATTACTCCTTTTGAAGACCGCCTCTGTCCTGATTTCAAGGGAATACCAGATAAGGGCAGGGGATTTTAGGGGAATTTTAGGGCGCCTCTAAAAATTCAAGTTTCTAAGCAAGACAAGGCACGAGTAAAAAATTTGAGCGCGGCATATAGTTGATATGTAAGCGATAATTTTTTTCGAGTAACGCCGTATTGTGACGAAAATTGGATTTTTATAGGTGCCCTTTAATTCCGCAATGGTTTGCTATTCCTCAGCATGTACTCAATGCGTTCCTGCGTCTTGTCCATCGCCAGCAACTCAAGGAAATTGCGCCGCTCCAGATCAAGAAGCCATTGCTCATCGACCATGCTGCCGACTTCCACATCACCACCACACATTACCTCGGCCACGCGGCAGCCAATAGCGTAATCATGTTCAGAAATGAAATCCCCTTCCAGCATGTTCACCATAGTCGCCTTGAAGGAGGCAATGCCTGCCCTGCCCGCTACCGGAATCTGACTCTGTATCAGGGGTGGGCGATACGCCGTGGCTACCAGCGCCAACGCTTCTTGCTTGGCCACATGCAGCAATTCGAAGTGGTTCATCACGATGCGATCCGAGGCTCGCAAATAGCCCATCTCGCGCGCCAGCTCTGCGCTCTTGGATACTTCGCCCATGGCGATATTCTGAAAATAGCGGCGTAGAAACGGAAAAATATCGCCGCCCTTTGCTTCCGCCGCAGCGCGTTGCGCCATTTCTTTGCAGCCGCCTCCGGAAGGTAGCAGGCCAACGCCGGTTTCTACCAGCCCGATATAACTTTCCAGCACAGCAACAATGCGCGTGCAATGAATCGAAATTTCGCAGCCACCACCCAACGCGAGGCCGTCTACCGCTGCGATAGTAGGTACCTGCGCATATTTCAGGCGCTGCGACACCAGCTGGAATTTGACGATTACGTCTTCTACACGGGGTACGTTGCCGGTTGCCGCATTGACGATCTCACTTAGTCCGCCGCCACCCGCCACGGTATATTTGACGCGCTGCACCGCGCCCTTAAACTTGCCGAAAAATCCACCGGATTGCTCTTCGCCAACTTTCTGCACCCCTTGCATCAATTGCAGCAAATTGGCACCGGCAGAGAATGGGGGTTCGGTCTGCCAAATTATTAGTGCAAGCCAGTTTTCCTCGGCTTCGTCCAGCGCGCGCAGAATGTCGTCCAGCAATTCGCTGCTGATGATATGCATCTTGGATTTAGAACTCAGGATAGCGATATCGTTGCCGGTGTGCCACATACGTACCGCTTCGGTCTCGAAAATCGTTTCGCCATATTGCGTTGCCTCGCCCGGCAATCGGTCTGGAAACTCCTGGCGGCCATATACTGGTAACGTCGAGCGTGCCTGATATTGATTGCTGCCCGGAGAGTATGAGCCCTGCGCACTATGCACCTCATTACGCGTTGCATCAGTCACCCAGTCTGGCAGGGGTGCAGACGACATTGCCCTGCCTGCAGCAATATCCTCATTAAGCCAAGCCACTACGTTTTGCCAGCCTGCCATCTGCCAGATTTCAAACGGTCCGCTGTCCCAGCCGAAACCCCAGCGCACGGCAAAATCCAGATCTCGCGCATTGTCGGCGATGCCTTCCAGATGTACCGCACAGTAGTGAAATAAGTCACGAAACACCGCCCACAGGAATTGTGCTTGCGGACGCGCGCTGGCACGCAGGGCGGCAAGCTTTTTCGCCCAATCGCGTTCGCGCAGCATGTCCTTCACCGCATCATCAAACTTGTCTTCCGACAAGCGATAAGTCTGCAAATCAAGATCAAAAATATGAATTTTATTACCCACTTTCTGGTACACGCCGCGCTTGGTTTTCTGCCCCAGCGCGCCATCCGCTATCAGTTTGCTCAGCCAGTCCGGCAGCGCGAAATGTGTATGCCAGGGATCGTCTGCAAGATTATTGCGCATGGTGTCGACCACATGTGCGAACACATCCAGCCCAACCACGTCCAGAGTGCGGAAAGTAGCGCTCTTGGGGCGCCCCAGATAGCGGCCGGTTAAAGCATCCACGGTATCGAAGGCCAGCCCCAGTCGCTGCGCGTGATGCAGCGTGGCCAGCAGAGAAAATACACCTATGCGGTTGGCAATAAAGTTGGGCGTGTCCTTGGCGCGCACCACGCCCTTGCCCAGAGTGGAGACAAGAAACTCTTCCAGTCTGTCCAGCAGCGAAGCGTCGGTGCTGGCGCAGGGAATCAGCTCGACCAGATGCATGTAGCGCGGCGGGTTAAAGAAGTGAATTCCGCAGAATCGATGGCGCTGCACCTCTGGAAACGCCTGAGCCAGCTCGTTGATAGACAGCCCGGAAGTATTGCTGGCGAAAATGCAGTCTGCGCCAAGATAGGGGACGACCTTATGGTAAAGATCTGACTTCCAGTCAATGCGCTCGGCAATCGCCTCAATCACCAGATCACAGCCGCGCAGCAATTCGAGGTGCTGCTCGTAATTTGCAGGTTGAATACATGTCAGCTTGGCGGGTGATGCCAATGGACTGGGTTCGAGCTTCTTCAAGCCTTCCAGGGCCTTGGCTACATTGCCATTAGGATCACCATCTTCAGCAGGCAACTCGAACAGCAGCGTTTCCACATTGGCGTTGATCAGATGCGCGGCAATCTGCGCGCCCATTACCCCTGCGCCCAATACCGCAACCTTACGTATAAAAAAATTCTTAGGCATATCCCCATTTCCAAAAACAATAAAAGAAGGCACTCATTCATCAGGTGGCACAATGCGCGGCCTGCGGTGCTCGTCCACCGCCACATAGGTCAACATGGCCTCGGTTACCTTGGCACAGATCGGCTTAACCGGATCGCGCTGCACATACACCTCGACCTTGACGGTGATGGAAGTACGCCCTACCTTCACAAGTTCAGCATAAAAGCTCACCACATCGCCCATGAACAACGGCTGCTTGAACACAAATGAATTCACCGCCACCGTCACCACGCGCCCGCGCGCACGAGTGAGGGCGGGAATGCTTCCGGCGATGTCGACTTGCGCCATCACCCAACCGCCAAACACATCGCCAGTGTAATTACAGTCGGACGGCATGGCCACCATACGCAGTGTAGGCTCGCGTTGCGGCAAGAGGGTCAACGCTGCTTTATCCATATTCAGTGCCCTTGATAAAGCTGTTCAATTTCTTTAGCAAAGCGCTCCACTACAGATCTACGTTTAACCTTCAGGGTGGGCGTCAGCAGTCCGTCATCAATGCTCCACGGCTCGGACAAGAGCAATACCCGGCGAACCTTGGCATAACCCGGAAATTCCTTTATCTGGTCGGCGATGCGCTGCAACACTTGTTGCTCGAGACGAGCATGACGCAACGATTCCGACAGATCCGGACTCACCCCGGCCTCTTGCGCGAAAGATGCCCAGCCTGCCGGATTCACTACTGCCAGCACAACCAGGTAGGGGCGCCCTTCGCCATGCACCATCACCAGATCGAACAAGCGGTCGCGCAGAATGGCCTGTTCCATGTCAGCCGGAGATATTTTTTCGCCGTTGGACATCACGATAATTTCCTTCAGATGCCCCGTGATGGTGATATGTCCTGACTCGCTAATGGAGGCGATATCGCCACTGTTCAGCCAGCCATCCGCATCAATCATGACACGTGTTGCCTCGGCATTATTCCAGTAACCTAACATCACATTCTGCCCTCTCACCAGCAACGCGCTCTGTTCGTTGATGCGCACCTCCACACCCGGCAGGGGAAGACCGACACCGGATGGAAAATTGTTATTCAAGCGATTAGCGGAAACTACAGGGCTGGCCTCGGTCAGGCCATAGCCTTGCAAAATAGGCAAGCCAAGTGCAATAAACACTCGTGAGATTTCCGGCTGCAAAGCCGCTCCACCACACAAAGTCAGGCGGAGCCGTCCACCTAAACGCGCCATAACCTTGCTTGCTACCAAGTGATTAAGCAACGGCCAAAGCAATAAGGATGGATGCCAGCCAGCACGCCCCTGTTCGTGCTCAAAACGGCGCCACCCTACATTGACCGCCAAAGCGAATAGCTTGCGCCGCAACGGCGACGCCTCTTCCAGCTTGGCGCGAATCGCCCCGTAGACGCGCTCGAAAATGCGCGGCACAGAAACCAGAATAGTTGGACGAATGATTTGTAAATCCTCCGACAACAGCTGGACGGAACGCGCATAGGCAACCGTGACACCAGCCATCACGCAGATGTAATAACCCACCGTACGCTCGAAGGCGTGAGAAAGCGGCAAAAAAGACAGCATGGTATCCGTTACGGAAACGGGGCAGGTCAGCAAGGCCGCATGGGCGTCAAACAAAATATTGCGGTGCGACAGCATCACTCCCTTGGGGCGACCCGTGGTACCTGATGTGTACATGACCGTGGCCAGCACATCACGCTCGCGCCCGCGTTCCTCGACCAAAAGCGCATGCGCGGGCAGCCACTCCTCCGCACATAGCAAGCGCGCTTCATCATGTCCGGCTATCCTGTCCAGGCTGATCATGCGCTGCATGCATGGAAGCTGCGCGCACACGCTGCGCAACTCTTGCCATTGTTCTGTATTCTCGAACAGTAGCACCTTCACGCCCGCATCTTTGATGATATAGGCCACGCTGTCCTGCCTGTCCTCAGTGTATAGCGGCACCACAACAAGGCCGAGCGATAACGCCGCCTGATCGAACAATACCCATTGCGGGCAGTTGCGCAACATGATGCCGACGCGGTCACCCACAGCTAATCCCTCACGCATCAGCGCCGCCTGCCAGCGCGCCGTTTGATCGCGCGCCTGCGCCCATGTCATCGATAGCCAAGCATTGTCGTTCGTATCGAAATATCGGTAAGCAATAGCCTCAGGCGTGCGTTTCACACGCTCGACAAACAACCCATGCAAGGTGATTGCCTGTTCCGGCGTGATAATGTGGTTTTGGTTATCCGGCATGATTACCCCTTACTATCGCTCAAATAATATTCGACTCTGCCACCAGTTGTTCCGGTGCAAAATCATCCACCATGATGACCTTGCGTTGTAACGCATAGTCGCGCTCCAGCAGCCGGGCTTCTTCGGCATTGATGTATCCTTTGCGATGGGCTTCTGCAATGCGCATCAACTCGTTCATCACCGTGATCTGCCCGGCCTTGTGCGCCGCGTCCACTTTTGCTTGCAAGGGTTCGCACTGCAACGTGCTGTGTAACGCAGCTTCCAGTGCACCGACCGCATCATGCTCGTCACTAGGCAAATACATACCCGCAGTCAGGCGGTCACGTGCAGCGCACGGTTGCTGCAACAACACTGACACTTGATGCCCCAGCTTATCCGACGGTGGTGTCAGATATTTCCCCCTCGGGAAAATCAGCGCGCGCAAAAGCAGCGCAGAAAGACGGCTGGGAAAATTTTGCAGCACGCCGTCAAATGCCATCTGAATCCTGTACAGAGCATCCTGTATCGCCCAGTGCAGCAACGGCAGATCTTCAGCGGGACGACCATCATCCTCGAAGCGTTTGAGCGTGGCCGAGCAGAGGTACAGCTGGCTCAACACATCGCCCAGCCGGCCAGAAATTTTCTCACACCGTTTGAGATTTCCACCCAGCGTCAGCATGGACACATCCGCTGCCAGCGCGAATGCAGCGGAGCAGCGCGTCAATTGCTGGTAATAACGCTGTGTTTTTTCGCCCCCCGGCACCGAAAGACCACGTCCACCGGTAACACCAAAGAAGCACGCGCGTAGCGCATTGCTCAGGCTCAAACTAATGTGGCCAAGCAGGGCAGCATCAAAATTTCGTAATGCACGTTGCGCATCACTATCTTGCGCCGCTTGGATTTCCTTAAGCACATAAGGATGAGAACGAATCGCGCCCTGCCCAAAAATGAGTAGGCTGCGCGTCAGGATATTCGCGCCTTCCACCGTAATGGCGATGGGATTCTGCTGGTGGGAGCGCCCCAAGTAGTTGCTCGGCCCCAGGCAAATCCCCTTGCCGCCATGCACGTCCATCGCATCATTGACAACCGTGCGCGCGCGTTCGGTGCAATGATACTTAACGATGGCGGAAATCACAGACGGCTTCTCGCCCATGTCCACCGCTGCCGCCGTTAGCGCGCGTGCCGCATCCATCAAATAGGCGTTACCGCCAATTCGCGCCAGCGCCTCTTCCACGCCTTCAAATTTACCAATAGGTAGCTTGAACTGCTTGCGCACTCGGCCATATGCGCCACAAGTTCGCACCGCCAGTTTTACCCCGCCTGTGGCACAGGCAGGCAGCGAGATCGATCGCCCCGCGGCCAAACATTCCATCAGCATGCGCCAGCCCTGCCCGATACGATCCATGCCGCCAATAATATATTCCATCGGAATGAACACACCCTGGCCCGAAGTGGGGCCGTTCTGAAATGCCGAATTGAGTGGAAAATGACGACGCCCGACCTGCACGCCGGGCGTATCCGCAGGAATCAGCGCAAGGGTAATGCCGCGTTTTGTTTGCTCGCCAAGCAGACCGTCCGGATCATACAGCTTGAAAGCGAGGCCAATCAACGTCGCAACCGGTGCCAGTGTGATGTAGCGTTTTTCCCACGTTACCCGCATGCCGAGCACATTTGATTGCCCGTTGAATTCGCCGTAACACACGATGCCATAATCAGGAATCGATCCTGCATCGGAGCCGGCGGATGGCCCGGTCAATGCAAAGCAGGGCACCTCTTTGCCCTGTGCCAATCTGCGCAGATATTTCTCTTTTTGCTTTGACGTGCCATAGCGCACGAGCAACTCTGCCGGGCCCAATGAATTCGGTACCATCACGGTTACGGATGCAGTAATACTGCGCGAAGCAAGCTTGGCCACCACGGCGGAATGCGCAAGGGCAGAAAACTCCAGCCCGCCGTATTCCTTGGGAATAATCATGCCGAAGAAACCGTTGTCTTTGATGTACTGCCATACCTGCGGCGGCAAATCCTGGCGCACATGAGTAATGTCCCAGTCATCCAGCATGGCGCACAAAGCTTCGGTTTCATTATCTAGAAAGGATTGCTCTGCTGGACTGAGCATCGGCTTGGGGTAATTCAACAACTTGCGCCAATCAGGGTAGCCACTAAAGAGATTGCCGTCCCACCAAACCGTCCCCGCATCGAGGGCCTCCTGCTCAGTTTGCGAAATATGCGGAAGTTTCTTGCGAAAAATTTTTAGAATTAGGCTGGTCACCAACCGCCGACGCAGAAAAGGAACGCCCAGCACCGCAACAACCCCGGCCAGCACGATAATGACAATTTGAAACAGATCAGCAGAAAGTTTGCTTTGGATAGCAACGATGAAAACAAACACTACCATCGCCAACAACCACCCCCAGATGGAGGATCGAAAAAACGCCAACAAAATCATTACGGCCAGCATCGCTAGCAAAGTCAATATCACCATTACCGTCCCTTCCTGTTCTCAGGGCAAACTTTATAAATCCTGAAAATTGATATCTACTTGACGCACGTATATTACGTTTCAGCAAACCAGTTACCGTTCGCGGTGAGCTTGTCGAACCACTGGTTCCGCGCCGGCACCGGCGTTCGACAAGCCCAGGCCGAACGGCGTCTTATCATTTTTGGTGAATCGGTCTGTTACGTGCGTGAAGTGGATACCCATAATCCTGAATTTCCCATTCCGGCAACGAAATGACCGCATTTTTAGAGGTGCCCTTTATATCTGCATGTGCGGAACTTTAACGTCAGTACGCCTTGCTGACAATGCTTAACTCATTACATGCGCTCTACCGCCTCTTCCATTTTTGATCCGGCACGGTGAAGTATTCACTTCGTTCGGGCTGAGCTTGTCGAAGCCCATTCACCTTTCGACGGGCTTAAGGCGAACGGACTTCAGACATAATCTGGCCGAATCAATAATTCTGCCGAGATCAAATCCATACAAGTTACCCACCTGCTTCGTGCATTAATAGCGCATTCACGGGTTGATGAGGAAGGGAGGGGCGAAAACTGCTCTCTACTCTACCTATTTGTTTCCTTCTTCAGTGCGAATACTGTGATGGCGCACCCGAATTTCGGCACGTAATTGATCAAGTAATTGAAAGAGTCCTGAGAAACAGCTTGAGCTTCCATTCGCAGAAATTTAAATTGTTCTAACATTAAAGTCCAGCCGAACAAACGGCCAAGGTAATGAAAAATAATGTGGAGTTGGTGATGCTTGACAATGCTTGCCGGTATAGACGACATTGCTGGCTTATGAAAATGTTTTCTACATTACGTTATGCCGCACGTGCCACTCTTCGTAAAGGTCATTGGGTTGCTTCTAGCCGGGGCGTTTTTTGCCATCCCCATGTATATGGTTGACCGAGCCAATCGAAGAGCGAATCGAGACATTCAAACCAGGGGTTACATGACTGAAGCAGAGATTTTAAGCTACACAAAACAAAAACATGTCTATGTTGAATACAAATTCACACCCAAAGGCCAACAGGTGCCCATAATCAGCAAAAAAAGAATCAGCGGTTGGGCTCTCAAAAAAGTACCAGTTGGCTCTGTTGTGAAGGTTTGGTATCTAGAAAACACTCCATCCATTTCAGTTCTAGAGCCTTACCTTTCTACACAAGATGTTGCGTCCTAACATGGCGCTCAACCTCACTCCCTTCGGTCGCTGGACACTGCGCGATAAAGCTGCGCAGCGCCGGTTAGCTCTACGTTGAGGCTGTAGAAAAACCCAAATCCACCCAAAAATCCACCTCACAATCTGC
>NZ_CAKMHQ010000019.1 GCF_927312905.1 Candidatus Nitrotoga sp. 1052
GGCGGTCTTGATCTGTATCCGGTTCAGGCTACCCATAGGAAAGTCGGATGAACCTGATTTTTTTGCTTGTCAAAAGTATACTTCAAAAATAAATTTAATATTCCTTTGATCTGATTTATATATTTGCCGAGACGTCTAAACTTGGATAAGCATATCTTTATCAATTACAAATTCCGTAGCAATACAACGCTTGAATTTATAAAGACATTTTTTGGCGAATTGAGGCAGCGATACCTGTTGCGTCCAAACCGCACATAGCCAGCATTTTTTCTGTCTCTCCTTGCTCCAAAAAACTATCTGGCAATCCAAGTTGGAGCAGCGAATTTGTCATACCGTGTTGCTGCAAACACTCCGCCACCGCGCTACCCGCACCGCCTTGGATGGTGTTTTCTTCTATCGTTACCAGCAAAGCATACTCGCGTCCCAAATGCAACACGAGCTCTGTATCCAGAGGCTTAACAAAGCGCATGTTAGCAACCGTGGCATTGAGTGAGTCCGCAGCGTCAAGAGCTGGGCCAAGCATAGATCCAAAGGACAAAATTGCCACACCTGAGCCCACACGGCGCACTTCACCTTTACCTAAGGGCAGCGCCTGCATTTCCTTACTTGATACAACACCCGGTCCATAGCCGCGCGGATAACGCACGGCAGTCGGGGTGTCCATCTGAAACGCAGTGTATAACAACTGGCGACACTCATTTTCGTCAGAAGGAACCATTACTGTCATATTAGGAATGCAGCGCAAAAAACTCAGGTCAAAACTACCCGCATGCGTAGCACCATCCGCACCGACCAGCCCGGCACGATCTATCGCCAGCAGCACCGGCAGGTTTTGAATCGCGATATCGTGTATCAGTTGGTCGTAAGCTCGTTGCAAGAAAGTGGAATAAATCGCCACTACCGGCTTGTAACCTTCACATGCAAGTCCGGCGGCGAAGGTCAGTGCATGCTGCTCAGCAATACCGACATCAAAATAACGTTGTGGAAATTTTTTTGCAAATTCAACCATGCCGGAACCCTCGCACATGGCGGGGGTAATGCTAACTAAACGCTTATCCTGTTCTGCCATATCGCACAGCCATTCGCCAAAAACCTGTGCATAGGTAGGCTTGCTGGCTTGCCCTTCAATATTTCTTAGAGCAGGTTTAGTAACAATGCCTTGCTCTGGATCAAACTTACCAACACCATGATAAAGCAGGCAATCCTCTTCTGCGTGAGTGTAGCCTTTGCCTTTTTGCGTGACAACATGCAGAAATTGGGGCCCTTTGAGCTGACGTATGTTACCAAGAGTTGTAACCAAGGTATCAAGGTCGTGCCCATCGATCGGACCGATGTAATTGAAACCAAATTCTTCAAACAGCGTACCCGGCGTAACCATGCCCTTGACATGCTCCTCGGCGCGCTTAGCGAATTCAAGTACTGGCGGCATGCCTTTCAGCATTTTTTCGCTGCCGCGTCGCATGGCGGAATAAAAACGTCCTGACATCAGCTTGGCAAAATAATTATTGAGCGCACCCACTGGCCGCGAGATGGACATGTCATTGTCATTGAGGATCACCAACAGGTTGGTATCCATCGCACCAGCATTGTTAAGAGCCTCAAATGCCATGCCACCGCTCATCGCGCCATCACCAATGATAGCTACTGCACACCGATCGCTTCTATCAATTTTCGCCGCCACCGACATTCCCAGAGCTGCGCTAATCGATGTACTAGCGTGCGCGGTACCGAAGGCATCGTAGACACTCTCAGCGCGATTAGGAAAACCTGAAATACCACCTGCCATGCGCAGGGTTTTCATCGCTTCGCGCCGCCCCGTAAGTATCTTGTGTGCATAGGTTTGGTGACCCACATCCCACACCAATCTGTCATCCGGTGTATTAAACACGTAGTGCAATGCAATGGTTAATTCTATCGTTCCGAGATTGGAAGACAGATGACCACCCGTCTTACTGACAGACTCCACCAAGAATTGACGCAACTCATCCGCCAGTTGAGGTAGTTGCTTCCGATCCAGCTGACGCAGGACTTCTGGGGTATTGATGGTATTGAGCAGCGAAACCATCAAAACTTTCTTAATAAGATAAAATCAGCCATTTCACATAGGCGACGTGCTGGCTCGCCGAACCCCGCCAGAGCTTCCAGCGCTTCGCTGTGCAATTCCGCCGCCATCTGTTTAGCTGCCTGCACTCCAAGCAGCGTGACATAAGTAGGCTTGTCTTGTTCGGCATCCTTACCTGCGGTTTTGCCTAAAGTTACGGTGTCCGCCTCACTATCGAGTACGTCATCCACCACCTGAAAAGCCAATCCGACGCATTTGCCGTAGCGATCAAGCCTAGCCAGTTCCACCTCCCCCAGCGCAGGCCCGCACTGCGCACCGAGCAAAACAGCAGCACGAATCAGCGCACCAGTTTTATGGATGTGCATGAATTCAAGTTCCGGCACACTCAGCTGGTTACCCACACTCGTTAAATCAATCGCTTGTCCGCCCGCCATGCCACGCGACCCGGATGCTGTAGCCAATAACTTGATCATGGCCAATTGTTGCACGGCATCATTACTGAGCTGATGCTCGGCCAGCAACTGAAACGCCAAACTTTGCAAACTGTCGCCGACCAGCAGCGCAGTGGCATCATCGTACTCAACATGACAAGTGGGTTTGCCTCGTCGAAGCACATCATTGTCCATGCATGGCATGTCGTCGTGTACCAATGAATAGGCGTGAATCAGTTCGACGGCAGCGGCAACTATGTTGACACGCATGCTGTCTGCCCCGACCAAATCACCCGCAGCAAAGGCCAACAGCGGGCGCACACGCTTACCACCATCCAATACACTATAGCGCATGGCTGCGTGCAGACGCTGCGGAGCAATATCCGGTTGTGGCAACAACTGTTTTAGCTGATCCTCGAAACGACTCTGGTGGGAACTAGCCCAAATCTGGAAATCAATGCCAAGCATCTTAAGTCTAGTCATTTTCTCGTTTGGCAAAATCGCTCGCACTAGGATTGGATGCAAAATTTTGTAGCGTGCCCTCTTCCAAAATACGTACCTGCTGCTGCGCATCCTCCAAACGGCCTCGGCAAATCTGCAACAGTTCGGCACCGCGCCGGTACGCTGACAGCGAGTCTTCCAGAGATAGCTTGCCCACCTCCATGTCTGCGACTACCTGTTCCAGTTCGGCCAGAGCCACCTCAAAGCTGGGTGTTTTTTGGGATTTTACTGCCATGTATGTACATTCCATTTGCTAAAGTTGCGGCGTATTTTACCTTAACCAGAATCTTATGGTCTTTCCGTCGCGAAATGCTTTGAGTCAACGCCCAACATTTTTTCTATACGATCATTTCCAACCTGTTCATTACTCCCAAGTCATGTCTATGTAACATTAATCAAGCAGAAATGTCTTCAAACGATATGACCAATAACATTTCCATCCGAAGAATGATTTCGTTCCTCCAACGACAGGTATTTTCTCTCTCACATGATGCTGCAACAGCGGTTTTATCTCTATGCGCTGTTTGCATCCTTCAGACAAGCACCGGCATCTATGATATGCATAAACACATTAAGCCTGGTATTTGGTGTTATGCATATTGAATAAACTATAGTTACTGGATTCGCTCACTCCCAGCAGTCACCCTTTTACTATTTGTGTTGCTTGCAAATAAGAAAAAGGTCAAAAAAATACTGTAGAGTCGGCCATCAAATAGTCAATTCTTCATTCCCGCGAAGGCCGGAACCCAGATGTTCTAATCAGTCTATTTGATGACCAGTCCTATAAGATGCAAATTTACGGCAGTGTCCTGGCAACGCGAAACCCAAGGTTATTGATTCGTTCCGTAGCTTCGATTCCCTCACGATAACTTACATTTAGATACTCAGGACCGTATTCAAAAGATCCGCCTCGAAGAACTAGCTTCGAACAATCGCCTTCCCGACAACCGTCCGTCCATTGCCACACGTTGCCCAACATGTCATACAGACCATAGGGATTAGGCTTGAAACTCCCCACTGGCATAGGGGCGGATTTTTTTTTCTCATACCTGGCACCACAACCATGGCAATTGGCATTCTGAAACCCGAGATCATCTCCCCAGTAATACTCAGTGGTAGTACCGGCTCGCGCGGCAACTTCCCATTCATGTTCGCTCGGTAGACGGTAGGTTTTACCAGTCTTGTGCGATAGCCATTCAATATAGCTCTGAACATCATTCCAGTTCACATTAACCACAGGCTGCTTGCCACGTCCCCATTCTTCATCTAATGGTTTATAACCATTACAACCACCTTCTTCCACGCATGCATCCCATTCATCGAATGTGACAGTATATTTTCCAATCTCAAAATCCGTGCCTGGAATCGGCACCATTTCAGGGCAGACGGTGCATGCCTTAAGCGCTTCTTCTACTTTTTTCTCCTCAGTCTTAGCAGTTTTCAATCGCTCAGGTTTGGCCCGTTTGCCTTCGGCGTTGAGTTTCGGCGCGCCCAATAACACTTCGACCCTTTTCACTACGCCATCGCCCACGCGGATTTCTTGTTCAAATATGCGATCACTAGAGGCATCGACTTTCTTTTGCACCTTCAGCTTCAGCGTGCCAATAGGCACCTTTATATCCAACGGGCATTCGCCCTTGAATTTTCCATTAACCAAAACTTCGGCACCCACGTCATCACCTTTACAAACAACACTCAATACGGAGCCAGCCGCGTAAACGTTAGCGGATGATGCAGCCAGAACTGACAAGAACAAATAATAAATTGATTTCATGAAATCTCCGTTAAAAAAATAAAAAATGGGCAGACTCTTAAAGCACTTTTGATCTATTTTAATGAGGTTTTCTTCATTAGTGCATAAGATTTAAATAAGGGTCCAGACTCAAATTTGTTCTAGTTGCCCATACTATCCCCATTCAACAACCGTCTTTTTATGTACCCATTCATCTGTGACAAGAACCAAATGCTAACCCAGAATTCTTTTATTTCAGCGTCATGGCAAGTCTAAATCCACTGATATGGTAACGTTCAGTCACATCATCCTTGAAACGGGTAGCTATACGAATGTTTGTCGTGGTGTCATTCCAAGAGCCGCCACGAAGCACTCGCTTCTTACAATCACCCTCCCAGCAACTGTCCGTCCATTGCCAAACATTGCCAGACATGTCGTATAGACCAAAACCGTTGGGCTTGAAACTGCCAACTGGCGCGGTTGTCTTGTTGTCCCACTTGCTTCCACAAGCATTACAGTTAGCATTAGCACTAGAGGCCGAATCTCCAAAAGGAAAAATGCCCCAATAATATTCGGTAGTAGTGCCAGCTCTCGCGGCGATTTCCCATTCCTCTTCAGTCGGTAGCCGATAAGGATTACCGGTCTTTTTCGATAGCCATTGAATATAAGCCTGAGCATCATTCCAGCTCACATTAATCACAGGACGATTGTCACGCCCCCATTCCTTATCCGAAGGACGATAACCATTACAGCCACCATCTACCACGCAGGCATCCCAATCTTGGAACGTGACAGTGTATTTTGCCATGGCGAAATTGGTGCCTGGAATCGGCACCATCTCGGGACATTCGACACATTTCTTCTTTTCTTCCTGTAATGTTTTTGCCTTACCTTGCAAGGCTGACATCTGAGGTTTTTGCCGTTTGCCTTTGGCGTTAAGCTGCGCTGCGCCCAATATCACATCGACCTTTTTTACTACGTCATCGCCCATACGAATTTCTTGTTCAAATGTTCGATCACTAAAGGCATCAACTTTCTTTTGCACCTTCAGCTTCAATTTGCCAACAGGTACCTTTATGTCTAACGGGCATTCGCCTTTAAATTTACCGTTAACCAACACTTCTGCCCCCACATCCTCACCTTTACAATTGACGCTCAACACGGACCCGGCCGCGCTTGCGTTAACTGATGCCGCGAGAGACATCATTAGCAGGAACAAAACATAAACTGATTTCATGAAATCTCCATTCTAAAAAATTGGGACGCATTGTTATATCCGCCTAAGAAAACTGCAAGGAGTATATCCACTTTGCCGTTAATATTTCTCTTTGCTGCGAACATATTTACTGGCACATTGGCATTTCTATACTCAACACCCCTTACCATTCCATTGTTTCGCTTTTGCTGCTCAAGATAATTTGACCATCTTTTGACAATAAGTTCTTGATCCAACCATTTCTGTTCATAGCAGCTAATTACAATCTGGTCAGAATGAGGCAGTTATTAGTAATACGCCAGAAATTCGCAAAAAAAGCGAAAAATTCGCAAAAGGCGACTATTTTGAAGCTAAAACAATGGAAATTAGCTGAAATATAGATGAGCACGCAAGGGGAACTAACTTAGGTTTTTTCAGCAGCCTGTTAAAAACACATTACAGCATTCCTCGCTCTGCAAATGACAAACACCCGGTTCCTGCCACAATTAAGTGATCTAGCACGCGCACATCCACCAGCGCGAGTGCCTGTTTAAGCGTGTCGGTAAGCAGGCGATCGGACTGGCTGGGCTCAGCCACGCCTGAAGGGTGATTATGTGCCAAGATAACTCCCGCCGCGTTGTGATATAACGCGCGTTTAACCACTTCGCGCGGATACACGCTGGTTTGGGTTAGTGTGCCGTGGAACATTTCCTCTGATGCAATCACTCGGTTTTGTGCGGTAAGGAAGACAACCAGGAACACTTCCTGTTCGCGGCCACTCAACAGCAATCGAAGATAATCGCGTACCGCACCCGGCGAGTTCAGCGCATCGCCCATGCGCATTACCTCTTGCAAGGCACGCCGCGACATTTCCAGCACCGCCTGCAACTGAGCATATTTGGCCTGCCCCATACCGTATATGGTGCAAAACTCTTCTTGGCTAGCTGCAAACAAACAAGTAAGCGTGCCAAACTGGGTAAGCAGGTCACGCGCCAAATCAACCGCACTTTTGCCCACAACACCAGTGCGCAAAAATATTGCCAGCAGCTCGGCATCCGAGAGTGCGGCCGCACCGCGCTGAATTAACTTCTCCCGCGGCCGTTCTCCCTCAGGCCAATTATTAATTCCCATTGCTCTCCCTTGTCTAAGCACAGTGGTTTTTTTGATAAAGAACAGCAGTTTTTGCTAAGATGCACGGCATTATGGAACAAATTCAAACGAAGCGTCTTGTGCTTGGTCTCACCGGAGGTATTGCCGCCTATAAAGGCGCTGAATTAACTCGCCTGTTGGTAAATCAGGGCATACAGGTACAGGTTGCAATGACTGAAGCTGCGTGCCACTTCATCACGCCGACCACCATGCAGGCGCTATCCGGCAAGCCGGTGTTCACCAATCAGTGGGGCGAGCACACAGCTAATCATATGGCACACATCAGTCTAAGCCGCACCACCGATGCCATCATGATCGCGCCGGCCACAGCTGATTTCATTGCCAAGCTAGCGCACGGCTTGGCCGATGACCTGCTTTCCACGCTATGCCTGGCTCGCAATTGTCCGTTACTGGTCGCCCCTGCAATGAATCGACAAATGTGGGAAAGTCCAGCCACGCAACGCAATATCCAGCAACTCGTTGCTGATGGTGTAATAATTTTAGGCCCTGTCAGCGGTATGCAAGCATGTGGCGAGGAAGGAATGGGACGCATGCAGGAACCCACAGAGTTAGCACGCGCTGTGCTCACTTTTTTTCAGCCAAAATTACTATCCGGCGTGAAAGTTCTGCTGACTGCCGGGCCAACCTACGAAGCAATAGACGCAGTGCGCGGCATTACTAATCGCAGCTCGGGCAAGATGGGCTATGCCATCGCGCAGGCCGCGCTGGAACTGGGTGCGGAAGTTACATTGATTTCCGGTCCTACAGCCTTATCCAGCCCCTATGGTGCTGCACTGGTGAATGTCACCAGCGCAGCGGAAATGTTCGAGGTAGTCCAAAAATATGTCACACATGCCCATATTTTCATTGCCGTGGCAGCCGTGGCCGATTATCGCGTAGCACAACCGACCGAACAGAAAATCAAGAAGAGTACGGGCGGACTAACACTGGAACTATTACCCAATCCAGATATCCTGGGATATGTCACTGGACTTCCAAAGCCACCATTCTGCGTGGGTTTCGCGGCCGAAAGCCACAACCTGCACGAATACGCTGCAGCAAAGCGCAAAACCAAAAAAATTCCACTACTCGCAGCCAATCTAGTGCAACAAGCAATTGGAGCAGATGACAACGAGTTGATTTTATTTGACGATGCGGGTGAGCATGTATTACCGCGCGCGGATAAGCTCACACTGGCGCGAGCTTTGTTGCGGCACATAGTCAAACTTTATCGGCAAGGAAATTAATTATGAAAAAAACTGTGGATGTAAAAATTCTCGACCCGCGCTTGTATGAGCACCCGCCCGCTTACGCCACGCCCGGATCGGCGGGGATAGATTTGCGCGCCTGTATCGACCAGAGCATGATTATTCAGCCCGGCCAATGCGAACTCATCCCGAGCGGCATTGCAATTCACCTAGCCGACCCGCAGTGCGCCGCGATGATCTTGCCGCGCTCCGGGCTTGGACACAAACATGGTATTGTACTGGGCAATTTGGTCGGTCTAATCGATTCCGACTATCAAGGACAGATATTCATTTCTATCTGGAACCGTGGACAGCACCCGTTCACTCTAATGCCCCTGGAACGCATGGCGCAACTGGTTATCGTGCCGGTACTGCAAATGCAGCTCAATATCGTCAAGGATTTCCCCATAAGCCAGCGCGGAAGTGACGGTTTTGGCAGTACCGGCAAACATTGATGGTATCTTGATGGATACGGCTTACGAATTACAAGCTGGATAGCGCAACATATCTCAACGTAATAGTCCGTTTTAGCGGAGAATTTTTTGTTGCGGTGGTTTGTTACTTTTTTGTTGCTTGATACGCCTGTAGCGCAATGAAGACCATAGAGAGGCGGCAATGAAAACCACCCCTACGAAACCAGTGAAAATCTCTGGGATATGGAACTTCATGCTAGCAAGCATAATGACAGCCAGAATTCCGATCGCATAATGCGCACCATGCTCAAGGTACACATACGCATCAAGGGTTTCTTTACGTACCAGAAATACAGTCATTGAACGCACAAACATCGCGCCAATACCAAGACCAATCATGATGATAACAATATCTTTGGTAATGGCAAAAGCACCGATCACTCCATCGAAAGAGAAGGAAGCATCCAGTACCTCAAGATAAAGAAAGCCGCCTATACCGCCGCGCTTAATAACATCGCTGATTTTTGAGTCATCTTCTTCCTTTTCAAGAAGACTGCTAATCACGTCTACGCCCACGTAGGACAACACACCCCAAAGGCCGGCGACTAGTACCACCAGTTGCTTGCCCTCCTCGACCATGGACAAACTGGCCAACAGTGTGCCAAGCGCAATCATTACCGAGATTGATGCCACCTTTCCAAAAGTGGAAATCTTTTCTTCGATATGACCAAGCCAATGTAATTCCTTTTTTTCATCAAGCAGAAAGTTAAGGAACACCAGCAATAGAAAAACCCCTCCAAACGCGGCCACTTCAGCATGATGGTTGATCAAATGATGCGCATATTCATCGGGATTGTTGAGCCCCATATTCCACACCTCTATTAGTCCGAGGTCAGCCGCGAACGCAACAATCACAAGCGGAAAAAGCAACCGCATGCCGAACACAGCAATCAGCATTCCAATTGTCAGGAAAATGTCCTGCCAGAATTTGTTCCAACTTTTCAGTACAGAAGCATTGACGACGGCATTGTCAAAGGAAAGCGATACCTCCATGACGCAAAGGATAGTAGCAATCCCAAGAGCTTCAAGTGCGACCACCAAACCACCGCGGCTATAACCCCACCATGCCGCAAGCCCGAGGCCCACAAAAGCAATTAAAAATGAAATTTTAAAATAGCGCATACCTTCCTTTCAAAATTAAAAATCGCAATTTATCCAGTATCGCAGCAAGGCTGAGGGATTAATTTCGTTACGTAGGATTAACCTTAAGGTAGGCAAAAACTATCTCCGTCATGTGCGGTGGTTAACCAACACAGTAGCAAGATACGTAGTTGAACTGAGGTGCTAAGCCTGCCCTGGGCCAATCACAAGCTCAGAGCGGGCTTGTCTGAGATATCACGTCAACTTGTCAAGAGCACCTCTAAAAATCCAATTTTCGTCACAATACGGCGTTACTCGAAAAAAATTATCGCTTATATATCAATTATATGCAGCGCTCAACTTTTTTCGTGCCTTGTCTTGCCTAAAACTTGAATTTTTAGAGGTGCCCTCAAGTTGGATTACTGCCTTCGCGGAAAGAACAAATTCAGGATTGATTGAAACGCTCATAAATCATATATCTATCCCACTTTTAGGTACTGTACCACCTTTTACCCTCCCATCTCTGCCAATAGGCTGGACAGATCTTCGGCATGTTCCTCCTCCATCGCCAAGATGGATTCCAGCATACGCCGAGTTGTGGGATCGTCGTTACCCAGGTAGCTGATCATTTCGCCGTAGCTATCAATGGCAATACGCTCAGCAATCAGGTCTTCACGAATCATTTCAAGCAGGTCATCACCATCGTGATATTCGGAATGGCTACGCATTGCCAGGCCATCGGGAGAAAAATTCGGTTTCCCACCCAATTGCACAATGCGCTGAGCAATCTGGTCAGCATGTATCTGTTCTTCAGTTGCGTGTTGCAAGAACTCGGCCGCCACGCTTTGCGCATTGATGCCTGTAGCAGTATAGTAATGCCGTTTATAACGCAACACGCAAATAATCTCTGTAGCCAACGCCTCGTTTAGCAGCTTGACAACAGTGTCACGGTCACCACGGTATCCCGCGGTAATAGCCCCCTGCTCTATGTGCTGGCGGGCGCGTTCACGCAGGGTTTTAATATCGGTCAGAAATGATTTTTTTGCCATATTCGCTTCCTTTAATTTATATTGTCATCGATTGTCGACGATAAATTCATATTTATCATCATAGTATGTGATACTTTAAAAGCATGGCGGTAGCTCAAAAATTACTAGAAATTTTTTTGGCCGCATCCCAGCCAGAAAAATTATTGGCTGTCGGCAAGTAGCGTACTAACTCATTCAATGCCAAACGATAAACATCCCGTTTAAACTCAATCACACTTTCCATCTCAACCCAGTAATCGTTCCAACGCCAGGCATCAAACTCAGGGTGAACGGAAGCGCGCAGACTGACATCACAATCTCGTCCGACCAGTCGCAGCAAAAACCATATCTGCTTCTGCCCCTTGTAACTGCCACGCCACTCACGCTTAACCCAATGTTGCGGCACCTCATAACGTATCCACTCCCGCGTGCGGCCAAGTATCTGGACATGACAGGACTGTAAACCTACCTCTTCCTGCAATTCGCGATACATCGCTTGTTCCGGTGTTTCACCACACTGAATGCCACCTTGCGGGAATTGCCACGCATGCTGCCTGATGCGCTTGCCCCAGAATACCTGATTCTTAGCGTTAGACAGAATGATGCCGACGTTGGGGCGATAACCATCCCGATCAATCATCTTCGCCACCTGTTAAATTAATTTAGATAGAGTGGATTTTTTCACATTTCACACCATATTGAAAGCCGCCTTATCACAATCGTTACAGCATGCTTACTTCGTTCGCTGTAAAATTAGCACCCTGATAATTCGATTTGACAAACATACCATCATGCGCGTTTCACAATTTTTCATCTCCACCCAGAAAGAAGCTCCCTCCGAAGCCGAACTAGTCAGTCATCGTTTGATGTTACGCGCCGGCTACATCAAGAAACTGGCCAGCGGTCTGTACACCTGGATGCCGTTGGGCCTACGCGTGTTGCGCAAAGTAGAAACCGTGGTACGCGAGGAAATGAATAATGGGGGTGGCATTGAGCTGCTAATGCCCGCCGTACAGCCAGCCGAACTTTGGCAAGAAACCGGGCGCTGGGAAGTATTTGGGCCGCAAATGCTCAAAATTAAAGATCGCCATGACAATCTATTTTGTTTTGGCCCCACTCACGAGGAAGTTATTACTGACATCGCACGCCGCGAAATAAAAAGCTATCGTCAGTTACCAGTGAATTTCTACCAAATCCAGACCAAATTCCGGGACGAGGTGCGCCCCCGTTTTGGAGTGATGCGTGCGCGCGAATTTGTCATGAAAGATGCTTATTCATTCCATGCCAGCTTCGACAGCCTGGAACAAACCTACCGGGTGATGTATGACACCTACAGCCGCATTTTCACCCGTCTTGGCCTTCAATTCCGAGCCGTTGCTGCGGATACAGGTGCCATTGGGGGCAGTGGCTCGCATGAATTCCATGTGCTAGCCGATTCCGGCGAAGACGGGTTAGCATTCTGTCCCACTTCCGATTACGCCGCAAATGTGGAACTGGCTGAGGCCATCGCACCGAACATCTTGCGCGCGACTGCCAACGAAAAAATGCAAAAAATCATTACGCCCGGACAAAAATCCATCGAAAGTGTCGCCATTTTCTTGAATGTGACACCGCAACAAGTGCTAAAGGCAATCGCCGTGATGGATGCCGGTGGCAACTTTACCCTGCTTCTGCTGCGCGGAGACCATATGCTGAACGAAATCAAGGCAACCAAAATACTAGGCGAATTCCGTTTCGCCAGCGACGATGAAATCCATCAGAACATGGGCTGTCGCACCGGTTACATTGGTCCGGTCAATACGGTCGTGCGAATCTTAGCTGATCATGCTGCTGCTGCCATGAGCAATTTTGTCTGCGGAGCCAATGACGACGGCTTTCACTACATTCACGCAAATTTTGGACGCGACATCAGCTTGGACGAAACCAATGTGTATGACCTCCGCAACGTGGTCGCCGGTGATCCCAGCCCCGATGGAAAAGGCACGCTGGAACTCTGTCGTGGCATCGAAGTTGGCCACATTTTCCAGTTGCGCACCACATATTCCGAAGCGCTCAATGCTAATTATCTCGATGAAAACGGCAAACCTCAATTCATTGAAATGGGTTGTTATGGTATCGGTGTTTCGCGTATTGTCGCTGCCGCAATAGAGCAGAATTATGACGAACGCGGCATTACCCTGCCTGCTGCCATGGCTCCATTCCAAGTGGCACTTGCCCCTATCGGAATCAATAAGAGCGAAGCCGTGCGCCTAGCGACAGAACAGCTTTATGCTGACATTGGCGCGGCAGGAATTGAAGTATTGCTTGATGACCGCAACGAACGTCCAGGCGTAATGTTTGCTGATTTAGAACTCATCGGCATCCCACATCGTATCGTAATCGGAGATCGCGGTCTCAGCCAAGAAGTGCCCATGGTTGAGTACAAGGGACGGTGCGATGAAGAAGCGCAACAAATCCCGTTGCAAGATATTGTTAAGTTCATGCAATTAACCTCACTTCAATAAAATTACCATTCAATGCAGGCGACCTGCATTCTTGGCACGCCGACGCTTGATCCTTGCGCTCACCCCCTGTATCAGGCCAGTTATCGCCTCAAAATTTAACTATGAGGCATGGAGGTAACAATGGGAATACGTTATTAAGAAGCATTTATCGAGCAGGCGTTATTCAAGGTCTATTCTCGTGGCGATCGGACGGTGAAGTCGGTCGCGGTAGAATTGAACATCAATCGTCACACGTTAAAAAATTGGATGAAAAGAAAAGGAACGAGTGCTGTTGGCGTTTCGGTCAAAAAAGAGCGACGCCCCCAAGATTGGAATGCTGAGCAGCTGCTGGCGGCGTTGCATGAAACCCATGGCCTGTCAGACGAAGCCTTGCAAACGTGGGATCGTGAAAACGGCTTATTTACCCATCACCTCACAAGCTGGAAAACGGCTTTTTGCACCGATGTAAAGACCGCAACGGGCAGCCGTGAAATCCGCTTCTTGAAAGAGGAGAACGACCGGCTCAAGCGTGAATTAACCCGCAAAGAGGACGCATTGGCGGAGGTGGCAGCGTTGCTGATCCTGCAAAAAAATTGCGCGCGCTCTGGGAGGAAGAGGTCAAATGACTTCTCTGCCAGAGCGCGGCAACATAATCAGTCTGGTCGCCAAGGCCATCTTGGCGGGCGCGCGCCAGGGCCGTGCCTATGCGGCGATCGACCTCATTCCGCGCACTTTGCAGCGCTGGCCGGTTGGCCCGTCGCGGGGGGATTTGCGTCCCGGGCGTGAGCAGACACCCACCAATAAACTCACCTTACGGGAGCGCGAACACCTGCTGAACGTCGTAAATTCGGATGAATTCGGCAGCCTGCCGCCCAGTCAGATTGTGCCGATACTGGCTGATCGTGGGCAATACCTCGTTTCGGAATCAACAATTTACCGCGTCATGAGGGATGAAAATCAGCTCTGGCATCGCGGTGCCGACGCGACATTTGCGCCAGAGAAGCCATCATGCCGAACCAGGTGGTGTTGCATTCCGACAATGGCAGCCCGATGAAAGGCGCCATCATGCTGGCTACTTTGCAAGTGCTGGGCGTCGCGCCCTCGTTTAGACGCCATGCGGTTAGCAACGACTATCCGTACTCGGAATCGCTGTTCAAGACAATAAAATATCGGCCAACTTATCCGAACAAGGCATTCGAAGATTTGCTTGCCGCCCGCCAGTGGGTCGGCATGTTTGTGCAATGGTACAGCCATGAGCATAGGCATAGCGCCATCAGGTTTGTGACGCCTGCACAGCACTACGAAGGCATTGATGTCTCGCTGCTGGAGAAGCGCGGCGTCGCCTATGAAGCAGCGAAGCAACAGCGTCCAGAACGCTGGAGCGGAGCCACCCGAAACTGGCAGCCTGCCCTCGTCATGCACCTGAACCCTGATCAGCACATTCAAGACGAACAAAAGAAAGGAGATTTGGAGCACAAAATTGCAGCATGAACAAAAGCATTCAGGCGGCAACTGGCTTGACAATCACCGTCATGAACACGGCCGAGAGAATCAACCTTCCTGGACTAATGAATGATGCCATTTGTATTCCTCTGTACTGATCAATTTTTAAGTGCTAACGTTTAAATGAACGACGCTACGCCGTTTTTTGGCGCAGCGTCCCCTCCTCGAATGGCGGGTTAGCGTATGAATGATGGATTAATGCGTATGAGCTTCGTTGTGCTTCATATCGTGAATTTTCTTGCTTTGCACATTCTGCTCATGATTGATGCGCTTGCGTTCATGCTTAGTTACGTGGCCGTCGGCTTTGGCTTTCTCTTCCATTTTTTCTATCTTGGCTTGCCCGGCATCTAATTTTGCCTCTTCTTTTGATGTCAAGGCACCGGATCTAATACCCTGATCAATGCGCTGTTCCTGCTTAGCTTCACGATGGTCAATTTTTGGGGTATCGGCATAGCTGGATGCAGCAAATGCGAGGGTTATTGCGGTAATGCTAAATACTGCTTTCAACATGCTTATCTCCTAAATGATGGCGGCGTGATTACCGTTGTAATCATTAACGCTCTACATGGATTGCAAGTTGACCGCCCTGAAGACTAAATACCCGTACCATTTAATTATTGTTAGCTTGAAATAATGCGCGCCTATTGATCCGCCCAGGGTATGTTTGAATTTATCTGCCAATCTGCCCGCTAAACTGTACAGTGGCGGCACCTTCCATTTCAAATTTAACTTGGCAGTACCGATAGTGTGCGCAAACTGACAAGAATATATTTCACCCAGAGAGTTTGAATTTGAGTTTTGATTGAAAAAATGGGTAAGGAGGCATCCGTAAATTACGAACTCATGCGAGTGATAACAGAAATATATCACCGCGTATTAGTTAGGACTCCTTGACAGAAGTTCTGATTTTGCGGATACTATAAAAATGAAAACGAAACACACCCTACCTTGGCATGACACGCCTGCGAAAAGCGAACGGATTGTCAGTGCCATTACACGAATTGCTTCGGTGTTGCGCAGCGGAGCATGGCAGTTTGCGACAACTGAAGGACTCAACCCGACACAAGTTGATATCCTCGAAGCGCTGCGGTCACGTGAAGGAGGTGTACGTTTGTCATGGATAGCACAGCATCTGGGCGTAACTGCCGCCAGTGCGAGTGATTCAATCACTTCGCTCACAACTAAAGGCTTAATCGAGAAGGGACGTGACTCTGCTGACGGACGCGCTGTGGCATTGAGGCTGACGAGATCAGGACAAGACTTGGCTGCAAGAATTTCCAACTCGGTCGGTTTTGCGCACGAAGCCGTTTCCGATCTCCCCCAGTCCACTCAGGATGCTTTGTTCGAATCCCTTCTGGCATTGATTGGCAAACTACAGCAATCGGATCGATTCCCTGAAATCCGCGCCTGCGTCACATGCAAGTACTTTGCTATAAACAGGCATCCTGATTCTGAAGCACCACACCACTGCACATTGGTCAATGCGCCGCTTTCTGTCAGCCAATTGCGCCTTGATTGCCCCGAACATGATCAGGCCCAGGCAACCGTCGCAGTTCAAAACTGGCGGGAGCTTGAGGGTGCCTAAATATCGTATTTGCTTTTTTTTAACTATTATAATTAGGACTCCTATATGAATGATCCACCTTAAAATAATTTAAACAATTACTTAAGGGCGCCTCTAAAAATTCAAGTTTCTAAGCAAGACAAGGCACGAGTAAAAAATTTGAGCGCGGCATATAGTTGATATGTAAGCGATAATTTTTTTCGAGTAACGCCGTATTGTGACGAAAATTGGATTTTTAGAGGTGCCCTTAACCAACCTTTCCGAACTTCGCTGTTAACAATAACTAAAGGATTTATTCATGAAAAATCGTTTATTCTCACTCGCTGCATCCGTTTGCCTTAGTGCCGTAGTTCCAATCGCATCTGCACACAGCGGATCAGATCTCAGTCCGCAGACTCAAATTCCCGGCTACACATTCGGCCAGAAATCGGTTGCAACTGCACCCTATACTCTTAAGGATTTAGAGTCATTAAAGAAGACACTCCTCTTCACCGATGAGGATGTGCTCTATTTGCGTAAAAGCAAAGAGATTTTGGCGGATCAGACAGATGCGATTCTGGATGTTTGGTACGGCTTCGTCGCATCTACGCCGGAACTTGTCGAGTATTTCAAAAATACCAAGACAGGCCAGCCAGATGGCAACTACCTGAATGCGGTTCGTAAACGATTCGGTCAGTGGATATTAGATACGGCTGATGCGAACTATGACCAAGTATGGCTCGACTATCAATACGAGATTGGCCTTCGTCACACCAAGATCAAAAAAAATAAAACGGATCACGTTAAAAGCGTACCTCAAGTAAATTTCCGTTATCTGCCCGCACTCACGATCCCTGTGACGACAACGCTTAAACCCTTTCTTGCGAAGAAAGGCGTGAGCACAGCCGACGTCGAAAAGATGCATGCTGCTTGGGTGAAGTCTGTTTTATTGCAAACCATTCTATGGAGCTACCCGTACGTCCGCGATGGTCAGTTCTAGCTGTTAGATTGCATAGTTAAAACGGCATGCGCTCCATTTGTTGGAGCAGCGCTGCGAATTTATCTCACCGATTAATCAATTAAGGAAAACTCATCATGTCTCGTGTTCAACTCATCAACGCCAACGAAGCCACAGAGGATCGTAAGGCTATTCTGAATCAGATCCACGGAGCCTTTGGCGTTGTGCCAAACATGTTCCGCGCAGTGGCCAATTCACCCGCAGCACTCAAGAGTATGTGGGGTTCATTTGGCGCACTTGGTTCTGGCATTCTGGGAGCTAAGCTCGGGGAAAAAATTGCAGTCGCAATTGCTGACAGAAACCGCTGTGAATACTGCTTGGCAGCTCATACTGTCTTGGGTCAAAATGCCGGGGCTTCCGCACTTGAGATGGCAGCCGCTCAAGCCGGCCAATCAGATGACGCACAAACCGCCGCCGCTTTGCGTTTCGCTCTGAAGCTTGTTGCCGACCGTGCGCAAATTGCCGATGCCGATAATACCGAATTGAGAACGGTGGGGTTCAACGACGAACAGATCGTCGAAATCATGGCTCACGTCACATTGAACATTTTTACCAACTATGTCAATTTGGCTTTTGATGTGCCGATTGATTTCCCTAAAGTAAATCTACGCGTAGCTGCCTAAATGCCAGCTTTGCTGGGAATGGCCCAGGCTCTCCCAGCAATAATTAACTTAACTCAGGAAAATTAGCATGACTAACATCAACTCAATAGCCCCAGAACTACAAGTAACCCAATGGATCAACACACTTCGTCCTATTACGCTTGCGGGATTACGCGGACGCGTGGTCGTACTGCACGCATTCCAAATGCTATGTCCTGGTTGTGTGTCACATGGTCTGCCACAGGCTACGGCTATCCATGACACTTTTCCGACAGCAGATGTTGCCGTGATTGGCATTCACAGTGTCTTTGAGCATCACAGTGCAATGACACCCGTGGCTTTAGAAGCGTTCATTCATGAGTACCGTATCCGTTTCCCAGTTGCTGTAAATCGGCCATCAACAACAGGCAGTATTCCGCATACGATGGAGGCATTTGGTATGCGGGGCACACCGACGCTGATTCTTCTTGACCGGCAAGGACGCATTCGACTCAATCATTTTGGTCGCATGGATGATTTGCGCGTTGGAGCAACGATTGGCCAACTGGTGTGTGAAGTTGCGATCGATCCTTACAGCAATCAAGATCGAGAGCACCCTGCAGGACGCGGCGGTTGTGACGGTGAAGAGTGTGCTATTTCTGAAAATTTGTGACAGGTGAGCGCATGAATTTCCCAGTTTTATCGTCAACACTAGCGCTCTGTGCATGCAAATTTCAGCAAATTGACGATTGACGATTCACAAAACGCAGCAGGGGCTGCTCTGCTGCAACAACCAAGAAAGGCCGCATTCGTTGATTGACGACAAAACGCCGGATGCTTTCTACTTCGACAATCTGTGTTAACTGAAAAAAATAGCACAGGCATTCACTGCGAGCTCCCATTTAAGAAAGAGCAAACTCTATCCAATCAAGCGGAACCATTCCGCCAACCTCCCCGATCTTCAATTCAAACCCACCGGCTTTAGCCGATGGTTGTTTAGTCGTCTGCGCTCGGTTATCGCACGGCCACGCCGGTGCGAGCCGTATGGTGTGCCCGTCCTTCGATACGGATAAGCAGGGCTGGTAAAAAGCACGCTTGTTGTTGGCTTCCAAAACCGAATTGAGTGCCGAGGAAATTCTTCGTCAGTACGCACGCCGCTGGGACATCAATCCATTGTTTCACTACCTGAATGCTGGTGGGATGTTATAACCTGTGGAAACAGAAACGCATTGTGCTGGAATCAGGGATGCAGATCTCGGCGGCTTGGACATTTCCTCATCTGTTGAGCCTGGTCGTAAAAGAATTGTTCCCCATTACCAACGTGGCACCGTGGTGCGCCAAACAACCGCTGACCATCAGATTGGTAGCGCAGTGTCTGCGCATGAAATTTTCAGGGCTTGCTTTCAGAGATAGTTTCAACAGGAAGTACTCTATATTCACCTTCCCAAGCAGCGCGGCGACCGAAGATTGCGGGTGTAGTGCAGTAATCAGTAGCAGGCAGCAAGAGTTTTTATCGTTTCAGTTTCAATTGTGTCACCGCTCGGGTGACGCAAGAGGATGAAGGCTGAGAATGGAAGTCATAATTTCTTTCATAATCCCATAATCTTGTTATCGATAATCATGTTTTTACCGGATGGGCTTTTATCATAGTGGTCTTTTAATATGACAAATTCTTCGTGTTTTTTTAAATTTTCCTTGCCGTATAGATCATAAACTTCAACTGAAATATTATTATTTGGAGCTGTTACTAAAAAGTCATCAATTGTTTCGATAATGTCGTGATCAATAAACTGAGATTTGCTGGCATCAATTGTGAGCGTGCTGTTTGGCTTGACATGCGAAAGAAGCTTTCTCAATAGAGATTTATTCAGAAAAACAACATCTTTGTTAAGCGTTAATATATAAAACGATTTATCCTGAGTCAAAGTAATGGCAGCTTGATAATTAGCCTTAATAACAAAAAATAACCCAACTACCATACCAATTGACATGCCTATTAATAAATCGGTTGTTAAAATCGCTGTTATTGTAATTATAAAAGGCAAAAGTTGACTCCAGCCCTTTTGATAAAATTCCTTGAATAAAGCGGGTTTAGCCAATTTAAACCCGGTATGCAGCAAAATGGCTGACAAAGAGCCGAGTGGAAAATAATTTATATAATTTGCAAAAAACATTACGCTAAGCAATATACATAAGCCATGTATAAAACAGGATATTGGGGTTTTGCCACCAGCGTTAATATTGCCTGCGCTACGCACAATAACAGCAGTAATCGGTAATCCTCCGATTAATCCGGAAATAATATTTCCAACTCCTTGTGCTTTTAACTCTCTGTTAGTCGGTGAAGTGCGTTTTAACGGATCCAGCTTATCTACTGCTTCAAGGCTTAATAATGTTTCGAGACTACCAATAATAGCTAGCGTTGCTGCAATAAGATAAACCTGAGGATTAGTCCAATAACTGTAGTCTGGAAAGATGAAGTTATTCAAGAACTCGCCGACATTATTTGAGACAGGAACATTCACCAAGTGAATTGAACTGACCGCCCAATCTGGAAACCATCGTTCAGCAGCTAAATTATAGAGAATTCCCCATACTATCGCGACTAAGGGGCCAGGAATTATTTTAAAAAAACTATATTTTTTAAACCATGGTCGTTCCCAAATTATTAGTATCAGCAAGGCAACCATGGTTATAAGTATGACGCCATGCGAAATGGAGCTAAATGCATCTAATATCGGGAAAAAAAACTCATGTACTTCTTCATGTGAATAGGCTTCTGGACCTCCAAAATGTTCACTATACCCAGTAGCATGAGGGATCTGCTTAATAATTAAAATCAAGCCAATGGCAGCCAACATCCCTTTAATGACAGCTGAAGGGAAAAAAGCTCCGATGACCCCTGCTTTGAGGAAGCCAGCTATCAGTTGCATAATGCCCGCCAATATCACGGCAACCAAAAATCCCTGGAAACTACCTAAAGTTTCAATAGCGTTAAATACAATCACAGTTAAGCCGGCCGCTGGGCCTGAAACGCTCAGTTGTGAACCGCTTAACCAAGCAACAACCAGGCCACCGACCATTCCTGCTGTCAGTCCTGCGAATAGAGGCGCTCCAGATGCCAGAGCGATACCAAGACATAGCGGTAGAGCCACTAAAAATACCACGATACCCGCAGGCAAATCATCTTTTAGGTGTCGAAGATAGTACTGCATGGGCTGCTTGGTCATTTTTTCGTCTCCACAATTTTTTATGTTAACAATATTATATTACGTATATTAAGCAATGGTAAAAACTATGGTGAGTTAAGCCCATCTATATCGATAGAACATATCCTAAAAATAAACACTTAGGAGAGTGACCGCCCTGGTTCACTATACTGGTTATTGATAAAATTCGATATTTCCAGTCTGTATTTCGTACATGCCGCCCACAATGGCTATCTCATTGTTGCCCTCCATTTCACGCAAAATTTCGCTGCGGTGTTTTATGTTGGCAATCATTAGGTGTACATTGGCCACAGCAACTTTTTCTACAAAGTCTGAATTCGTGGAGTTTCTATCTGTTGTTGGCTCGCGAACACTTGCCACTGCTGGCTTAAGTTTTGCGATTAGAGTGGTAAGATTACCTAGTTTTACATCGTCACACGCGCCTTTGATGGCGCCGCAACGGCTATGGCCTAAAACAACGACAATTTTTGCCCCGCCGATTTTGCAAGCAAATTCCATACTGCCAAGAATGTCTTCATTAATAACATTACCTGCTATTCGAATGCTGACGAGATCACCTAAGCCTTGATCGAAAATAAGTTCAGCTGATGCGCGCGAATCGATGCAGCTCAGAATAACGGCGAATGGACATTGCCTATCTGAAGTTTCATTCAATTGCTGTAACAGATTGCGGCTAATTTTGAGGTTATTCACAAAGCGCGCATTGCCATCTTTAAGAGCTTTTAATGCCATTTCTGGCGTAAGCAATAATTGAGTGTCGCAGCTATTGGATTGCATCAAATTCCTCAAGATAAATTACAAATTTTGTTTTAGTGTAACTAAATGCCCAGCCTTCCTGGCTGGGCAGCCGACATGATCAAAGGCACGCAACTAACTGAACGAACAGGTATGGCGGTCTACGTCTGCGACCAGCACAGTCCGTGGCAGAGCGGTTTGAACGAAAATATTAACGGACTGCTGCGCCAGCATTTGCCCAGAGGGGCTGACCTGTCGACCTACACGCAAGAACAGTTGGATGAAATTGCTTGGAGCTTGAATAAATACACGTCCGAGAAAATCGCTCGAATTTCGATCGCCGGTAGCAGTTTACAACGAGCTCCTGCCCAATATGGAACTCGCCAAATCCGCGACTAAACATTAACTATTGTGGTTGGTTCTTGAATTCGCCATATATTATTTTTTAATTCGGCCTTAAAACTAATACATCACAGGGTGATAATTTTAAAAGGCGGTCAGCAAAGGAGCTAAGAAAAAGTCCAGAAAAACCTCTCTTATTTCTTGTCGCAACTACAATCATACCCGCATTAATTTCTTTGGCATACTCAGCCAGTCGTTCTGCTGGAGACTGCGCAAATAAAACTTCAAAATGAGCTTTTTTGAATGCCAGTTCAGGCATCATTTCCCTTGCTTTATTTTTAATGAAATCTAGCATTTGTTGTTTCAAATTTTCAACTGTTACCTTATCAGGAATTTCCTCAACACCCATCTCACTAACGCTAATGTCTTTCTTGATAACATGAACAAAATAAATTTCTCTTTTGGTCCAGACATATTCATGCCCCCACCTTGAAATACTTGGCATAAACTCTTCTTCGGCTGGCATAGCAATAACTATTTTTTGTGGGTTCATTTTAATCTCTAAAGTAAATGCAAATCCTCGGTTAAGACGATAATGTACAGTGAACCAATTAGTCAAGACAATAATGAGTCGAGTTTAAGAGAGTTGCCAATCAATACATAACAAAATACCGCTGCCTCATTTGCACTTCTGATCATGCTGTTAGTTTTTTTTAAAACTTACGTTCAGATGCAGCGGGCGATAGATAGCTCAAGCAATTTACCGCAAATAGCTGTATACCCCACATTATTAATCACAGAATGCGAACCCGTTGCTTTGAACGCGAAATGAGGCATCGCTATCAGACCATTTGGAACCATGTCATGTTATTGACTCGGCCACTAAATAGTTTCAAGCGGCATATTTTACGCGTGGGTCTTGAAAGTAAGAAGAGACGCGTCTAGGGTTGCTCTCCAGCATCGTCATGTGATTGTTGGCAGTGGCACGCAATTTCTCTTTGGTACGCATCTGCACTTTCGATCCGATAGCCTGCTTCAGGTCTGAATTCAACCGCTCTTCCGGATTCAATTCCGGACTGTGGCTGGGCAAATTAAAGCATTCGATTTTTTCCTTATTTTTTCCAGCCAAGCCTTCACTGGTTTGCTGTGGTGCACTTTCAAATTATCCAGAATCAAGAACACTTTTCTCCCCGCATCCTTGATCAGTAGTTCAAGGAATTCAATGAGCCGATCCGAGTCGAAATTTCCGTCGATAATCTGCCAACGTGCACAGCCTTTGTTGGTCACAGTGGCAATCATCGACAGCCGCTGCCGCACCGGGTGCATAGGCCACCGGCGTTTTTTCCCCTAGCAGCCTGTCGGTCTTGTCGTTAAAGCTGCCAACAACTCGGACTTGTCGAGCGGATTTGATCGTGATTTCATAAATTGTATTTTCAGTTTTGCATCAAATCGTTTTTCAGGCTCTCAAGAACGGTCATTGCCGTCGTATCACTCTTCCCTTCCTACACTACCCTGCCAACACAAACATTCGCTTCAAATTCCACGCCATCGCGACCAAATTCAACTCGCCTTTGACGTTTTCCAAACCCCGCAGTGAGAATTGACGGAATCCCAGTATCGCCTTGATGATGCCAAACACCGGCTCCA
>NZ_CAKMHQ010000020.1 GCF_927312905.1 Candidatus Nitrotoga sp. 1052
TTTACACTTGCAATTTGTTATTTTTAATGGGGGGAAGTCCGACAGGCTGCTAGGGCCGGATGTTTACTGCTCCATCCGGCTGCACTGCACCGCTCACCACCTGACCGGATGAGGTTTTCACCTGTACGGTTTGTCCTTCCGCCGCGTTACTTAATGCTTGACCATCAGCATGAATTTTGAAGCCTTGCCTTTCAACTTGAATTTGTACTGTCTGTCCCTGCCTTACTGCGTAGGGCGCGCGCAGCATGTCCTGTTTTAACACTTGCCCTGCCCCAACACTATATTTAAGTACTTTGCCGATGGCTTGCAAAGGGTCGGTGAGAATACCTGTTTGAGCTAACTCACTTTTCTGGCTTCCAATATCTTCGGCGCGTAGTACATGCCCCTGTTGCAGTGGACTATTGGCGATGAGCAGATTCGCACTCACTTTAATATGCACTGGCACGAACAGTGTCCATTTCTTCATATTAGCAGTGCAGCGGACGCCTACTGTATTGTTGCCCAGCAGCTGTCCTCCAGGAGGAAGAAATGCTTCCAGCGCTGGACAGGCTGGAAGCGAGACGCGCCGGTCAATCTCATTCACCGTGATAGTAACTTGGCCCGGCAGGGCAAGTGTTTGCTCGTGCACGAAAGCGGTAATGATCGTGCGTATTTCGGCATGGCTTTGTTGTGGCACTGCCCATGCGGAGGACATGGTGCACAACAGTGCGCCGAGCACTGCCCATTGCAAAAGATTGTTCATATTTATATTTTCTGCTTGCAGTAGATATAGTGAGAACTTTTTAATATCAAAAAAATTAGACAGATTTCAATACATAACGTTCGCTATTCAGTGTTTAACAGGCAAGAAACTTCTAAAATTTTTAATTTCATCCAAAATACCGCGTTGCAACAGCTGACTCAAACAATGGATGGCGGAATTTCATGGTATAGCCACGCATTATCTCGAAAGCTACCTTGGCTGGCACAGAATAATTGACCGCCTCGGACAAAATTTTCCGCCAATTGATTGTTTTATATCACCTATCTTAATATATAAATAATTCCAACAGGCAATTGCGAAACAGTTTTGATTATCTCGTATTTAATAATACTAAATCATCAATCTCAGCCAGCCATACAATCGCATACATTGTCATATTACTCCCGGGTGAATTGTATGCCTTTATCAATTAGTAACCCCCCGCAACAATGCCGTTGGCACTGTTTCAACACAACTGCCGAACTAGAGCAGGCTGCAACACAAGCAATATTGCAGGCGGCGCTGCAGGCCATTAACCTGCGCGGAACATTCCATATCGTGCTGGCCGGCGGCACAACACCGCGCCGTGTATATGAGTCGCTGCGCAAGGCTGATGCAGACTGGGCTGCCTGGCATGTGTATTTCGGTGATGAACGTTGTCTGCCAGCTGACCATGTGGAACGCAACAGTTGGATAGTCGCGCAGGCTTGGCTGAACCATGTCGCCATCCCGCTTACCCAGATTCACCTTATTCCCGCAGAGAAAGGCGCGCAGGCAGCAGCCAGCGCTTATGCACATACACTGGCAGGGATTGAGTTATTTGATTTGGTTTTGCTGGGATTGGGGGAAGATGGCCACACTGCCAGCCTGTTTCCAGGTCACGAGCTGGGTAACACAGCCGATGCTCCAGCCGTTATTGCGGAGGAGAATGCGCCAAAATATCCGCCACAGCGGGTATCGCTCAGCGCGCATCGCTTGAGTGCGGCACGAAAGGTTATATTTATGGTGAGCGGTGCCATAAAGCAACAGGCAGTAGGGGATTGGCGCACTGGGGTCGCTATTCCTGCTGCTGCCATTAATCCGGCAAATGGTGTGGATGTGTATCTTGAAGCGGCACTGCTAGCGTGAGTTGCTTATCCCATCGTTCACACTCCCCGCCATGGACGATCAACCCCGGTACTGGCTGACGCTGCTATATTGCCATGCGCAGTACGGGAAAATGATAAACATAATAACTGATAATTACAGCATCGCATTGCCCGGATTTATGGTCAACATAACGCTCATTTCATTTTGCGGAAGCGGCCATTGCAGGGTTAACATTACCGCCTGCATAATCTTTTCGAATCCGGCTTCGGATTGCGAAACTGTGAAATATGGCATACCAAATAACTGGATCGGGTGGTTGTTATTCAACACTAAATTTCCGCCGAGTACACGATCATCCAGCACCAAACCATTCATATCAGTCAACTCGAGCGCACTGCCAAAACCGCTGAGAATTTTTTCATCCTGAATATAACGGCCGGCATAACCATTGCAACTCGGCATCGCCAGTGCCACACGTGTGAGGAAACCTCCTTGCAATGCGCTATCGAAGGTGTAACTAACGCATAGACAGTTAGCGTTCAAGCTAATACGTTTTTGTATAGTTTTGCCACCAAATTCGGTGCGGAATACTATAGCTTCAGTGTTCGTTTCGACCAGTTCATATGCAAGCTCAACTTCTTCGTCATCCAGCAGCAAGAAATCGCGAAATAAAGTCTGTGCGTAGCTATCTGCCATCAAGTTTTTCGCAGTGATTTCATGCTTGAAAGCCACGCGATCATGCGCTGAAACGATACCACTGCCTTCATGCGGCTGCGTGGCGTGGCTGGATTCAATTTTGCGGAAATAATGCTCCAACTGGCGGCGCAGTGTATCGCCGAAGTTGTGATGCAATTGATATGCATCAAGTTCGGATATGCTGGCGCTGCCATCAAGTTTCACGATCGCTTGCAGCATTGTGTTATGTAGGAAAACTTCATCGTGGCCATCACTGTCAGCATCGGTGCAAATACAGGCTGCACGTGGGAGAACCTTATCTAGTAAAGATTCCAGCTTGACGATGGCGCCGTATACCGCACGGCGCAGGTGTGGCAGATACAATCCGCCAAACAAGCCATGCCAGTATGCATCGTTGGCTTGCGCAATATAGAGTTCATCAACCATCTCAAGTGTGCGCTTCTCTTCCGGCAGGGCATGCAAACGCTCAGACAACCCCAACATGCGCTTGTGCATCCAGTTCGATTCGGGATAACGGGTGAAAAAATTCTTCCAGATGCCGCCGCGCAGAAATGCTTTGCGCTCTTCGTAATGGCCGCTTGCTTTTTCCGTGTGGACCAAATCGGCATAAGTATGGGCAGCAGCCATCGGCAAAGTCCACTCGTTCATTTCGATGTAGGAGGTGGTAGGCAGATATACAATACCGCGCGTTTTTTCGGCTGCATGATAGTCGCGATAGGTCTGTGTGGTAATTTTCGATGAAGCCAGCACCCCACGAATAAAATCTTCCAGCCAGCCTTTTTCATAAACCCACTGGTAAGTTTCCGGCCAGATGCCAAACTTTTCGATGTCGTCGAAATACACGGCTGATGCCTGCATGTCGGTACGCGCCAGGCTTTCCAGATAGGCCACTACTTCATGCGCCGGAGAAAACGGCATGCGGTAGCGTAGCGCCTCGGAAATCGGAAACAGGTCGAGTTTGCGGCCGTCCTCTTCGGTAGTGAAATAGCCATTCAATTCTTCAATGCGCTTGCCGCTGCACAAGAAGTGGTAATCATCTACTGTGACGTAATTAATTTGGGAATCTGATAAGGCAGGCACTACCGTTGCCTCCCACACGCGTTCGGTTAACCATGCACCTTGTGCCCTAGCCCCCATTCTGGCTTCCAGTTTGTCAGATAACCTGACGATCTGTCCGATACGATCGCGGTTGGGAATGACCGCCAGAACCGGCTCGGTGTCCCCGCCACCGAACATTTCGACCTGGCCGCGCTGTACCATTTCAGTAAGTAAAACCATATCTTGCGGATATTTATTAAACAGGTAATCGAGCAACCAGCCGCTGAAATGTGCGGCAAAACGAAATTCAGGATAGCGATGCAAGATATGCAGAAATGGCTTATAGCAACGCTGATGCGCGTCGTCCACCACTTCCGGGAAGTTGCCCACCGGCTGGTGAGCATGGACACCAAAAAGTAAGGAAACTGTTTCGTATGTTTTCATTTTAGGACTCTGTGTTAATTGCCAATGACATCGTGACATCTCAAAAAATATTGAGCTACGATTGACATGCAGTGGACTGATATTAGTCGCCAGGCAAATGCGAGCGCGCCATCAAGAACCACGACGCATCGTACCGCCTGCTTCAGGTAAACCACCACCTTGGCTGATTGGAGAATTTAAAGTGGCAGGAACAGGTAATTTCAAGTAACGATATAACTGCATTAAATTGCTGCGATATAGGCGATCAAAACTTTCCACTGCATGGGCAGGATTGTAATCACCAAACCACCAGAACCAGTCGGAACTTTCGCATGAAGCCAACTGTTTTTCGGCAACCAAGCGCTCTGCCTTGTTCAAGCGGTCGCTTGCCACCACCAAGTCATAATTTTGTTTTGCCATGCACAACAAATCCCAAGCGCGGTTCTTCTCGGGCGAGCCAATCCAGGTGGAGAAATCACCGTATACCCAACTACCGGCAACGAGGCGCGGCAGCTCTCCTTCCTTGGCAAGCTGTTGGTTTCCTTCAGCATCATCAAGCCGATCCAGATAACCGCAATAGGTCGTGGTGCTGATTGACGAGTGTGCTTGCAACGCAGAATATAAATCGGTAAAGAAATGATAGCCGTTATAGGGATAATATTCCCAGGCGTTTTCACCATCAAGGATAACGCTGACCACTGGCGCTTCGCCCTCAGGTGCCTGTTGTGCAATCGCTTCCAGCTGGGAAACAAAATGCAGTGCGGCATCCTTGCCATTCCAACGCGAGTATTCAAAACCAATCAAATCGGATAGGCGGTCATCTCGAAAAAAACAGCGCACACCACTTGCTGCACCTTGCAAATGATAGTGGCGATAGAGATATTGGGCGCGCTCAGGCAAGTAATGCTCCGCTGTGCGCAAGCTGTTAGCCAGTACGCCTTCTCCACTCGCCGTCCAGCGGCATTCTTGCACCGCAAACACTTCCAGTAAAGCCGTTGAAACCGCACCTTCTGCTGGCCAGATACCGCGTGGAGTGGCGCCGAAGCGTGCTTGGTGACTTTTTTGGGCGGAAAGAAGATGCGCCTGGACGCGTGATTTTCCGCCGGGATAGCATTTCGATTGCGGCAGGCTGATATCCGGTTTGCTTTCACGCGCACTATTGATATCTAGCAACAACGGCGCAAGCGGATGGTAGTGAGGTGTCGTGGAAAGTTCGATTTGACCGCTTTCGGCCAGCTTGCGGTAGCGCGGAATAATGCCGGTAATGACTTGTCCAATCAGGTCGAATAACCACTTGCGATCAGCATGATTAAAGCCTTCGTTCTTGCTCATTAGGCGAATGACCAAGTTGTGTTCGCGGCGCACGCTTTCACCGCACCACACCAAGTGGTACCAAGTCAGCAAGTCGGCAAAATATTGTCCAGACAGATAGGCAAGCTCTGTATTACCGCCGGGTTCGAGCATTTTGTACAATTCGGACAGACGCTTGTAGGCGTGATACGGCGCGACCATACTATGATGGTTACTGCGGAAACAACTCGTCAACACCAGATCGCGTTCCGCTGCGTTCAGGTCATCGAGGTTCTCGCGCGCCAGCAGTCGCAACAGCGGGTCGCGTATCTGGCCGGTGGTAAACTGCTGTTCGTAATCTTCCAGTTGATCCAGCAAAACCGGCACGAAATTCACCGTCACCTTCACCTGAGGATGTTGTTCCAGATGAAAAGCCATGTCGGTGTAATCCTTGATCGCGTGCAGATAAACCCACGGCAACAAGAAGTCGCCAGTGGCATGATCGCGATAATCTGGCTGGTGCATGTGCCAGAGAAAAACTAAATCGAGGGGCCTGGACATGAAAATTCCATTTAATTAAATGTTAATAGACCTAAGTTTAACGCACGCGGTGCACTTCCTGGCCCAGCATGTCGGGGGTGATCAGTGTAATACCGTTATCACTTACAAAAAAACGGCTCGCATCTTCCTCACGGTTGATCCCGGCGATCAAGCCCTCCGGGATCACGCAATTTTTGTCCACCACCACGCGCTTGAGCGTTACATTGCGTGACACCTTTACGTTGGGCAATATTACCGAATCCTCGACATTACTGTAACTGTGTATGTGCACGTTAGAGAATAGCAGCGAATTGCGCACGTAAGCGCCGCTAATGATGCAGCCTCCTGATACTAAAGAATCCACAGCCATGCCGCGGCGAGTACTGTCATCAAATACGAATTTGGCCGGTGGTAATTGTTCCTGATACGTCCAGATTGGCCATTCCTGATCATACATATTTAGGGCAGGGGTAACCTTGGTAAGTTCCATGTTGGCTTCCCAGTAGGCGTCTATAGTTCCCACGTCTCGCCAATAGGGTACTTCGCCATTCAGATTTACACAGCTCTCTTCAAAGCTCTGCGCAAACACACGGTAGTTAGCGGAGACCAAATGCGGGATGATGTCCTTACCGAAATCATGGCTGGAATTCTTATCATCTGCGTCCCGCACCAATTGTTCGTACAGAAAGCGGGTGTTAAACACATACACACCCATGCTGGCCAACGCCAGATTAGGGTTTCCCGGGCTCGGATTGGGGTGGCCAGGCTTCTCGTTAAAATTCACCACTCGTGATTCCATATTTACACCCATTACGCCGAATCCACTCGCATCCTTGATAGGAACCTCGATGCAGGCAACAGTCATGTCGGCCTGCTTTTCTACATGGAAGGCAAGGAGCTTGCCGTAGTCCATCTTATAGACGTGATCGCCCGCCAATATCAGCACGTAATCTGGATTCGTTGTGCGCATGATATCCAGGTTTTGGAATACCGCATCGGCCGTGCCCCGATACCACATTTCCTCTATTCTTTGCTGAGCCGGCAGCACGTCAATGAATTCGCCGAACTGGCCATTCAGGAAACTCCAGCCGCGCTGAATATGCTGGATCAAGCTGTGTGATTTGTATTGCGTCGCTACACCTATCCGTCTGATGCCAGAATTCACGCAATTTGACAGCACAAAATCGATAATGCGAAACTTGCCACCAAATGGCACAGCAGGTTTGGCCCGCCAGTCTGTAAGTTGATGCAGACGAGAGCCACGCCCTCCCGCCAGAATCATGGCGTAAGTGCTTTTAGTTATCGAACTCACGAAACGTAATTTTTCAGGTAGCGGCATGATTCCCCTCGTAGTCGTTGATTTAGAATCTTGTTCAGAACTGTATCAGATTGTAATTATAGCCGGGTCTTAATTGTGGTTATAATCACCTCACCATGAAAAAGAATCTTCGCATCAAACCTGATCCGCGTGCTGAATTATTGCTGCAAGGGCGACTGCATAATCCCTTCGCTTATCTCGGCCCACACCTGGAAAATGAAAGATATGTAGTGCGGGTATTCAATCCTCACGCAAATGAAGTTTGGCTGAAAACCGCGCATGGCAGCGAAGCGCTGGAACGCGTTCATCCAGATGGTTTATTCGAATGGCATGGCAGCGAAGAACCGCGCCATCCCTATAGTCTGCGCATCAGGGAAAACGGACCGGGGCTAAACAACGGTATGGAGCGTTTGGTGCATGATTGCTATGCCTTTGCACCACAAATTTCCGATTTCGACCTGCACCTTTTTAACGAAGGAAAGTTACATCAGGCCTATCGCGTACTGGGCTCACATGCAATGCAAATTAACGACATTCCGGGTGTGCGTTTTGCAGTGTGGGCACCAAATGCCGAGCGAATAAGTGTGATAGGTGAATTTAACCGCTGGGATGGTCGCATTCATCCGATGGCGGCGCATGGTTCCAGCGGCGTGTGGGAGTTATTTATTCCAGAAATTGAACAAGGCATGCTGTACAAATTTGAGATCCGCAATCACGCCGGTATCTTGCTAGTCAAAACCGACCCCTATGCCAACGCATTTGAATTGCGGCCTGGTACTGCTGCTCGCGCTGGGTCTGCTCTCCACCACACATGGCAGGATGCAGAATGGATGGAGCAGCGCAACAATTGGGACTGGCTACACGCCCCTCTCAATATCTACGAAATTCATGCAGGATCATGGAAGCGTCACCCAGACGGACGCTATTATACTTATCGCGAACTGGCTGAAAATCTTGTTCCCTATCTCAAAGATATGGGTTATACCCACGTTGAACTAATGCCTGTTTCGGAGCATCCGCTTGACGAATCATGGGGTTACCAAGCGACTGGCTATTTCGCCGCGACCAGTCGCTTCGGATCCATTGATGATTTATGCTACTTCGTAGATAACTGTCATCAAGCCGGAATTGGCGTGCTGCTCGACTGGGTGCCAGCGCATTTCCCGCAGGACGCTTTTGCGCTGGCGTATTTTGACGGCACCGCGCTGTATGAACACGAAGATCCGCGCCTCGGCTTCCATCAGGACTGGGGCACGCACATTTTTAACTATGGTCGTAATGAGGTAAAAAGCTTTTTATTGTCGAGTGCGCATTACTGGCTGTCGCAATTTCATTTCGATGGCCTGCGTGTGGATGCGGTGGCTTCCATGTTGTATCTCGATTATTCGCGTAAGGAAGGTGAATGGCTACCGAACAAATATGGCGGGCGAGAAAATCTCGAGGCCATCGAGTTCCTGCGCGAACTCAACATCATGGTACATGACGTATTCCCGGGTGCATTGACGCTAGCCGAGGAATCCACGTCCTGGCCGGGGGTTTCACGCCCGGTGTATCTTGGCGGGCTCGGCTTTTCCATGAAGTGGAACATGGGCTGGATGAACGACACACTTAGCTTCATGCAGTTAGACCCAGTTCACCGCCGCTATCACCTTAATCAACTTACTTTTAGTCAGCTTTATGCTTATAGCGAAAATTTCATGCTGCCGTTTTCACATGATGAGGTGGTACATGGCAAGGGTTCGCTACTCGACAAGATGCCCGGCGATAGCTGGCAGAAATTTGCCAACCTGAGGTTACTAATGACTTATCAAATGACGAGTCCGGGCAAAAAACTGAACTTCATGGGCAATGAATTCGGCCAAGGACGAGAATGGAGATCGAGCTGGGAACTTGAATGGTGGCAACTCGGCCTCGAGCCGCATCGGGGCATACAAAGCATGGCGCGCGACTTGAATCATCTTTACCGAAACGTGCCGGCTTTGTATGAACAGGACTTCGAACAAGCTGGTTTTTCCTGGATTGATTGTCAGGACGCTGAACGTTCGCTGCTTTCTTTTTTGCGCCGTGGGCGACATGGCGAGACAGTTGTAGTTGCCTTTAATTTCACCCCGGTCCCACGCCACCGCTACCGCATCGGCGTTCCGTTCGATGGTGCTTATCTGGAAATTTTCAACAGCGATTCACACTATTATGGCGGCGGCAATGTCGGAAATTCTAGTAAAATTTATGCCGAATCTCTACCTTGGATGGGGCAACCCTATTCCGTCGAGATAGAATTGCCGCCGCTCGCAGGCATTATGCTAAGTCCGGCATGAGCATAAAACTAAAGTTGCATATACCCTATTGCCCTTAATTGATCTTTGTCATTTATGACAAATAAACTCATCATTCTCATTTTTGCGAGAATTCTGAATGACGAACCTCTATCTGTAATAGTGAAATCGTCAATAATGTAAATGTTCAATAAATAATATTGAGACAACTATGTCGACTCTAATCCATTCGCCAGCTTGGCAAGCTTTAACGGCTCATCAAACGGAAATAAGCCAGCGGACCATGCGCGAGATGTTTTGCGACGACCCGAAGCGTTTCGACAAGTTCTCTTTGCAATTGAATGGTCTGCTGCTGGATTACTCGAAGAATCTCATTACCGCAGAAACACTCGCCCTGTTGTTGAATCTTGCACGCCAGTCGAAACTGGATGACTGGATTGCTCGCATGTTCAATGGTGACAAAATCAATACTAGCGAACAGCGTGCGGCGTTGCACACTGCATTGCGCGCCCCCCGAGGCGCTTCGGTGTATGTAGACGGCAAAGATGTTGTGCCGGACGTACATCGCGTGTTGGATCATATCCGGCACTTCTCTGAAGCGGTGCGCAATGGAACGTTGTGTGGGTATACCGGGAAACCATTTCGGGACGTGGTAAACATCGGCATCGGTGGTTCCGCTTTAGGGCCGCTTATGGTCAGCGAGGCGCTCAAGTCTTATGGCAGCATGCAATTGAATGTGCATTTCGTTTCTAATGTGGATGCTACGGACTTGGCAGAAATATTAAAACGTCTCGATCCAGAAACCACTCTTTTTATTATTAGCTCAAAAACATTTACCACACTGGAAACACTTACCAATGCCCATTCAGCACGCGACTGGTTGGTTACGCATTTGGGAGCTGACGAGGTTGTCGGCAAGCATTTCGTAGCGGTCTCGACTAACCTCGCTGAAACATCCAAATTTGGCATTAACCCGGAGAATGTGTTTGAATTTTGGGATTGGGTTGGCGGCCGTTACTCATTGTGGTCGGCTATAGGTTTGCCCATTGCGCTTTATATTGGCATAAACAATTTTGAACGCCTGCTTGCCGGTGCTCATGCCATGGACAGGCACTTTCGTGAAACTCCCCTGGAGCGCAACATGCCGGTAATATTGGGAATGCTTGGCATCTGGTACACCAATTTTTTTGGTGCAGCTTCGTATGCCATCCTTCCCTACGATCAATATCTGCAACACTTTCCCGCTTATCTGCAACAGCTGGAGATGGAAAGCAATGGCAAAAGCGTAGACCGCAATGGTCAGGTAGTGGACTATGCCACCGGTATGGTAATTTGGGGCGAACCTGGCACCAATGGCCAACACTCCTTCTATCAACTGATACACCAGGGCACACGCATGGTGCCTGCAGATTTCCTCGCGCCGATTACCAGCCACAACCCGATTGGCGAACACCATTCCATATTGCTGGCAAATTGTTTTGCACAGACCGAGGCATTAATGCTAGGTAAATCCACAGCGGAAGCACGTGCTGAACTTGAGCTGCAAGGCCTAAGTGGTACAGCGCTGGAAACGCTGTTGCCGTACAAAGTATTTCCGGGCAACCGCCCAACCAATACTTTACTGTTTGATCAGCTGGATCCATACACTATGGGAATGCTGGTTGCCCTTTACGAACATAAAGTATTTGTGCAAAGCGTGATCTGGGACATCAATGCTTTTGACCAGTGGGGTGTTGAATTCGGCAAACAACTTGCCGGTAAATTGCTGCCTGAACTTCAAAGGAAAGAGCGCGTTTTTGTGCATGACTCTTCAACAAATGGCTTGATCAATCACTTTCTCGCACACCAGGTTTAGATATTAGGGCAATTTTGAAGCTATAGTTAAGCCATGCTGAAAAAAATAAAAGTTAAAGACGTCCGCTTAGGCATGTTTATCCAAGAGGTCTGTGGAAGTTGGATGGATCATCCTTTTTGGAAAAATTCATTCATGCTGACTGAGGATAAAGACCTCAATACCCTCAAAAATTGCGGGGTGGATGAAGTATGGATAGACACTAGCATTGGTTTGGATATAAATGCCAATGTAGCAGCACTTTCACAAAAAGAAGCGGAACTCAAGGTCGAGAGTGAACTGAAAAAGATCGAGCAAACATTACAAAAAACTGAAGTGCTTGTGCCTTTGCGGGTCGAGTTAATTGCAGCGAAAAAAATACACACCCAGGCTAAGAAGGTTGTTATCTCCATATTCAGCGATGTGCGTATGGGTAATGCACTCAAGCTTGATGATGTTGTATCGCTGGTAGACGAAATAAACCAATCCATAGCACGCAACTCCTCTGCTTTGATCAGTTTGTCCCGGCTGAAAAATGCAGACAACTATACCTATTTGCATTCGGTTGCCGTCTGCATTCTGATGATTGCACTGGGGCGGCAGCTGGAACTGGAACATGAGATGCTAAAGCAAGCTGGCATTGCCGGATTGCTGCATGACATCGGCAAGGTTTTTATCCCCCACGAGGTACTTAACAAGCCAGGAAAATTAACGGATGAAGAGTTCAATATAGTCAAGGCCCACCCGCTAAAAGGTTGGGGATTTCTCAAAGACTCTAATGAGGTCAACGATTTGGTATTGGATGTCTGTCGGCATCATCACGAGCGCGTAGATGGCATGGGCTATCCAGACAAATTATCCGGTGAGGCGTTAACATTATTTGCGCGTATGGCTGCGGTATGTGACGTATATGATGCAATCACTTCAAATCGCTGCTATAAAAAAGGATGGGAACCTGCGGAATCCATCCGCAAGATGGCAGAGTGGAAGAATGGGCATTTCGACGAGGTTATCTTTCATGCCTTCGTTAAAACGGTCGGCATTTATCCAACCGGCACCTTGCTTAAGCTGAAGTCCGGGCGTCTAGGCGTAGTGACTGATCAATCGAAGAAAAGTTTGATCAAGCCCATAGTGAAGGTGTTCTTCTCAACCCGTTCTAACGCACACATCCTGCAGGAAATAATCGACTTGTCGAAATCGGCAGACAGTATCGCCAACTTGGAAAACCCACTGCAATGGGGATTCGATTTAGGCGAAATTATGGGTGTTTAGCGTCAAAGATGCCGAAATAATACATTTAGTTTGGCTGAAATTAATGCCGATTCAATTTATTTGCGACACGGTGTTGCTTCTGACAATTGAAATTGCCCTGTCATAGTGTGTAGTCTGGCGCTGGATATCAATTGCTCCCGCCACACAGTCTTTGTTCACTCCTTTATATTATTCACATGATGGATTTCGATGGTGGCGTGGACAATTTCCTCATGTTGTGCGAGCTGCTTATGCACGCGCCGAGGTGTCAATGTTTTGTCGTTGGTATCGACGCTTAGCGCGCAAGAATATGATCGCGTACCGACGCGCCAGACGTGAAGATCAGTGATCAATGTATCGGCTGTCGCCGACCCAGATTCTACGACCTTCCTGATTTTGTCCACAACAGGATGATCCATCTCACGGTCGAGCAGCGCTGTTCCAGTCGCAATAATCAAATTCTTAGACCAAATCGCTACTAATACCGCACCAACAATCCCGATAGCTGGGTCCAACCAAGACCAGCCATAGAGCCAACCGCCTGCCAGGGCTATGATGGCGAGCACTGACGTAGCTGCGTCGGCGATCACATGCACATACGCCGACTTCAGGTTGAGGTCGTGGTGATGAGGATGCTCGCGATGTTCGTGTTGTTCGTGATGGTTGTGGTGATCATGCGCTCTGCCAAGAATAATTGCGCAAATGACGTTTACTGCAAGACCGATGGCCGCGACGATCATCGCTTCCAGATAGTGAATCGGCTGCGGTGAAAAAATACGCTCCACTGAACTAAAAACCATCATTACGGCGATGCCCAAGAGTAAGATTGCGCTTGTGAATCCGCTCAGCACTTCAATTTTCCAGGTGCCGAATGTAAAACGTGGATCTTGGGCATAGTGTCGAGCTGCTGCGTATGCAAAGGAGCTCAAGCCAATGGCCACAGCATGAGAGCTCATATGCCAGCCATCTGCCAACAATGCCATCGAATTAAACCACCAGCCCGATATGATTTCCACGACCATCATGGCGATAGTTATCCACATGACCGCGCGTGTGCCACGCTCGGCTGCGAGACGGCCTTCGTCGAAGACGCGATTGTGAGTATAAGATGGCTGGTTACGGGTCTGCATAGCTGATTATTATTGCCCTATCGCGATAACGTAATCGCGAGGAAGATAACGTAAAGGCCGCCATTTACCAGCAGCGTCCACACCGGCAATCCGCCTGATCGTGCATGGAACCGAAGCCACGCGGCGGCGACCAAGGTGACAAGTACACCGGTCAACACTTCTATGCGCGGTTGCCAAGGTGTTAGCATAATTCCAATAGCAGGTAACAGCGTTCCTTGGAACACCATCGCCCCGGTAATGTTCCCGAAAGCCAACGTATCTTTACCACGCCGAATCCATAAAATACTGTTTACTTTTTCGGGAAGCTCGGTCGCTATCGGAATAATGAGCAGAGACAGCAGCAATGCAGAAATACCCAAGATGTGCGAAGTACCCTCAATACCGTGGATGAACCCTTTGGCACCAAAAATCAGCAATGCCAACCCGATTCCTAGTTGCAGAAAAATAGTCCATAGATTAGTCGGCAACCCAAGTTTGGCAAAGAACATCTTGCCCTCAGCCGCAGTGCCATGCCCGTCCTCGACCAGCTTTTCTGAGGCACGCAACGTAAGCAGGATGTAAACGAAATAGGTGAGAACCAGTGCAATACTTAGCGCGCCACGGAGGGTGCGCGCCTCCTGCGGAATGTACATCGCCACAGCGGCGAGAATGAATGCGAACAGAAAAAAATTTAGATCACGTATGAAACCACTACGCTCCGGCCGGACATGGCCATTGACTCCACGCCGATGAAGAATGGCAAATGCCATAAGACAGGTAGAGAGCGTTGATAGCATTAGAGGTGCGCCCAAGATAGCGCCGACACCAATTTCTTCATTAATGTTGATGTTCTTTGTACCGGCGAACAGTGCGAGCAGTGGAACCATTGTTTCGGGCAAGGCCGTTCCGATGGCAGCGAACACGGAGCCTGTCACGCCTTCCGATATTTTTAGTTGCTCTCCAAGGTGCTCTAATGCATTTGTAAAGATTTCAGAGGCTGCAAGAATGATAAAAAGCATCATAACCAGCTCAAAAACAAGGTTCGTCATTCGCATCCCCTCAATATTGCATGCAAATGTCTTATGAACTGCGCGCTTCCCAATGAAATGAGCTCGGATATCAGAGGGTGAAGATTTTCTTTCATAAATAGCTCCAATGGCCGGACAAGGTTCACTACCCTACCCTATTTAGATGTTGATGCAATAATTATTGGAAGTTTTCTGATTCACCAGAAGGATTCCCAACATATTTGGCGCCAACCATGCTACCTCGTTAACAGAGGCGTCGATCAAATTTGCCGTCTGTCCCAGATTCTATGCGGCGCCATAACCAATTCATGCGCCGAGCCTTGAAAAATCTTTAAGCCGAAAACCGAGCATCCACAGCACGGCGAAATACACCGTCATACCCATCACTACCAATCCAGTTAGTCGCCAGATACGCATCCAGCCGCCGCTGGTAAGCCAGCTTTGTTCACTCCCCATACCAAACCAGAGCGTCAACCCCAGCACCAGCATTGCCGCTCCCAGCTTAGCGAGAAATTTTCCCCAGCCAGGCTCTGGTTGATAGATCTCACGCTTGCGCAGCAGGTAGAACAGGATGGCGGAGTTAAGGCAGGAACCAAGGCCGATGGCCAGCGCCAACCCTGCATGTTGCAGCCAGCCGATGAACAGCAGATTCATCGCTTGGGTAGCAAGCAAGGTGATGATGCCGGTTTTCACCGGGGTCCTGATATCCTGACGAGCATAGAAACCCGGCGCCAGCACCTTCACCGAGAGGATGCCGATCAGGCCGACGCTGTAGCCGACCAGCGCGTTGCGCGTCATAAGCACATCGTGCGCAGTAAATGCGCCATGCTGAAAGAAGGTTGCCAGAAGTGGTACCGCAATCATGCCTAGTGCGAGTGCCGCGGGCAAGGTAAGCATGAAGGTCAGGCGTAACCCCCAGTCGAGCAGCTTGGAATACTCAACCAGATGTCCATCGGAGTGATGTTTGGATAGCGATGGCAGCAGAATAGTGGCAATTGCCGCACCCAACACGCCAGATGGAAACTCCATCAGACGGTCGGCGTAATAAAGCCAGGATACACTGCCCGCCACCAGAAAGGAGGCGAAGATGGTGTTAATAATAAGGCTGATCTGGCTGATCGATACACCGAATACCGCTGGCCCCATCTGTTTGATGACGCGCCATACGCCCGCATCTTTCAGGTTGAGGCGCAGGGTCGGTAGCATGCCGATTTTTTTCAAAAATGGCAGCTGGAATGCAAGCTGCACAAATCCAGCTAAGAAAACCGCCCATGCCAGCGCCATGATAGGCGGATCAAAAAATGGAGCCAGCCACAACGCAGCGCCAATAAGACACAGGTTGAGCAGAATAGGGGTGAAGGCAGGCACCCAAAATTTATTGTAGGTATTGAGTATCCCCGACGCCACGGCGACCAGCGAAATGAAAAATATGTAGGGTGAGGCAATGCGCAGCAGCTGGACGGTAAGATCAAATTTCTCCGGCGTCGCTACGAAACCCGGCGCACTGATGTAGACCAAAATCGGCGCAGCAATTATGCCGATGAGCGTAACAATGAACAGGATGATTGCCAGCAATGTGGTTACATGATCAACCAACAGCTTGGTTTCCTCATGTCCACGGCGGTTTTTATATTCACCTAAAATTGGCACGAAGGCTTGGGAGAATGCCCCTTCCGCGAACAAGCGGCGCAACAAGTTGGGCAGTTTAATGGCGACGAAAAAAGCATCGGTCGCCATGCCTGCGCCGAAAATGCGCGCAACTAATACATCGCGGGTTATGCCAAGTATGCGAGAAGCCAGCGTAAAGCTGCCTATGGTACCAAGAGCTTTAAGCAGGTTCATTTATAGTCCGTTTGGAATGCGCATGTGTCTTGAATCACAGTGTTTTTTGCACAAAGTCAGAAATTTTCTAGTTGCACAGGTATCACGAGTGGTATGTCTATCTGAACTTGCCGTAAGGAGCATATTTACATGCTCAATCTGGGCGCTCATGAATTCGCTTGATGGACGTATGTAACTTTTCAAGCTGAACAAAGGATTGTAGCAGGGATGTTGCACAGCAATAACATGTAAAACTCACTGATATCATGAAATTGTCTGAATGAAATATTATATTTTTCCCTTCAGCATTTGCCATGCTGGATCATGCTCAATGCCACGGCTTCAGCGACCTGTATGCCGTCCACTGCAGCGGAAAGTATGCCGCCTGCATAACCCGCTCCTTCTCCTGCCGGATAGAGTCCTGAGATATTCAGGCTTTGAAAATCTTCGCGGCGCTTGATGCGTACGGGGGAAGAAGTTCGTGTTTCCACGCCAGTGAGCACGGCATCAAACATGGCAAACCCTTTAAGCTGTTTATCGAATGCCGGGATGGCTTCTCTTATCGCTGCGATAGCGTAATCCGGTAGCGACGTAGAAAGATCGCATAGGTGCACACCTGGTGCGTAAGACGGCACAACAGACCCAAGCGTGGTGGAGGGCCGACTCGCGAGAAAATCACCAACTTTTTGTGCCGGTGCATGGTAATTGCTGCCGCCCAACTCGAAGGCGCGCGCTTCCCAGTAACGTTGTAACTCGATGCCGGCCAATGGATTTCCCGGATAATCAGCGGGGGTAATGGCCACAACAATCCCGCTATTGGCATTGCGCTCGTTGCGCGAATACTGGCTCATGCCGTTGGTAACGACGCGACCTTCCTCGGAAGCTGCTGCTACCACGGTGCCGCCCGGACACATGCAGAAGCTGTAGACTGAACGGCCATTGTCGCAGTGATGCACCAGCTTGTAATCGGCCGCGCCCAGCAGGGGGTTGCCAGCGTTCTTGCCAAAACGGCAGCGATCGATCAGCGTTTGCGGATGCTCGATGCGAAAACCTATGGAGAAAGCTTTGGCCTCCATGTATACACCACGCTGATATAACATGTGGAAGGTGTCGCGCGCGCTATGCCCAACAGCGAGCACGACATGATCGCTGGCAATGAGTTCGCCACTACCCAGCACTACTCCCCGGACTTGTCCGTTGTCTATGACGATATCGTCAACCTTGCTCTGAAAACGAATTTCTCCGCCGAGAGATTCGATGCTCGCGCGCATTTCTTCCACCACCCCCACCAGCCGAAACGTGCCAATATGTGGCTTGCTCACGTAAAGAATTTCTTCTGGAGCACCCGCCTTGACGAATTCCGCGAGCACCTTGCGACCGTAGTGTTTGGGATCTTTAATTTGGCTGTGCAGCTTGCCGTCTGAAAATGTTCCCGCGCCACCTTCGCCAAACTGCACGTTGGATTCTGGATTGAGTTTTCCTTGCCGCCACAGACCGAATGTGTCTTTGGTACGCTCACGCACGGCTTTACCACGCTCCAGAATAATCGGACAGAAACCCATTTGCGCCAGAATCAGAGCCGCAAATATTCCACAGGGACCGGTACCAATCACGATTGGACGAGAAGCCACCTTGGCCGGCGCATGTGTTACAAAGTGGTAGCTTGTGTCGGGTGTGAGTGAGATATGCTTATCGCCTTGCAAGCGTTGAAGCAGTGCAGCTTCGTTCTTGACCTCCACATCCAGCGTATATGTAAAGAAGATGGCCGATGGCTTGCGGGCATCATAGCTACGGCGAAATATTGCATAGCCAATCAGTTGATCCGCGCTAATACCCAGCCGTTTTAGAAGCGCGGCCTTGAGATCATCATCAGGGTGGTTTAAAGGAAGCTTAACTTCAGTCAATCGCAACATGCACAGTATTCCGTATATATTCTGTCAGGGAGTAACAAGGAGCCCGCTAGTGGCAAAGGACCATTTTACCGCAAGTGGGTTTATTAGCGCTTAAGGTATGTTTAGGGCGCCTCTAAAAATTCAAGTTTCTAGGCAAGGCAAGGCACGAGTAAAAAATTTGAGCGCGGCATATACTTGATATGTAAGCGATAATTTTTTTCGAGTAACGCCGTATTGTGACGAAACGGGGTAAGCAGGCAAGACGCAAAGCGGCTGCTCGCAAAATTGGATTTTTAGAGGTGCCCTTTAGTAGTATGCGTTGAACAAGGAGAAGCAGATTGAAAGCTGTAATAATCACCATGCTTGTTACAGGCATTTTTATTTTCGCCGGATGTGCTGAACTGGAGCCAAGAGTTGCGCCAAGGCCAAAAATCAATTGGAATGACGTTCAATCCATTGCAAGTGCAATTAGTGTTCAACGTGACGATTTAAAGAAAACGACAAGCTTCAAGGGACCAAACAGTAGCAAAGGTATTCTGGACACCGTTTTATTACGTGCGTGGAAATCGGATGAGGGTGGAGGGTTCAGTTATCAGATTTACGTTATAGATTACTATCACGGCGATTGGCATTTTTATGATACTGCGTCTGATTCAAAAGGCAATAATCTCAATATCACTCTTAGTTCAAGAGATGTCAGCTCTTGTGATTACTTTACCTGCGCCCACCATGAACATCTTGGACTGAATGTGTCGCGGGAGTACTTGGAAAAAAACCATGAGAATGGCATTGTCTTTAAAGTAAGCGGTAAAGGGGGAGAAGAGACTTTTATCATTCCTTCAACTTATATCAAAGCCTTCTTGTCTGTCGCCAAATAAAGGGCACCTCTAAAAATCCAATTTTGCGAGCAGCCGCTTTGCGTCTTGCCTGCTTACCCCGTTTCGTCACAATACGGCGTTACTCGAAAAAAATTATCGCTTACATATCAAGTATATGCCGCGCTCAAATTTTTTACTCGTGCCTTGTCTTGCTTAGAAACTTGAATTTTTAGAGACACCCTAAATGCATCCGTTATGCTTTGGGTTCGAAATCTTCGGCAGTTAAAAAAACGATGAAAAATATGGTTTATGTTCGTAGTGTCTTGCGTTCTTGCTCAAGGAATTTCCGCGTCATTCATACGTTTTAGAATAATTTGCGTCTTTCTTAACATGCCTCGTGCTTCACGGTGTTGATCGTAGTAGCGCGGATTAGGAACCATAGCGGCAAGTTTGGCGGCTTGTGTCGCAGAAAGTTGGGCTGCGCTAACGCGGTAATAATACCGAGCAGCTGCCTCTGCACCGAACACGCCATTGCCCCACTCTATGACGTTCAAATAAATCTCAAAAATACGTTGCTTGGTCATCATTTGTTCCAGCATTACGGTGATAAGCACTTCCTCTGCCTTGCGCCATGGCGTGCGCTTGGTGGATAAAAATAAATTCTTCGCCAACTGCTGGCTGATGGTAGAGCCGCCCGCTACGATCTTGCCCTTTTTCAGGTTTTTTTCATAAGCCTTCTGGATGCCTTCCCAGTCGAAGCCTTCGTGGTCAACGAATTTAGCGTCCTCAGAGGCAATCATGGCGCGTTTGAGATTGTTGGATATCTTTGCATAGGGTACCCACTGATGCCTTAACTCGGCGTCCGGGCGCTTGCTTTGCATCATTAGCAATCGTTGATCCATGAAGGCGCTAGTGGAGGGGTTGTGTTTTACCCACCATGCGATGTGCGCAAAAATCCACAGTTGATAGAGCAGTAAAAGAAGCAGCAGCGCTCCGACTATGCGCCATATCCACGACCATAGTTTTTTCATGGTGTGCCCTTCGGTTTGCTCAAATCAGACGCAGTTTGGCGATGACGGGGGCGGTATCGGGGCGTACGTTGCGCCACAGAAAGAATGACTCGGCAGCTTGCTCAACCAGCATGCCGAGTCCATCCGCAAGCCGCGCTGCGCCTTGCTCTTTGGCGAAGAGCAGGAAAGGTGATTTCTTTCCATACATCATGTCGTAGGCCAGCGCATTAGGCGCGAAAATCCCCCCGCGTTTCGCGTTTTCTCCAATAGAAAAAGGGGCATTAGGGGAAGAAGGTGGGGTGGCGCTTTCGCCTCGCGGCAACGGCGGGAGTGAGTCTGCCAAGCTGCTGGAAGTCGCATTGATCACGCAATCAAATTGCGAACCTGCGAGAGCGATGTAGCTGCTGCCCTGGATGGGGCCGTGCGCGGCAAATACAGCAGCCAATTTGTGTGCCTTGTCCTCAGTGCGATTTGCCACCGTGATAATTGCTCCTGCATTGAGTAATGGTAACGCTACGCCATATGCCGCACCGCCTGCACCCATTAGCAATACGCGCTTGCCCTGCAATATGAAATCAAGATTACGTTCGATGTCGGCAACTAACCCTGCGCCGTCGGTGTTATCGCCAATTATTTCTGTGCCATCGAATTTTAGTGTGTTCACGGCCTGAGCCGCTTGTGCGCGGACGGTGAGTTGAGTGGCAAGCTGGAACGCTTCAAACTTGAACGGTACGGTCACGTTCATGCCACGACATCCCCCATCACGGAAAGCCAGCACGGTATCGCGGAAGCCATTCAGCGGTGCGAGGATAGCCTCATAGCTTAAATCCTGTCCGGTCTGGCATGCGAATTGGGCGTGAATAAGCGGTGATTTACTGTGCGAAATTGGATTGCCAATTACGGCGTAACGGTCAGTCATAGTGCTGCAATTATAACGTTATTCAGTGCGCTTTATGAGTCCTCCTGTTGCTTCGATTAGCACCATGCACTTGATTGAACGGGATGCTATTTTTATTTATTAGCAGAAGGTGCACATTCATGCCGTGCCGATTATTATAAGAATTGCAACAACTTGTGCCATTGCGGGCGGTGCCCGCAGGGTTAGTAACCACCTCTATTTGCCATGCCCAAGGGACGCTGTCATCTTAGCTTAAAATGCGCTCCACTAAAGTTGAGAGGGCTTGCCTTGCTACAGCAAGGTAATTTTTTCAAGATTAGGCAGTTTCCTGTCATACAACCGCTCACACAAAACTATTTAAACCCTCGAAATACGTTTTTCGCGTACAAGTCACTCAATACTTGGCGCCGTTCTTGGGTATGTCTATTCCATTGCGATTCATCGTGCCAAGCGCAGATTGCGCATTAGAATCTCCTTGTGCAGCGGCTTTTTGCCACCATTCGAATGCCTTGACATCATCTTTTGGTATTCCTTCACCAATTTGATACATCGAGCCAAGTATGAATTGTGCTTCTGGATCTCCCTGTACAGCGGCCTTTTGATACCAATCCGCAGCTTTAGCTGCATTTTTGGCCGAGCCTTCGCCATTGCGATACATATGACCAAGATAAGTTTGCGCAACAGGATATCCTTGCTCAGCAGATTTCTGATACCACTCTACGGCTTTAGCCGCATTTTGGGTTACACCTTCACCACTGCGATACATTCCGCCAAGGATAAATTGCGCACCCGCATCTCCCTGCACAGCAGCTTTTTCATACCACTCAATTGCCATAGCAGCGTCCTTGGGTACGCCTAACAATCCTTTGCGATACATCATACCAAGTGCATATTGCGCACTAGGATCTCCCTGTGCAGCGGCTTTTTGATACCACTCAACGGCTTTAGTAGCATCCTTGGCAACGCCTTCGCCATTGCGATACATCCAGCCAAGATTAAGTTGCGCACCTGCGTCTCCCTGTGCAGCGGCCTTCTCGTACCACTCTATGGCCTTATTAGCATCCTTGTCTACACCCTCGCCCTTGCGATACATATTACCAAGCATGGTTTGTGCAACAGCATGGCCCTGAGTAGCAGATTTCTGAAACCACTCTCTGGCTTTAGCATAGTCCTGGGCTACACTCTCGCCATTACGAAACTTTATACCCAGTGCATATTGGGCATTACTATCCCCCTGTGCCGCTTCTTTCTGATACGACTCAATGGTTTTGGCAGCAGGTTTACGTACATCTAAATCTTGATCATTTATATTTTTGATATCCAATTGCTTTTTTGTACTTTCTGTTTCAATTTCCTTCTGCATTGGCGTAAATTTGTTTTCTGGTGGCAATTCTTTTGATACGTCAGAAATCTCCTTAACAGCCGCTTTTTCAGTAGTTGAGCAAGCAGCAAGAATGGTGACAAACAAGAATAAAATTGTCAGGTGTAAGAATTTCATTGTGAGCTTTCCAGAGTAGACGATGCGAAATTATTGGGTAATTTTACTTTATCTGATTGCGAATGATAATAAATAACTTAATTATTTATCCAGTTAACAGCATCAGTGAGAAGTGACGCATTTTGGGTTGCTCCCCAGCATCGTAATGGTCATGTGAAATAATCTCCCATACAACAGAGGGTTACTCATTTTCGAAACTTGAGCTATTTGCGGCTACCACCAAGTTTATGTTGTCGAATGACTTGCCGACGATGTTCATGCAATGTTTCCTCTTTAAGGTTCTTGCGTCTATTTTTTTCATACAACTATGGTAAATATTCAAAAATTCAAACTATTTAATGGCCGAATTTATAGTATTGAACAGTAATCCAACCTCGGTAAAGCAGTAGCTTGTTTATTGATAAGTATATCCATAGTTCTCGTTACTGACGAACTGTTACAAAAGACAGATTTGTTACCCCGGCATGTTGTGCAATTGCCATAAATTCCGCCACACGGCCATAAGGGACGGTCTTGTCTGCCTCAATTTTCATGAAAAACAGCGGATCCAGCGCTCGCTGTTTTAAAACATCTGCCAGTTGTGTGTCGCTCATCGAAACATTGTCCAATTGGATATTTCCTTTCGCATCCACAATCAAATGTGCTGGGAGCAGTTTTGCCTGGTCGGAGGCTGTTACGACTTCTTTAGTTTTAGGCACATTGACTTTGAGCGACTGCGGCGTAAGCAGTGGCGCAGTAACGATAAATACCACCAGTAGTACCAGCATCACGTCTACCAGCGGCGTTACGTTGATCTCGCTCATCATTCCCTGTTGCGAAGAATTGCTCATTGCCATGATGACCTCACAGTTTGAAATTATGTTTGAGTGCCAGTCGCACGAAGTCGTGCGCGAAATTTTCCAGCTCTGTTACTTGCACGCGCAGGCGGCGCAGAAAATAGTTGTAAGCTAACACTGCGGGCAGCGCAGTGGCGATACCGATGGCAGTCGCAATCAGCGCTTCGCCTATCGGTCCGGCAACCACATCCAGACTGGCCGAACCGCTTGTGCCTATGTCTTGCAAGGCGTGCATGATGCCCCACACCGTACCGAACAAGCCGACGAACGGCGAGGTCGAGCCTATGGTAGCGAGTTCGGCCAAGCCGCGTTCGTGATAGCGTTGCATATTTTCCACCTGCTGGCGCAGCATGCGTTCCAGCACGTCCTGCGGCGCGCCTATATGTTTCAAGTCTTGCTGTTCAGCACTTAAGTTTTTCACTTCGGCAAAACCTGCTTGCGCCAACCGCGCCAAGTCACTCGAGCCTTGCTGCGCCACCTCAGCCGCAGCGTGCCAGTCGCGTGCTGCCCAGAAGACATCACTGAAGGCACGATTGGATTTATCGTTCCGTATCTGCCGCCACAGCTTGAGCAAGGCAATTGACCAAGTCGCTACGGACAGAAAAATAAGGAGTAGCAGAGTGGCAGCTACAACTGGCGAACCGACAGAAAATAGATTGTTCATGTTTCGCTATCTTTCAAAGAAAAAATGATTGGTACCTTGAACCATTTGTTAATCGCCTCTCCAGCCTGACGGGCAGGGATGAAGTGCCATGTCCTCACGGTTTCCAACGCGTTGTTATCCAGCATGGTGTGGCCGCTGCTCTGAGCTACATTGACTTGACCGCACGAACCATCGGCCAGTACTTCTACATTCAATATCACCTTGCCTTGCAAACCCATGCGACGTGCTGCAAATGGGTATGATGGACTCGCGTTTTTCAGATGATAAAATGCTTTGTAACTTGGCTCGCTTTGATCTGCATTGAGGCGAGCCATTTCGGCTGCGGCACGCGCTTTGGTGTCCGCTTCAACTTTTGCCTTGGCGAGCGCAGCATCGTGTTCTGCTCTGGCTCTCGCCGCTTCCTGCTCGGCCTTGAGACGGGCAGCTTCAGCTTCTGCACGTGCCATGGCTTCTGCTCTTGCCCGGGCTTGCGCAGCTTCTTGCTCCGCCCTGAGCCGTGCAGTTTCGGCACGCGCAAGGGCATCCGCTTTTGCCTGAGCCTGCGCTGCCTCGTGTTCTGCACGGGCCCGCGCCGCTTCTTGTTCTGCTTTAAGGCGAACCGCTTCGGCTTCCGTTCTTGCCCTGGCTTCTGCTTGTGCTTTGGCTTCCGCTCGTACCCGGGCTTGCGCTGCCTCGTGTTCTGCATGGGCCCGTGCCGCTTCCTGCTCTGCTTTAAAGCGAACCGCTTCAGCTTCCGCTCTTGCCCTGGCTTCTGCTTGTGCCTTGGCTTCCGCTCGTACCCGAGCCTGCGCTGCCTCGTG
>NZ_CAKMHQ010000021.1 GCF_927312905.1 Candidatus Nitrotoga sp. 1052
AATTGCAAAGACTGGTGCACCCACGACATAGAGTGCAAAATATGCGGGAGTATAAACTCAGTTCTGCATAAAAGTAATGAACCCATCCAAGTGGCGTTAGAAAAAAAACGACAAACGCTATAAACAAGTTAAAAAAACAATCTAAAGAAGGAGATACATGAATAAACCACTGATTGCCATCTTGATGGGAAGTTCAAATGATTGGGAAATCATGCAGCAGGCCGCGCGTCCTTTGCATGATTTCGGCGTGGCCTACGATGCGCGGGTGATCTCCGCGCACCGTTCACCTGAACTATTGTTAAACTATGTTCAGGAAATGAGTGAACAGGGCGTACAGTGTTTCATCGCCGGCGCGGGTGGTGCTGCGCATCTGGCTGGCGTAATTGCTGGTCAAACTACTCTGCCAGTGCTGGGTGTACCCATTCCATCCAAATACCTCAAGGGAATCGATTCGCTACTCTCTATCGTGCAAATGCCCAAGGGCATTCCGGTGGCCACATTTGCTATCGGCGAAGCTGGTGCGGCGAATGCCGGCCTGTTTGCAATAGCCATGCTGGCACTGAACGATACACAGTTAGCCAAGCGACTCATCGCATTCCGCAAACAGCAGGCCGAAGCAATTGCTGCGATCAAGCTGCCATCACTAAGCTAAAAGGGGAACCCTATGTCTGTATTATTTGAATCCAACTTAACCAGCTTGCCATTACTGCACCGCGGCAAAGTGCGTGACATTTATGAAGTGGATGATGATCGCCTGCTCATTGTGCAAACTGATCGCTTGTCCGCCTTTGATGCCATTTTGCCGACTCCAGTGCCAGGAAAGGGTCAAGTACTCACTACCCTGTCCAATTTCTGGTTTAGTAAGCTTAATAACGTTCTCCCTAATCACCTTACCGGTATCAAGCCAGAATCGTTAGTCAAAACTGATGAAGAACGCGCGCAACTGGCTGGCCGGGCCTTCGTAGTAAAACGCTTGAGACCCGTGCCCATTGAGGCCATCGTGCGCGGTTATCTGGCTGGTTCCGCTTGGAAGGAATATCAAAAGACTGGCATGGTGTGCGGCATTAAATTACCTGCCGATTTACAGGAAGCGCAAAAACTGCCGCAACCCTTATTTACACCTTCAACCAAGGCAGCAGCAGGTGAACACGATGAAAACATCTCCTTCGAGCAGGCCGCAAAATTGCTGGGTGTGCCGCGTGCTAATGCAGTACGTCATGCCGCCTTGTCGCTGTATTCCCAGGCGGCGGAATATGCGGCCACTAGGGGAATTATCATTGCTGATACCAAATTTGAATTTGGTGTGGATCCATCAGGAAAAATGTATTTAATTGATGAAGCGCTGACGCCCGATTCTTCACGATTCTGGCCAACTGATCAATACAAAGTGGGTAGCAACCCGCCTAGCTTTGATAAGCAGTTCGTGCGTGACTGGCTGGAGGCTTCTGGCTGGAACAAACAACTCCCGGCACCGAAAGTTCCTGCCGACGTAATCGAAAAGACTGCGGAGAAATATCACGAAGCCGTGCGACTGTTGATGGACGTGTGACACATTCCTTCAGCAATTGGCATTAGAGCGACGTTTGATCATCTGATCGAGCGTGTCGAGAGTGGCACGCTCACCTTCTACGGCTGTATTTATATATCCAGAAAGAGTAATTGCTGCGCTACAATGTACTGCTAATGTATTAGATGTACTTTAACCAGAACGTTTTTTCTTGCCATCAGTTTTTACCTTCAGTTATCGGAAGTATTTCGCGAGCGCCGCACATGCATCCATCGTAAAGGTCAGGCCATTGAAAATGGGTCTGTAAAGTCAAGTTGTTAAAAACTAAATTACCCATATTTTAAGTTCACGTTTTACATGATTGAGGTGCTAACGGATTGAAACAAACTCAACATGGTCGAGCGGTTCTTTCGCGACATCACAGACAAACGCATTCGTCGTGGCGCCTTTGCCAGCGTGACTGAACTGGAAGCCGTCATCAACGAATATATCGCTGTGCATAACGCCCGACCGAAGCCGTTTACCTGGACAACAAAGGCCAGCGACATCCTCGCCAAGGTCACCCGCGCTCGTGCCACCTTGAATAAGCACACTTCTAATTGACGCACTACACTAGTTTTATCCTGATGCTAACGTTGGCAGTGTTCCTGATTCGCTTGGGCCATGTGCGTTATACTTATTTGGGCGATTAGTCGTCGGCGGAACTGCGGCAAGTCGACCGAATGCAGGATTGAAAATAAGACACTGGCCAGTGAATTCCTATCCTATCCCGGATGACGAGATACAAAATGACAAATCGTACTATTTGATGTCCAACTCTGTAGGCTCTGTAGGGTTTTTTCAATTTTCAATTGGTCGTTCATTTGGTTCCGATAGTAAAATAACCTACCATCTAAATTTACAAAAAGTACATTTCAAAGATGAACCGCCGATGAATAAAAAAGTGGCCTTACTCCGAAAATAGATGTCATGATTTCTTTCACAACCCCATAATCTTATTATCGATAATCATGTTTTTACCGGATGGGCTTTTATCATAGTGGTCTTTTAATATGACAAATTCTTCGTGTTTTTTTAAATTTTCCTTGCCGTATAGATCATAAACTTCAACTGAAATATTATTATTTGGAGCTGTTACTAAAAAGTCATCAATTGTTTCGATAATGTCGTGATCAATAAACTGAGATTTGCTGGCATCAATTGTGAGCGTGCTGTTTGGCTTGACATGCGAAAGAAGCTTTCTCAATAGAGATTTATTCAGAAAAACAACATCTTTGTTAAGCGTTAATATATAAAACGATTTATCCTGAGTCAAAGTAATGGCAGCACGATAATTAGCCTTAATAATAAAAAATAAACCAATTACCATGCCAATTGCCATACCTTTTAACAAATCGGTTGCTAAAATTGCCGTTATTGTGATAACAAAAGGCAGTAGTTGACTCCACCCTTTGCGATAAAATTCCTTGAATAAAGCGGGTTTAGCCAGTTTAAATCCGGTATGGAGCAAAATGGCTGCCAAACAACCGAGCGGAACATAATTTATGTAATTCGCAAAGAACATTACGCTCAGCAATATACATAAGCCATGTATAAAACAGGATACTGGAGTTTTGCCGCCAGCGTTAATATTGCCTGAACTGCGCACAATGACAGCAGTAATCGGTAATCCTCCGATTAATCCGGAAATAATATTTCCAACTCCTTGCGCTTTTAGCTCTCTGTTAGTCGGAGCAGTTCGTTTTAAAGGATCCAGCTTATCTACTGCTTCAAGGCTTAACAATGTTTCGAGACTACCAATAATAGCTAGGGTTGCTGCAATAAGATAAACCTGAGGATTAGTCCAATAACTGTAGTCTGGAAACATGAAGTTATTCAAGAATTCGCCAACATTATTTGAGACAGGAACATTCACCAAGTGGATTGCACTGACCGCCCAATCCGGCGCCCATCGTTCAGCAGCTAAATTGTAGAGAACACCCCAGATTACGGCGATCAACGGGCCGGGAATTAGTTTTAAAAATTTTTGTTTTTTAAACCATGGCCGTTCCCAAATTATAAGTATAAGCAAAGCAACCATGGATATAATTATTACGCCATGCGAAATGGAGCTAAATGCATCTAGTATCGGGAAAAAAAACTCATGCACTTCTTCATGTGTATAGGCTTCAGGGCCTCCAAAATGTTGACTATAGCCAGTAGCATGAGGGATCTGCTTAATAATTAAAATCAAACCAATGGCAGCCAACATCCCTTTAATGACAGCTGAAGGGAAAAAAGCTCCGATGACCCCTGCTTTGAGGAAGCCAGCTATCAGTTGCATAATGCCCGCCAATATCACGGCAACCAAAAATCCCTGGAAACTACCTAAAGTTTCAATAGCGTTAAATACAATCACAGTTAAGCCGGCCGCTGGGCCTGAAACGCTCAGTTGTGAACCGCTTAACCAAGCAACAACCAGGCCACCGACCATTCCTGCTGTCAGTCCTGCGAATAGAGGCGCTCCAGATGCCAGAGCGATACCAAGACATAGCGGTAGAGCCACTAAAAATACCACGATACCCGCAGGCAAATCATCTTTTAGGTGTCGAAGATAGTACTGCATGGGCTGCTGGGTCATTGTTTTCGTCTCCACAATTTTATGTTAATCGCTTCGGGTTAAATTCCCCGTCTCTTGGGGCGAAGGCTGGCTGAAAGCCAGCGGATTATAAGAGCGCAGTTAATACCTCATGGCTTATTGCGGGATGCTTTATTTTGGTCTTAAAACCAATACATCACAGGGTGACAGTTTTAAAATGCGGTCCGCAAAGGAGCTAAGAAAAAGTCCAGAAAAACCTCTCTTATTTCTTGTTGCTACCACGATCATTCCCGCATTAATTTCTTTGGCATACTCAGCTATTCGTTCTGCTGGAGACTGCGCAAATAAAACTTCAAAATGAGCTTTTGTGAATGCCAGCTCAGGCATCATTTCCCTTGCTTTATTTTTAAAGAAATCTAGCATTTGTTGTTTCAAATTTTCAACTGTTAACTTATCAGGAATTTCCTCAACACCCATCTCACTAACGCTAATGTCTTTCTTAATAACATGAACAAAATAAATTTCTCTTTTGGTCCAGACATATTCATGCCCCCACCTTGAAATACTTGGCATAAACTCTTCTTCGGTTGGCATAGCAATAACTATCTTTTGTGGGTTCATTTTCCTCACCTTAACTTAATTCTGGGGATAAGATCATATTTGAAAGCAGTTTATTCAGGATTATTGAGAATTAACGTGTCGTCATAAAAATCTACTACACCAGTTGCTATGTCATGTTTGCCGCCAATAATACCAATCGCACGAGTTTCAACCATCTCTTTTAAAATTGGGCTACGTTCCATGATGGCATGTAATGTTTTTTTTACGTTCATGGCGGCTACTTTTTCTACAAATTCAGGATTGCTTGAATTACGATTTTCGGTTTCGCTATTTTCATCATAAACCGCTGGCTGTATTTTACTTAATAGGGCGGTTAGGTTACCCATTTCTACGTGGTCGCAAGCACCTTTTATGGCACCGCATTTGGTATGGCCTAAAACCACTATTATTTTAGAGCCCGCGACTTTGCAGCCAAACTCCATGCTGCCTAATATATCTTCATTAATGATATTGCCCGCTATACGAATACTGAATACATCGCCCAAGCCCTGGTCGAAAATCAGCTCGGCCGAGGTGCGGGAATCGATGCAGCTTAAAATAACCGCAAACGGATGTTGTCCATCGGATGTTTCATTGGCCTGTTGCAGCAGGTTACGGTTCAACTTAAGGTTATTTACAAAGCGTTTGTTTCCTTCTTTTAATAATTCTAAAGCCATTGCCGGTGTAATGGCGGCTTGCATCTCTTTGGTTAATGTTTTCATTTTTTGATCTCAAGGAAAGTTATGATTTAGTATGCATTCAACTATGTTGCGACTGTTCCAGTAATGCCAAACAATGCAACTTTATAGAGTCGCAAATAGTGCCTAAAGGTAGGTGACTTAAATTTTTAGTGGCAAACGGGTTTTGTAGTTCAATGCCAATCCTGTCCAATGACAGCAATGGATAAGCCACTAGAAAGAAAATAAATACCGCGCTGAACCACAAATTTTCTATTAATGAAAACGGCAACAATAATAAGAAAATCAAAATGAATCGCCTGGCTTTGATTGCATAAACTAATGGCATGGGCGTTTTCAGGATTCTTTCACAAGAACCGATGTGATCGATCAGCAAACCCCGTTGACCTTCCATACCCATAAAAACAAAGCCATCGATTTGACGGCTAAGCCGTGCCTGTTGCAATAAACCCGCAATCTTTCCGGCAACAAACAGCGGCATATGTGCAGCGGACTTCAGCGCATCTAGCTCCTGTTCGCTCAGTAAATCGGTTAAATCATCGAAGTTCTTGCCGTTGCGCAAGGATTCTCTCGCTGCAAAAGAGAATGCAACGGTCCACTTCACCATTTCTTTACGCCACAGACCCTCTTGAGAACCGATATTCAAAATATCGCCGTAACTTAATGCCTCGACAACAATATTTCTACTTTGATTAACAATAGCGCCCCATAATTTTCGGGCCTCCCACCAACGTTCGTGGCCTGCGTTGGTTCGAAACACTAGAACCAATCCGAGTACCACGCCAGTATATTCAAACGGAGTTACTGCAAGATGCGGCAAGGGTCTCCAATATTGATCCAATGCAACTATTAACAAACAGTAACAAGACAGTAACAGCAGGCTGAAAAAAATACGTGGGGTAACAGAACCCCGCCACATTAGGGCGCCACGAAAAAAACCGGGAGATTCGTCTTTGTTGCTATGTATCGGAAAAAAATCTTTCATGCTATGTCCGCTATTTAGAATAGAAGTTGAAAGAAATAAGCATGGTAAGTAGCAAAGCTATACATAATGAATAGTAACACTATCTTTACAAATTGCAATACTTTCGGTTATCATTTTTCAACGAATCAGATTCATGTTAAGGCGAGCGGATCAAACACATTAAATACAGCTAAAGAAGTCATATCGGAAAGCTATGGAAATTCAGTTGCAAATTAAAATGAATGATAAATTATTTCTCAGGGATCCGGAGCAATCCGAGCTGGGCAAAAAAATCATTCTGCACAGCATTCAGTTAATCCACAAAAACGGGTTTGAAGCCTTCACCTTCAAAAAACTGGCGGAAGCTATCGGCACAACCGAGGCGGGTATTTACCGGTATTTTGAAAACAAGCACCGGTTGTTGATCTATCTTACCGCCTGGTATTGGAGCTGGCTTGAATACCAAGTTACTTTTCAAACCAACAATATTAAAGACCCTGTCGTTAAGCTAAAAATGGTCATTAAATTGTTAGCGACCACAGTGGAGAACGATATTAGAACCAGTAATGTCGATGAAAGCATCCTTCATCAAATCATTATTACTGAAGGTTCCAAAGCCTATCTGACCAAACGTATATCCGAAGATAACAAGGATCACTTGTTTAAACCCTACAAAGACCTTTGTGCCGTTATCGGAAATATGATTTTGGAATGCAACCCCCGATACAAATATCCGAAATCATTAGCTTCTACCATTATTGAAATGGCGCATTTCCAAAATTTTTTTATGAATAATCTGCCTTCGCTGACGGACTTTGGGAAAAATAAAGATGAAGCTGAAATTGTAAGGTTTCTGGAAGATTTAGTGTTTTCCAGCTTACATTCAGCTCATTAATATGATGGATTCTGGATACGTTACATTTCTTTTCACACGGCCTGGTTAAGGCAAATCATCAGATAGTGGTAGAAATTTCACAAAAATATTAGACTGAAACCATGATTTCCGGATTAGTCCAAATTCTTTTATGGCAGGGATTGGGAGAGCTAGTTTCTCACTTCCTTATACCTATTTTGCCTGGCCCAGTATTGGGTCTTATTTTATTATTGGTATTTTTAATCCTTAAAGGGCATGCTAATTCTTCACTTCTTGCCATTTCTGATGCCTTTAGTCAGCATTTAGGTCTTCTATTTATACCTGCGGCTGTAGGCGTAATTTTATTTTTACCGCAATTAAAAGCTCATGCTTTAGCCGTTATAACGGCTTTAGTTGTAAGTGTTGTTTTAACAATCACTACCACAGCAGTTATTTTGAGATTAATTGCCAGAAAAGATTCTAATGATCCGTGAACAACCTCAAATTGCAGACATCTGGGTTTACCTTTCAGGCAGTCCTTTATTTGCTTTGGTTGTTACACTGGCAGCTTATCAATTGGGTAACCTGCTTTATCAAAGAACGAATAAAAATCCATTCGCTAATCCTGTTGCAATAGCAGTAGTTTTAATTGCCCTGGTTTTATATCTGATGGATATGTCTTATCAAAAATATTTTGAAGGAGCGCAGTTCGTGCATTTTTTGCTGGGTACTGCAACTGTTGCATTAGCTGTACCTATTTATAAGGGTTTTTCTATTTTAAAAACGCGACTCATTCCCTTAACGGTTGCTTTGGTATGTGGTGGAGTCATTTCTATAGCAAGCGCTGTCGGAATTGCAACATTTATGGGAGCAGATGCAGCGATTATTGGTGCTCTATATCCTAAATCAGTTACTGCACCCATTGCGATGGGTATTGCAGAGCGTTTGACTGTCTCACCTACTCTGACTGCTGTATTTGCAGTAGTCACTGGTATCTTGGGAGCAATATTGGGTAGTTTTATTTTGAACCTGCTCGGCATGAAAGCCTGGTGGCAACGGGGATTTGCAATGGGTGTGGCTGCACATGGTATTGGAACCTCCAGGGCTTTTGCTGTTCACCCGGAAGCCGGTTTATACGCTAGTCTGGCCATGGGTATGCACGGCATTTTGGGCGCGATCTTAATCCCGCTGCTTGATTTTTATATTCGTTAACATTCAAATACTTGTTTCGATTCCTACTGGTTTTCTGTGATGTGCGCTTTGAACGGCTGGCGGGCAATCAGCTAAATCTATTCACGTTTTAACCGGACCCATTGTAAATATACAATAATCTTGGCAAAGGAATATCAACACCGCTTAAGCGAAAACAGGAACGGGAGATTTTGCGCTTACAAACCTGAGGCTTCCTTATATGTTATAAAACCTTACACTGCCATCGTTTCAGGCCCCGACAACAACATTCGAGGGCTGGCTGCGGCGGGAATCCAACAATTTTATCAGGATCAATTTTGGTTTTGTTCTGCGTTACGAAAATTTTTTTACTAACTGGATTCCCGCCTGCGCGGGGATGACGAGCTTCCATATTCCCAACTTTTTGAGTTAACTCCATAATGCAAACTATTCTAGATGCTATCGGCTCAACACCACTAATTCAGATTGACGGTATCTGGGTCAAGCTGGAATTTCTTAACCCGTCTGGATCCATCAAGGCGCGCATTGCCAAATACATGATAGAGCGCGCCGAAAGTGAAGGTCTGCTGAAACCGGGCGATACTATCGTGGAAGCTAGCAGCGGCAATACCGGTAACGCGATGAGTATGGTGGCCGCTGTCAAAGGCTACAAGATGCTGGTGTTAATGCCCAATGGATTGAGCCGTGAACGCACCGCTATCTCGCGTGCCTATGGTGCCGAAGTTCGCATCATCGGTGATTTTCATGTCACCGATGCGCTGGCCGAAGTTAGAAAGCTGGGTAGTCTTCCCGGTTATTTTGCCCCGCAACAATTCGATAACGAATGGAATGTAGATGAGAACCGCGAGTGGTTAGGCCCAGAAATTCTGGCACAACTCCCTGCGGGCGTGCTCCCTGATGCTGTTGTCGGTGGCGTTGGTACCGGAGGCACAATTATCGGCGTAGGCCAGGCGTTCAAGGCAGTTAACACGGCGTGCAAGGTTGTCGCGCTTGAACCCAGTGAGTCATGCACGATACTCTGCGGCGAGATCGGCAAGCACCTGATCGAGGGAATCGCTGACGGGTTTGTACCCGGTATTATTCAACGCCACCGTGCCCTGCTGGATGAAGTCATTACCGTCGAGTCCGCAGAGGCTGTGCAGGAGATGCGTCGGCTGGCGCGTGAGCACGGCATCTTCGTCGGGCCATCATCCGGCGCGCACTTGATCGCTGCGCGGGAATTACGCGAGCGGCACAAGGTCGAACATGTCGTCACATTCTTCTGCGACAAGGGCGAGAAGTACATCAATGACTATTGGCTATGACAGTGCCTGGAATAAAACCTTACGAGTTGAAGTGGAAGCTTCCGCGGAACCACAATAGGGAATTTATCGGCGCGCTGACCAAGGATGTGAAAGCATTTGATCTTTTCATGCGCCTTGCCTGAATTCTGCGCCCCGCATCTAGCTGACACGATGTGATATCGACGAAAAAGGCTCTCACAAATTGTGAAGACTTAACCGATATAGAGATTAATGGACAATCTGGAATGAACACCCCTGCCAGCATTGAGAAAGGGCAGAATCGGAATGACTGAAACCAAGATTATCGTGCTCGACGATGGTCCGACCGGCTCGCAGACGGTACATTCCTGCCTGCTGCTGACTCGTTGGGATCAGGACACGTTGCGTGCCGCGTTACTGGATGACTCGCCGCTCTTCTTTGTGCTCACCAACACCCGTGGCATCAATACGATGCGTGCCGCTACGGTGACGCGCGAAGTGTGCCGCAACCTCAAGCTGGCCTTGACCAGCCTGGCCGCGCAAGGGTTGCATTTCAATCCGATTTTCGTCAGCCGCTCCGACTCCACGCTGCGCGGTCATTACCCGGTGGAAACCGACGTGATGAGCGAAGAGTTGGGCGGCGCTACAGGTTTTGATGCGCACTTCCTGATTCCGGCCTTCTTTGAAGGCGGGCGTTTCACTCGCGACAGCATCCACTACCTGATGGCCGATGGCGTGGCCACACCGGTACACCAGACCGAATTCGCGCGCGACTCGGTGTTCGGCTATTCCACCAGCTACCTGCCCGATTATGTCGAGGAAAAAACCGCCGGACGCATCAAGGCGAATCAGGTCGAGCGTTTTCTGCTCGCCCAAATTCGCGGTGACGTCTCGGCGCGCCTAATGGGACTGCACGACAACGTGTGTTGTGTAGTGGATGCAGAAACCCAGGCCGACCTAAATTACTTTGCCGCTCAATTGAAAAATGCCGCCGCCAGCGGCAAGCGCTTCCTGTTCCGCTCTGCCGCCAGCCTGCTCACCGCACTGGCGCAACTACCGCCTCAGCCTGTGGCTGCCAGCGCCATGCGCCAGTACGTGCGCAATGGCAAACCCGGCGCAGTGATCGTCGGCTCGCATGTCAAGAAGACCACGGCGCAACTGAATAAGCTGTTGAAAGAACCGGGCATCATTGCCATCGAAGCGGACGTGGACCGCATTGCCACGGAGCGTTCCGCCCTATTGCAGGAAGTATTGCATCAAGCCGCGCTTGCCCACGCTGCCGGTACAACACCGGTGATCTATACCAGCCGCGCAGAACGCGGCTTTGCCGACCAAGCCGCGCGTCTGGCATTCGGCGAACAAGTTTCCGCATTCCTGATGGACGTGGTACGCGGCCTGCCGACCACACTGGGCTTTCTCATCAGCAAAGGCGGCATCACTTCGAACGACGTGCTGTCCGATGGGCTTGCGCTCAAGGCTTCGCGGGTACTCGGGCAGATTCTGCCGGGCTGCTCAGTGGTGCGCTGTCCGTCCGATCACCCGCGCTATGCCGAGATGCCGGTAGTAATCTTTCCCGGCAATGTCGGTGACGATGATGCACTGGCCGCGGCCTATCGCCGCTTGACTGGGATATGATAACCGTATATGGACTCCTCCTCATTTGCAAACATTCCGTGTGCCATTTTAGAGTGAAAGGTACGCTTTAATCTATTGAAATGCAAAGGAGTTTTGAGGGGATACCTCAGAGTCAGACTGCTTCGAGCATCGTCAGTCACTTCGCCCTGCCCTGAACGCTTCATTCGCGCGGCTGAATATTGTGGCTAATCAGAAAATATTTATAATGCATTATTATTTTATAACAGGAACATCTTTTGGTTTGGGCAAGGCCATTGCAGAGGCATTGTTGCAACGCGAAGATGTTTTTGTATATGGAATTTCACGAACATCTTCCATCTCTCATACGCACTACAAACATGTGTTTGCAGACTTGAGTAATCCGTCTCAACTATCATCCATTATTGAATTATTTGAAGCGTCATTCACCAATCAGGATTCCTTATATCTGATTAATAATGCTGGCGTGATTGATCCAATCAAGTATCTTGGAGACTTTACAGCGGAAGAGATTTTACTGCTTATGCACGTAAATCTGATAAGCCCAATACAATTAATGAATGCTTTTTTGAAAATTCCACAAGGAGTAAAAAGGAGAATCATTATAAATGTATCTTCAGGCGCTGCATCAAAAGTAACCGATGGTTGGTCTTTATATGGTTCGTCAAAGGCAGCCCTTGACCACGCATCTCTTCATGCCGCTAAAGAGATGGAGCTAAATGGTAAGGCAAATATTCATATTTTTTCAGTAGCCCCCGGAGTTATAGATACGCTTATGCAAGCGAAAATTAGAGCTGTTTCAAAACATTCATTCTCTATGGTAGATCGATTTATAGATTTACATGAAACCAATGCATTGGATACTCCTGAACAAGTCGCACAAAAATATTTGAAAATACTAGATGTACCTCAAGAATTCCCCAAAGTTGTTTTTTCTGCACGTGAAATTTAACAATCCTTTAACCTAAATCATTCAAAAAAAGCAACAAAAAAACTGTAACTATTTGATATAATGCAATTTTTAAAGAAGCGCATTCGTAAAACAGATACATGACCTTGCCTATGTCACACTCTATCTCAGAACAGTTACGCTTCACCGAATAGCTGCATGTGAGCGCCTGCTGCCTAAAATAATGACGGCAGGCAACAAAGGATTTTTGTTTACTTGGTGCGGCTTCGCATGCTCGGTGTTGGTGATGCCAGGCTCTCTGCTTCATTCAGCAAAAATTGATTGAATGCATGGGCAGCAGTGGAAAGACGTTTACTCTTGCGATGTACGATATGCCAGTGACGCATGATGGGGAAATGATCCACATTCAGTACTTGCAGACGCTTGATTTCCAGTTCCAGTTCGATGCCATGCATGGAGATGATGCCTAACCCCATGCCTGCTTGCACCGATTGCTTGATTGCTTCATTAGTGTCCATTTCCATATGGGTCGGCAATTTCAAATGGTGGCTGGCGAAATATCGTTCCACCACACCGCGAGTGCCCGACCCTTGCTCGCGCAGCAAAAAAGTTTCTTGTGCCAATTGCTTGGGCTTGATGTTGCGTACCTTGGTCAAAGGGTGGTTGAGTGCAGCGATGACGACCAGCGGGTTCTGCATAAACGGCTGCGACAGCATATCCGCACCATCCGGTGGCTGACCCATAATGGCAAGGTCGGCGCTATTATCGGCGAGCAATTTTATTACCGCATCGCGGTTGGCAACATGCAGGCTTACGCTGATCTTGGGGTATTGCTGGATAAATTTTGCCAATAGCTGAGGCATGAAATAGCTGGCAGTGCTGACTGCAGAGATATTCAAACGGCCATGTTCCAGCCCTTTCATCTCGCTGAACATAGCGTCCATTTCCTCAAGTTGCTGCGCAATGTTGCGAGTGTAATGCAGCATTTCCTGTCCAGCTTCGGTCAGATGTATTTGCTTGCCCACCTGGTCAAACAGGGGTAAGCCGACACTATGTTCAAGTTGCTTGATTTGCATAGAGACTGCAGGCTGGCTGAGATACAATTCCTTGGCCGCACGTGAATGACTTAAATGCCGTGCTACGGCATCGAAAATTTCAAGCTGACGAATGGTTAAATGTAACATCGTTTAATTATAATCAATACTTATAGCTAGCATCAATA
>NZ_CAKMHQ010000022.1 GCF_927312905.1 Candidatus Nitrotoga sp. 1052
CCCGGCAATACCAGGTGGCTGGCAGAATTAACGGGTAGCCCGACAGGCTGCTAGACGACACAGCGGATGGAACCGCCAAGCTGCCCATGTTTGCCGACAGTGTTCATGACTTCGCGCAACAGCTCCTGGTCGGTAATGTTGTCGCCGGCACGGGCATCGCGGGCGCGCTCCACAATCTCACGGCGGAAGAGCTCGATTTCGTCCGCTGCCATGCCGCGAAAATTGTCGTCGAGGGCATCGCCGGCTTCGAGCTGCTCGCTGTCGATGAGGAGCGTGTTGGGGCGCGGCAGTGGATTGCTGGTCGTTTCGTCGTAATTGCGGAACAGTGGCAAGGCACCGAGGAAGGGCGGCGGTGTGGTGCCGTCTTCGTTGGGCATTCGCTGGAAGCCGGAAATGAAGTCGTAAACCAGCTTGGAGATGGCGGTGTTCTGGCAGACGATGATGAAACAGGGCGGCACCTTGATGCCCGCTTCATCCCAAAGTTTGAAGGTCTTCTCGTAGTGGCCATACAGTGCTTGCAGCGCCGTTTGCAATAGTGTCGGCAGATTAAGCGGATCAAGTTCACCGGCAACGGTGCGACCCCCTCTTGGCAATCTGGGTTGAGCATCCTTGAGGTTTTCCCAAAGGTCGCGGAACATCGGCATTTCCTGCCCCGGTATGTTCTGCGCCACCGGGACGCGCGGGAGTTTGACGATGCCGCACTCGATGGCATCCATCAGCGAGAAGTCGCTCATCGTCCACGGGAATAGCGTGCCTTCCGCGTAGCCGGAACCACTGAGGAAGAATGGGGTGGCGGATAAATCCATGACGCGGGCAACACCCAGTTTGCGATTCACGGCTTCGAGGCCGGAAATCCACAGGCGCGCGGCTTCGCTGTTTTTCTCGGCTTCTTTCTTTTCGTCGCCTTTCAGGACTTCTTCGTCGGCGTCTTTTGGCTTTTCGCGATAGCAGTGGTGCGCTTCATCGTTGATGACGAGTATGTTCTTCATGCCCATCAAGTCGGGCATCACGCGCTGGAGCATCTGGCCTTCGGTTTCGAGCGTCTTGGGTTCTTCACCCGTGCGGCCCTGAAGCAATTGACGCCCACCCTTGGAAAGCTCGATGCGTTCGCGCATCTTGAAGGCGTGATAGTTGGTGATGACGATCTTGGCACGATTCACGTCGTCGAGCATGTCGCCCGGCACCAACTCGCGGTCTTTGTAGTAACTGTTGGGGTCATTGGGTTGCAAGACGCGCAGGCGATCCTTGATGGTCAAGCCGGGGGCGCAGATCAGAAAACCGCGCGTGAAATGCTTGCTGGCCGGACGGCGCACCGCATTGATGGTTTGCCAGGCAATGAGCATGGCCATCACTGTCGTCTTGCCTGCGCCGGTTGCGAGTTTCAGCGCCAGCCGCATCAGTTCTGGATTGGCATCCTTGTTCGCCGCAGCGAGATGATCGAGAACGCCTTTCCCATGCTTGGATTGGGGTGCAACCTCGGTGAGCCAGATCGCGGTTTCCACCGCCTCCACCTGGCAGAAGAATGGGCGGACGCCGTTGAACTTGTGATGCCGCCAGTGTTGCAACAGGCGGGCTGTCTCTGGCGTAACCTGCCATTGATTGGGGTTAGGCAGAGAACGCCAGGTATCTACTTGGCCGCGTACTTCATTGATGATCGAAGTGGGGTCGTACTGCTGCTCCTTCGTTGACAGCCCTGCTGCATCTTCGAAAACAAACCCGGCCTGCTTGGCAGCACCTTTGCGCTTCTTGGGCTTCGGGATCGGCGTGATGAACTTCGCGGGGCGGCGAGTTTCAAGAATCTGCTGTGTGGGTTGCCCATCATCATCAAGCTCCCAATGCCTCGGCGGGCAATCATAAGGAGAGTTGAGAATGGGGTGATCAAAGAATGGGTTGGTCATGGTCAGTGTCTATTGGTCTTGTTGGCGATGCAGATGTGTATCTGCTCGACGGCGGCCATTGTTTCATCTCAGGTGAAACTTGGGCTGCTGAAGTCCGGTAATGTACTGTAATGTCCAGCATAATCCTATCGTTTAATACCACCCACCAGAGGAGCTAACAGATGGCACGGAATTACGCCACCAAAAATATCTTCCAACAAATGCCGAGCATCCTTGTGACAGGTGAGTGTGCGTGTGGCGTTGGGCTGACCGGTTACGCGAGCGACCCACAAGCCAGGTGAGTAAGGTTTGTGCCGCATCGGCGAACACCAGCAGATGCTCGTGGGCGAGCTTGGTGGCTTCTTTCTCGATCTTCAGCAGCGCGGGGCGGGATATTGCTCGTGCTATCGGGTGAGCAGCGGAACGCTGCGCTTCTGAGCAATGGTGGTGAGGGTGTGCACCTCGCCGTTGGCCGGAATCTCCTGCGGTTTGAGGCTGGCACGATCCTAGCCAAATTCGTTGAAAAGTTGTTCCAGGTTGAAGTCATTGAGCAACGGCTGGAAGCGCGCACAGGCTGTCGTCATAGCGCTTCACCGCCTTCATTCAGGATATTCAAATAACCGTCATACACAAATATGCGGTTGCGGCGCTGGCCGGTGAGTTCGCGCGCGATGCCGAGTTGGGTCAGGGTTTGCATGACTTTGCCGACGGTCGGGAAAGTCATGCCTGTTTCCGTACACAGCAGTTTGAGGGTGGCAACGGGGTGGCTGCGCAAGGCGTTGAGTACGCGTTGGGCATTGGCCGCGCCGCGCCCGGTGGTTTGTATGTGTTGGCTATCCTGTTGGAACAGTTCGATCAGCCGCTGCGCGGTTTGCACGGCGCCTTGCGCGGTTTGCGCCACACCTTCGAGGAAAAAGTCGACCCAGGCTTCCCAGTCGCCATCGGTGCGCACCCGGTCGAGCAGCTCGTAATACAGGGGGCGATGTTGTTTGAAATACAGACTCAGGTACAGCAGCGGCTGCGTGAGCAGGCCGCCCTGATGCAACAGCAACGCGATGAGCAGGCGGCCGAGCCTGCCATTTCCATCGAGAAAGGGGTGGATGGTTTCAAATTGCACATGCGCCAAAGCAGCCTTGATCAGCACGGGGGTTGTATCGGCTGGCTGGTTGATGAATTGTTCCAGCGCTGCCATGCAGGGTTCCACTTCCTGCGGCGGGGGCGGCACGAAGCGGGCATTGCCGGGGCGGGTGCCGCCGATCCAGCTCTGGCTGCGGCGAAAGTCCCCCGGCGCTTTGTCGCTGCCGCGACCGCGCGCCATGAGGTGGATATGCATTTCGCGCAATAGCCGGTTGCAGAGCGGGAAATCTGCACGCAGGCGTGCCATGCCGTATTCCAGCGCCGCGATGTAGTTGGATACCTCGACCACGTCGTCAAAGGGCACGCCGGGTACTTCGTCCAGCTCGAACAGCAATAGATCGGACAACGAAGATTGCGTGCCTTCGATCTGCGAGGACAACACGGCTTCGCGGCGCACATAGGCGTACAGAAAAAGTTGCGGGTCGGGAAGCAGCGTGCTCACGCTGTCGAGCCGACCAATTGCCAGCGTGGTGCGTTCGAGCAGACGTTGCCGCGCCCCGCTTAACTCCAGCGGGGGGGCGGGCGGCAATGGGCTGGGCACAAAGGCATTCACCATTTCTCCGCCTGCAAGGCTTGAGGTATAGCGGCCAGTGATGTCTCTGTGCATGGGCTACGAGCCTTTAATAAGAAATTATGTTATTTAAATTATAGCCTATTTATTTAATAAAGCCCATTCTTCCCAGGTGGACGTTCACCATCAGAGGGAGGAATAAAGGTCGGATTTCTTGATGGCCATGTCGGTTTATCCAGGGGGACTGGATTGTTGGATCAACTGACTGTAAGTCGAATCCATAGCTGCGTTGCTACTGGTCGCGCGTAATTATTTCGCCCTCAAGAGCCATCGCGAGTTCTGTTGGAGTCGGAAATAAATTACGATAGATAGCGTACATTGAGCTAATCATCACTGGCAGTAAAACCAGCCAACCTAACATCATTGGCATGGAGGCAATCATCATGAAAAGTAACATCATCGCGCCATACAACGACAGCGGGAGGATGTTGCGCAGACAGGCTAACAAGCTGGTTTTCAGCGCGTCAATGGGCGACATTTTGTCAAAGATTATCAGCATCGGAGCAAACTGCATCGACATTAGCAACACGCTGATCAATGCCATGCCTAACGTCAGTGCAATGCCCGCGCCCGCAGCGGCTTGTGCTAGTATTTCCGGGTTGTCCACCGGCTTGCCGCTCATCAGGACACTTACCAGAGTAGCGCCGCCGGTGAGCGTCATCACGCCTAATATCAGCATTTGGCTAATCAAGCTGATACCGCCTAATGTGACCAGTTGCGTAGTATTGTTGCGGAATCCAGCGAGCAAATGCGATAGTTCCAGTTCTTCGTCATGCTCCAGCGCATGGCAGCCAAGCATATAGCCAGCGAGCAGGACCGGGAATAGCAGCGTGGCTAACGGGTCGCCGATCACCGGGATGGTAGCAATGCCGATTAGCCCGATTGCGCCGATGGCTGCCAGAACCACCCACAACACCGGACTTTTTTTGAACAACCAGTACCCCTGCTTTATCCATAGCCAGCCATTGGCAATATTTACTTTTCGTGCCTCCATTTTTGCCTCGCTATAGCCAAATAACATTGCTGTTCGCGGCGATGTGCCGTTGCAGAATGCATTTAAATTGGTCTGGGTTGTGCGCGTGTATCAGTTCATTTTCGCGTGGCAAGTGCATATCGTACAGGCGCGATAGCCAGAAACGCAGTGCTGCTGCACGCAAGGCAATTGGCCAGGCAATATGTTCTTCCTTTTGCATTGGCCGCACCTCATGGTAGGCCTGCAACAGGGCTTGAGTGCGCGCCTTGTCCAGAATGCTGTCTGCGCCCATGCACCAGTCATTCACGGTGATGGCCACATCGTACAAGAGACTGTCGTTACAGGCGAAGTAGAAATCGATCAGGCCGCCGATGCGCGCACCATCAAACAGTACATTGTCGCGGAATAGGTCAGCGTGGATCACGCCTTGCGGTAGCGCGGCAAGCGTATGTTTCCCGTGGAATGCAACTTCGCTTTCCAGTAGCGCTGCGTCCTGCGGTGATAGAAACGGTGTTACCTGTTGCGCGGCACGCGTACGCCAAACTGCATCATGTGCGTTGGGCATGGTTTCCGCAAAGCTCCTTGCTGCATTGTGTAATCGGCCCAGCATTCCGCCTATAGCGGCACAGTGGATCACCTCTGGATTCATCAACGACTTGCCTGACAAACGACTGACAATGCACGCAGGCTTGCCATTCAGCTCGCTCAAGAATTGGTTATGCCGATTGGCCACTGGGCTGGGGCAAGGAATGCCGTGACGGGCCAAATGAGACATCAGATTGAGGTAGAACGGCAGTTCGCTGGCAGCAAGTTTTTCAAACAGCGTCAGCACGAAGCGGCCATTGCTGGTAGTGACAAAGTAGTTGGTGTTCTCGATCCCCGAGGCAACACCTTGCAATTCCAGTAATTGGCCTAGCGAATAATCGTCCAGCCAAGAGATTAGTTCTGGCTCAGTAACACGGGTAAAAACTGCCATATTTCGGAACTCGTATCAGAATCTATGGATAATCCAACGTGGCATACGAAATCCTGGATCCAGATTTTGATAATGTGAAAATTTGCCATCGCCAAGGTCATCCACCAAATAATAGGGTGGTCCAACTTTCGGGGTAATCTTGATCATATAAAGCTTCCCGCCAGCGCGGTACTCTTCCACGGTCTGTTCAGGCTGCTTGGTGATGGTAATTTCCTGACCCAGAGCAGCGTCCTGCGTGCGATCATCGTCGGGCAATTTGTTGGACGGCTGGAGTGGCAACGGTAACAAATCAGTATGTTGTGCGTTGGCATCAAATGGCGGGGGAGGTGGCAACGGTTGCAGACCGGGCAGTTGCGGCTGTGCGGCGAAGGCTGTGCTGAACAAGCCACTCAGGAATAAGGTGGTAATCAGGCGCATCATATTCCCCCGGTGATTTTCCATGGCCGCATTCTAGCTGATACGCAAGGAAAAAGCCTCTTAAAACGACCTGTTATTTAAATTTATTCCTTCATCCTTGCACCCATCACAGGTTCAATTGCATTTCACGTTCAGCCTCAGAAAGCTCAAAGCCGCGGGTCTCATAATGACTGAAAATGGCGCTTACTACCTCTTCTGCATTATCGATCAACTGAACCAAATCCATGTCCTGCGGACTGATCATGCCTTCGGCGATCAGTGTTTGCCGGAACCAGTCCAGCATGCCGCGCCAAAATTCGCTGCCCACCAGAATGATGGGGATGCGTCGTGTCTTGCCGGTCTGCACCAGAGTGAGCGCTTCCATCAGCTCATCTAGCGTACCGAAGCCGCCAGGCATGACCACATAGGCACTGGCAAATTTAACGAACATGACCTTGCGCACAAAAAAGTGCTGGAAAGTCTGGCTGATATTTTGATAGGGATTGTTGTGCTGCTCGTGCGGTAATTGGATGTTCAGCCCTACACTGGGTGACTTGCCATAATATGCGCCCTTGTTGGCCGCTTCCATAATGCCGGGCCCTCCGCCCGAAATAACGGAAAAACCCGCATCGGATAGCAGCCGCGCAATTTCTTCTGTTTTTTTGTAATATGGATGATTCGGCTTGGTGCGTGCGCTACCGAAAATGCTGACGGCTGGCTGGATGATATTCAGTCGGTCAGTGGCAGATACGAATTCTGACATAATGCCAAACACACGCCATGCCTCTTTTGAATTCCATACTTCCGGCAATTTCGAAGAAGGCAGTTTGGACTGATTGCTCATGATTGAAGAACCCTTTTACAAAAAATGAAAACATTGCTGCTGGTTGATGGCTCGTCTTATCTTTATCGCGCATTCCATGCAATGCCTGACCTGCGCAGCCCGCATGGTGAACCAACCGGGGCGATCTACGGTGTGCTTAACATGCTGCGCCGCCTGCGCGCCGATTACCCGGCGGATTATAGCGCCTGCGTCTTCGACGCCAAAGGTAAAACCTTCCGCGATGACTTATATGCCGACTACAAAGCGCATCGCCTTGCCATGCCAGAGGCTCTTGCCGCGCAAATTGCAGTGCTGCATCAGCTTATCGCCGCCTCCGGCTGGAATATCCTGATGATTGACGGAGTGGAGGCGGACGATGTGATCGGTACACTGGCACAGCAGGCAACAGTAGGTGGCGCACGCTGCATTATCTCCACCGGCGATAAAGACCTAACGCAACTGGTAAACAGCCAAGTGCAACTGGTTAACACCATGAGCAATGAAACGCTGGACGAAGCGGGCGTGCTGGCTAAATTCGGTTTGCCGCCGGAACATATCGTCGATTACCTTACCCTGACCGGCGACACGGTGGATAACGTGCCGGGTGTGCCCAAGGTAGGCCCCAAGACTGCTGTCAAATGGCTAAGGCAATATGGCACGCTGGATAATTTAATGGCACATGCACACGAAATTTCCGGGGTGGTGGGGGACAACCTGCGCAACGCGCTGAACTGGCTGCCGCGAGGCCGCATGCTAATTACCGTAAAGTGCGACGTTGAATTGCCCGTACACTTTGATGAACTGGTGGCACCACCACCGGACAACGCGCAACTTCGCAGCGTGTTTGAACGTTGTGGTTTCAAAAGTTGGCTACGCGAACTTTCTCCTGCCGCGCCTTCGTCCTCAGCAAAACAAGTTGGGGAAGAGGATGGGATGCGGCAAGCCAGCATGTTTGCAGCAGAAGCGCCTGTGCTTGCCCCGGTGAATTACGAAACGATCCTGACGGAAACGCAACTCGACACCTGGCTGGAAAAAATCCTGCAGGCCGAATTGGTGAGCATGAACACCGAAACCACCGCACTGGACATGATGAGCGCACAACTGGTGGGCATCTCATTTGCCATCCAACCCCATCACGCAGCCTACCTGCCACTGGCACACCACTACCCCGGGGCACCGGATCAACTAAGCCGTGAGCATGCGCTATTAAAACTTAAGCCGTGGCTGGAAAGCGCCCAACACAAAAAACTGGGACAAGATCTCAAATTTGATCAGCACATCTTTGCCAACCATGCTATTCAGCTTGCGGGCATCGCCGAGGACACACTGCTGCAATCTTACGTGCTGGAAAGCCACAAGCCGCACGACTTGGACAGCCTTGCGCTGCGACATCTCGGCGTGAAGACCACAAGCTATGCCGAAGTAGTAGGCAAGGGTGTCAAACAAATTTGCTTCGATCAAGTGGACTTGGCAACCGCTACAAACTATGCAGCAGAAAATGCCGACATTACTCTGCAACTGCATCAAGCACTGATTTCGCAGATCAAGCTGCAAGGCAAGCTGGATGAGGTGTACCGCAATATAGAACTACCCGCACGACAAGTGCTATACATCATGGAGCGCAATGGCGTATTGATAGACAGCGTCAAGCTGGCGGGACAGAGCCGCGAACTGGGCGAGAAACTCATTAACATTGAAGCGCAGGCATACGCGGCGGCAGGGCAGAAATTTAATCTCAACTCGCCCAAGCAAATCCAGGAAATCCTGTTCGATAAACTCGGCCTGCCCGTCAAGAAAAAAACTCCCAGTGGCACGCCCTCCACTGACGAAGAGGTGTTGCAGGAACTGGCGCTGGATTACCCGCTTCCCAAACTCCTGCTCGAATATCGTGGCATGGCGAAACTTAAATCCACTTACACCGATAAGCTGCCGCAAATGGTTAATCGCAAAACCGGGCGCGTGCATACCAGCTACTCGCAGGCTGTGGCAGTGACAGGACGATTGGCTTCCAGCGATCCCAACTTGCAGAACATCCCGGTGCGCACAATTGAAGGGCGCCGCATTCGTGAAGCGTTCATCGCACCGCCCGGTAGCCGCATCGTCTCTGCCGACTATTCGCAAATCGAATTGCGCATCATGGCACACCTGTCTGGTGACCAGGGCTTGCTCAGGGCTTTCGCGAATGCCGAGGACATCCATCGCGCCACTGCGGCGGAAGTTTTTTCCACCCCGCTGGATGCCGTGAGCAATGAGCAACGGCGTTACGCCAAGGTCATCAACTTCGGCCTTATCTACGGCATGTCCGCATTCGGCCTGGCTTCGCAACTTAATATCGAGCGTAGCGCCGCGCAGCAATATATAGATCTCTATTTCATGCGCTACCCCGGCGTGGCCGACTACATGCAGCGCACGCGCCAGCAGGCTAAGCAGCAAGGCTACGTGGAAACGGTATTCGGGCGCAGATTGTGGCTGCCGGAAATTAACGGCGGCAACGGCATGCGCCGCCAAGCCGCCGAACGTGCCGCCATTAATGCGCCCATGCAGGGCACCGCAGCAGATTTAATCAAGCTGGCAATGGCCGCAGTGCAAAATTGGATAGAGCGCGAACAGATGCATACTCGACTTATCATGCAAGTTCATGATGAACTGGTGCTCGAAGTGCCGGAGAATGAATTGGCGCTAGTAAAAGAAAATCTGCCTGGGCTGATGTGCCACGTGGCCGAGTTGAAGGTGCCGCTTGAAGTTGGGCTTGGTGAAGGCGAGAATTGGGAAGCGGCGCATTGAGCAGCCTCGTTGTTGCTTGGCATGGGCTTCTGGAAAGCCCGCACCCGTTTTATATTCTGATAAGTGCCCGAACCTGCAAGCGATGTAGAAAGCTTATCACCGGGCGATGCTCACTATCTACTGCGCTGGTCGCTCATCAAAGCCGGGTTCTCGCGGCGGCTGGCAGCGCAGTGAGATGTTGGGCTTTATTACATTTAGCCCAACCGAGCTTAGTGCCGCAATGCGCAAGCTGGTGCATTTGAGCTTAGGCATTTACCTTATGAATTGCTCTCTTATAAAAATCTACTGTGCTAACTCGGCAGCCTCGACCACCACTTTATATAACCGCTCTTCTTGTGCAGTGGCTATTTTAGTGCCGACTGCCACTTGATTACGCTTACCAGGAGCTACACCGCCTTTAATTATTAAAGGGGCGCTTTGTGACACAGCTCGTCCTGTTTTCGCATCATATTTCACTACACGCACTTGAACTCGACCTACTGGAATAGAGGTGCTATTTTGCACGACAGCATATAAATTACCCGTATTATCCGCCTGCACACCTGCCTGAATATACTTCGCAGGGTTGCTTGGTAAATCTAAGTGTACGGCACGTGCTGTTGCTTCTTTGCCAATATCTGAATTAGAAGCCGAGGCAATTTGATAATGTTGCAGTGCTTCATCTGTTTGACCGCGCTCTTCAGCGATTTGGCCTAACAACGCATGACCAGGTGCAGTAGGTAGTAATTCATTGGCACGCTTAAGAAAAGGATCAGCTTCGGCTTTTTTCCCTAAATTGAATAGCGCAATGCCACTTTGAATGTGCGGTTTAAAGTAATCAGGTTGCATTTTGATGGCTTTATCATAAAACGATAAAGCCTCTTCTGGTTTGTTCTGAGTTAAAGCAATGTCACCCAATAGCTCTTGAAAACGTGCTTCACGTGGTTCGGCGGCAATGGCTTGTTTTGCTAATGTGGTGGCTTTCGCTGTATCTTTAGCCGCTAGTGCTTTTACGCCTTCGTCATAAGCTTTATAGGCTGCCTGAGTAGATTTCAATTTGCCTACTTTTTGCGCATAAACCTCTTTACCCCATTCCCCGCCAGCACCGACTGTTGCCAATGTGATTTTGTTGGCAGCCACACGCTCAGGTGATGGTGGATGGCTGGCAAATAAACCCTCAATAAAATTACTTTGACGTCCAGCACTTAACTTGACGAAAGTCTCTTGCAAGGTCACGGCAGCTGTTGGGTCGTAACCCGCTTTTTTCATATATTGCATACCATATAGATCCGCTTCTCTTTCTGCATCGCGCCCATATTTACTCGTGGCAAGTTGTGCGCCTAGTTGAGCGCCGCCAACAATCAGGTTTGCATAATCAGTGTTTTGCGCGCCTATACCAACTGCAATCATTGCTCCTTGCATGAGTATCCCGCGCTCCATGTTTTTTGCTCCATGTCTTGCGGCGGCGTGGACCATTTCATGCCCCATGACCGCGGCAAGTTCAGCCTCGCTATTGAGTTCGTAAAGCAGTCCACGATTAAAAGCGATTTTTCCACCAGGCATCGCCCAGGCATTGGGTATGGACTCATTTAGCACCGTGTATTCATAAGGTAGTTTACGATCAGAAGCCGCGGCAAGCTTATCGCCTACACTTTGCACATAAGCGGTGAGTTCAGGGTCGATAATGTAATCGCCACCTTGTGATTGGCGAGCAGGACCATAATTTTGTGTACCAATTGATATTTCTTGAGATTCAGACACAATTTGAAATTCCTTTTTTTTAGTAACGGGATTCGTGCCGCATGCTGAAGTTAATAATGTGACCGTCGTTAATAAGGTAAATATTAAGTTTCTAGTGTTTATTTGATTCAACATGAGGATTCCCTTAGCTATAGGTTGGAGCCTAGTAGGTTAACGCAAAGTCGGTTAAAGAATAGTGGAATAGATAGGTATGGTAATAGCTTTTTGTAAGCCTGAAAGTAAAAATATAGTTAAACGATTGAGTCATTGAATGATATAGCACGTTGCTTTCAAAATAATCAAGCACGCAATCAGGCAGGTCCAACCTATCGAGCTAAAATTCTAAATCGTCTCAGCATGCCCTCCCGAGCGCCGCACAGAGTACCTGCGCAAGCCCAAGATCTTTTCGACCCCACCTGATTCCAGCTAATCTTTCTTAACGCTCTTTATGATTAAGCTGACCTTCTGCCTTGTGCGTATTTCGCGTAAGCAGAAAAAAGAACCCACAGCCAACATTTTTTGCTACCGGTTAGGCACAAATTATGTGAATTTCGGATGACTTGCAGGTCAGGTTGACGACCAAACTGCTTTCCGATACATTCGGTGAGTATGAAAAAGCGCGTTTATTTTTCCTATACGCCAGCTCATCCCGCCATGAATTGAGTATTCTTCAATTTCAAAGGCGGCCTGATTTAAGTCCTTGCACAGCCGCTGCCAGAAAGGTCTTAGCCATGTTCTCTTCTCCCACGCAGCGCGCCAACAGACGCAAACTTCTTGTTTTTGCAGGCACATTTTTGGTTCTGGCTACCATCGGCCTGTTTTACAACTATTCGCGCCCCGCAATCTATCTGGCCGGCGCGAGGGTTCAGATCAACCCCGGTGCGGTTCAGGTTGAAGCGGCCGTGTCCACCGGCGGCACGCAAGGCGCCAACGTGCCGCGCTCGCTCTTGAACGAGCTGCAAGTGCTGACCAGCCGCCCGCTGGTCAAGGCGGTGCTGGAAAAATTGCCCGACACACAGCGTGACACCGCTTCCCGGTTGGGAGCGGACCCGGTCTCCGCCTTGCAGGCGGGGCTGCAGGCCAGGGTGGCCGAGGGGACGGATGTGGTCGAGTTGTCATCACGCGGTCCCGATGCTGCACTTGCCGCCACGCTGGTCAATGAATTGGTCGTTGCCTACACCGGCCAGCTGAACGATGCCTATGCAAAAACCTCAGGCAGCTCGTTGATTCAGATCAGTGACGAAGTCGCCAAACTTACCCAAAAGGTTCAAACCCAGCGCCGCCAGATGGAAGACTTTCGCCTGCGCCATAACATCGTCTCCTTCGAGCGCGAAGAAAACGAAGTCTTGGGCCGCATCAAAGGCCAAACCGAAGCGCTCAACAAAGCCCAGGAAACATTGGCGATTGCCGAAGGCAAACTGCGCGCGATGACCGAATCTGCAGCCGTTGGCAGGCCCATTGCAGCGCCGGTGCGACCCAACGCCACGCTGGACAATCTGGAGCAGCGCGCATCCCAAGCCCGCGAAGAACTCAGCGAGCTGAGCCGTGGCTACACGCCTGCATACATGGCAATGGACCCACGCGCACGCGCGGTCAAGAATCGCCTGGCCGAGCTAGAGCGTCAGATTGTCAACCAGCGGCAAAGCAGTGGGCAGGTGGCGCAGTCAGACCAGAGCTCGGCGTTGGCTGACGCGCGTGACGGGGTCAACGCGGCGCGCGATACCGTTGCCCGCATGGCGCAGCAGGCCTCAGGCAACCGTGGTGCGCTGCAGCAGTTTGCCGCGCGCTTCAATGAATTTCGCACCATGCGCGACGAACTTGCGCCGCTGGAGTCGCTGCTGCGCGACGCGACCCAGCGCAAGGCGCGCCAGGAGGCGGGTGAGGCCGCGCGCAGGCCATCGGTGCGGGTGGTGGAGCCTGCTTTTGCACCGCGCGAGCCGTGGCAGCCGCAGTACACGCGCGATGCGGCCATCGTGCTGGGCGGTGCATTTTTGCTGGCGCTGCTGGCGATGTGGGTGGTTGAACTGTTCAACCGGGTTGACGCGCCGCCCACTTGGATCGTGTCTCAGCCATCACCTTACCCGGGCAATCCGAACTACGGCTTGGGATATGACTCGGGGCAGGACAATGTGGCTGCCCTAGCGCACCGAATGCCGCTTGCGGTGGAATACGACGGGCGCGCGACGATGCTGCCGCCCGTGATCCAACCGCGCGAGCTGCTGCAAGAAGAGCTGGCAGGCATCCTGACCAATGCCTCGCCCACAGTGTTGCTGTTTGCCCACCTGCTGCTCAGGGGAGTCAGTCCGGAAGAGGCGATCACGCTGCGCGGCAGTGATGTCAATACGGCCGCGCGGACACTGCACGTCGCAAGCAGCCATGAAGGCGACGATTCGCGAACTGCAGCGCGCGACATTCCGCTGGACGGCACCTTGCATGAGGTGATCGTCAACACTTTCAAAACCACCCCGGCAGGCGACGCCCAACCGTTGCTCGGCGATGCGAATGCTAAACCGGTTGCGCTCAATGACCTGACGACAGAACTGCTTTACGCGGCCCATGACGCGGGCGTCGACCAGCCCGCTGAAGTCACGCCTGACGCGCTGCGCCACACCTATGCCGCCTTTCTGGCCCGCCAGGGCATTCGCATGGCAGACCTCGCCCGCGCGGTCGGGCAAATGAGCGCAGCGCAGGCGGCCATCTACAGCGCCATGGCACCCGCCGGAAAACGGCTGGGGCTGGAGCAGGTGGAGCGCTTAATGTCGGTGGCGCGACAGGCCTAGATTCGCTCGCTTTGCTGGGCAAAGGCCATCATCGTGTCCTGCATCAAATGCATAGCGAACTATCTATATCATAAGAGCGCTACATGCCTATTTGATTTCCTGTGAAGGTTGGAAATCGGATTTAAAGCCTGTTTCATATCACCCGTGATATGAGTTTTTTGGTATTGAACCTGTCAACTGATTCTGTGAGCTAAATGCGGCATTGGCTCTCGTATGATATGGATAGCTTGCTATTATTATTGATATTAGTTCATTGGGTACCCGGTTTTTTTTGCGCTAAATTGACCCGCTGTGCACGCGCCACCGACTAATCTGCAAGAATTAAAAATCTTTGCGGCGCACTTTCAGGTCGGTAGATTGAGCTGAATAAAATGAAGCCCGACATTACCAGGAGTGGGTGAGCAGATGTGTTACCGACGAAGCCGATACAGCTGACTATCTTCTGCGCTGGTCGCTTACCGAGGCCGGATTCTCGTGGCGGCTGGCAAAAAAGCCAGCACATTCGTGCCAGCCGCCAAGCCAAGCGTGAGCGCGGCATCTGGCAGCATCGGATGTGGGGCGAGAAAACAGGTGATGGAGTAGATGGTTATGGTGAGCGGTGAGATGTTGGGCTTCATTTCATTCTGCCCAAACCTACCAAGCTAGTTAGTTAACACAAGACACGTGGCTTAAACCGTTTTCGTCACCGTAGTTAACGATGCCGCCCTCCAGGTTAACGATAAACTGGAGGCCAAAAACAGTGCCGGGCGTGGATGACCAAACGTCGTACAGTGTCCAACCCTGGGCACGTAGTGCTGAAACATTAGTGCGGTAAATGTTCTCATGACGAATACCTAGCGTACTTCCATCATATCGAGTGAGTGCGACCAGCTCGTCTTTGGTTGGCAGACGCCATTTGTATCCCAGAGCCGTGGATGATGAGCAGATATTCTTAGCCTCAGCCAAGGTAACAGCGGTTGCTGTAATGGGTGCCCAAGTGAGTTTGCCATGGACGATGTAACCAGGAGGTAATTTTACCGGTGCGGCGCTTGGCACCGCAGCCTTTTCCAGCGGATCCGCCGACGCTATATTCAAAGTTAACAACAAGACGGTCAAAGTTATGAGTAGTTTTTTCATGTGGGAGAGTAGTTTTTTCATGTGGTAATAGTACGCTTCATGCACCCTTAGAACAAGTATGTATGCATCAAAAAGTGGGGTTACCCATGCACCTTGACGGTGTTTGGTGTTGCGCCAGGTGTCAGAATCGGCGGCCCTAAAATCAGGGTAAATCATTTTACCTGCCTGACAGTCAGGTGCCATTACCTGTACCGGAATTGAAAAATGGAAACAGGGGGCGCTACCCTTTATAGTTTATTGAATTCAGCTTCGAGCTACCCGAAAACTACCACCGATGCGTAGCATTTGTGCACGATCAAGGTTCTTCGCTAATGCCACTTGGCGGTTATTGCATTCTTGAACTGGCAGGCGGCCTTGATACTTTTCCATAAACCTGGCACTAAATACTGCGTACTTCTCACAATAATTTCCGCGCGACTGGTGGGCTATTAAAATATCGTTGCATACCGCCAATTTGAATCCGGCCAAATAGGCTGCGAAGGTAAAGTCGATGTCATAGATATGGAAGCCATCGAAATTTTGTTCATCGAAACGTATTTCATTGACCACCCGCCGATTCACGGCAAAGAAAAATCCGTCCAAAGCTTGAATTCCTTCAACGACCACCGAATTTATCTCGCCCCACACCGACAAGTCGAAGCGATTGCCGGGCCATTCATCACCGGTAACCGGGTAGGCAACAGTGCCGTGCAAGTAGGGGTCTCCCGCAAATCCCCAGTTGCTGGCGACTAAATGACTTGTGCCGGCGCAGCCGACCACATCGTAGACTTGCAGATATTGGCGCAAACGAGGATAAAAATCGGGCGAGATTATCTCGATGTCATCATGGCAAAAAATCAGGATGTCGCCCCGGCTTTGGGTGATGCCGCGGTTATAGCCTTCGCACAGTGACTGCGCGTCGTGGATGCCGATGATCTCAAACGGCGCGTCCCCCAGCAGCTCCTTGTAGTTTTTCGAGACGAACTCGAATTTTTCCGGATTGATGCTGCAAATGATAATCGAAATCATGTTAGCTGGCTCCGTTTCAATCGAGATGTGGCTACTAGTCGCCACATTGCACGTTGAATTCAGAATGATAAAACGATTCTATTTGACGTAATGACGTATCCATCTCGAAGATTCTATTGCTGCCGGTAATGATGCGCTGAACAACTTGCTGGCGCCATGCATTGTCTGTGCCGATCTTGATGGCTATCTCGATATAGTCATCCTGGTCTTTGGCTATCAGTTCATCCAGCCCCATGCATTTCAGCATTCCGTAGCTTTGCCGACCGCGCATGAATTCTCCCGGCAAAGTTACCACTGGCAAGCCGCAAGCAAGCGCATCCAGAGTTGTGTTGCCGCCTGACCAATGCAGGGTATCGAGCATCACATCACTCAGCATATTGACGCGTAGGTAATCATCGTGCGCCATTGACGGCAGAATAATGCCCCGCCCTTGCGGCTCCAGGCCGCACGCGCGCAGGGTCTGCGCCAGCCGGGCAAAAAAGGCGTTGGTGATGTTGGGGTGGCGGCCGGCAAACAGCACGATGACTCCATCCGGGTCGCGCTCAAGAATGTTAGCCAGCAGTGCATCGTTGTCCGGATGGATCTTGAATAATGATTGCGGGCACAGATACAGCGTCTTATCTCCCGGTAACGCAAAGTCGGCGCGACGCGCTGGCGTGGGTAGCACAGGCTTGCTGTAATAAGTGCCTAGGCCCTCGAGCAATATCAATTTTTCTGAATAATGGAGCTCGGCGTTATCGGGCTCCATTGCGGCGCTTGAAAAATAATAGTCGATATTTGCGTGGCCGCTGGTCACAGGGTGTCCCCAGCCAGCACATTGCACCGGCGCCAGTCGCATGGCAGCCAGCAGGAAACTGCTGTTATCCATGCCGAGCTCCGGGTAAACCAGTACATCCAGGTCATCCGTCAGCACAGATGCGGCGATACTGCCCGGCGATACAGGGCCCGCGACAAGGTGGCGAAAGTGGTCGCAAGCGTCGACAATTTCCTGGGTAACAGAATCTGTTTCCTGGCGGGTATGGTAGACAAAAATTTCAAATTGCTCGCGATCGAGCTGCATGATCCAGCTGCGGAAATACATACCAACCGTGCAATTTCTGAAAAAACTGGACAGATAACCGATGCGCAAGCGGCGCCCCGCTGCGTCTTTTTTCGCGCGCAGCTGCATGAATTGCGGCGCGATTTTCTCCAGCATGGCAGCAACAAAATGCGCATAGTCTATTTGCAGCTGCTTGTCGTCAAGACCTTGGTAGGCCAAGTAAAAATTGCTCCAGCGCAGTTCATCCAATAGTTGCTCGGGCTGGTTGTGAGAAATAAAGTCTGGAATATTTGCGTGCAGGATTTTCAGGCCATCAGCGAATCGCTGTCGTGCTTCCAGCAAATCATTCTGATTGCGGTATACGGCAGGCAATGACAGCAAGGCACCGAGTGCTGATTTCAGTTCATGCGGATTCAGCGTTTGCGCTTGCCGATAGGCCGCAAGTGTGTGTTCGATGCGGCCTTGCTCCCAGAACACGCGGGCAAGTTTGTTGAGTTCCGCGCCATTCTTGCCCGGCTTCATTTGCGCGGCATGGGTGAAGCTGGCTTCCGCTTCATCGAGCTTGCCCAGTTGGTGCTGAACAGAACCGAGATAGTTGTAAGCCTGGACGTGATCCGGCTTCAAGCGAAGCGCATGGTTGAAGCTGGTTTCCGCCGAATTGAGTTGTCCTAAATCCAGGTGAGTGATGCCCAGGTTGTAATGGGCCAGCGCGTAATCCGGTTTCAGCAGAACAGCCTGCGCAAACTGCTGCTGAGCGCCAGCGAAATCACCCAGCGCACGAAGCGAGGTGCCCAGGTTGTTATAAGCTCCGGGATAATCCGGCTTGTGATGGATTGCATCGCGGAAATTTGCAGCGGCTTGCGCGAAGCGTTTTTGGTCATGCAGAATAATGCCGATATTGTTGTAGGCCTCGGCATAGTCTGGCTTCACGCGAATTGCATTTTGCAGGCTAGCGACGGCCTCATCTGGCCGGTGCAGATCTTCCAGCGTGAGTCCGCGCAGAAAATGATTGCGCGACTCTTGCGGGCTGAGAGCGATGGCTTGATCAAGATACGCCAACGCCCGCTGTAAATTTCCGCTTTGCCTGGCCAGTGCGGCTGCCTGCTGCGGCGCCTCGGCCTGATTAAGTAAATCGGGGCTATCAGTCATGGCTACAGGGGATACTCATCGCGATGTTACGATGCCTTTCTGCAGCAACGCTTGTCGATAGGCTTCTTCCAGATGACGCACATGATCATCCATGTTGACTAGCGGCGAGTCGGCCAAACCGCGCCGGATAGCATCCGTAACACTGGCGTAGAACGTTTGATCGTTAGCGAGGCGTTTGACGATGTCGATATATTCCTGTTCGTTGCAGGCAATCGTTGCCGTTACTCCAAGATTCGTCAGAATGCTGAAGCCGGTGCGTTCGCCGTGCCGTTCCCCGCGCAGCGTGACCACCGGCACGCCCATATCGAGCGCTTCCAGCGTACCATTGACTCCGCCAAACGGCAGTGTATCCAGCACCATGTCAACCATGGTATAGCGCGCCTGGTTGTGGGCTTCATCCTTGCCGGCCGGGATGAAAACGACGCGGGTTGCCGCTATGCCAGCGGCCTTGAGTCGTTGCAGGTAGCCAGCTTTAGCTTCAATGTTGTGCGGCGAGAACGCGAGTACCGCGCTCGGCAGTGCTTCCAGCACCCGGCGCCACAATGCGAGACAGCGCGGACTCAGCTTAATCAAAGTGACAAAAGCCCCCAGCACTATAGCGTTCTTTTTTATGCCGAGTTTTGTGCGCTGATAGTTGTGCTGGCTGGCTGGCGCGATGTGGCGATAAGGAAATACACAGCCCTGCATCGGCAACAGGCGCTCCAGCAGATACGCCTGATTTTCTGTAGTGTCGGCGTATTGATCGGTTAGCTTGAAATCGATGCTATCCAGCCCCACCGCCCCGGCGCTGGCAATGTGGGTGATCTGCAGGCGCGCTGGTTTGTACGCCAGAATCGCTGGCAGGCTGCCCTTGGTGTGGGTGGACAGATCCACCAGAATATCCAGGTTGTCCTCGGTAATGCGATTGGCCGCACTGAGCGCGTCGAGATTTGCGATGCCGACAAATCGATGGCTGCAGGCACGGAAGCGCTCGGTCCACGCATCTTCCTGCGATGACAGCGAATAGCAGTACACCTCGAATTGCCCGGTATCATGGCGAGAAATGGCCTGATATATCATTTTTCCCATCACGTGATCGCGCAAATCAGCGGACAAATAGCCCAGCCGGATCATGCCGCCAGCGCGGGTGGGCAGCGACAATTGGGGGGAGTTCGTCTGCTTGCTCAATTGGTTGTAGCGCTGGTACAGGGCAAACAGACGCTCTGGAGGAAAGTCAAAAAACAATAGCAGATACAGTATTTCCTCCAGCCGGTCGAGTGCATCGGCGTCATTGAGGAACGCATATTTATCGCTTAGCAAGTCGTCCAGATACGCTTGTTGCTGTTCGACTTCACCCAGATACTGGCAAGCTTGCAGGCCATACACCGCGAGCATGACGGAGGGCGGCGCGTGGCGCCGGAACTGTTTAAAATTTTCCAGCCACGGATTGATTTTGCCGGCATCGAACAACACATCGCCCAGATGGTAATAGGCCGGCGCATGATCCGGTTGAATACCCAGGATCTTTTGGTAGCAGGCAGCAGCGCGTTCGGCCTTGCCTTGCTGCTGGAACAGTACGCCCAGGTTGAATAAGGCCTCGGTGTTGCTTGGCTCCAGCGCCAGGGCACGATGATAGGTGGCCATTGCCGCGTCTGGCATACCTTGCTTTTGATATACCACGCCAAGATTGAAATACGCGGACGGTTCCTGCGGCTGACTTTGGATTGCCTGCTGCAAGGTGGTGACGGCTTGCGGCAGATGGCCAGCCCCGGTCAGGGCGCGGCCTAGCCCGTTCAGCGCTGCAAAATGACTAGGCTTGATTTGCAGCGCCTTGTTAAAACCGGCGACCGAATCCGCCATCTGTCCCTGCTTCAAATAAAGGTTGCCAAGTGCCAGGTGCGCATCAAGATAGCTCGGGCTAATCGCAATTGCACGTTGAAGTTGCACGACGGCATCATCTTCCTGACCGGTTTGTTCCAGTAGTACGCCATATAAATAGAGGGCGGCGGCATGGTCGGGCTCATGCAATAGTACCTGCCGGTAATGGTCTGCGGCTTCCATCAAGTTGTTGGCCTGGTGTTGCCGCACTGCTTTCTGGAACAGCGCTTTATTATCGTCGTTTACGACTGAATCTTTTAGGGGGCATTGGGCGATAGCATGGCGATAAGCATCTTCCAGATGCCGGGTATAAGCTTCCATGTCAACCAGCGGCGAATCAACAAGACCACGCCGGATCTGTTCCACCACCATGCTGCGCCAGCCAGCATCGCTCGCCAGACGGCAAGCGAGATCGATATATTCGGCTTCGTTGTGGGCAATTGTTTCAGGCACGCCGAGGTTCATCAGAATACTGTAGGAGGTGCGCTCACTATGGCGCTGGCCGCACAATGTGATCACCGGCACCCCCATATCCAGCGCTGCCAGAGTCGTATCACCACCGCTGTAGGGGAAAGTGTCGAGCGCTATATCGAGCAGTGCATAACGTGCGCGGTTAAACTGCTCGTCCTTTGCCGCAGGGATGAACTTCACTCGCACCGGATCAATTCCGGCCGCTGCAATTTGACGTAAATAGCTGGCTTTTTCGTTTTCTTTCAGCGGTGAAAATGCCAGCACGGCATGTTCGACTCTCGTCATGATGGCAGCCCAGGTTTGCAGACTACGCGGGCTGAATTTCATTATGTTAGCGAAAACGCCTAATACCACTGCATTTTCGGCAATGCCTAACTCGGCCCGGCTTAAATGGATATCCGAAGCAGGTTCAACATGGTGAAAGGGGAATAGACAGCCTTCCATCGGTAACAGCTTTTCGATCAAATATGCCGCATTTTCCGGCACGTCGGCATAATGATCGGTCAGCTTGTAGTCAACCGTATCCAGGCCTATGCCACCGTGAGAGCCAAGATGGGTGATCAGCACCCGTGCCGGTTTGTAGGCGAGGATCAATGCATTGGAATAGGAAGTGTGGTTGCACAGGTCGATCAATATGTCGAGGTCGTCTTCGGCGATCATCTTGGCGGCTTGCCGCGCGGACAGCGTGTGCAGATCAACGAATTTATCACTGATCGTGACAAACTGCTTGGTGAGTGCATCTTCCTGGCTCGCCAGGGAATACAGATGCAATTCAAACTGGCTGCGATCATGGCGCGCCAGCACTTCGACCATAAGTTTGCCCATCACATGTACGCGAAAATCCGCCGACAAATAGCCAATGCGCAATTTTGTGCGCTGCGTCCGGTAGGGAGAAACCAGCGGGAATTCGGAGAAATGTTGGCGTTTAACTGCCTCATTGTAGGCATGATACAGACGCAGTAGCTGCGCTTGCGGCAGATCGAAGTACTGCGCCACACTTAAAATATTATCCAGCACCCCGATGTCGCCATCTTTGAGTGGATGTGCCGACAAGGCTTGCAGGTAGTTTTGTTCGCGGGTGAAATCGCCCAGGTAGCGACAAGCGGAAAGTCCGGCAACAAAAAACCAGTCAGTTTTTTTATCCAGGCGCTCATATTTCTTGAATGCATCCAGCCATTCCTCGGTGCGGTCGAGAAATTTCAGCAGCGAACAGAGATTGTCATAAGCTTCCTCATAGTCCGGCGCAATTTTTAGCGCCGCCTGGAAGTGCTCCACCGCCAAACTGAACCGTTTCTGTTTTTTAAGTATCAGGCCTAAATTGAATTGCGCCTGTGGCAGTCTGGAATTGCTTGCCAAGGCACGGCTGTAGGATTGCCGAGCATCCTCCAGACGCTCCAGGTTTTGATAGATATTGCCCAGATTGTTGTGTGCTTCGGCAAAGCCGGGATTGATTTCGATGGCGCGCTGGTAGCTGGCAATTGCCGCATCGGTTTGATTCAGGTATTGCAGCGCCAGTGCCAAATTGTAGTGACATTGTGGGTGCCTGGGCTGCAGCGCCAGAACTTGCCGGTAGGCCATCATGGCGTCCACTAGCCGTCCTGCTTGATGATACTGCACTGCCTGTTGAAACAATTGGTCGGGATTATTCATGGTTGATTAATTACAATTGTTATCAGAAGGTGGGCTTAATGGTCGAGCATTTAATGCCACGGCAAAAAACTGCTCCATCTGACGCAATGGCGCCTCCACCGCAAAGATGACGTCGCTCCTTGTGGTTATTTGTTGCACAACTTGCTGATGCCAAGCCCGGTCTGCACCGAGTCTGGTTGCTATCTCTATATAATCTTTGTGATCGTGTGCGATCAGCTCATTCAAGCCCATACACTTCAACATGCCGTAGCTTTGCCGCCCGCGCATAAATTGCCCTGGCATCGTTACCACGGGTAAACCGCAGGCTAGCGCATCCAGAGTTGTATTGCCGCCGGACCAATGCAGGGTATCGAGCATTACGTCGCACAGCATATTGACCCGCAAATAATTTTCATGGCCCATGCGCGGCAAGATTTTAATTTGACCGCTTTTCTCCATCCCGCTTTCATCCAATGCACTTTCAAGCCGCTTCATAAAAGCACGGGTAATTGAAATGTCTGTGGCTTGAAAAAAGACCAGCACAGCTTTTTTATTCCATGCCAAAATTTCCAGCATCAGCCTATCGTTATCGGGATGAATTTTATATAACGATTGCGGGCAAAGATAAAGAATACGATTTTCTGGCAATGAAAAGTCTGAGCGCTCGGCTGGAGAAGGAAGTGCCGGTTTTAAATAGCACGTTCCGATTCCCTCCAGCAATATTAATTGTTCACTATAGTGAGCCTGCGCGTTTTCTGGCTCCATTAATGCACTGGAAAAGTAATAATCCATATTGGCATGTCCGGTGGTTACCGGATGTCCCCAGGCAGCACATTGCATTGGTGCCAAGCGCATGGCCGCTAATACAAATGCCCCCGGGTCCATTCCAATTTCCGGATAAATCAAGATATCCAGCTGGTCTTTCTTGACCTGTCTGCCAATATAATCAACGTCGCCAACAAGATGTTTATAGCTGTCAGAAGCATCGGTAAATTCTTCAGTTACTTGATCCTGCATATGCCCAATGTAATAGCAATAAATTTCGAACATCCCCCGGTCAAGAGAAGTAACCCAGCTTTTAAAATAAGACCCTACGGTGCAATCGCGCATAAAACTCGACAAGAAGCCAATGCGCAAACGTCGTTGGCTGGCTGCAGGATCCTGCTTTATGGGCTGCATTAAATCTGGCGTTGCAACCTGAAGAATATCCGCCACAAAATGTGCATATTCCACTTGCAAAGATTTGTCATCTTGACCTTGATAAGCCAGATAAAAATTTGTCCAGCTCAATCCCGACAATAATTCTTTTGATTCTATTTCAAGGAAGTTTTCGGTGTTATCTCGTAAAGTCTTCAGACCCTCAGTGTAACGTTTGCGTACTGCGGACAATTCTGCGGCATTGGAATAAATCGCGGGCAACATCAGATGAGCGCCGATGAATGCCTTCAAGCCATTTGGCTTTAATGACAAGGCATGCTGATAAACGGATGCCGCTTCGATATTTTTGCTCTGTTCTTTTAAAGAATAAGCCAAGTTGTTTAGCACTTGAATATTATCTGGATCGAGAAAGAGCGCTCGGCGTAACACTTTCTCGGCCTCTTCCATCTTCAACTGCACAAGAAGGGCATGGCCCAAGCCAAAATGGGCATAAATATTATCCGGCTGAAGTTCAATGGATTTGCGGTAACAGCTCTCAGCCTCTTCCATTCTTGCTTGTGCTTGATATGCGCTGCCCAAATTGTTGTAAGCGAGTATGTAATCTGGTTTTAACCTTACTGCTTCGAGAAAGGCAACCGTTGCCTCGTCAATTTTTCCCTGTAAATTAAGTACGCTTCCCAAGTTATTCCAAGCCTGGGGAAAGTCGGGAAGAAATTTTAACGCTAGGCTAAAATTAGCTGCAGCTTCATCAAGACTCCCCTTTATTTGATATAGCGTGCCCAACTGATTATATGCTCGTGCAAAATTTGGATTCAGTTCAAGTGCTTTACAAAAATATCCTGCTGCTTCGTCAAACTTCCCTTGCGCCTGCGAGACCAAACCCAAAGCAAGCCAATAATGTGGCTGCTTTGAGTCAGCCTGTATTGCCTTGTTAAAATAACATGCTGCTTGTTCGAAATTTTTCGAACTAAAAGTCTTCAATCCCAACTGATAAAGAACCTCTGGGTGAATAGAGGCGCCGATAGGAATTGGCTGATTTTCATTTTGCATTTTTGATGCCTTAATCTGACGCGAATCCTGAATTCAAAGTGCAGCATCTCACTGCTTTCTCAAAAAAATTCAGCACCTCAATCAACTGCCTTCGCTATTTATCTGCAAAGGAAAAAGTGCGAGTTATTGAGTATGGATACTCAAATCTCCGGATAGCAGTGATTGCGTATATAATTTGCGGCGAGCGCGAACAAGGGAACGGAAAGTGAAACAGTCTTTTGCAAGCTAAAATGAGACGCGCCTCAGCCATGACCAGAGCAGACATCAACGCAATGCCCAATGCCAAAAACAAGGACACAGTATAGCAAGAAAGCTGTCCCGTCAGACTCCACAGCTATCTTTGATTTATCTGAGCGCCCCAAAAATAATACCTGTTCTTACACTAAGAACATATGGCAAATAGCATTCATCTCTGCCGGCCATGGGTTCGTTGCTATAAAAAATTCGCGCGTTTCTTGCCAAAAATACGGCCAGGAATTAGCCTTCAAAATCCCGTAGTTTTGAAAATAAAGTGGTCATCCAAGTTTCAATGAAACGAATATCAGACCTTTTAATTTAATTAAACTTATCGAAGAGTCCAAATGAATCAACCAAACAATATTGATCCTGCAGAATTAAATGTCCAGCCTATCGCTAACATTTATCAAGAAGGGCAGATCATAAAAGTTCAGATGAGCCTTCAGGTTCGGGACATCTGTGTTTTTGATCCTGTAATGCGCTTGTTCATTCGTCATGAGGGAGCTGACACCTATTTGGTGGCTTCTGATACGCATCAAGGTGGAATATTTCTGCCTTGGCTGCCACGCGGCGAGTTCTGCTTCAACTTTGAATGGCCAGTATCACTTCCTCCGGGCAATTATGAACTTGGAATTTCATGGGGAACTGTAAGCCAGGTTCGTGCACCGGATTCATTACAATTATTTTCCATCCACGGGATTGAGTCCGCACAGCAGATTTTGTTGGGTACGTGGAGTATTAACCCGGAAACGGACACTCTTTTAAATCAGCTGTCATGGCGTCAAGGTATGACTAATTGGTTTCATCGTCATTTTTGTCATGCCGCAAAAGTCATTGGAGAGCTTTGTCTCGCTAATTCTGAAAAGCTGCATGGCAGAATTTTGGATATCGGTGCGGGCGAAGGAATTACAGACTTGAGCATCGTTCTGCGCTATCAGCCGCAAGAACTCGTCGCCTTGGATATTGTGGATTACATAAAAGAATTACCTAGAGTCGCTCGGGAAAATGGATTGCCTTTACAAAAAATGCCTGACAACTTTACTTTTTTACAGCAAAGCTGTGAGGAAATCCCCTATGCCGATGAAAGCTTTGACGTTGTGATCTCTTGGGGCTCGCTTGAACATATTGCAGGGGGATATCGAAAAACATTGGACGAAGTTTATCGGGTATTGAAACCGGGCGGATTATTTTTCGTCGCCCCCGGCTTGTACTATTCGGCGATAGGAAGCCACTTGGGCGAATTCGATCCAACACCACATTTGCATCTGCGCATCCCAGAAGCTGATTTGAAAGAAATGGTAATGACCACAAAACCTACGATAATGGATCGTTCAGGTTTTAATGTCACAAATGAAGATTATTGGCGTTTTTATAAAGAACTTAATCCTATTCGCCTGGCTGATTTTGAAAAAGAATTGCGAAGCTATGGGTACATTTTAATCCGCGCAGCAATCAGAACCAGCGAAGTAGTTGAGTATGATGCGGCCTTACAGCCGTATAGCATTCTGGATTTGGCTGTAGAAGAGCCCTACATAACGGTTCAAAAACCGGAAAAAAATCTCAATTCTTAGAAAAAATGGCATCCTAAAGAGGGCGTTGATTCGAGGATATTGCAAGTTTGTACAAATTAAATCAACGATGATCAACAAGCTTAAGGGCTACGTCACTTATCTTGACACCCGCTTTTTGCTGCGCAGCAGGCAGCTGCCACTGCAGCGTCAAGCGCGACATCTGCCGTTTTTGAAACGCGGGGAAAAGGCAACGTGCCCTGTTTTGCCCGATTGACTGGAGTAAGCAGGACAACTTTTCGCCATTCTCCAGTAATAACACGGCTGATGCTTTGGTTTGCTGCGGCCAGCTCCCGGTTACGACAAGTTCAGTCGGCGCCGTCAGATAGCGCATTTCCCACTGCGGTGAAACCAGACCAATGTGCTCAGCTTCACCGGTCAGGTGCAACTCTCCATAACCGCTTGTCAGATGTGTTTCTGCTGCCGGGGTCCAGCCATCATTGCTTTTCACCAAAGCATTGCCAAACGGATAAAACAGGCTGCCGACCGGCCACGCTTGCATTGCGCGCAGCCACCAGACGAACTGGTACTCATAGGCCGAACCTTCCATCACATCGTAGGCCTTGAAATTATTCGGGTGCACCATGCGGTCACCCACGTAACTGCCCCACATCGGTGACAGGAAATGCGCACCGCCGTTTATTAGCGCCTGCATGGTGGCATAGGATTCATTGTGATCCGGCAATTTTTCTGGAAACGCAATCGTAGCGGGATGGAATTCCACCACGCCCCATGCAGGATCGGTGCGCCGGATGTTGTCGATCAGGCTGCTACCGCTACGCGGCTTGCCTTCGTTGCGGCTGCCTGGGCCATACAAAATCACGCCCAAATGGCCTTGGCGTGGCTTGGCACCTTCTATCGACACCCCAGCCTGGTCGTTCCAGCCATTGGCATGATCGGTGATACTTACTGCGACATCCGCCTGGATAAAGGTTTGGCTGGTATAGATACGCGCTGGCGGCAAGCCTGCCTCTACTGCCCAGGTAGCGAGGTCGTCATAATGGCGCGCCACTAGATGACGCCTGAATTGCGTCCATAATTGCTGCCATTGATCGTCGTAATCGATGGATTTGCGTGGTGGTTCAATGGCGCTAACTTCCTTCCAGGATCGCTTGCCGAGACGGTTTGCGTCGGCCAGAGTCAACCCGGGTTCATGTCGGGAGAAGGCTAATTCGCCATCATTTGCGTACGGGCCGAGGTGGAACAGCCATTCGCGGTATTGGCGCAATGTGTCCGGATTGTAGTCGTACCACTGGGTCTGGTAGAACCACGGATTGATGTACTCATCCGGGTCGAGGTTGATCATCACATAACTTGCGGGATGCGTCTGATTGAATTTGACAATTTCGCGCACGGCGGCTTGCAGGTTACGCTTCTTGTAATCAAGAAAGCGGCGGTTGTAGCGGTTCAGGCTCATCATGCGTGCCAATTCTGGACTGTCGGTGGCACCGGCCAAATTTTTCAGGGCGTCGTCTGGCTCAGACTTGTCGAACTGGTTCCATTGCACGGCGCGCTCGTCTTGCTCCAGCATATCGACAATATCCAGATCCGGCGCGGCGAACTTGGAATCGGCCCAGACGCCGCCATCCAGTGTGATCATCGACGGTGCGCGGAAACCTAGCGCAGTCTCGAGTAACTCACTCAAGGATTCACCGCTCATACCCTTGCCGTTGCGACTGCGCAAGCGCTCAGGAAAATTGGGGTCAAATATATAATCGGCCTGCTCACCTTTGGTGGTACGCATATATTCAACACGCCCGCGGAAACCGATTTCAACACAGCCGCCTTGTGCCATGTCGCGTAATTCCTGCAACTGGCGAAAGTTACTGCGAAAATCCACCGCCCCGCCGGGATAAAATACTCGCAACTTCTCGCCAGAACAGGTTTGTCTTGCGGTTGGGTTTTTATCGAGCACCAGCGGCCCGGGCAATACAGCAATATTGCCCGCATTGTCCTCCACCCGCACCTGTAATCGCTGCAAGCCGGACGGTATCACGGCGAATGGCACATTCATACCGTACAGATCGCCTTCCTTCAGCGGCGCATCGCCCGCCTTGTCGCGGTTAAAGCGGGGGTCTGAAAAAGCCGATAGCAACTGCTCTTTTTTTGTCAGCGTCATCTTTCCAAGGGGCGTGCCGGTTTCAGTTTCCACATCTGCAGACCGGATGCCTTGCTCATCGGCCAGCCAAGCGCGCAGCTCTATTGCGGCTGGCGACATCATTTTGTCATGTTGCGCCAATATCTTGCCAAACGGCAGGTCGTTGATCACCTGCGGCCCGACGATTTCGCTGTTATGTCCTTTGCCATCTTCGAACAGAATTCTCAGGTGATAGCGACCGCGCGGCAACTTATGTATTGGCAGCACCCCCTCGAAACCGCTGGTTGCTGCCTGCGGCCAAGCTGGAAACACCTTGGCAACGTCATCCCGCTTATTGCTGGCTGACAACACCAACATTTCTTTATCCTGCGCCAATACCCGTATTTTCACCGGCACCTTCCCCGCCACCGCCCAGCCGCTAATCAAATTGCGGCCATCCGCCTTGATCGGCTCGGTTACGTCTAACACCCCAAATGGCTTTGAAAAATCAACTGGCACCCGGCCGGCGTTAAATACCTTGCCGACACCGTTTGCCGCGCGCACTTCCAGCGCTGCGGTATGCGGTGGAATAACGCCGCGCGAAAATGCAAAGGTATATCCGGAAACAGGCGGGAATTTGCATTGCGGAAGGGCTGAAGTCACATCTGTTCTGACGACGCTCGGCTTGGCACTGGCGAGCAATTTGCCGTTCGCCCACATCTCGACACGGCTTATTCCATCAGCATCGGCTGCCCAGCCCTCTATATAAATGCTGGCTTGGCCGGTCGAATCGACTAGTTTTGGCGTATCAACCGCGCCGCGTGCTTCGCAGACTGGCGGTGCCATTTCAATTTTTATTTGCGGCCAAACAAGACTGGCGGCACCTCCGCCAATTGCGATAACTGATAAAGTTACAACTACCGTTAGTAGCAATTTTTTATTAAGGTGGCTAATCATTACATTGCTTTTATTAGTGGTATGGCTTCTGAAGGGGCACTGGAACGGATATTCTGTGACGGATATTGAGGAAAGTACATTCCAAAAATTAACAGCGAGTGACGGGGATAGCCAAGATACAAGTTGCAGCTAATGAAATAATACCATTTACGGTTCGTAAATGATGTTTGTACGAGATTAGCGATTAGGGCAGCACTCCATAGGTAATTAATAGCGCGAGCCAAGTCCCAAGTACAAAGCGCAGCATGATGCTGCTTGAAGTTAAATTATCCATTGAGACCGAGTCCATTAAAAGTAATGGAGTTCCTAATGGTATAAACTAATGGCTTCGAAGGTTTATTCGCCGCCAATAAGGTCGTGAGTTTAACAAGTTTGGGGCGGGCGGCAGATAAACGCTATTCATTAGGCGAACCCGCGAGGAGTCAAAAAGTTGAGCAAGAAAATATTCCGTTCGATTACTGAGCCCGTTCGTAAAGGCCTTTCTTGGGAGAAGTGCTGGAAGGCTGAAGATCAAGGTTCAATCCGGAGTTGGGAAACCGGGCGTGAACTGAGAATATCAAAGCCGGAACTTGCTGCTCGCGCCGAACGTGGCGAATTACCAGCTTTGGATTGGAAAGGCGGACTAGATAAGCCAATCAAAGGCGAAAAGTGGGGTACGTATTTATACCTGGCTCAGCTGCAAGGTCTGAAAGACGAAGATCTCAATATTGACCTTGCAGTAGACGTCAAACTGGTCTGTGCTAGTACAGGTGTACAAGTGACATACACCAGTGATATCTCTAAGTATGGCGGTGCATAAATGCAGGATATTGAGAATATAAGTTTTGTTGCGCTCGATGTAGAAACAGCTAACGCAAATATGGCTTCCATATGCCAAATTGGTCTTGTCGAGTACGTTGATGGGCGTTTAGTACACGAATGGAAGTCATACATTGATCCTGATGACTATTTTGATGGTTTGAATATATCCATCCATGGGATCACAGAAGAAACCGTTGATGGGTCACCTACATTATTGGATTTAAGCGACAAAATACTCTCAATACTTGATGGGAAAGTTGCAGTTTGTCATACCCATTTCGACAGAGTAGCAATTAGCCAAGCTTGTCGAAGATACGAGATTGCCGTCCCAAATTGTAGTTGGCTAGATTCCGCAAGAGTTGCTCGTAGAACGTGGATTGATTGCGCTTGGAAAGGATATGGTCTTTCGCCTGTTTCAAAGATGCTGGGTTTTCAGTTCAAACATCATGATGCTCTTGAAGATGCCAAAGCATCTGCTCATATTCTTATCAGGGCATGTAAAGAGAAGGGTCTTGATATCGATGGTTGGTTGTCGAGAGTAAGAGGCCCAATAATTCCCGGGGTCGGAGGCAGTACTGGAATAAGACGAGGGGGAAATCCAGATGGCGAGCTTGCTGGAGAAGTTCTGGTCTTTACTGGTGCTCTCCAAATATGCCGGCAAGAGGCCGCCAACTTTGCAGCATCAGTCGGTTGCCAAGTCGCACCATCAGTTACTCAGAAAACAACCATCCTTGTAGTTGGGGATCAAGATATTAGCAAGCTTGCAGGTCATGACAAGAGTGCCAAGCATAGAAAGGCAGCGGAACTAATTGCTCAAGGTGCTCCAATAAGAATTATCGGGGAAAGCGATTTCAAGGAACTAGTAAGGCTTACACAGGAATATGCCTAACAAACCGCTCCTGAGTGACCAAAACATCCTGTCCTCGCTTTGGAAAAAGGGGACGCTACACTTTTATTTCATTAGCCCAGAAAAGTCCATGTCACAGCCAACGGCCAAGTTCATGCTTAGTTTCCAGAAAGTGAATCCAGCAGGGCCTTGAAATCAGGAGACTGATCCAGCAACTGTGGGCCAATGTCGACAAGGTCTTTCACTTGATCGCGCGACAAGGAAAAACTGGTCGGCAGGCCAAGAAAGTAGTTGCGCCGCCCGGAATCTGGAATCGCCTCGAAATTCACCTCAATCACGTAGGGGTCGATGGTCTTTGCCAATTGTGGCAAGCGCTGACCCATGCATTTATCCAGCATTTTCTGACAGGCTGTTATCACCATTTGCGTTTGCTTGCGCGCAGCCGCAAGATCACGCATGAATTCGATGGTCTCGAAGCTGTAGTTGTCTAACGCGATAGTTGCGGTCTTGAAGGCCACCGTGCCGAGACTGGGAGGACTCTTGGAGCGGCTGAGGTCACCTTGGTCGTCGGTGCGCGCATTGACGACCAAGAAGACCAATTTCTCGATTTTTCCCTCACTTATCAAGCTTCGAATAAAGCCACTGGTCCGCAAAAACGCATCTTCAAGCGGACGTAGCCCGATGTTGTCCGCCAACCCCCCGTCCATGAGATGCACATAAGGGCGCGCCTCCTTATCGAGATAGGCCAGCTGGTTGAGTGCCCACTGATAACGACGGCGGTTGACATAGAAATCTTCTATTCCAAGTTTGACATCCGTTGGCACAACGTAATTCTCAGGGCTTGCGTAATTCTTCAGGCTCAATGGGCTCAGCAAAAAGGGAAATGCCGATGAGGCGGTAACCGCCCTGGAAATAGGATAAGTCGCCAGATCAGAGCCAAGAAAGTCAAACTGGGCCTGAGTGAATTGGAATCCGTCACCATTGGCCAAGTTGGTGGAGTTGATGATTACAAAAGGTCGTTTCTTAAGGCCAGCCAGATCCTTGAAAGTCTTGCCTTCGAACAACACCTCATCGTAAAGCTCCGCTGCCAGGTCGATGCGACTGAAGTTGGGCGAAGCCAAGCGCAACCAGTTGGTTGGAGCCAGCGCTTTGCCAAGCAACTCCCCTTGCACATTTCGCTCAAGAAAACGCGATCTGAAGTCGGAGAAAATCCGCTCTCCGAAGAGGCCATAATAGGCCGCGGTGAACGAGCCACCGGAGACCGAAGAAATGCAATCAACCTCATCCAACAGGCTTTTAGTTACTCCTTCCCAGACAATCTTGGTGTCGCGCAGTTTTTCCATTACCCCATAGGAAAATGCCGCAGCGCGGGTGCCGCCGCCGGAAAAAACCAGGCAGACGAACAGTGAGTTCGTATTGGGAGGGATGGGATCCTGAACAAATTGGTAGCCACTATCCTGTTGAAAGGTTGCAAGTGGAGTGTTGACGGGATAGTGCGCGCACCCGGACGCCGCCAAGACCAGCAAGAGTGCCAGAACGGCCATGGCCATGGCCCGGCAGCTATACGGGATCAAAGGTCACCTCCATCGGCGTAAGCGGCGAAGTGTCGCGTAAGACAATCTTTATTGATGGAGGGGTGAAATTGCACGGTGGGCCCAGCGCTACAATGTGAGCCCCCGCTTCGAGTTCGATGATCTCCTCGGTTCGTCCAGAAAAAATGTCATCGACCACCACTCGCCGAGAGCGTGAAAAATGTACCAGCAGATATTCCATAGCATTCTCCTTGAGATTTGAAAAAGTCCGCATTTGCCTCTGTTGTTATTGTCGTTATTAGGGCAATACGTTCCTTACAAGGTCCTCAGATATTCTATTAGTGCATGCTTGTCCTCTTCCGGCAGCCCGGTGCCGAAATCGTGGCCCATGTTGCCGTTGCCACGCAGGGTGGTGTCGTATTTCGTACCCGCCCTTTCTGCTTCTGGGCCTTGCGAAATGAAGCCCATCTTGGCGGGATCATAAACATCATAGCCACGCCAAAATGCCTGCGGTCGCTGGCTGGGTGGTTTTAACAGATCCCTGAGTGAGGGGATGGAGCCGTTGTGAAGATAAGGCGCGCGCAGCCAGATGCCATCGAGGAACTGGGCGACGTAACCGATCAACGGTTCTTCCACCAGGCCTTTGCGTTCAAGCCCCATGTCTCTGACAACTTTATTTGCTTCGATGGCAGCCTGTTGGTTCCAGGTGTCCATGCGTCCGCGGTCGGTGCCAATTTCTGCAAGGGGAATGCGCGTTCCGGTGCGGGCGGAAGCATGGCATTGCATGCAGTTTGCATCAAACACCGGCTTGCCCTTAGCGGCCAGGGCTTGGTCTATGGTGAAGGGATATTTCGGTGCGGGCGTGTTGCCGAGATAGTCGAGCAACCAGTCGATCTGTTTCAAAAAATCATTTTTGTCATGCGGTGCCGCACCCAGCAAGCCCAGAGCGGAATCCATGACGACCGAACGCGGGTCATGGGAATCACCAGCAAAGTTCATGCGATGGCCCAACTCAGGTTTGTATTTTTTCAGATTCCATACCGAAGGCATGTCGGTGGGCCCAAACGTGTCATCCATTTTCCAGCGGATCATGAAATACTTGGTCAGGTTCATCGCATCATCGCGCCCTCTTCCCCATTCAGGAAAGTCATGACGATAGATCCACTGGAATTGCCCTTCGCGCTCCAGCAGCCTTTTTTTAGTGATAGGGATAATGAGGAAGCGGTAAGCCATGCGGTCGATCCAGTCGAGCTTGGCGGCGCCGTTAATCTCGGACATCAAATTGTCGGCATTAAAACGCGGGTCTTTCGCACAGTCGACCAGGAAGCGGAAGAAGGCTTCCAGATCAAGCGTGTGGTTGGGGCCAGTGGCGATGAGAACAGGATTCTCGTTATGCGCTTTGCGGTAACTTGCCACATGACAGGCGGCGCAGTTGTTGGCCACGCGATCAAAACCGATACGGCGTTTGGTGAAGCCGATGGGTAGCTCTTTTCCCTGCTCCCAGTTCACGCCAAAGGCGGCAAGGCCACCCGGCTTCGGCAATTTTTCCGGAAACATGCGCGGCAGCACATAGAAAATCCAGTAGGGAATGCCGGCATCGAATTCAGCGCCGATGGAGCCGTATTTGAAGCGTTCCTCCGCGCTGGAGAACGACGGTTGGCCGTAATCGCGGAAGAAACGATCCCAGCCGACATAGCCAAGAACCGCGACCATGATGAGGGCAACAATGCCGAGTGGGATCAGCCAGCGAGAGCATTTGCAGAGTTTGGCCATGATATTTCTCCTTCCTTATTGATCTTTTTGTTCATGCACATTCCTTCCCTTACCATCAGTCCCTCTCCCTGTGGGTGAGGGAAGCAAAGCCCTTCTCTCTGTGGGAGAAGGGTGGGGATGAGGGAAATGACCTTGAATGGAAATTCTGCCATGTGTTTTGGAGTACTCAATTAAGTCAGAATGTTTTAAGGTATTCGATCAGCGCCCATTTATCGGCATCAAGCAATTCAGTTCCGTAAGCCTTGCCTGTATGACCCGCCTTGCTGTTGCCGGGCTTTTCTGTGTCGTAGGCAAAGTAGGATTTATCGCCATCCTTCGCCACGTCCGAGACGAATCCCAATTTCACCGGATCATAGAGATCGTTGCCGCGATAAAAAAGGGTTGGACGTTGGGTTGCCGGTTGCAGCAGGTCCCACAACGTCGGCACGGAGCCATTGTGTAAATACGGCGCGCGCAGCCACAGACCGTCCAGTGGGGAGTTGGCATAACCCCAGGTTTTGCGGAAGTGTGTGAACTTATAGTCCGTTCCGGCGTACGGCGTGCCCAGGTTTTCGGCGAGCGCAGGGGTAAAGGAATTCAGCCGGTTGGGGTCGGTGCCGATCTCATTCAGGGGCGTGACTTTGCCGACATATTCCCCGGAGAAATCGCTGCCGCTTGCGCCGTGGCAGGCAGCGCAATATTCCTTGTAAATCGCTGCGCCGTGCTGTGCTTTGACCTGATCGATGGGGAAGCTTTTACCAAATGCAGGCGGTGTGGCGCTGGCATTCCATGTCTGGATACGCGTCATGGCGGCGTGGTCCAGGCTGGGCGGCGTGGCACCCGTGCCGAAGGCGGCGTTGAGATTGCGTTCTTCTACGTGATTGTTGTTGCCATCCCAATGTAACTGCATGCTGGTTTTCTTGCCCTGATTCCAAATAGTTGGAAAGTCGGCAGTGCCCAGCAGCTCCTCGTGCGGCAATTGTTCGATGGGAAAATTGAACAGGGCCTTGGCGGAATTGAATGTATCGACCCGGCCCGGCCCCCAATCCGGCTGTGCGTCAATGAAGCGCATGCGATGCATGAGGGAGGTGACGCGGTCGCGCATCAACGCGATGGCAACAGGGTAAACCACGTAGCGATCCAGCAGAGAAAGCTCAGCGCCCTGTTCTTTGCTGGCTTGGGCTCGAATGACTGGCACCAGATATTCGGCACTGAATTTCACGTCGCGCATACAGTTATTGATGAATTTCTCGAAGGCCATCAGATTAAAAGTGTTGGCGCCCATGCCAACCACCAGCTGGGGCTTGGCATCAGCTTTCGCACGTACGGTGGAGGTGTGGCACACTGCGCAGTTGAGAAAAGTGCGGTCGATGCCCAAATGCCTGCGTTGACTCATGCCGACCGGAAGATCGTGGCCAGACTCAAAAATCATGCCCAGTGACGCATAACCCTTGCCGGGAAGATATTGGCCGCAGATTTCTGGCAACGCCAGGAATACCCGCTTGGGAAAGCCCATCACGCGGTCGCCGCCCGTAGAACCGTATTTAAAATGCTCGACCGGATCGGCATACACTACGGGTTCATCGCTGCAAAAACGCAACCCGGCGATCAGCAGCACAAATGCGATCAGGATAATGCCTGACCACAACAAGATACGACAGACTATGCAGGAGGAGATTTTCATAAGGGAATCTTCCTTTCAGTTCATTGTATGGTGGCGGGCAGGCAACTGCGCAGTTGTTCGAAAGACCGCGTAAGTACGGCATCAGGCTGGCCTCCCTGGTTGACGATACGCTGGCGCGCAGCTTCGATTAGATCAGCCAATGGCGCGGAGCTTGCCCAGCTTGTTTCATCGAAGCCATATGCAGCAAGTGCCGGGGTCGGCGGCATGGTGGTTTTACCGCGCTTCGCCTCTGCCACATGCCACATGCTCAGGCGATAAAAAATGCGTTCAGCGCAATGATCGAGGCGAGCATTGACGGTGGCATCATCGCCGTGCAAAAAATTCGGCGGAAAATTAGTTGTGCTGCCATGACATGGTCCGCAGTATTGTAGAAAGCGTGTCGCACTGCCTGAGAGTTTGCGCGGCGCTACGATTTCCAATTTTGCGGGCGGCAGCTTGTTCGCTAAAGTTTCTCGCGTCAAAACTTCGCGCTTGTCCATGCCCAATGCAGCTTGCAATTCAGCGAGTGCGCGGCTGCCGTCAAAAATGCTTGCCGTCATCAGCGGCAATCGAGGCAACACAGAGCGCACAGCCGCGTAATCATCGATCAGTGTGAGTGTTGCGGAACCTTGATCGGCGCGCAAGGTGTCGAGTTGCAACCGTGACCAGCGGCGACCGTCGGACAAACGAGCCCAACTCGCTCCGCGTTTGGGTATTAGCTCGATCTGTCCCGCTTTAGTCATCCGGCCAGAGAGTGTCAAGTCAAGTGCGGTCTTCGCACGGCCCTCTTGCAGTCGGTCAATCTGTCCGCTGAGGTTGCTTCCGGTGCTTTGAAATACTCCCGACAATTGCACATCTGGGGTAGCGCAATTGAACACTACACGTCCCGGTTTGCGCGTAAAACGACATGGCAGCGAGAGTGTTTGCGGCTGCGCCTTGGTATGTGTTACCAGCGCTTGATCAAATGCTTGAACGTCAGCTTTATTCAGCAATCCGGCCAGTCCGGCTACTAATCGAGTTTTATCTGGAGTAGTCCAGCGCTGTAATGGCGGACGCGGATTAAGCGGTTCAAATTGGGCGGGAATGTACGCCAGCTGTGCCAGCTCCGCCAAGGGATGGGACAATACGGCATTTGATTTGATGTGGGGTTCAACGACATTCGCGAACGGATCGCGATTGGGAATGCTGGATCCAGGAATACTGAGACCTTGCGGCCATATTTTTGTCCAGCGCATTTCCAGATCAGCGAATTTCAATTCATCGGCTTCAGGCAAATTTCCGGACATGGCATAGGCAAGTGCGGCATCGAGCCATTGTGCGCGGCAAGCATTGCTGCATGCTTCGCGCCATATCTGCAGCCATACCTGGAACATATTGGCACGCTCTGCCGCAGCATCAATAGCACTGGAGATATCTGTTCCAGAAAGCGGGATACCATAAAAATCGCGTCCGGTGGCTTTAAGGCGCGAGGCGATGGCAGGGTTGGCTGGCGTTTCATCCCACAATGGGCGTGAGAAAATTGGCGCATTATTTTGGTGGCAGGCAAGACACAGTGCGCGGCTCGCATAGTAGGTTTTCGGCTGTGCGCCAGCGCGGTAATCACGTACGACCTGGAATTCAAAACGCCCGGCCTGCTCGTTATAGCTAATAATTTCGACTGATTCGGCGCGCTCGTTATAGCCTAAAAACAGCTGGTCATGCAGCGGCGTGTAACCTGCTTTGGAGTTGCCATCCACCGCTGCGACCACGCTTGGATAATGGAAAAAATCGGGTGCGGCGACGGAACGCCGTAGCGAGCGTCCCAGAGGAATCAGCGTGATTTTGAAAGGTGACAAGCCGTCCCCCGATGCTTCGAGTTGCGAGCGGATGCGCGCTATAAGGCGCGACAAAGGATACGGCACGGGCGCATTACCAATCAAATAATCAAAGCGAGAGCGGCCTGTCGGAGGCAGGTCGCCGTCATCCGCAGCGGCACCAATGCTAAAACAGCACAGCAACGCCATGATGCCTCCTGTTATCCGGTTCATGTAAGACTTTCCGCATACACCAGCTATGCGCCAGACCAGCACTCCTGGGCGATTTTACCGGCGAGAAAATCGGCCTCGCCTGCTTTGGCTAGCGTTTTATTTTCAAGTATGAAATTCAGCCCGAAAGCGCGATCAAGATAAGCACGGCCCAGATACAGGCCGGGACGTATCATGCGGATTTCATCGCGCACCTTGAGGCCGTTGCGGCCAGCCAGAGAATCCGGCCTCTCGCGATAGCCGGGGAGCTCGTCGGTAAAGGCATAGTCGATGATGATGGACTCGCGCCGGGAATCCAGCAGGCTTTGACCGCAGTACAGTTTAGCTGGGAACAGCAGCCATGCATCCCGGCCATCAACACTGATTTTTGGAATCTCACCCGCGCCGATGATGGGACGAAGAATGGTCAGATCCTCAATGCGGTTGCGCAGCACTTTTTCATCGCGATAAAAAACCTTGCCCTTCCATAAGGTCTCACCAATGATTTCCAGCTTTTTACCCTTAAACTGTGCTGCCAAGCCTTTCAGGCCGCCAAGTATTTCAGCAAGGCGTAGCTTGCCGCTACTGCCCTTGGGAAAGACGATACTGCCGTCGAATGCACCATCGGGGATAGGCCCGGCAGGCAGACGTGCATAGAGCTGGTCGAGCTGCTCCTGTGACAACGTGTCGAGATACTGGGGCGTAACCTTGACGAGTTCTTTAGCTGACAGCGGGTGCTCGTATTCAAGCTGAGCCAGATCGGGCTTCGCGGCATAGCCCTCGCCGAAAGCCGCATAAAAAATATCAGGTTTAGCCGTAACCAAATTTTTGATGTAATCACAGCCTGACAATGGCAAAACGGCAGCAATCATAAGTAGGGGCAGGGTACGCATATTGGTTCTCCTTAAAGCGTTGCCAGAAAGGCGATCAGAGCTTTTTTGTCGGAGGGTGACAGATCTTCGCCAAAACGATGGCCGTCATTTTCGATTTCCGCATTGCATGAGGAATACACCTCACCCAACAGCGGCAGTCGCGCACGGGCCGATTTGATTGCGTCAACCAGTTTGCCCGGGTCCTGTACTATGGCATTGGCAGTATCCTGCATTGCCAGTACAAGCTGGTGTGCGTTGGCTGCCCCTAATTGTGTTGTATAGTTTTTTTCGAGCTGCTGCGGATGCAGCTTGGCCGCGATCAGATCGGCGATGAATGCCTTGTGCTGAAAGTTACCCACTTTGCCTGCGGTCGATCCCGCAGGAATACGCACCGAGAAGCCGACGAGCTTTTCTTCAGAACCGTCCCAAACTCGTGGGCCAACATCAAGCACAATGTCCCGATCAAGTTTGGTCGCCTTAAGAATGCGCTGTGACGGATTTAGCAGGTCATTCATCGATGCGACATACAACTTGAAGCGGCCATCCACACTGGGGTCGTATTTCCAGCAAGCAGGGCTTTTATCAAACGGCAGCGTAGGGTGGCCAGGCTTGCTGGCATCGACATAGCTGTTACGGTAGAAGTCATATGATCCGGTGCTGCCCCCACATAATTCCGGCCCTACCGAATTGTTGTGCAGGAAAGGAGCATGTGCCCACAGATTGAGCAATGAGATATTGCGGTAATAACCACGCCCTCCACCATTCTGCTCAGGGATATTCGGCTCGACGGGGCGGGCATAATAATTCTCGGACGCAAACTCTTCCCATACATGCCCTTGCATATGATTGGAATGCAGGGCACGGCAACGATTAGTGCCAATCTCGGACACCGGGGAAAGCGCGTCGTTTCCAAGCCAGTCGGCGCGCAAACCGGTCTTGGGATCAAGCGCGTGAAAATCCACGGTCTCTGCCGGCGCTTTGCTGCTTGAATGGCAACGCGCGCAATTGGCGGCGAACACAGTACGGCCACGGCTGACTGCGCCCTTGCCGAATTCTTGCTCAAGATCAGCAGTCAAATCATCTTTGCCATAGGCGGCCTTCGATGGGTGAGTATTTGCACGTGCAGTTTGCAGATCGATCGCTGCGCTTTCAGGCGATAGAAAGAAGGCCAAAATGTCATGCAAACGATCTTCTATGGCGCGGAAATTGGGGCAGTCGCGACGGCACTGGCCGAGGCTAAAAGGCGTCTGGCCGAAGTTGCGCGCGGCAGGATCGAGCTGGCGCAGATCGGTTAGATGATTCAGCCAGCACTTTTCTGCGCACGAACCAATGTTGAAATACACACGCTGGATCGCTCCTACCGCACCTGTTGAGTCTTCACCGCCCTTGAGTATATGGTGCACTGCCTCTGTCTTGAGGCTGCGCTGCCAGCACTTGCCGGGCTTATTTGGCTCACACCAGCACTCATGCTCTTTCGCGCCGCTGGAGCAGGCGTCTGCCTTGCGCCACCTGAGAACCTGGGTATTGTCGTGAACCGGGCGCTGCGCAATGTTGATAAGCGCATTGATGGTGCCAGCGTTGTTGATCTGATCGGTGGGGATAGCCGAGGTATCGGACGTGCCAGGACGTGCGTGAGCAAACACTTGCCATTCCAGGGTATCGCTGGGCATACCCGAAACCATGATTTCAGAAATACGGATGTACTGATTGCCGACCAAGCCGGTGATGTTTTCCCATTTCGGATGGGCTGGATCAATGGGTGGCTTGGCCGGGTTAAAAGCAATGTGGCAGGCGCCGCATGCCATGCCGATGCGGAACGGCGGCTCGATGGAGCCGTCGCTAAGGTGACTCAGCTTGGCATCATTGCGTTTAGGGTCGCTGCTGATTTTACGGTCATAACCTTCCCAGGTTCCCAAACTGCCATTGAGTTTTTTCCATGCCACGGGATCAAATTTTGGATTGGGGAATTTGCGAAACCCTAATGCCCCGGTTGAGGTACCAAAAGCCAGATTACAGGCATCTTCACGTCCGTCCTGATGTCCCTTGGGGTCGGTAGATTCGGCAGGTGCATCCTTGAAATCGCAGGCTGGGTCACGATAGCCAGACTTGCCGACAAATTTCAGCAGCGTCTCATCACCCGGGCACCAATCAAAACCATAGGTTTCTTCCCGACTTTTGGCCGGGCAATTTGGACTGCCTGGGGTGCAGCAGCCGGGATCATTAATTAGTCCCCATGTTTTAAAGCGCTGCTCACGCTGATCGCCGCGCAGCACCCGGAACCAATCGATTAATACGCCGACGCGCTGCTGAAAAGTGTACGTATGAAAACGCTCGTTGCCTGCGGTCGCCTTGAACCATATTTCGCGTCCCGCACGCGCACTTGGACTGAGGCCAACTTCGACAGAATGAAACCCATCATCCGTATAGGCGCTGTTTTGTTGACTGGTCATTTGCACCTGTGCAGCGGATGGCTGGGTTGCGATCTCTGCCTGAGCTATCTCGGGTTGCTTTGTGAACCACGCTAGTGCAGCAATGGCTGCAACGGCCATTGTGGCGAGCCAGATTGATGTTTTCATGTTCTTTCCCTTCCGTGCTTTACTGTTTTAATAAATCACGCAGCTACCTTCCTGTGGCCGAGAATGCATCAGTCTGTCCCGGCTTGCGCAACATCTTGTTCACCTCATCCTGATGCGTGGTTTCTTCGGCGATCATGTTGCGAGCATATTCTTCGAGCCGAACATCCTTGTCCTTAGCGAGAGCAAGCAATTCGTAATAGGCCTGCAGTGCCTCTACTTCGTGCGCCAGCGATTCGCGCATAATGTCGCCGATATCGTGGGTGTGTGTATCCAGCAGAGCGCCGATGCCCAGCGACGGGTGCCCACCCAGCCAGGTCACCAGCTCACCGGCCTGACGTGCGTGAACCAGTCCCTCGTCGGCTTGCTTCTGCAGCCAGTCAACGATGGGGATGCGGTTGTAGCCATACACCATCAGCGCGTAATGGGTGTAGCGCACCACACCGGCCAGTTCCAGTTCCATAATGCGATTAAGTATTTTCAATACGGCGTCTTTGTCCATAATCAATTTCTCCTGTATGAAATTAAGTTGGTGCCAACGGCTTGCGAGTGCCATTGGGGTATGACCCCATCGATTTCGGGAACCACGGCTTTCTGTCCCCTTTTACCCAAGAAACCATAGTCGGCCCTCTGTTATTGCACCGAATACGCCTACTACAATCCGTAATGCGCAGCTGTGTTCAGAAATCCCCGCCAACGGATAATTTTGCCGTTTTTTACCGTGAACACATGAACCCATTCGCTCTCAAATTTTTTGTTGGTGTCACGCGCAGTTGCATCCTCCCAGCCCAGCACGGTGACATGCTCGTTGGCCTCGATAAATTCGCGCGGCTCGAAGGCATGTATATCGTCGGAGTGCGCCACCGCCGCAAAAAAATCGGCCACTTCTTTATGGTTTTTTCGCCGCCCGGCATAAGGTAAAGTCGTCGGACCAACTAACTCCCAATCGACTTCGTCAGCGACCAGATTCAGAATCGCCGGTACATCCCCGCGGCCGAATGCCTCATAAGCTTGTTTCACGATAGCGGTAGCTGTTCCCAATGTTTACTCCTCCTGTTCGATCTTGTTAAGAATGCCTTGCATTAGTAATGGCGCTACTAAATCCATAATTAGATGGCTCCCATTAGCCGACCCATGTCACAAGCAAGCCAACGATTCCATGACGGCATCAGCCGCCTGTTTCCAGCGCTTGAATTCCCATTGCCCATGAGGTTGCATTATTTGGTTTCAAATTTGGACTCTCGTTGCACATAAAAAGCACCCAGTGCAGTGGTGGCCAATGCCTGCACCAGGGATAGCGGTATTTTCGAATTCTGGAGATATGTAACTAGCGGTACATCAGTAAAAGGTGACAACAATGGCGTAATAAACAGCAGCAAGAGATAGACTACAGAAAGCCAAAGCGCAAGGCGGTACATGAATGAATCCACAGACTCACCTTTTTCAGCTTTACGTCTGAGATCATTGAACATCACGCCAACGATAAGAGAGAGATTCGGCGTAACCACAGGGAGAAACCAATCCCATAGCACAGCGCCGTGCCCCTGGTTACCGAAAGTGTCGAGAATGAGCAATGCAATAAAAGTTAAACCGGCGCCACTAAACCATACGATGGCTAGTTTTTGTCTTGCGGCTTTAATGGAGACAAGCATGGTTAGCCCCCTAATGCCTTCAAGATGTTGGCCGCTTTCAGGTGTTGCTGGCCATTGCGCTCGGAAGGTTTATTCAGCCTAGCGGGTTCTCTTCGGCTGGGGATTTCGAATTCATATATCAAAGCGGTAGCTTCCATATCCTCATCATAAATTTGCTTCGACAGGACTTTTGGAAGCTTTGAACCACCTTTGCCTACCCAAAGTTTTGCTTGTTCCATATCGATTTTTTCCCCGCTGGTAATAATAGGAACAGGGGTGAAAACAAACGCAATAACACGAAAAAGCCCCTCATCCTTACCCAGCAATGCCTTCAGGTACGATTCCAAATTAAAAGGCTTGATACTGGCTGGATCAACTTTTATTTTCCAGCGTACATTGGGTGGAGAGGGCGTGGCATCTCGGTTGATTCGTTCAAGCTGGCTGATCAACGCAAACCCTTCAGGAACAGCATAATATCCAGGGCTGGAATAGCCGTTATCAGTCAGTGCTTTTTCTAGCCTGGCGGCTACGCTTGCCCAGGTTTGTGCCTGGGTATTATTCGGCACAAGGAGTTCACGCGGGATTTTCTGATGCGTTGAAGCATCCGGTGGCGGCCAGAATATCGGTAGTGAGGTTGCGGCTGAATCTGGAACTGCTGCCGCTGCAGTGCCGCTTAGCTCTGCCGTCCAATTGGCGGCAGTCTTGACATCAGTAATCACTGGTTTGGTGCATTTTTTGCCTTGTTCCGCATAGCTGATAGTAGACGTGCGGATAGGGCACGTACCAAAAGCCGTGCCAAACTCCACAAGGCCTTCTATGACTGTTAAAACACTGTTGCCGTCTTGTAAGGCTTCAATGATGAACTCAGTTCCTCTAACTACGGCAATGGCCACAGGCGTTTCAACTTCTAATTGCTTCGGCCCGCCACTGGTTTTGACCCATAACATGCCCTGTTTCAGGCGGAGAATACGTGTTATCCCGCTTTCTTTTTCCCAGCGTGAAACAATCTTGAAACTGGTGTTCCGGTTAAGTCCTACCTGAATACCGCTTTTCAGTTCTATCAGTGCGACGCTCTTGTCATCTGTGCGCAATACATCTCCTTCAAAAAGCGCCAGTGCACCTTTTCCCCGCAAACGCTCCTCTATCCCATCCACTCTCACTACGACCAATGAGCCCTTGGCGTTCTTGGCAATGCCGACAGCAGTAGTCTCGGCTCTGGCTGTAACAGGTATGAACAAGGTGAACCCAGATACGTACAGAACCCATAGGAGCAGAACAAAATATTGTCTGTTCCGACTGTTTATTTGAGGCATACCGAGGTAGCCTAAATGATTCATTCGTTTCTCCTCATTATTTTGATAACCTGCTTAATTGCGTGACATCACCACCCTGATGGGTTTGAGGCCTACGGGTACAGTGGCGAGGAGTGCATTGGTACCGGTATCGATCACATGCAAGTTATTAGAGCCCTCATTTCCGACATAAATGCGGGTGCCCTCCGTGTTCGCCAGAATGCCATTGGGCTTCTCACCAACCGGAATGCGCTCAACAACCTGCATTCTGGTGTTATTGATGCTTACAACGGCGACATGATTCGCACCGCTCACGGTGACATATGCATTAGGGCCCACCATGCCTTTGTAAGCGAAAGCAATTTGCTGTGGATTGGGGCCTACCTCAAAGGTTGCAACTTTGGTCTGAGTGGCGGGGTCGATCACATAAATGTCATTGCCCCCGGAATTGGCTCCCCAGATACGCCCATCAGGTCCCAGCGTCAAAAAATGCGGGTTGGATCCAACCGGAATGGTTTTGATTACCTGATAGGAGGCGGTGTCAACCACTGCAACGGTTTTGTCGCCCTGATTGCTCACATAGGCGAAGCTTCCATCCCGAGAAAAAGTCAGGCCGGTAGGACCTTTTCCGACAGCTAACGTACCTACGATGCGGAAGCCGTCCGTATCCACTATTGAGATCGTGTCATCGCCAATATTGGCAACCCAGGCAAACCGGTTGTCATTGGTGAGTGCAACCACATGGCAGCGGCTCCCGGTGTAAATTGACGCAATCGTTTCCAGTGCTTTGGTATCAATGACAGAAAGCCGCCCTGAGGCAAGGTTGGTCGCGTATAAGCGCGTTCCATCACGGGATAACGCAAGATCATGGGTCGAGAAATTTTTGGGGTCTACGGTGGCAATCACCTTGAACGTCAGCGCGTCAATCACGGTAACCGAGTTAGAACTCTCATTAGCAACAAAAACACGCGGAGGTGTTTTACCCGAAAGTTTTTTTTCAAGTTCGGCGCAGCTTGAAAGCAGGCTGAGTGAGAGCACTAAAATTGCGGCACGGGTTATCATAAAAAAAGCTTCATCTTGGTGTAGCGCTTCTAGAATAACGATACATAAAAAAGCCCAAATTACCGTTGCAACATCATGGAACAGACCACAGTTTCTTCAAGTCGGATGTAACAAAAAACCATGGCCTGCCCCATGTTTTTCCTCTGTAGCTTGAATTGTTTTTGCTAGCGTAAATCGATACTTACTTTACCGGCGCCATCAAGTGCTGGTACGGCGTGTCTGGAAACATTACGAAGGGCAGCGAGACATCGGGGTCAGCGCTCTTCGGATACGTATCGTAGAAGCTGGCGTCGGCGCCGACGATCATCACGTGAGGCCCGGTCTTGATCCAATGATTTTTGGCATCCGGCTTGGTCGCAAAGGGGTCGGTATTGCTGGCGTCCGTTCCACCGGCGAGCATGTACATAAAACCAACTTTGCCTGGGGTGGGGTTCGTATGCGCGATCCACGCATGGACCCATTCCAAGGCGTTCTTATCCATACACATGGGGTCGGGCCCGGGAGTCGCCGGATTGTCCGGCATGCAGGTGAAGCCGTTTGTTCCTTGGCGCACGGTGCGCATTTTGCCGTCTGCCTCCATGGCCACGATGGTTGCACCCTTCGCAACCTTGGCTGGCGCCGCGGACATCGCGCTTGCGATCATTTTTTTATCGCTGACCGACGCCTTTGCGCCTGCGGCATAGGCATTCGTTGTCAATACAGACATTGCTGCAATTCCCATCATGCCACTTACGATTTTATTCAGTTGGTACATTTAGGTCTCCTTAGGTTAGTTGCGTAAAAGTGTGGGAAAACATGAGGAAACAGGGCCACGGTTTCTTCGGGTTAGAAATGCCAGAAAACCGTGGTCTGTCCCCTGTTGTTTGTCTCCTATTGCGCCTTCTCCTGTTCACTGCCCTCGACAAAGACCAGCCAGTCAATCCCGCGATCAACAGCAACAACGTGTCGGGCTCAGGAATCGATGCCAACGCTTGTCCAGAACCTGAGAAATCAATGGTCACGTCGAGTTCGTGTCCACCAAAGTCTCCAAAATTATAGTCGAGGGTAATCTCCCCAAGGGGAATAGTAAGCTCCCCGCTTGTTCCGATCAGAGGAAGAATACCCTCGAACATTCCAGAGTCATCGGCCGTTACCACAACGCCATCGAGAATCTCCATCATGAGGTTACCCGTCTGAAGAGTGTATGGACTGTCGATCACGATAGAGAACAGTAGGTTCTCCGCATTCGTCTTAAAGAGACCAGCCGCACTATCCCACAGGAAATCGCCTTCGCCGAACATGTCCAACGTTATGTCTAACAAAGTCCCCGAGAGAATCTCGCCAGTAACAAGATCCGTGACCTGGAAATCGATCGGATCCTTCGCCCGCCGAACGTTTTCTTTCCGCAAATTTCCGGCGGCCGCTGCACCAGCGATCGTCGCTCGGATGTCCGGCCGCCACTGAATGTTTCCATTCTTGAGTTTGGTACCTCCATTAGCCGTGACCTGAGCAAAACCAAAGGCGTAGGCCTCTGAAGGACTCGGCTGGCGAGTAACAGTGTCAAAGACAGCTTGCGCAAAACCATCAACTTGGATCGCTCCAGACACAGCACCACCGACACCAAAAGGACTGACTCCGAACCGGGAATTTGCCTGCGCCGAGTTCGGCCCGGGAGGGACGTTCGCAGTAGTGACCGCACCAGGCGGAAACGCAATCCCTGTTGCTGGCACCGCGAAGGAGCCGCGATTCACAAGTCCGTTGTTGTTCCCGTTGGCGGAGGAGTTTGAAACTCTTCCAATTGAATCGGAACGATCGAAACCCGCAGGATCGAAACCGGGTGGTTGCACAGCGGGATTCACGTCCGATCTCAGATTCGGGTCCCTGACCCATGCGTGATCGAAATAGTACGCCGTCACCCTTGGCACCACTGTGCCGCCCGGCTCCAATCTAAACTGATGCGTCACCTTGAAGTCTTTCCTGTCCGTGATTACGGCAGCGACACCTGACTGCATTGATGCAGCAGCGAGTATACATACGGCAATCAACCCACCAACACGGGCCGTCGGAACGAAATAGGGGACACACTTCCGCTGGATAAATGTCATGACATGCTTCAAATATTTCAACATAGCCTTTCCTCCTATTGCTGACTGTTAAACCCACAAAGGGAATAACGCGCCGCGAGAAAACACAGACAAACCATAATTTCCTCAGTCAAAAATCTTCAGAAATTGTGATCTGTCCCCTATTGCGTTGCTACTTCGTTTTCCGCCTGATGCGGAACGTCCCGGGGATGGTGTTCGCATCGTCATCATGTCTTGTGTCAGTTCTTAATCTAGAATTTCATCCATTTTGATTCTCCATTTATTTTTATGGTCACTATGGCTCGAACACTTCCAACAAGTGCTGATGAAACATTTTCCCATTTGGGGAGCATCAGGAAAATTAATACTACCTGCCTGAAACGAAAATGGAATAAGCAATTTCCTTATTTTTGATATGGGAACATAAAAATCTCCCGTTTTTCTACTCAGTTTTGCTGCATGATGAGGCATTCTCAAGAAGAATGGCAGCATCCACCCGATGAACATCGAATACGATGTCAGCGCGCCCCCGACCTGAATTTTTAGACATCTAGACCCGCACGACCAAGCTCACGGAAATAGGTGATCCTTTGGTAGAACTGAACGTCGGTGGAGCGGAATGCATTTCGTCCTGATGCGGCATGGGTGCATGCCAGGACGGAAAGGGAAGAGCAACACCGGGCTGCCCATTGATGTGATGCTCGTGGTCAAGATGCTGATTCTCGAGCATCTCTACAACTTTTCTGACGAAGGGATTGAAAACCATGTCCGTGACCGACTCCCCTTTATGCGTTTTCTGGGGCTGAAACTGGAAGACCGGAACTTGGCGCCAAGACGGCCTGGCTGTTCCGGAAACGGGTCAAGACCTGAAGGCAGGTGGAGTGTTATTTGACCGATTTCGCGAGCAACTAACGGCCCATGGCTATGTGGCTCTAGCAGGTCAAATGGTAGACGCCACTTTCGTGGAACTATCGCACCAACTCATCCACCGGGAAGAAAAACCGGATCAAAGAATACTTAAACTTGATAGAATTTGTCGATTTATAGATACACCCTTAAATTTGCTTAGCAACCGACATTATTCTATACATCAAGATTTTTAACTCCCAGAGCATTCTGTTCAATAAAGGCACGGCGAGGCTCCACTATATCGCCCATCAAAGTTGTAAAAGTTTCGTCTGCTGCAATCGTATCTTCAATCTGTACGCGCAATAAGATACGATTTTTTACGTCCATGGTGGTTTCCCACAGCTGCTCTGGATTCATTTCTCCCAACCCTTTATAGCGTTGAATACTAATCCCACGCTTAGCCTCTTCCAGCAACCATTCGATGGTTTGCTTGAAATCGGCTACAGGTTTGCGCTGTTCACCTCGCTTAATGTATGCGCTTTTTCCCAGCAATCCATTCAAAGCCAGTGCTGTTTTTTGAATTTGGGTGTAATCGCCGCTTAGCAGAAAGCTCGGCTCAATATAGCTTACGGAATAATTACCATGCAAATGTTTTTCCAAACGTAAACGGTTTTCATCATTGGCTGGATTAATATCCGCTTTAACGATTATTTCCGGACCACAAACCTGTTGCAGGCTTATCGCACTTTGTTCTGCTTGTTCTGCACTATTCAATTGAATATCTGGCTGTTTGAGCATCGCATGCAAAGCTTCCTTCGCGATAACCCGGGATAAGCGATCTATTATGGCTTCCGCAAGAAAATATTCCTTTGCCAGATGCTCGAGTGTTTCAACTTTCAGTGCTGGTGAATCTTGATCAGTATGTAGCTCGGCATTAACAAGGGCTGACCGAAGCATAAATGTTTTCATTTCATGATCATCTTTTAAATAGCGTTCTTCCTTGCCTTGTTTGACTTTATATAATGGCGGTTGTGCAATATAAACATGGCCGCGCTCGACTAACTCTGGCATTTGGCGATAGAAGAACGTCAATAACAAGGTACGTATATGTGAACCATCTACATCAGCGTCTGTCATGACGATGATACGGTGATAACGCAACTTGTCCGGGTTGTATTCATCCCGGCCAATGCCAGTACCCAAAACTGTGATCAGCGTGGCAATTTCCTGCGATGAAATAATTTTTTCAAAACGCGCTCTCTCAACATTTAAAATTTTACCTTTAAGCGGCAAGATGGCTTGAAACTTACGGTCGCGTCCTTGTTTTGCCGAGCCTCCGGCAGAATCACCCTCAACCAGGTATAACTCTGATTGTGCAGGGTCTTTTTCTTGGCAATCGGCTAACTTACCCGGCAACCCCATACCATCCAACACCCCTTTACGACGGGTCAATTCACGAGCTTTACGTGCAGCCTCTCTGGCACGCGCAGCTTCAACAATTTTCCCAACGATTACTTTAGCGTCGTTTGGGTTTTCTAACAGAAATGCCATTAATTGTTGGCTAACTACTTCTTCGACAACGGGGCGAATTTCAGAAGAAACTAACTTGTCCTTGGTTTGTGAAGAAAACTTTGGGTCAGGAAGTTTTACCGAAAGTATCGCAGTTAATCCTTCACGCATATCATCGCCAGTTGTTTCAACCTTGGCTTTCTTAGCAATTTCTTCAGATTCAATGTACTGATTCAAAGTACGAGTCATTGCTGTACGCATAGCTGTCAAATGCGTACCACCATCGCGCTGCGGGATATTATTAGTAAAACATTGCACAGTTTCCTGATAAGAGTCATTCCATTGCATGGCAATTTCGGCTGTTATTCCTTCTCTTTCAACCAGCGTATAAAAGATATTTTTGTGAAGCACATTCTTGTTTCTATTCATGTATTCTACAAAACCTTTTACTCCGCCTGTGAATGCAAAAAGTTCTTCTTTACCATTCCGTTTGTCTATCAAGGAAACCTTTACGCCATTGTTCAAGAAAGACAGTTCGCGCAGACGTTTAGCCAAAATATCGAAATGAAATTCGACTAGTCCGAACACTTCCTTACTAGGCAGAAAATGCACTTCTGTGCCGCGTTTCTTTGTCTCGCCTATTACCTTAAGCGGAGCAACTGGTTCTCCCAAATGGAATTCCATGAAATGGATTTTACTGTCTCTGTAGATTGTCAATCGTAACCATTCGGACAATGCATTCACTACCGAAACTCCCACCCCATGTAAGCCACCTGAAACCTTATAAGAGTTTCCGTCAAACTTACCACCGGCATGTAACACCGTCATTATTACCTCTGCCGCAGAACGATTTTCTTCTTCATGAATATCTGTCGGAATACCACGTCCATTATCAGTCACGCTAATCGAATTATCTGGATGAATAATCACTGATATTTCGTTGCAATATCCCGCTAATGCTTCATCCACAGCATTATCAACTGCCTCAAAGACCATGTGGTGCAAGCCACTGCCATCATTAGTGTCACCAATATACATGCCTGGACGTTTTCTAACTGCTTCCAGTCCCTTGAGAACTTTGATGCTGGTGGAATTATATTCATTCATTATTTTCTTTCAGTTGTTTCACGTGAAACATTAAGAATGCATTCGTAAATATTACTTACTTCGAATGACATTTGAGGCAATTAAATACATCAAAAATGTGTACGAAAATCAATTTTTACTCACCATCGTTTTCAGTATATATACGGTTTCTTAAATATTGGCCGAGAGATATTAAGTTTGTGTTTTTTGATTTTCATAAACATTATTTAATAATTTATTCATTATTAAATACGCATTGGCATAACAACGTACTTAAATTCTTCATTACCTGGAATTGTGATCAAAATACTGCTATTTGCATCACCAAATGAGAATGTTACTGTTTCAGTAGTAGCATTATTTAATCCATCCATTAAATAATTAACGTTAAAACCAACATCAAGTGCATTTCCTTGATAGTCTATTTCCATGTCTTCCTGTGCTTCTTCCTGCTCGCTATTATTACTTATGATGCGCAGATTTTTTTCTGTCAGGACAAAACGTACCCCCCTGAATTTTTCATTAGATAGAATTGCTGCGCGTTGCAATGCTTGTAATATTTCAATTCTATTTAACGTAAGCTGGTTAGTGTAACTGGGAATAACACGTTCATAATCTGGAAACTTTCCGTCAATTACCTTAGAAATTAAAATAACATCGGAAAAAGTCATGCGGACTTGATTTTCAGCTAATTCAAATGTGATTTTCTCTTCTGTCTCAGCTAAAAGTTTAATTAGCTCATTAATTGTTTTTCTAGGCAGGATAATTTCACGTTTAGCATATTCTTGATCAAGCTTGGTAATGATATAAGCAAGGCGATGCCCATCTGTTGCTATTAGTTTTAAAAAGTTCCCATCAATGACTAATAAAACACCATTTAAATAATAACGAATATCCTGCTGTGCCATGGCATATTGAACCATACCCAACAACTTTTTAAGCTTTCCTTGTTCAATTTGAACTTTTACGGCTTGTTCTAACTGTTCCAAAACTTTTGGAAAATCTTGAGCAGGTAAAGTTTGTAAAGTAAATTTACTTTTATTTACTTTTACTAAAAGACGATTTTCATGAATATCTAATGTAACTTTACTTCTTTCAGGTAATACCTTAAGAATTTCTTGTAATTTTTTAGCAGCTACAGTAATTGCTGTATCAGGGCTTGTTTGATTTGCATCGGTAAATTGCGTTGCAATTTGAATCTCAAGATCAGTCGCTACAAAACGTATATTTGATCCGGATTTTTCAATTAATACATTTGACAGAATTGGGAGAGGTTGTTTACGTTCTACTATTCCAATGATTTTCTGAAGGGGATTTAGTAAATTGTCTTTTTCAATCTTTTCAATAAACATTCTTATATATCCTTAATAATAACAATAATAGATATTATATATAGTGAATAACTCAGTATTTTTATTTGTTTATAACACATTAGAGTTTATAAAAAGATGTGGATAAATGATGTTTTTGATGATGTAATTTTTGTGTATAGTTTTAAAAAAATAATTTTTGGAATAGTTACTCACAAAAATAAATACAGTATTAACTAAGATTATTAGTTTCGTAATGTTTGATTAAGTAAATTGAAATCTGCATTAAGAGGTGAATTCAGATTGCGTAAGCTCTCGATGGTCTTACATGCATACATAACCGTTGTATGGTCACGGCCTCCAAAAGCAGCTCCAATTTCCGGTAAGCTTAATTGTGTTAATTCCCTTGCTAAACACATTGCAATTTGTCTAGGTCTGGCAATTAAGCGCGTACGCTTCTTGGAAAGAAGATCAGTGACCTTGATACGGTAAAAATCAGCCACAGTTTTTTGAATATTTTCTATGGAAATTTGTTTATTTTGAGAAGCCAACAAATCTTTAAGTGCTTCCTTTGCAAGCTCTACAGAGATGGTGCGTTTGTGAAATCTGGAATAAGCATCAATACGTTTAAGTGCACCTTCTAATTCACGGATATTAGAACGAATGTGCTTGGCAATAAAAAAAGCAACATCTTCACTTATCGGATTGTTAGAAATAACAGCTTTCTGTAACAAAATTGCTACCCGCATTTCTAAACCAGGTGGTTCAACGGCTACTGTTAATCCCCAACTGAACCGAGAAGTAAGTCGTGGCGTCATTCCAGAAATTTCTTTGGGGAAGGTATCGCAGGTGATTACAACTTGTTTATGTCCATCAATCAATGAATTGAGAGTATAAAAAAACTCTTGTTGGGTTCCAGTTTTATCAGCGATAAATTGAATATCGTCAATCAATAGCAAATCTAATGAGTTGTAGAATTGTTTGAATTCATTAAATTTTTTAGTTTGAAATGCGCGGACAACATCTGAAATATAATTAGTAGCATGAACATAGCAAATTTTTGCCTGTGCATTTTCATGCTTGATATGATTTCCAATAGCCTGGATTAAGTGAGTTTTTCCTAATCCGACCCCACCGTAAATAAATAATGGGTTGTACGTTGTGCCGGGAGTTTCAGCAACTTGTATTGCTGCTGCATGAGCCAATTGGTTTGCTTTACCAGTAACAAAGTTTTCGAAAGACAGTAAAGGATTAAGTTTATTTTGATTTTTGTGCTTATTGAGCGTGAGTTGAGATACAGACGGGACAATATTGGTTATAGCAACTGGTAATTTAGATGGGAGCAAATTGAGTGGTTTTTCGCCTATGCGCAACTCAAAACTTGGCGGGCAAGAAAGAAATAACTCTGCTTGCTTGGAGATTTCTGGTAAAAACCGTTCCTGCACGAGTTTCAACGTAAAACTATTAGGTGCAGTCAAGGTAATTTGATTACCATGAATTTCAAAAACCAGAGGTTTAATCCAAGAATTAAATTGTTGTGAGGTAAGCGTACCTTCAAAAAAAAGAAGACAGGAGTTCCATAATGTTTTGTCTTGCATAATTTTCGGATGACAATGCAAAAAAATCTTCGAACATTCTACTACATGCAAGGCAAAAATTATTCACAGTAGATAAGTGATTGAAGGAACATTTTAAATTCGCCACAATCACTATTGTGGGCTGATTTGAATCCGGACAAATCATTTGTTACAAGTCCGGACAATATATCTGTTCGTTACATAATAGATAAAATAAGCTTGACATAAACCCCCGTAAATAATGTAATAGCGGGTTTTCAAGTATTAATTATTAATTAGGGGCATTAACAATGAAACGTACATATCAACCGTCCGTCACTAAAAGGAAAAGGACTCATGGATTTCTGGTGCGCATGAGAACCAAGGGAGGAAGAGCAGTTATAGCAGCTCGTAGAGCTAAAGGCCGTGTGCGCCTTGCCGTTTAAGGCCAAACAAACTTTACCTCCATGCCGCCGGATAAAGCAACCGATAGAGTTTGAGTTGGCGCTTCGTGCCGATTGTTTAACTAATAAATGGTTTACAGTCTATATACGAAAAAATGAGAATGGCTATTCCCGTCTTGGGGTAATAGCCAGCAAAAGAAGCATGCCAAAGGCAGTATCTAGAAATTTTGCAAAGCGCATGATTCGAAATATATTTCGACTTAATTTTTCAGTCGCATACTCGGTGGATGTTGTGGTGCGGGCCAAGCGGCAATTTAATTCTGAAACTGCGGCTGAAGGACGGCTGGCCTTGTTACAGTTATTTCAATCTGTCCGCATGTGATGCGACAACTCTTAATCAGGTTGATAGGTTTATATCAATATTTGCTGAGTCCGCTCATGCCACCGACCTGTCGTTTTACTCCAAGTTGTTCTCAATATGCTCGTGAGGTTATCTCTAAACATGGTGCTTGGTGTGGTACTTGGTTGAGCATAAAGCGGGTGATCCGTTGCAACCCCTGGAATCCAGGTGGTTATGATCCCGCCCCATAGATTTACATAGGCGAAACCATATGGATTTTCACAAGCTGTTTAGGTTGTTCTTTTTTTTGACGTTCTCAATATCAATAATGTTGTTGTGGAACAGTTGGCAACGCACTCAGCAACCAGTAGCGCGAACAGTGCCTGCTCCTGCTGCCGTTCCGAAAGCTGTCATGCCAGCAGGTGGTGCTCCCGATATAGCAGCTACGGTTAGCCCTGAGGCAATTGCGGTTGCTACCCAAAGAAAGACTCAAGCCGGGCAAAAAATTACTGTAAAAACAGATTATCTAATCGCAGAAATAAATACTCTGGGCGGGGATTTGCGTCGCTTGGAGTTTTTGCAGCAGCGGGATAGCAAAAACAAGAACAAACCGTTCGTGTTGCTGCAGGAACAAGGAGCGCACACGTATATCGCCCAAACGGGTTTACTTGGCACCGGATTGCCCACGCACAATACGGCATTCACGGCTCAGGCTAACGAATATCTATTAACCGAAGGTAAAGACACAATTGAAGTGCGATTACTTGCAACAAATGTTGCCGGTGCAAAAGTAACTAAATTTTATGTGTTCCATCGTGATGGCTACTTGGTAGATGTCGGCTACGAAATTGAAAACATTGGAACCAGTCCGCTTTCTCCCTCTGCTTATTTTCAGTTGGTGCGCGACAAATCCACACCTGAAGGTGCATCAATGTTTTTGCCCACTTACACGGGCACTGCGATTTATACAGAGAAGGAAAAATTTCAGAAGGTGGGCTTTACTGATATTGAGAAGGGAAATGCCAAGCATTCTCAAAATGCTGACAATGGTTGGGTGGGTATGTTGCAACATTATTTTGTAGCGGCATGGTTACCTAAAGATAAGGTACAGCGAGAGTTTTACACCAGGAAGCTGGAAAACGAGCTTTATTCGGTAGGCGTCATTTTACCAGTAGCGGCCATTGCACCAGGTCAGAGTGCAAAGATTAGCGTGCCACTTTATGCTGGACCGGCGCAAACTTCGTTGGATGAAATTGCACCAGGGTTGGGGTTAACAGTAGATTATGGCTGGCTGACAATCATTTCGACCCCATTGTTCTGGTTGCTTTCCTATCTGTATGGCTGGGTATACAACTGGGGTGTAGCCATTATCCTGTTGACTTTTTTTATTAAGTTGTTATTTTTTCCATTGTCTGCGGCCAGTTATCGCTCAATGGGGAAAATGCGTGTAGTGGCCCCCAAGCTGGAGAAAATCAAGCAGCAATATGGGGATGACCGCGAGCGCCTACATAAAGCTATGATGGAATTGTATAAGACGGAGAAAATTAATCCGCTTGGGGGTTGTTTGCCGATGCTCGTTCAGATACCAGTATTTATCGCGCTATACTGGGCAATTCTTGCAAGTGTCGAATTACGTTATGCCCCGTTTTTCGGCTGGATTACCGATTTGTCGGTGCCTGATCCATATTATGTTTTACCGTTAATCATGGGCGCCACCATGATAATCCAAAGTAAGTTAAACCCTGTTCCACCCGACCCGCTGCAAGCCAAGCTTATGAAACTGTTGCCCATTGTATTTAGTGTGGTATTTTTCTTCTTTCCGGCCGGGTTGGTGCTGTACTCTATTGTAAACAATATACTTTCCATCGTTCAACAGTGGTACATTACGCGTGGACTGGAGGCTAATGTCAAAGGCGCTGCTAAAGCCTGATGTTATTGCCGCAATCGCTACTCCTCATGGGCAAGGTGGTATCGGCGTGGTCAGGCTCTCCGGCCATGACCTTGGCCTATTGGCACAAACCCTGTTAGGGAAAGTACCTGTACCGCGGCACGCGACTTATGCTTCATTTCTGGATGCGCAAGGGCAGGTTATGGATCAGGGTATCGCTCTGTTCTTTCCCGCCCCGCATTCCTACACCGGCGAGGACATTTTAGAATTGCAGGGGCACGGCGGCACAGCCATACTGCAATTGGTGTTGCAGCGCTGTCTTGAACTTGGAGCTCGCCTCGCCCAGCCGGGCGAATTTACGCAGCGTGCATTCCTTAATGAAAAACTTGATTTGGCTCAAGCAGAAAGCGTAGCCGACCTCATAGCTGCTACCACCAGTCAGGCTGCACGGAGTGCCATGCGTTCGCTACAAGGCGAATTTTCCCAAGCAATCCATCGCTTAGTGGACGGATTAGTTTTGTTACGGATGTTGGTCGAAGCCATGTTGGATTTTCCGGAAGAAGAGATTGATGCTCCAGATGTCACTCAACGTGATACACGACTAGTCGCATTACGAGCAGAATTAGAAAAAATTTTGAGTTCGGCGCAACAGGGAAGTCTGTTACGAGAAGGCGCGCATATCGTGCTGGTTGGCCAACCTAATGTTGGCAAGTCAAGTCTACTTAACCGATTGAGTGGGGAGGATGTCGCGTTAGTTAGCGAATTCCCAGGCACCACGCGCGATCTCATTAGCCAATCTATTCAGATCAGTGGTGTGCCATTGCATATTATAGATACGGCGGGCTTACGCGAGGCAGAAGATGCAGTGGAACAGATGGGGATTGCGCGTACATATGAAGCGCTAAAAAAAGCTGATGCCATCCTGATCCTGTTGGATGCCCGCCACGGCATGACTGAGGATGACCAGAAAATTTTAGACGAGTTACCGCGTGAAATTCCGCGATTACATGTCTTTAATAAAGTTGACTTGCTTGCCCAGCATGCATATATAAAAGAACATAACGACGAATGCCACATTTATCTGTCTGCCAAAACAGGCGAGGGGCTTGAGTTCCTGCGTAATAAGTTGCTGACATTGCTTGGCTGGCATCAAGAAGCAGGCATATTTATGGCTCGTGAACGCCATGTTAATGCGTTATTAGACGCACGTGACCATTTGCAGCGGGCAGCAGGGGAAATCAACCGTCCAGAACTTTGCGCGGAAGAGCTGCGACTGGCTCAAGAAGGTCTAAATTCTATTACAGGTGAGTTTAGTGCGGATGATCTGCTCGGTGAAATATTCAGCCGGTTTTGTATCGGAAAATAAACGTTAAAGATTAACATTGCAAGTATGGCGTAATCTATTAAGGTATTTTACTTTTTTTTGCTTGGCCTCTGCCAGCCCGGCAGAGTAATTTGTTTGACACGTGACAGGGTCAATTCACCTTCCGGTGCATCGCTCGTAATGGTGGAGCCCGCGCCTATGGTGGCACCACGTCCGATTTTTACGGGTGCTACCAGTTGCGTATTTGACCCGATAAAAACATCATCCTCGATGATAGTGCGATGTTTGTTTGCGCCATCATAATTGCAGGTGATAGTGCCTGCTCCTATGTTGACGCGGCTACCGACGCTACTATCACCAATATAGCTTAAGTGGTTAGCCTTGCTATGGGAGGCAATTTCACTGTTTTTTACCTCGACAAAGTTTCCAATGTGCACCTCGTTATGTAATTTGCTGCCGGGTCGAAGGCGGGCATAAGGACCAATACGGCAGTTGTCACCGATCATTACTTGATCAATATGGCTATATGGTTCGATGTAGGTATTGGCGCCAATGCGAGTGTTTTTTATAACGCTGTAAGCGCCTACGCGCACGCCATTTCCTAGATAATTATCGCCTTCGAAGATGCAGCCAACATCAATTTCAACATCACGTCCGCATACCAGTTTGCCGCGCACATCGAGGCGCGCAGGATCAGCCAACGTAACACCCTTTACCAATAACTGGTGTGCCTGTTCATTTTGCCAGACACGTTCCAGTTCGGCCAGTTGCGCTTTGCTGTTGACGCCTACCACTTCCCACCCATGAGCGGGTTGTACCGTATGCACTGCAACGCCCTGCGCCACCGCCATGCCGACTATGTCGGTCAGGTAGTACTCACGTTGTGCATTTTCATTGCGCAATTTCGACAACCAGTTACGCAGTAGATGAGTGGGAACGGCAAGGATGCCAGTATTCACTTCGCGGATGGCGCGCTGCTCTGCAGTGGCATCCTTCTCCTCCACTATGCAGTTTACGTTGCCTGCGCTATCGCGCACGATACGTCCGTAACCGGCAGGGTTGCTAAGGTGAATGGTGAGCAGAGTGAGAGCTTGCTGCGCCACCAACATTTTTTCCAATGTGCCTGGCTGAATAAGCGGCACGTCGCCATACAGCACCAGCGTAAATGAGTCATCATTTAATTGTGGCAGTGCTTGCTGTACCGCATGACCAGTCCCGAGCTGCGGCTCCTGCAAAACAAAATCAGCCTCATACTTCGCCATCGCCTGCGGCACCGCGTCGCCTCCATGACCATACACCACGCAGGTTATACCGGAAGCAAATTGTACAGCGGTATCGAGTACATGTTGCAACAGTGGACGACCGGCCAAGGAATGCAGCACCTTTGGTTTATCTGAGTGCATGCGCTGTCCCCTGCCAGCAGCAAGAATAACGATATTGAGCGTAGTCATGTTGTATGCGATATAAAATTTGATTAAGAAGTATAAACAAAAAAAGCGGCCTAAGCCGCTTTCATTGCAAATCACATTAATCCAATAGAATTAGTGTGGTTGTTGCTTGCGCAATTTCTGAATTGCTTGCAACTGGGCAAGCGCTTCAGATAGCTCAGCTTGCGCGGTAGCGTAGTCGATATCAGAAGCACGGTTCTTCATTGCTTCTTCCGCTGCGCGCTTAGCTTCGAGTGAGCGTGCTTCATCCAAGTCTGCACCGCGAATGGCAGTATCAGCTAAAATCGTAACCACGCCGGGCTGCACTTCCAGCATTCCGCCAGAAACGTAAATCAGCACAAATTCACTTTGATCCGGCAGTTTGAGGCGTACCGAACCTGGTTTAATGCGCGTTAGTAGTGGTGCATGGCGTGGGTAAATCCCCAGTTCGCCCATTTCACCCGGAACGACGACCATTTCTACAAGGCCAGAGAAAATGGACTCTTCTGCGCTCACTACATCAACATGAACAGTCATTGCCATAATTTTCCTTATTACTGCGACACTTGGCCCAATTACAGCGTTAAATATTACTGAAGAGTTTTGGCTTTTTCAATCGCTTCATCAATAGTGCCGACCATATAGAACGCCTGCTCGGGCAAGTGGTCGTAATCGCCATTGACAATACCCTTAAAGCCCTTGATGGTTTCCTTCAGCGTCACATACTTCCCAGGGCTGCCGGTAAACACTTCGGCCACGTGAAAAGGCTGCGACAAGAAACGTTGAATCTTACGTGCACGGGCCACTGCCAGTTTGTCTTCGGGCGCTAGTTCGTCCATGCCCAGAATTGCGATAATGTCACGCAATTCCTTGTAGCGTTGTAGCGTCTGCTGCACGCTACGGGCAACGTTGTAATGTTCTTCACCTACAACTAAGGGGTCAAGCTGGCGCGAGGTTGAATCCAACGGATCTACAGCGGGGTAAATACCCAACGAAGCGATGTCGCGTGACAGCACCACGGTGGAATCCAAGTGTAGGAAGGTCGTTGCAGGGGACGGGTCGGTCAAGTCATCTGCCGGCACATACACAGCCTGTATCGAGGTAATCGAGCCAGTTTTAGTTGAGGTAATACGTTCTTGCAAACGACCCATTTCTTCTGCCAGCGTTGGCTGGTAACCTACCGCTGAAGGCATACGCCCCAGCAAAGCAGAAACTTCGGTACCAGCTAGCGTGAACCGATAAATGTTATCCACGAAAAATAGCACGTCGCGGCCTTCATCGCGGAAATATTCCGCCATAGTCAGACCAGACAACGCCACGCGTAGACGATTGCCTGGGGGCTCGTTCATCTGGCCGAATACCATTGCGACTTTGGACTCTGGCAGATTATCCAACTGGATTACACCCGCTTCCGACATTTCATGATAGAAGTCATTTCCTTCACGGGTACGCTCACCCACGCCGGCAAACACGGACAAACCGGAATGCTGTTTGGCAATATTATTAATGAGTTCTAGCATATTCACGGTCTTGCCAACACCTGCTCCACCGAACAGACCGACCTTGCCGCCCTTAGCAAAGGGGCACACCAAGTCAATCACCTTAATTCCGGTTTCCAATAAGTCGACCGATGGAGACAATTCCTCGAATTTTGGTGCTTTCTGGTGAATAGAGCGACGCTCCATGCACTTAATTTCACCCACCTCATCGATAGGCCGTCCCAATACATCCATGATGCGGCCCAAAGTACCATGTCCAACTGGCACAGTAATCTGATTACCAGTATTGACTACTCCCATTCCGCGACGCAGGCCGTCGGAGGAACCCATCGCAATGGTGCGCACCACGCCGTCGCCAATCTGCTGCTGCACCTCCAAGGTCAGGCCTTTTTCAGCAACAGAGCTTCCATCGTCCTGGACTACCAGCGCATCGTAGACTTTAGGTATATGATCACGCGGAAACTCAACGTCCACCACCGCACCAATACACTGAACAATTTTTCCTTGACTCATTTTGAGGTTCCCCACTTTATATTGATTCTGTACTCGTTGTCGCAGACAGTAGAGCACATCTCTAATTCAAACTCTATCGCGATATGGCTTTGCTCAACAAAATTTACATTTACCGTTAAACATCTACACATATGCTAAACGTAATTTTTTAGCGGCCTGTCTTGTTTTGGAATTCTAAATTGATAGAGACGCCAACCAATCGCGTGCCCTAACTTACAGCTGCTGCGCCACCGACAATTTCTGATATTTCCTTGGTAATCGCTGCTTGACGCGCTTTATTGTAAATCAGCTTAAGTTCGCCAATTACTTCCTTCGCATTATCGGACGCAGCCTTCATGGCCACCATGCGTGCACTCTGTTCAGACGCCTGATTTTCGGTCACCGCGTTATAAACTAATGATTCAATATAGCGCACCAGCAATTCATCCACTACGGCCTTGGCATCAGGTTCATAAATGTAATCCCATGTACTACCATTCGCAGGTTCCAGACTTTCACTCGAGAGCGGCAGTAATTGCTCCATTCTGGGCTCTTGTTTCATGGTGTTAACGAAACCGTTATAACTAATGTAAATTGCATCAATCTCGCCGGCGTTGTAAGCATCAAGCATCACCTTGACCGCTCCAATCAGTTTCTCGATGTGTGGAATGTCCCCCAGTCCGGTCATATGCGATTTAACTTTTGCACCGATACGGGACATAAAGCTAAATCCTTTATTACCAATAGCGCATATGCTGATGCCTTTGTTCTCGCCTTCCAATTCCTTCATCCGCGCCACTACCAGACGCAGTATGTTGGTATTGAGACCACCGCACAATCCTTTGTCAGAGGTGATAATAATCACAGCGACGTTCTTGATAACATCGCGTTTGACCAGAAATGGATGCTTATATTCCGGATTAGCGCGCGACAAATGCGCTGCAACCTGACGAATTTTTTCCGCATAAGGGCGAGCGGCACGCATGCGTTCCTGAGCCTTACGCATTTTGGAAGCTGCCACCATTTCCATGGCTCGCGTGATCTTGCGCGTATTTTCTACGCTCTTGATTTTAGTACGTATTTCTTTGCTGCCAGCCATTATCTTGCCCCCAGCTTAGTAAACTGCAGTGGACTTGAATTTATCAATTGCAGCAATCAAGATTTTTTCGTTGTCGGCAGACAGATCCTTACTGGATTCGATTGCCTCCTCTAAGGTCTTGTATTGGGATTTTACGAACGCGTGCAGCCCGATTTCGAATGCCAGGACCTTGTTCATAGGCACATCATCGAAGGAGCCCTTGTTGATCGCGAACAGCGTTATTGCCATTTCTGCTACTGATAATGGTGCATATTGCGGCTGCTTCATCAATTCCATTACCAGACGGCCACGTTCCAGTTGTTTGCGAGTAGCTTCGTCCAAATCAGAAGCGAATTGCGCGAAGGCGGCCAATTCACGGTACTGTGCCAATGCCAAACGTACGCCACCTCCCAGTTTTTTGATGACTTTGGTTTGCGCCGCGCCGCCCACGCGAGACACTGAAATGCCGGCGTTGATCGCTGGACGGATACCCGCATTGAATAAATCTGTTTCCAGGAAAATCTGACCGTCGGTAATGGAAATTACGTTGGTGGGCACAAAAGCGGACACGTCACCTGCAGCAGTTTCAATCACCGGCAGCGCAGTCAGCGAGCCAGTCTTGCCTTTGACTTCGCCATTTGTAAACTTTTCAACATATTCCTCATTCACTCGTGCACTGCGCTCCAGCAAACGGGAGTGCAAGTAGAACACGTCTCCAGGGTAGGCTTCACGACCCGGTGGTCGGCGTAACAACAATGATATCTGGCGATAAGCCCAAGCTTGTTTGGTTAAGTCGTCGTAAACAATCAACGCGTCCTGGCCGCGATCGCGATAGTACTCGCCCATAGTGCAACCGGCGTATGGCGCCAGAAATTGCATTGCCGCAGAATCAGAGGCGGTTGCCACAACCACAATGGTGTATTCCATCGCGCCGTGCTCTTCCAGCTTGCGCACTACGTTGGCGACAGTAGATGCCTTTTGACCGATCGCAACGTAGATACAGGTCATGCTCTGACCCTTCTGGTTGATGATGGCATCTACCGCTACGGCAGTCTTTCCGGTCTGGCGATCACCAATGATCAGTTCGCGCTGTCCGCGACCAACCGGAACCATAGAATCAATGGCCTTGAGGCCGGTCTGCACTGGTTGTGACACCGACTTGCGGTCAATTACACCGGGCGCAACCTTCTCTATCTTGTCGGTCATCTTGGCGTTGACCGGACCCTTGCCGTCAATAGGTTGTCCTAGGGCATTCACTACGCGACCGATCAGTTCAGGGCCGACAGGTACTTCCAGAATCCGGCCAGTGCACTTGACAGTGTCCCCCTCGGTAATATGCTCATAGTCACCCAGTACCACTGAGCCAACGGAGTCGCGCTCTAGATTGAGAGCCAGACCGAAGGTATTGCCGGGAAACTCTAGCATTTCGCCCTGCATCACGTCTGATAGGCCGTGAATACGTACGATACCATCGGTTACGCTAACCACCGTACCTTCCGTGCGCGCTTGGGATAACGCCTCGAAATTCTCGATGCGGCTATGAATCAAATTACTAATTTCAGAAGGGTTGAGCTTCATCTACTTTTCCTTAATTTCAATATATCTGTCATCAAGCCAAGGCGTTGGCTAACTCGGAAAGGTGGGTGCGCGCAGAACCATCTATCACCTTGTCACCGGCGCGGATAATTATTCCGCCTAATAATTTGCGGTCAGTTTCACAGCTAAGCCTGATCTCACGGCCCATGCGTTTTTTAAGCGCCACAGTAATTTTTTGCTTTTGCGCTTCGCTCAAATCAAAGGCGGAAGTCACCACAACGTCCACATTTTTTTCTGCTTCAGCTCGCATTACCTCGAACAACATTACGATTTCTGGCAACAGAGTGAGGCGCTGGCCTTCTATCAGCAACTTGATAAAGTTACGTTGAATTTCGCTTACCTTGCCGCCGGAAAGTGCCAGCATCAAATCGACTAGCTGGCTTTTGATTATTCGCGGACTGGTAATAATTGCACGAACTTCTGGATTAATCACTGCTTGAGCTACAGATTGCAGTATGTCCGACCAACTCTTCAATTCGCCAAGCTCGCGCGCTTCTTCGAATGCAGCTTGGGCATAGGGGCGTGCGACAGTAATAGCTTCAGCCATAATATTTAAATTTCCGCGACTAGCTTATCAAGCAAGTCGTTATGTGCCTTGGCGTCTATTTCGCGGCCCAGAATTTTGCCTGCACCAGCCAATGCAACAGCGGACACCTGTGTACGCAAATGCTCCCTGGCGCGGAATACCTCTTGCTCGATCTCAGCCTTAGCTGCCGTAACAATACGCTCGCCTTCTATCTTGGCTTGTGCTTTGGCTTCTTCCACGATTTCGCTTGCTCGCTTATCGCCTAGCGCAATGATTTCAGCTACTTTTTCCTTTGCTTCGCGGAGAAGCTCAGCGGAGCGCTTGGCAGCCAACGCCAAGTCGTTCTTACCCCGCTCCGCCGCAGCCAAACCATCTGCAATCCGCTTATTGCGTGCATCCAGCGCTGCCATGATGGGCGGCCACACAAACTTCATGCAAAACCATACGAACAATGCAAACATGATCGTTTGGCCGATAAGGGTCGCATTAATGTTCATGCAAAAACCTTTCCTTGATTAAACGCACGCAGGCTTACTGGCCTGCCACTGCGAACAGAACATACATGGCAATACCGACCGCAATCATCGGAACAGCATCAACCAAGCCCATGACCACGAAGAACTGGGTACGCAGCATCGGAATTAGTTCAGGCTGACGAGCAGCGCCCTCAAGGAAGCGGCCGCCCAGAATGCCAATACCTACTGCGGCACCCAAAGCGCCGAGCCCCATCATGATCGCGCCGGCGATATAAAGCAGTGCTTGTGCCGTATCCATTTGTTTCTTCTCCTGTCAGTAAAAGTTAAGTGTTTAAGAAAATAAATTTATCATTTATTAATGATGTTCCTGATGCGCCATGTCCAAATAAACGATAGTCAGCGTCATGAAAATAAAGGCTTGCAGTGTGACAATCAGGATATGGAAAATCGCCCATCCCAAAGAAAGAATAATCTGTGAACTGAACAACAGCGTGCTGGTAAAAGTAAAACTCACCCAGGATGCGCCCATGATCGCAATCAAGATGAATATCATTTCGCCTGCATACATATTCCCGAACAGACGCAATGCCAATGAAACCGGCTTGGCAATCAGGTTGACCCCCTCTAGAAACAGATTGACTGGTAAACCAAATTTGCCAAACGGCTGCAGCGTCAATTCACCGACAAAGCCACCCAGACCCTTAACCTTAATACTGTAAAAAAGTACCAACAGAAATACGCCAATGGCCATACCTATCGTAGCGTTCGGATCCGTGGTAGGAACTAGCTTAAAATGACCAATGCCCAGTGGTTGGGTAATCAACGAAATATAGTCGATAGGCACCAGATCCATAAGGTTCATAAGGAAAATCCAGGCAAAAATGGATAGCGCCAGCGGAGCAACCAAGGCGCTGCGCCCGCTAAATGAGCCGCGCACGCTGCTGTCAATAAATTCGACCACCCATTCCACGAAGTTCTGCATGCCACTTGGCACACCGGTGCTTATGTTCTTTGCTACCCTGCTGAAAAGGAATAAGAACATCAGTCCTAGCAATAGCGACACCAAAATGGTATCCATGTTGATTGCCCAGAACCCCATTGCTTTAGCCTCCTCGGCTGTATGCGCACAATGGAAATGACCCTCCTGAATGGAGCAGGTCAGATTTTGAAGATGGTGCTTAATATAAGCGGATGTCGTCAGATCTTCAGTGCTCATAAACTTTACACAAAAATTAATGCTACCCAGTAAACCATTAACGTTGCTATATATGCCACAAACAGCGGCAACACATGCACATCCTTAAATTGCGTGAAGACCAAAGAGAACAAAAGAATGGTAAACACCAGCTTGTAAGCTTCGGCGCGGTAATGCGCCATTATTATTGTTTTTGGTTCGCTGCCTAGTGGCGCGAACATTTTTTTAGCGTAAACCAAGCTGGTTAGAAAGCCTACCGCTCCTCCTGCAAAAGCCGAGGCTGCGGCAACTACATTCAGGTACATCAGCATCAAAAATGCCATCGCTACGGTTACAGCTAGCTGAATCAAAATAATCCGGCGAACCGCACTGCCCACAAGCACCCCTAATCCTTTGAAGCCCGGCATTCTACTCAATCTCGCTTGCTGGCGTCAACGATTTATTTTCAGGGAGTCATTTCCAACGTGCGATCAGCTCAGCCAAATGATCATGACTGGTGTAGTTGATAACCAGCTTGCCCGTGCCTTTTTTACCGGCCTTGATTTGTACGTTGGTGCCGAGATGCTGGGAAATATCTTCCTGCAATTGCAGGGTATCGCGACTGGGTTTTACCTTTTTGTGTTGAGGTACGGGACTCAGCAAATTCTGCACCAGCTTTTCTGCCTCGCGTACCGACAGCCCGTCCGCTACAATTTTTGTGGCGGCAATGATCTGCTGTGCGCCATCCAGTGCCAGTAGCGCTCGGGCGTGTCCCATATCGAGGTCGCCTCCCATCAACATGGCCTGTACTGACTGAGGCAGCTTGAGCAGGCGCAACAGGTTGCTGGTCGCACTGCGCGAACGCCCTACCGCATCGGCGGCCGCCATGTGTGTCATCTGGAATTCATCAATCAGGCGCTGAATACCGACCGCCTCTTCTAATGGATTGAGATCCTCACGTTGAATGTTTTCGATCAACGCCATGGCCAGTGCGGCGTTGTCCGCCACCTTGCGCACCAATACCGGCACTTGGACCAGACCAGCCAACTGGGCGGCACGCCAGCGACGTTCCCCAGCAATAATTTCGTGGCTTCCATTGGGCAACAAACGCGCCAGGATCGGCTGCATAACGCCCTGCGCTTTGATCGAAGCGGCCAGTTCATTGAGTGAGGCCTCATCCATACGGCTACGCGGCTGATACTTGCCGGGTTTGAGTTCATCAACTTTCATTTCACTCAAGACGTCGCCCTGCTCTTTGCCGTTGCCGGACAGCAACACATCCAAGCCGCGCCCCAATCCTTTGTTTGGTTTTGCCAAGTCATCTCCTTCTAGGTTAAGCTGGTGCCGATTGCGCAGCCTTATTGAGCAATTCGCCTGCCAGAGCTAGATAAGCCTGAGCACCTTTGGAAGATTTGTCATGGTGAAGCACCGGTACGCCGTAGCTGGGCGCTTCCGCCAACCGCACATTTCGCGGGATGATAGTACGGTAAACTTTCTCGCCAAAGTGTTGTTGCAATTGTTCTGATACCTGCAAAGCCAATGTATTGCGTGGATCGAACATGGTGCGCAGCAAACCCTCGATTTCAAGATCCGGATTAAGGTGTACTCGCACCTTTCGGATGGTATTGACCAAATCGCTAAGCCCTTCCAGGGCATAATATTCGCATTGCACCGGAATCATGACTGACTTTGCTGCACACAGCCCGTTGAGGGTAAGCAGATTTAAAGCGGGAGGACAATCAATCAATGCATAATCATATTCAGCCGTCACGGCTTGCAGAACTTTCTTGAGCCGGGTTTCACGCTGTGGCAAATCAACCAGTTCAATTTCGGCACCAGCCAGATCACGGTTCGCCGGCAACACATCATATTTTCCGGCTTCCGAATGAAGGCGAACTTCATGCAGGGTTTTGCTTCCCAGCAATACGTGGTAAATGGTTGCCGACAAATCACGCTTGTTAATACCACTGCCCATAGTGGCATTACCTTGGGGATCAAGATCAATCAACAATACGCGCTGCTTCACGGCCGCCAGACTCGCAGCCAGATTAATTGATGTGGTCGTTTTACCCACCCCCCCTTTTTGATTGGTAATCGCTAGTATCTTGGCCATATTCAAGTGAGTTTCAACATAATCAGACAACGCGCGGCGGCTAGCCCTGGCACCTGCAACGGAATAACTCGTTCCACTCTGACATCGTTCGGCAACCGTTCCAGCTCCTGCTGCGAAACTCCTTTCATGGCGACCCAGCGTCCTTCTTTATCCAGCAAATGACGCGTTAGCGTAACAAATTTTGCAGTCTCTGCGAAAGCTCGAGAAATGATGCCATCGAATTTCTCCTCCGCCTGCCAGGTTTCCACACGTGCGCAGCAAATACTTACGTTGCGCAACCCCAGTTCGACTTTCACTTGCCGCACAAAACTAGTTTTTTTGCTATTACTATCCAGAAGGACGAATGTCCATTCCGGACGCATTAGCGCCAGTATCAAACCGGGCAGACCCGCACCGCAACCCACGTCTAGCCAACGACCAGGCCATAAATGTGGCAACACGGCAAGGCTGTCGAGTAAATGACTCCTTACCATCTGCTCCGGCTGACGTATTGCCGTCAGGTTATAAACCCGGTTCCATTTTTGCAACAGCTCAAGATAACTTAACAGCTTGCACTGTACTTCTGGCACAACATCTAGCCCCAGTTGCGTGATACCAAGCGCCAACTCTTTGGCCTGATTCACGCGCTTTTCTGCACTTTCTCTCCTTCTGGCGGTTCTTTAACTTCTGGAGCCATTACTACACTCCGAAAACCACGTTTCAGGTGTACCAATAACAGGGAGACCGCCGCCGGAGTTATTCCGGAAATACGGGCTGCTTCTCCTACTGTCTCTGGCATGTGTTGATTGAGTTTTTGCTGCACCTCAATTGACAGGCCAAGCACCGTACGATAATCCATTGCTTCAGGTAACCGCATGTTTTCATTATGTTCATTGCGCGCTATCTCATCGCGCTGCCGCTCGATGTAGCCGTGATATTTGGCTTGAATTTCCACCTGTTCTGCAACTTTTTCATCGGCCACCGGTTCACCCGCCCCAGGCAAAGTCATCAGGCTGGCATAGTTCACATCGGGACGGCGCAAAAGTTCATATAGCGCATATTCGCGCTCTATCCCTTTGCCAAGCACACGCTCCGCATCTTCCTGTGGTAACAACTTTGGGTTAACCCAAAGGGATTTCAGCCGTTCTTGTTCACGTGTAATTGCAGCGCGCTTCAACTCAAACGCCTGCCAATGGGCATCATCTACCACACCCAGACGGCGCCCGATTTCTGTTAAACGCAGGTCTGCATTATCTTCACGCAGTTGCAGGCGATACTCAGCCCGACTGGTAAACATACGATAGGGTTCAGACACGCCACGCGTAATCAGGTCGTCTACCAATACGCCCAGATAGGCCTCATCGCGACGCGGGCACCAACTTTCTTTGCCAAGCACGCGCAATGCGGCATTAATGCCCGCCAGTAAACCTTGAGCGGCCGCTTCCTCGTATCCCGTGGTGCCATTAATTTGCCCGGCAAAGAACAGGTCAGTTATAGCTTTGGTTTCCAATGAATGTTTCAAACCGCGCGGATCAAAATAATCATATTCAATTGCGTAGCCAGGGCGTGTGATGTGCGCATTTTCCAGGCCTTTTATGGAACGCACTAGTGCCAGCTGTACATCGAAAGACAAACTGGTGGAAATCCCGTTTGGATAGATTTCGTGAGTAGTCAACCCTTCCGGTTCCAGAAAAATCTGGTGCGACTCTTTGTCGGCAAAGCGCGTGATCTTGTCCTCGATAGATGGGCAATAGCGTGGCCCCACACCCTCGATTACCCCGGTGAACATCGGTGAACGATCTAACCCGCCGCGGATAATATCGTGCGTGCGTTGATTGGTATGGGTAATCCAGCAAGATAATTGTTGCGGATGCTGTTGCACCCGTCCCATGAATGAAAATACTGGCACCGGCATATCGCCAGGTTGCTCGGTCATCACGGAATAATCAATGCTGCGCCCATCAATGCGCGGTGGTGTGCCAGTCTTCAGTCGACCCATTGGTAAATTAAGTTCGCGCAAACATTGCGCTAAACTAAAAGATGGCGGATCGCCCGCCCGTCCTGCTTGGTAAGAGGTCTGCCCAATGTGAATCAGGCCAGAAAGGAAAGTCCCGGTTGTCAGCACAACGGTTTTTGCAGCAAAACGCAAGCCCAGCTGGGTAGAAACCCCACATACCTTATTATTTTCTACCAGTAAATCGTCCACCGCCTGCTGAAATAACCAAAGGTTAGGGGCGTTTTCTAATCGCTTGCGAATAGCCTGCTTGTATAGCACCCGGTCAGCTTGAGCGCGCGTAGCGCGTACTGCTGGACCTTTAGAGGAGTTGAGGATGCGAAATTGGATGCCCGACTCATCAGCGGCCGCCGCCATAACACCACCCAAGGCGTCTATTTCCTTGACTAAATGCCCCTTGCCTATGCCACCAATGGATGGATTGCACGACATTATCCCAAGCGTTTCTATGTTATGCGTGAGTAACAAAGTGGTACAACCCATGCGTGCACTAGCAAGCGCAGCCTCTGTCCCGGCGTGACCACCGCCCACAACAATTACATCGAATTTTTTCGGAAAATCCATCTTTGTGCTTTTTGGCTGTTAATTACAGAAACGGTAATTTTCTTGATGAAGCGAAGGCGCGCATCATACATCAAAATGATACGAACGCAGAAACCCCTCGCCATAGTTGTTTCACGTGAAACCAATGTTACTTAATTTATAATATGCCACTGAATTACTTTTAGGTCTATTTTATAAATCATTTGTAATCAACTAGATAATGAGTTTAATCATGGGTACGACGAAACGGAAGAAGCCTGTGCCCAAGCGCTGGCGCAGCAACGTTGGTCGGAAGGTTTCGTTGTCCTTGAGGTAGACATGATTATGACTATGCCATCTCCACGAGCCACAGCTACGAATGCTCCGAGTGTCATCACCAAGCCTCGCTCACGGCGGGGACGCAGCTAGCCACCTAAATTCAATTACAAAGTTGCACTTCAGAGTTGAATCTGCCTAAAAATACATCATTTCTTCAGTCTTATTATCACATTGGTAGGTGCTACAGCGTGCGTGGGAAGCATGGGTACGTTATACTGTGATTTTGAAAGCGCCCGTAGCTCAGCTGGATAGAGTATTGGTTTCCGAAGCCAAGGGTCGTGGGTTCGACTCCCGCCGGGCGCACCAGTAATCAAGTTTATGACTGGTTCATTATCATTGCTATTTTTATAAATTAGTAAATATAATGCCTTGAGTAATATCAACATTTACTATTTAGCCTGAATTTTGCATAAACTCCCAACCAGGTATTTTCGTCGCCTCGGTTTTTTTAATTTTCGGACGATAGTCACCTACCCCAATAGTGGGGTTAAACATGAAGTGGTTATTAATAAGGATGGGCGGCACCGTCTCGCGGGCTAGGCGTGCCGGTTCATGGAGAAGCCAGCATGACGCGCATCTTGCTGTTTGCTGGATAGACGCTGACAGACCTGCGCCAGTAGCACCTTGACCAGACAGGTGCTGTGCAGCTGTACCAGACCCGGTCTTTAATGCTGGGCGGATTTAAGAACCAACCACAACAGTTAATGTTTAGTAGCGGATTTAGTGAGTCCTATATTGAGTAGGAGCTCGTTTTAAACTGCTACCGGTGATCAAAATCCAAGCGATTTCCTCTGATGTGTATTCAAGCTCCAAGCAATTTCCTCCAACTGTTCTTGCATGTAGGTCGCCAGGTCTGCACCCTTGGGCGAATGCTGGCGCAGCCAGCGGCGCCCCTTCAGCGGCCAGCTTGAACAGCGGGTCGCGCACAAGGTACTGGCATCATTGACGTATTTGAGAAATGTCGATATAACTATACTTCCACAATTCCGCTGCTATGAAAAATCCGTTTATTGGACAGCTAAAACCAATGATACATCTCTAAAATCAATCAGAACACCGGCTAAGCTTAGTAAGCTGCAACCCATTTGTGCAGTACATCAGTGATGTTATGAATAACCCGACATAAATATAACTATGAATGAAGCCATAACATATCCACTCGACCTTGAGTTCATGACATCATTCATAAAGCAGCTGATTCATGCCATTTCTCAATCCGCTAGCAAATAGTCAAAACATGCCATACAGTCCCGTGCCTCCCGCCGAATTCGTTGCCTGGTTTCGTTCGGTTGCGCCTTACATCAACGCCTTCCGTGGACGCACTTTTGTGGTCGCGTTCGGCGGTGAAGTAGTAGCTGATGGTAAATTCGTCGAGCTGACCCACGACCTTAATCTGCTTTCCAGCTTGGGAGTGCGCCTCGTATTAGTGCATGGCGCTCGCCCGCAAATCGAACGTCATTTATCGCGCAACAATCTTGAAGATCACTATCACCATGGTATCCGCCTAACCAATTCAGAAACCATGCAATGTGTAAAAGAAGCGGTGGGGCGCGTGCGGGTAGAAATCGAGGCTCTGCTGTCGATGGGCTTGGCGAATTCACCCATGGCTAACGCTGATATCCGCGTCGCGGGCGGCAACTTCATCACCGCCCAGCCGATGGGCGTAATTCATGGGATGGATTTACTGCATACTGGCAGCGTGCGTAAAGTAGATGTTGTAGCAATTAAAGACCGGCTTGAGCACAATGAAGTAGTTTTACTTTCACCACTTGGTTATTCACCTACCGGCGAGGTGTTCAACCTTACCCTGGAAGAAGTTGCAACGCGCACCGCTATCGCTCTCGACGCAGATAAACTGATTTTTCTGATGGAGATGGACGGAGTACAGGATAAGCACGGCAATTTACTGCGTGAATTAACCGTAGCCGATGTCAATACCATCTTGTCCGGGAAAGGCAAGTTGCCGGAAGATGTGTCGCTGTTCCTGCCCTGCGCGGTGCATGCCTGCGAGGCAGGCGTAGCACGCACGCACCTGATCAGCCGCCATATTGACGGAGCCATTTTACAAGAACTGTTCAGTGATATCGGTATCGGCAGCATGGTGGTGGAAAGCACACTCAATACTTTACGTGATGCCACTATTAATGATGTAGGCGGCATTTTGCAACTGTTGCAACCATTGGAAGCTGAAGGCATTCTGGTACGACGTGGCCGCGAGCGACTGGAACGTGAAATTGGGCGCTTCGTGGTGCTGGAACATGACCACCGCATCATCGGTTGCGCCGCATTGTATCCATTTGTCGAAGATCGAGCCGCCGAGCTTGCTTGCCTCGCCGTGCAAACCAATTACCGCAAACAAGGTTACGGCGACGCACTGCTTAAGCACATCCTTGCCGAGGCTCAAGCACAAGGCCTACACAAACTATTCGTGTTGACCACGCGCACTGCTCACTGGTTTATTGAACGGGGCTTCAAAGAAACGGATGTCGGGCAATTGCCTAAGCAGAAAAAAATGCTTTACAACTATCAGCGCCGCTCCAAAGTATTTCTGAAAAATTTATGATCAAATCGTACATGGAATGAAGTTGAGTCTTTAGGGCGCCTCTAAAAATTCAAGTTTCTAAGCAAGACAAGGCACGAGTAAAAAATTTGAGCGCGGCATATAGTTGATATGTAAGCGATAATTTTTTTCGAGTAACGCCGTATTGTGACGAAAATTGGATTTTTAGAGGTGCCTTTACGGGTGTTCGTGATTGATGTCAGAATTAAAATGTTAAACTAAATTATCGGAGAACTAATAATGACAAGAATGGTGCACTGTATCAAATTGGGCCACGAGGCAGAAGGACTGGAGCGCGCACCATATCCTGGCGAGTTGGGGCAACGCATTTTCGAGCAGGTTTCGAAAGAAGCTTGGGCCGCGTGGCTCAAACATCAGACCATGCTGGTCAATGAAAACCGCTTAAATCTCGCAGAGGCTCATGCTCGCAAGTATTTAGCCCAACAAATGGAAAATCATTTCTTTGGCGATGGCGCGGAAATGCCTTCCGGCTATATGCCGCCGGGCAAATAAAATAATCTATGTATTAACACGGCCACCAGATTAAAAAGCTCACATCACCCAGCCAGCCTTAGTCCTCGCTCTTCCCGCAAACGGAAGAAAAAGCAAGATCGCGCGGTAGAAGAAATTACAGGTTAATGGAATAGCCAAAGTATTTCTGAAACAGAGTGGTGAGCTCGTCGCGTGTCGGATTGTGGTTCTGTCCGCCACGACTGGCGATTTTCAGAGAGCCTAGCAAAGAGGCAAGGCGTCCGGTGGTATCCCAATCCCAGCCCTGCTGAATGCCGTGCAACAAACCGGCACGATAAGCATCACCACAGCCAGTGGGATCGAGCAATGTCTCGGCCATGGGCGTTGGGATGCGCACTTCCTTGCCATCCGCATAGATGAGAGACCCTTCTCCACCGAGGGTAATGATGAAAGCACGTGTCATCTTGCTGAGTTCTTCAATCTTTTTGCCGGTTTTATCCTGCAATAGCTTGGCTTCGTAGTCATTCACCGTCACATAATCCGCCTGCTTGACGAAGCTCAATAATTCATCACTACTAAACATCGGCATACCTTGGCCCGGATCGAACACGAAGGGAATGCCCGCCGCATGGAATTCCTGCGCGTGCTGCAACATGCCTGCACGCCCATCGGGTGATACGATGCCGAGCGTGACACCTTTGGCATCGAATACATGGTTCTGTTCAGAGAAACCCATCGCACCAGGATGGAAGGCAGTAATCTGATTGTCATCCAGATCGGTTGTGATAAAAGCTTGGCCTGTGAAACTGTCTGGTACATGGCGAATGTATTGTTGCGATAAGCCTAACTTCTCCAGACGTGAAGTGTAAGGGCCGAAATCATCACCTACCGTCGCCATGATCAGCGGATTGCCACCGAGCAGTTTCAAATTATAGGCAATGTTACCTGCACAGCCGCCATACTCGCGACGCATCTCCGGCACCAGAAAGGAGACATTCAGGATGTGTATCTGCTCGGGCAAGATGTGATTTTTAAACTGGTCGTTAAACACCATGATGACGTCGTAGGCTAAGGAGCCACAAATGAGCGTATGCATATTGATCGCGAGAGTTGAATAATGGAGACATGGATTATAGCAGCCAGCATAACGTCAATTTGACATAGCCATCTTTGCTCTTCCTGATTTAACTATCTCGGCACCTCAAATATCAATGGGAGTCCAGTCAGAATTAAAAATGTTACATCGAGATTTCTTCAATATCGTCGTTGTATCCACTCGATTAGCGCGTTTTGTGCCTGCTGCCCTGCTGCGGCATTAGGATGATTGATTAAAAAGACCAAAATCCATTGCTTTCCGCTACGGGATTGCACATAACCGGCAATGGCTTGCACGCCCTCCAGCGAGCCGGTTTTTAGATGAGCATGGTTGGCAGCTTCGCTGTCCGTGAGGCGTTTTTTAAAGGTGCCATCAACGCCGACGATAGGTAAGGAAGCCTCGAATTCCGTTGATAACGGGCTGCGCTGCGCGCTACGCAACAACAATGCCAGACTGCGCGGACTGATCCGTTCCCGACGCGAAAGTCCGGCACCGTTTTCCAGTATCAGTTCAGGGAAGTGCAATTTTTTTTGTGTCAGCCAATTACGTATGGTCTGTTCGCTGTGGGTGACGTTGGCGGGTGTCTCGGCTGTCCCGCCCAAACTTAGAAAAAGTTGACGCGCCATGACATTGTTGCTGAATTTGTTAATGTCGCGGATATGTTCGGCCAATGGCGCGGAATGGTGGGTGGCAAATAGAATGGCGCTATCTGGAACAGTACCCTCACGCAATGTACCCTGTATCAGGCCACCCATTTCCTGCCACAACGCACGAAACACGGCATACAGATAGCTTGGGTGGGACAGCAAACTGACATGTTGCTCACGCTCACCGCATTGGGCTGGGAAGAAACCTTGCACGAGCAGAGTATCGCCATGCAATTGCGTGGACAGCGCATCACTCCAGTTGCTGCAGTTTCCTTGTACGGTTGATGCCGTAACGCGGTTGTCCAGCCTGATGCCAGCTAGTTCCGGCATGCTGATAATCTTGATTTTTTCGCCCTCTGGAATAAAGCGCAGGCGCACAGAGTTAAAATTAAGCAACAGCGCGTCCGGTCCCGTGTTGTAGGGACGCATCGGCTCATTATCGAATTTCGCGGGATCGTGTGGGGCGAGCTGGAATGCACTACGGTCCAGCACCAGATCGCCGCGGATCTCACGCAGACCGCGACTACGCAGCTCATGTAGCCACAGCCATAATTTCTCCACCGTCAGTTTGGGATCACCGTAACCCTTCAGGATCAGGTCGCCGTGCAGTACATCTTGTTCCAGCTTGCCGTCAAGATAAGCCTCGGTCTTCCAGCTATACGAAGGGCCTAGCAATTCCAGCCCGGCGTAGGTGGTGAGCAGCTTCATGGTTGAGGCCGGACTCATCGACTGCTTCGCATTCACACTAATGAGCGGCGTGCGCGCATTCACCTCGCGTACCTCCACGCCAATACTGCCAAGCGGAATGCGCGCCAGCTGCAGCGCTTTCACCACTGGCGGCGGCAACGTGGCGGCGTGAGAACTGGGGATGAGGAAAAAGATGAGTAGCAAGGTGTGAAGCAGCTTCATGAATACCTCTATACATCTGTCATTCTCGCTTTTTCTGGAATGACAAGTTTGAATTGCTCTTTTGGCCAAATTAGATAATCGCCGCAATGGTTGCCAGTGTATGTTCAACCAGCATGTCCATTTCAGCTTCGCTGATGATATAGGGTGGCATGAAATATATCGTATTGCCCATTGGCCTCAGTAGTAGCTCTTTCTCCAGGGCGAGGCTGAAACAGCGTTGCGCGAAATCGTCGTGTAGGCTATCCACTTCAAATGCCCAGATCATGCCGGTGTTGCGGAAATTTTTTACGCGGGGGTGGTCACGTAAGGGTTCAGCAATGTGGTTAAAATAAACGGCTTTGTTGCGGTTGGTTGCGATGACATCATCTTGCTCAAAGATTTCCAAGGTAGCCAATGCCGCGCGGCAGGCCAGCGGATTGCCAGTATAGGAATGTGAATGTAAAAAACCACGCGTCTCCGTATCAGCATAAAATGCCTGATAGATGGTATCCGTGGTCATCACCACGGATAACGGCAGATAGCCACCGCTGAGACCCTTGGACAAACACAGGAAATCCGGCGAAATACCCTCTTCTGCACTATCCCGGCTGAGGGATTTTTCTGCCTGCTCACAGGCAAACATCGTTCCCGTCCGTCCCATCCCCACTGCAATTTCATCGGCAATGAAATGCACATCGTATTGATCGCACAACTCGCGCGCACGAGTTAAATAAACCGGGTGATACATGACCATACCCGCAGCCCCCTGCACTAACGGTTCGATAATGAAAGCGGCAGTATTGTGATGATGCTGCTGCAAATGTGTTTCAAGCTGCGCAACACAGCGCACAGCATAGTCTCGTGCGCTCTCTCCTGGTTCTGCATTGCGCCAGTCAGGGCTTAATACCGTGGCATTCTGTTTGACCAGCGCACTATATGCACCCTTGAATAGGGCCACATCGGTCACTGACAATGCGCCCAGTGTTTCGCCGTGATAGCTGTTTTGCAGGCTGATGAAATCGCTCTTGTGAGGCTGACCACTGTTGCGCCAATAATGTACGCTCATCTTTAGCGCAATTTCAATAGCCGATGCGCCGTCTGAGGCATAAAAACAATGGCCCAGCCCGACAGGGGCCAGTTGCGCCAGTCGCTCGGAAAGCTGTACTACTGGCACATGAGTAAAGCCAGCCAGCATCACATGCTCCAGCTGCTCTAACTGTAGGGTAATGGCGGCATTAATGCGCGGGTTGCAATGCCCGAATAAATTCACCCACCACGAACTCACCGCATCCAAATAGCGCTTGCCGTCGAAATCGTATAGCCACACACCTTGCCCACGCTGGATAGGTATTAACGGTAGAGTCTCATGGTGCTTCATCTGCGTGCAGGGGTGCCACACAGCGGAACGGGAACGGGCAAGCAAGTCAATGTTAGGCATGGCAGGTCTCAAAGGTTTCCCAGCAGACTTGGTACGTCTTGTTGTTATGGGTTTACATCATCCTAGTTGCAACCGCAAATTGGTCGAGGAGCTTTTGTACTGGGTGAAAGCGTTTAATCCAGCATTTAAATGCCGAACCTGTGGGGATAATACTGTGCAGTGGTCAAGTTTTTTTCATGCACAACAGCACTTGCTGCTTCGCAGTGATGTGCATAATCTCGTTGCCAAACCCATTTTATGTTCAGATTAGAAGATCCTGTTGTCGTCTCAGAAAAGAAATTTATTTGACTATATCCCATACCGCCATCATTCCCAAGTCCCCGTGTTCAATGATATGACAGTGAAATACGGTCTTCCCTGAAAAGTCCCTGACAGGAACGAGCATGGTCACAGATCCGCCTTTGGGTACGTTTATGGTGTCCTTCCATGCAGGGATACTGGAATATAAAGATGCATACCCCTTCTCTCCACCTTTCATGGAAATTATCTGAGCCGGGTTTACATGCTGGTGAAACGGATGATCCATGCCGCTGAAATTTTGAATCTCCCATAACTCAAAGGTCCCGACTTTCGATGTGTGAACAAAAGGATCGTCTCCGAAGCTTTTGTTGTTTATTAACCCCTTATTAACTCCCATGGAAAGAACTATCTGTGCCTTGCGAAGAGACGCTGTATCCATATTCAGTTTTTTTGCATTGGGATTGACTGAGGCAGGGATTTCGTCCTTTACAGAGTTTTCGCTATAAGAAGCAGTCATGATCGTTATGGTCTGAGGCACATTCCCTCCTCTGTCATAGGGCATGGAGAGAAATCTATAATTTCCAGATCCCTGATCAGCCTTGATCAAAAGATCTACCCTCTCGCCCGGCGTGAGGAGAATATCTGATAATGGATAAGGTTTATCGAGAAGCCCGCCATCGGTTCCTATCAGATACATGGTGTGTTTCTCAAGGCTTAGTTTGTAATACCTTGCAGTGCTGGCGTTCACCACTCTCCATCTCTGAACCTGTCCAGGTCTTATCGGCAGGAGAGGGTTTATCTGGCCGTTGACCATGACAATATCTCCTTCCTTTCCATTCATATAGTCCTCATGGGTGTGCGGCGCTGGGTTAGTCCCCACAAGGCTCATGTCATTTAATGACATTATGTGAGTCTCAAAACCTGAGAGTCCATCGACCTCATCCGCAACAACCAGCGCGCATCCGGCAATACCCCCCCACATCTGCTCAGTAATCAGGCCATGGCCATGAGAGTGCAGGAAATTCAATGTCCCCGCCTCCTGTTTAGACGTATCGTATTCATATAAGAATTCTTCGCCTGGATTGATATGTCGAAATACGTTATCCGATTTCCCGGATGGCGACACATGCCACCCATGAGTGTGGATGTTGGTGATGTTTTTCGTATAACCAAGAATATTCTTTTCGGTCGTCAATGGAAGGGAGTTTTTGAAGTTAACGATTAAATTGTCACCTCTTCTTACCCTTATGGTTTGTTGCGGAAAATAGCCGTTGTATGTCATAAGGTCTGCATTTACCCCCTTGATCTTTACCTTTGCCGTCTTTGCCTCTAATGCAATTTCCACAACCCCCGCGTTAGCGCTCAAATTTGGCATTTCAGGAGGGTCTTTAAAAACCTCCCCTGTTGGCGGGTCGATCACCGCGGCTTTTACATTTTCTGAAGTGCTTAATGAACTATCACTTTTAGTGCATGCGCTGATCCCATAAATTGCAGCAAGCCCTGTTGCGCCTGTTATTATGAATTGTCTTCTGGTAACCATCTTTTCCATATTAAATCCCCTTGTGGCGATAGAATTTGGCGAGCTTTGCGACTATAGCAGGTGTTATTCTCGTTACAATGTCAATAAATAAGAAGGATACAAAAGCAAAGGTTAAAAACAGGTTCTCGCCTGCCCTCACTCATCAAGCCGCACATGCAGTTTTGCATGTTGTCGCCCATCAGCTAAATCCCTGCCAACACCAATTTTCGCATAATGCTTTCCCATTTTTTTCACGCCAAAAACGCTGAGTGCCGGCCCGCTACTTGGGAACTTTGCATAGCCCATGGCACCGGTACAGATCAATATTCGGGAAACGGCCTTTGCGGATTCATTTTTTTATCACATTGTGACGCTTCAGCAAGTTTGTTCGCTATCGCTTCCATATGAGGCATGATTTTTCTTGGACAAAAATCCATATGAGCACAGCGCCAAATATCGAGCAGGCACTCGGCAATGGCAGCTAAATTAATTTTTGATTGTTGAGCAAGTACGATAAAGATACCAGGATTTTGTCCGCTAGAAATTAGCACATATAGAGGGTAGCATCTCTTTATTCAATAAGTCGGAGTTGCTGCACGCAGATGAGATTAGTCTTTTTGTTAATTCAAAAGAAAGGCAATTAGAAAAAAAATAGAGAGCGTGTGAAAAATATCTAGTTATTCATTGGGTTGATCGAGCTTCATCATTAAAATTTTTCCTTCAGCAAAACGAGGCCTTCAAAGGCCCCGTTTTTCCATCCACCTTACCCCCTATCTTCGTACGTCATCAAATTTTTCTCCTATACGCATAGTCACGCGCAAATGAAATATCATGGGAAAATCTGACTTTCACGCTTCATTAGCACTTCATCGTGATGCATCCATGCCAATTATAGAATTATGGAGATGGGAAAACCCTACCTTCACGTTTCATTAGCACTTCATCTGTCACACCTACCTCCGCTATACCGCTGAAATCAATATCGACATGGGACTTACCACCGAAACCGGAACCGGTTTTACCCTTGGTAAAATTATTCAGTGCCAGCTTGTAGGCGGCATCTGGCAGCGGTATGTATTTAACTTCCTCTACCAAATTCGGTGCTTGCTTGAGATAGAACTCGATAAACTCCTTGACCTCAGGTTTTTGTGCGGCTTTGGCGCTAACGTAGATGAAGATTGGGCGCGAAAGAGGCCGATAGGTACTGTTTTTAACCGTTTCCAAGCTAGGCAGAACGTGCGGCTTACTTTCTTCTGTTCTAATCGGTACAGCTTTCAATTTCTTGGTGTTTTCGGCGTAATAGCCATAGCCGAAGTAGCCAATGGCATTCTTGTCACCAGAGACACCCTGCACCAGTAATTTGTCGTCGTCAGATGCAGTGAAGTCGAGACGACTGGACTTGGCCTTGCCAACAATAACTTCAGTGAAAAAATCGAATGTGCCTGAGTCAGAATCCGGGCCAAATAATTTCAGGGAAGCATTTGGCCAGGCAGGATTGATCTGATTCCAATTAGTAATTTTGCCTTGCGCTATTGGCTCCCACATTTTCTTGAGCTCAGCCACTGTCATGCTATTCACCCAATTGTTTTGGGGATTGATCACCACGGTCAGCGCATCATAAGCCACAGGCAGTTCAATAAATTTGGTTCCGTGCTTGTTGCATTCCTTCATTTCCTCATTCAGGATCGGGCGGGAGGCATTCGCGATATCGATCTCTCCGCGACAGAGTTTCTTGAATCCGCCACTGGTTCCGGAAATGCCGACGGTCACTTTAATGGCGTCTTTTTTGCTTTTCTGGAACTCTTCGGCCACCGCTTCGGTGACAGGATAGACGGTGCTTGAGCCATCAATCTTGATGATCGCGACAGCGCCAGCAACGTTTGTGGCGCTAATTAACATACTTAATGCAGCGGTCACACCAAGTACTTTAAGATTGTGCGATTTCAACATTTTCTCTCCATTCGGTTAATTGGGTCACCACCACATGGCAGCGTCACCATATTAAGCTCCCAATGTTGCAGAATTGTGACATCTATGATTCACCAAATACAAATTATCTATGAACTTGAGGTTCATGCAATGTTGCATATTAAATATTTACTGAATTTTCTATTCATTACTTTCTCCCGGCTGCCTATTAAAAAAGTGCACCTTCTTGCACCTTCTGTTTGATATTTCAACAACCTGCTCTTCAATCACAAAAAGCCGATAAGGCGTGACTCGCACGCAATACAGAGCATTAAATTAAATATCTACACAAGTTTTAGCCATGTCATAAAACTGTCATGTTCATTCTCTAGAATGCTTGCACGACTCAAGAATGACCTTGAGCTGGTGAAGTTTTTATTTTTTCCTGGAGAAAAGAATGCAAGCATCCAAAAGCCCTGTAGTTAAGCCAAACCTTGGTAGCAGATTGAGACCAACCACATTATCAGTCGCCTTGCTGGCTTTGCTGGGCGGTGCTGCGCTTCCGGCACAGGCGGTCCAGCTGTATGTGGACACACAGACTCAACAAGTATTTACTTCACCGGGCATAAACAGAGTCAAACTCAGCGAATTTGAAGAAGTAAATGAAGCAGTGGGCAAGGTCCCCCCTGAAGAACTTAAAACACTGGAAACCAGGCTTCGTCAACAGAAAAAGAAGGAGGAGCTTAAAGCAGCTGAAGAACTGACAGCAGCCCTGACGCCCAAGGAAAACTGGTCCGACAGGATCAGCCTGCGTGGCTATGCACAATTGCGTTATAACCAACCTATATCTGGAGATAGTGTCAATCTAGCATCTCCCGGTGACAAATTTATCTCGGATAATCAGAATTTTGGACTTCGACGCGCCCGCGTAGTTTTATCGGGCCAAGTTACCGACCATCTATATGTCTACATTCAACCGGAATTCAATTCCGGCCCAGACGCAGGAGATTTGCAGGGTGGAAAGGTTCAGATTCGAGATTTCTACTCCGATATTTCTTTCGACGATAGGAGAGAATACCGCGTCCGTGCCGGCGTCTCCAAAGTTCCTTACGGCTTCGAAATCCTGCAGTCGAGCCAGAACCGCTTAGCTATGGATCGTGCCGATGCCGTCAACATCGCATCCCGTGACGAACGCGATATGGGCTTGATGTTCTACTGGGCGCCAGCGCACATCCGCGATCGCTTCAGGGATCTGGTGCGCAGTGGTCTCAAAGGCTCGGGCGATTACGGCGTATTAGGCTTGGGCATTTACAACGGCCAGGGTCTGAACCGTGTCGAACTCAATGATAACCTCCATACAGTGGCCCGCCTGACCTATCCGTTCAAATTCGACAACGGCCAGTTTTTCGAGGCGGGTATCTCCGCACTTACCGGCAAATATGTACCAAAATCCAGCCAGATTTCAGTTGGTGGTATCAACGTCACCCCTACGTTTGATAACAGGGGCGTACAGGACGAGCGCATGGGCGTACATGCTGTGCTGTATCCCCAGCCATTTGGCCTACAAGGTGAGTGGAACTGGGGCAATTCACCCATGCTAAGCGTTGACCGCAAGCGGATCGAGTCCACCAGTCTCAATGGCGGTTACGTCCAAGCCATGTACAAATTGGATAATGCCCTTGGTAGCTGGATTCCCTACATTAAATGGCAGCGATACGATGGCTCTGAAAAGTTCTCAACAAACGCACCTCGCTCCCATCTGCGGGAAACAGAGGTCGGCGTTGAGTGGCAACCTATGCCTGAACTGGAGTTGGTTTTAGCCTACGCGAACATGGATAGAACCAATGTAAACACGTTCGTTCCATCTTTGAATGGCTACAGACAAGTTAAAGCCGATATGCTTCGCGCGCAGTTGCAGTGGAATTTCTGATTCACGTTATGGGGCTCTATCACCATTGGAAAGCATGGATAGGGCTACATTTTGTGTGCGGCCTCGTAATATGAGGTCGGTTGGCAATCGTGGAGTCCAATGGGTTAAGGAGCGCGCTGATTTTCATAATATTGCTGCATTTGAACGCCAGTTCTACTAAAAGAGACTATGCGTGAATCATTGGTGTTCATTATTGATAACCTACCTCAAATCCACTGGTATGAAACTATGGCTGTGGGATTACTGGCTTTTGTGTAATTGGTCCGATGCGTTGATACAAACGGAAAGGTTCCGATTTAACCCCCTTGCGGTTACCTTCCCATAGCTTGGCCCAAGTTGATTCTTCTTCCACTAACCTAGCGGCACGTTCTCCATGCACAAGCAGCAGATCGCAAACGAGTTGTGCTTGAGTGTGCGTGGTGATATTTCCCAAGTATTGCAACATGGCGCGCTGTGTATCGCCTACATCCAGGCTCGCAATGCAGCCATGGTGTTTGGGCATGGCCTGCTTAAGAGAAGCGACCATGCCGCGATAGCTCTTGCCGTTGTCCAACCATGGAAGCCATAGTGTCATGGCAAGTACCCACAATAGAGTCACGCCGCTGGCCCAGTTAAGCACGGCGCGGCGCATGGAGCGTCCAACCCTCCACACCAGCAGCACCCACAGCACGGTGAAGGTCAGTGCAATCCAGAATGTTGTAGCATGGAACACTGGTTCGAAACCAGGCTGATAGTCTTTCAGCCAAAGCGTGATCTTGGCATGATTATCCCGTAGCAGCCCAGCCCAGCCCCACCACATCAAGATGGCGACAAAACCGAAAGTCATGATGCCGAACCAATCTAGCGCATTGGCTGCTCCCCGGCGCAGGGTGGGAAGAGCTGCAGTAGCAAGCAAAGCTAGCGGCAGTAGTATGGGCAACGCGAACACTTCCTTGATATTGGGCACTGCACTCAGCGTAAGCAACATCACAAAAAAGCTCGCTAGCAACAGCTGGAATTCTGCTTCATGCAGCACTCTTCTCCGCGCCTCCCACACTGCCCAAGCAGCCAACGGCAAAGCAGGCCAGGCGAACCAAGGCAATATCTTTACGTAATATAACGCCTCTGCATAATTGCCACCTTGAATATAGTCAAACCAATGGCCGATGTTAAGCGTCCAAAACCATTCCATAAACAGGTCTGGCGAACGTTGGTACAACAAGAAAGGCCAGACAGTTAACCAAGGCAACGCAAACAGCAGTGCGATGGCCAAGCTGGAAAGAAAGGAACGCATGCGCCATGTGCGGAACAGCAGCAGCGCGGCACTGATAAGTACGAACAGCGTGGGGGCGATAAACCCCTTGGACATAAAGCCAATGCCGATGCCATTGCCAATGAGCATGCCTGCCAATAAAGTACGGCGCATGCTTAAAGTGTAGCCGTATAACATCATGGCGCAGCCAGTGAGCAAAGCAAGATCGGTTATGAGCTCATGTGAGCGTACCAGCATGCCGAGGCAACCAATCAGAATGATCGCCGCAGTCCAACCGCGGCCCCTCCCGAATAGTTCGCGCCCTGACAGCCCTATGAACAAAAGCGTAAGAGCAGTGAAAAAACCGCTTGCTAGGCGCGCGCCGTCATGTAGCTCAAGCAAGGGGGAGAATAGTTTGGCAAAAAGCGCAGCTGTCATGTAGAACAGCGGCGGCTTGTCCATGTGGGGTACGCCAGCCAAGGTGGGAACTAGCCAATCGCCGCTTTGCAGGATGTGATAGACCAACCCGAAACTATAAGCATCGTCTGACTGCCACGGGTCATGCCCTACCAACCCTGTGCCTAACCACACCGCACACAGTAGTGCCAGCAGCCAGGCTTTGGCTGTCGTGATAGGGTGCTCTTGTGTCGGGGGATAGGAAAACATGAACTTGCGCGCTTATTCCAAGACCTTGATGCACTGTCCGGGTGTGGGTTTATGGAACATTCGGGTAGCCACCACCCTGCTTGAAATTAAAAACAAAAAAGGCAGCGTCCGCTGCCTTTCAATTGTTGCTTATCGTTCAGTTTCATTATGGTGCAGGTTTTGCACCTGGCTTGCTATATTTTTGGCGGAACCTTTCCACTCGACCAGCCGTATCCACGATTTTTTGCGTGCCGGTATAGAACGGGTGACAGTCCGAGCAGACTTCTACATGCAGCGGTTTACCCATTGTGGACTTGGTTTTGAAAGTATTGCCACAACTGCAAGTAACTGCAATTTCATCGTATTGCGGATGAATGTCGGTTTTCATTTTGGCTTCCTTAAACATGAAAAAAAACTTATTGAGAGCTTAAATAAATTAAAGCAGCATGCGCTAACGCACGTATAAGGGCATAGATTATCCCTGAAATGAAACTCCTGCGCAAATTTATGTACATCGTTTGCCGTCCACCCCCTTATTCCGGTATAGTTCTACCTGCCGTTTAAACCAATGGAAGAACATGCTGCCTGGTAAGTAGTAGATACAGGCGCATTGCCGAAGGCGCAACACCCGTAACCGCTCAGGCTCAAGAACTGTTGGCACAGGCAAATCTGGAGAGTGCTGTTTACACAGCCACCGAAGGGGCACACGGATTTATTCGTAATCTCTCAGGTAAAGAGGACAGATGGGGCGAGGCAGAATATTTCTGCCTCGCCTTTTTTATTTTTTGAAAGATTACTCATGACACTCAAACAAACTCCTCTGAATGCAGCGCACCGCGCAATGGGCGCGAAGATGGTCGATTTCGGCGGCTGGGATATGCCGTTGCATTACGGTTCACAACTTGACGAACACCATCAAGTACGTCGCGATGCCGGCATGTTTGATGTCTCGCATATGCGAGTGGTCGATATGAGAGGCGAAGGGGTGCGCGACTTCTTGCGCTATCTGTTGGCAAACAACGTGGACAAACTGCAATCTTCCGGAAAGGCGCTGTATTCCTGCCTGTTGCGTCCGGATGGTGGTGTGATCGACGACCTTATCGTGTACTTTATGAATGAAATGTGGTTTCGCATCGTTGTGAATGCGGGGACAGCCGATAAGGATATTGCATGGATGATCGAACAGGCTAACGTCCGCGCGCCACAATTGCAGATCACATCACGCAATGATCTGGCGATGATCGCCGTGCAAGGACCAAATGCAGCGGCAAAGCTATGGCTGGCCTTGCCCGGATCACAGAAATTGGCGGAAGGACTCAAGCCCTTCAATGCCGTGGAGTGGAATTCGATGTTTATCGCCCGGACTGGCTATACCGGCGAAGATGGCTTCGAGATCATACTGCCGGCCACGGCTGCCCCCTCCGTCTGGCAATCACTGAATGACGCGGGGGTGAAGCCTATCGGGCTAGGCGCACGAGACACGTTGCGTCTGGAAGCAGGCATGAACCTGTACGGACATGACATGGATGAGACCATAAACCCGCTGGAAGCAGGGCTGGCGTGGACGGTAGACTTGGTGAGTGAACGCGACTTCATCGGTAAAGCTGCACTCGTCACCAAGCCCAGAACTCGAAAGTTAGTCGGCCTTGTCTTGCAGGATCGCGGGGTGCTGCGTGATCACCAAGTGGTGCACAGCAGCCATGGCGATGGCGAAATTACTAGCGGCAGTTTTTCGCCCACGCTGAATCAGTCAATCGCCTTGGCACGCATGCCCTCCGCAGTACAAGTTGGCGATATAGTGCAGGTGGCGATTCGCGATAAGATGCTGGCGGCTAAGGTGGTGAAATACCCGTTCGTGCGTAACGGCAAGGGCTTAATCTAATTTTTATTTTTTAAGGATATAACCATGAGCAATTCAAACAATCTGCCAGGTAACCTGAAGTACACCGCCTCCCATGAGTGGGTCAAAAAAGAGACCGATGGCACTATCACTATCGGCATTACCCAACACGCACAAGAGCTGCTGGGCGACATGGTATTCGTGGAAAATCCAGCGGTTGGCCGCCAACTGAAAGCCAAGGAAGAATGTGCAGTAGCAGAGTCGGTGAAGGCTGCGGCTGACATTTATGCGCCTGTTACCGGTGTAGTGGTAGCGGTTAATCCTGAACTCGATAATGCGCCAGAAAAGATCAATACTGAACCTTATTCCGCATGGATGTTCAAAATGAAGCCAGATAATGCCGCCGACGTAGACGCGTTAATGGATGCTGCAGCGTATAAGACGCTAGTCGATAGTGAAGCACATTAAGACGCTGTAATGGATGACATAATTCCCGCTTCTAATGCCTATTTACACTCCTTTAAAAAATAAAACCAGCAATGATTACAACCGATAAATTTGTAAACCGTCATAACGGTCCGCGCGAAAATGATGTTATGGCAATGCTTGAGATAATTGGTGCAGGTTCTGTGGATGAATTAATTGATCAAACAATTCCTGCTGCAATCCGCTTAAAAAAACCTTTGAACTTGCCATCTGGGATGACTGAATATCAATACCACAAGCATTTACGTGGTGTTGCTGCAAAAAATAAGGTTTTTAAAACCTATATTGGTTTAGGTTATTACAACACGATAGTTCCTCCTGTTGTCCAGCGAAATGTTTTAGAAAATCCAGGTTGGTATACCGCTTACACTCCTTATCAGGCTGAGATTTCACAAGGTCGTTTAGAGGCATTGTTGAATTTCCAAACGATGATTATGGATTTAACAGGAATGGGGATTGCAAATGCATCATTGCTGGATGAATCCACTGCAGCAGCAGAAGCAATGGCAATGTTGTTCAATAATCGCACGCATGAAGCAATTGAAAATGGAGCGGACAAGTTTTTCGTTTCCAACGAATGTTATCCGCAAACGATCGATTTATTAAAAACACGTTCAACTCCAATGGGAATTGAATTAGTGATTGGTGACTTTAAAACCGGAACGTTAGATAGCAGTATTTACGGTGCATTGCTTCAATATCCAACCGCTGATGGCAAAATTCACGATTACGCTGACTTTGTAAAAAGAGCAAAAGCAAATGGAACCTCCATTGCTGTAGCAGCCGATATACTGAGTTTGGTATTACTAACCCCTCCAGGCGAATGGGGAGCGGATGTTGTTGTTGGTTCCACTCAACGCTTTGGAGTCCCGATGGGTTATGGCGGCCCGCACGCTGCATATTTTGCTTGCCGTGAAGAATATAAACGATCCATTCCTGGCCGCATCATTGGTGTTTCGATTGACGCAGACGGAAATCAAGCATTACGTATGGCGTTACAAACACGCGAGCAACATATACGCAGAGATAAAGCCACCTCCAACATATGTACTGCACAAGCGTTATTGGCCATTATGGCAGGCATGTATGCGTCATACCACGGACCAGAAGGTCTCAAAGGAATTGCACAGCAAGTACATTGTAGTGCTATAGCATTGGCAACTGCGTTAGAAAAGTTAGGCTATCTTATTGAAGATGGAATTTATTTTGATACCATAAAAATCAAGGGAACAGACAATGCGAAAATTAAACAATTAGCGGAAGCAGCACAAATTAATTTCCGTTATATAGATGATGCGATTACTATTTCTATTGACCAAACTACCGATGCCGATGACTTGAATGCACTTATTAATGTATTCGCACAAGCAGTTGGCAAAACCACTTCTGAAATTACTGAAGAACAGATTTTCAATACAAAATCTTTAATCAAAAATCGCCAGTCTTTAATCCTTCAACATCCTATATTTAATATGTATCACTCTGAATCTGAGATGATGCGTTATATTAAACGATTGGAAAACAAGGATTTATCTTTGACGCATTCAATGATTTCATTAGGTTCTTGCACTATGAAATTAAATGCCGCATCCGAATTAATTCCTATTACGTGGCCCGAATTTGCGCATATCCACCCCTTTGTACCCGTTGAACAAGCGGCGGGTTACCATGAAATAATTAATGATCTGGATAAATCATTAAGTGAAATTACCGGTTTCGAAAAAATGAGTTTTCAGCCCAACAGCGGCGCTCAGGGCGAATATGCCGGATTATTAGTCATTCAGGCATACCATCAATCACGTGGCGATGCGCACAGAAATATTGCGTTGATTCCCACATCGGCACATGGCACCAATCCTGCCAGTGCTGCAATGTGTGGCTTAAAGATAGTCTTGGTGAAATGCGACAAAATAGGAAATATTGATGTAGCCGAATTGCGTGAAAAAGCGGTTCAGCATAAAGATAATCTGGCGTGTTTAATGGTGACTTACCCCAGCACACATGGTGTTTATGAAGAAAGTATTATCGAAATTACCAACATCATTCATGAGAATGGCGGACAAGTTTATATGGATGGCGCCAACATGAATGCGCAGGTGGGCTTAACCAGCCCCGGAAATATTGGCGCTGATGTTTGCCACTTGAATTTACATAAAACTTTTGCCATTCCTCACGGTGGTGGCGGTCCAGGTATGGGACCAATTGGCGTTGCAAAACACCTGGCTCCATTTTTGCCTTCGCATTCATTAGTAAAAACTGGGGGAGGAAACGGCATACACGCAGTATCAGCAGCGCCTTACGGTAGTGCTTTAATTTTATTGGTATCTTATGGATATATAAAAATGTTAGGCGGAGATGGGGTTACAGAAGCAACGCGCATCGCAATTTTAAATGCCAACTATATTAAGGATTCATTAAAAAATCATTTCCTTACCTTATATAGTGGTGCAAATGGACGTTGCGCGCACGAAATGATTTTAGCTTGCGTTGCGTTTAAACGAGATGCTGGAATAGAAGTAGGTGATATTGCAAAGCGATTAATGGATTATGGATATCATGCACCGACAGTTTCATTCCCGGTACCCGATACATTAATGATTGAACCAACAGAAAGTGAATCAAAGGAAGAATTGGATCGTTTTTGCTCCGCTATGATTTCTATTCGTAAAGAAATTGATGAAATAATTTCAGGTGAAGCGGATAAAGAAGATAACGTCATTAAAAATGCACCGCATACAGCAAAATCAGTTCTCACAAGCAATTGGAAACACAGCTATTCGCGCGAAAAAGCTGTTTATCCATTAAAGTGGGTACAAGACAACAAATTCTGGCCAAGTGTTGCCCGTATAGACAATGTCCGTGGCGACAAAAACCTGATTTGTTCTTGTCCGCCAATAAAAGCGTATGCAGACGATACGCTGTAACCGCTTAACAAGAAAAAAGAAATCATGACCAAAGAAACCTCAAATAAACCTGCTGTTACCTTGAATGGTGCGCCCATTACGTTATTCGGCACCTTTCCGACCGTTGGTCAAACTGCCCCTGAATTCACGCTAGTGGACAAGGACCTGAAAGATGTGGCGTTAAAAGACTTTGCCGGCAAGCGCAAGGTTCTTAACATTGTGCCTAGTTTGGATACCGCCGTGTGCGCTACTTCTACGCGCAAGTTCAACGAAGCGGCAAGCAAGCTCGACAACACAGTGGTGCTGGTGATTTCCGCCGATTTACCATTTGCCATGAGTCGCTTTTGTGTGGCTGAAGGATTGGACAATGTCACCACGCTGTCCCTGATGCGCGGGCGAGATTTCATGCGGAACTACGGCGTAAAAATTGCTGATTCTATATTACGTGGCTTAACCGCACGCGCTGTGCTGGTACTGGATGAAAATAACCACGTGTTGCACGCAGAGCTAGTGGACGACATCACGCATGAACCTGACTACCAAGCAGCAATAAGTGCACTAACACAGCACTAATTCAACAAGGATAAAATAATCAAGCAACCTTCCCCTCTTCCAAGCCGGGATGGGGGAGGGCTGTGCATGAAAACCCCCGCTTCCCAGCCATTCTTTTCTCGTCCGCAGCAATCTGGCGCATGTTCCGCTCGGTGCTGTGCAAGCGATCCGTATTACGATACACCTGTTGCGCCGCGACCAACTTATATTGAGCGCGCCTGGCTAAATGGAATTAGGCATTCATTGAGAATTACGCGCTGAAGTGTCGGCTGCTACTTTTCAGTAGCGGTAGTCCGGGACAGGGTTGCCTTCCAGCTGCCGGAGAGCGCCGGGCACTCAGCCAGAGCTTGTGCAGCCACATAATTCTCCTTGCGATGGAGCATTATGTTGTTCGCGACCGCGACTGTCCATTCAGGATAAGGACGTTCCACCAATACCAGTGCCGCTCCGGCTTGAACGTTTCCCTCGTGCAGAACACGGAAATACCAGCCTGTCTTGCCCGTGCGCACGACCCGCGCCACTAAGTCCTGAACCCTCCATCGGCGGGAAAGCTTCCAGCATGGCTGGCGAGGTTGAGAAATCTGTACCAATGCGTCACCCAGCTCGAAAATATCACCGATGCAGGCCTTCGTTTCCAGTATTCCCGCCACGGTAAAGTTTTCTCCGAACGCGCCATTTGGCAACTCTTTAAAATCAAGGTCGGCGAGCCAAAATGCGTAGTGTTCGAAAGGATAGACGTTGATTGCTTTATCGGGTCCACCATGGACGCGAAGATCAGCTTGCCCGTCGCCAGCCAAGTTAGTTGTTCCGGCCCAAACTGGACCAGACACAGGCTCCTTGAAAAAACCGGTCGTCCACTCCTGGTCCATGGTGTCTGAGGCGTCAGGTGTACCCAGTGTTTTAGGCAGGCCGACCTGAATGGAGAGAAGTTTTATGCCTGTATTATTCATTGAGAATATCCTTGTGTGAAAATTAATTGCCGGACTCGGCTTTATCGCAACAATTCGAAGTTATATCAACCACGTTACCGCCATGGCAAGCACTGCGAGTGCCATCACGGCCGTCGCAAGCCAACCTGTAATTCGAAGACGAGGCGAGATCAAGAATTGTCCCATGACATCAGGTCTTGCCACCATTAGCATTATCACTACCATGATGGGCACCGCAATGACGCCATTGATGACTGCGCTCCAGAATAGTGCCTTGATAGGATCAATGGGTGTGAAGTTAAGCGCTACGCCCAAGAGAGTCGCGATGATCAGGATCATATAAAAACCTCGCGCCTCCAGGAGCTTGCGGCCCAACCCGATGCGCCAATCGAATGACTCTGCTATGGCGTAAGCGGCCGAACCTGCCAGGACAGGCACAGCGAGCAATCCCGTACCAACAATTCCGGCGGAAAATAATAGGAACGCGAATTCGCCGGCTAAGGGGCGCAAAGCCTCCGCTGCCTGTGCAGAGGTTTGAATGTCAGTAATGCCGTGCACGTGCAAAGTCACAGCTGCCGTCAATATTATAAAAAAAGCGATCAGGTTGGAAAATCCCATCCCGATATAAGTATCGATCTTGATACGCTGCAGGTGACTGTGGGCTTGTTCTGGCGCCTCTCTAAGCGGCGCATCGCCTTCAGTCGCTCGCAGTTCCTCAACTTCCTGAGAGGCTTGCCAAAAGAACAAGTACGGACTGATAGTGGTGCCAAATACGGCAACCACCGCCATCACGTAATCCGCTTTGAATGATATGGACGGCATGATTGTGCGATAGAACACCTCGCCCCACGGCACATTGACGACGAACACAGTAGCTACATAAGCGAAGAGCGATAATGTCAGCATTTTCAGAATGGGTGCATAACGTGGAAAAGGTATGAAGATTTGCAGAACCAGCGATACCATGGCAAAGGCTATTGCATACCAGTGAGCTGGCCCACCGATGAGAAGTTTAAGCGCTGCAGCCATTGCGCCGATATCTGCAGCGATGTTAATCGTATTTGCAATCAGAAGCAGTCCAACGAGTACGTAGAGCAGCGCTGGAGAGTAGTGCAGACGGATATTGGCGGCAAGGCCGTGCCCAGTCACCCGGCCAATACGGGCACTTACCATCTGGATGCCGACCATAAGGGGGAAAGTTAAGAATGCCGTCCACAGCATTGCATAGCCGAATCCGGCCCCAGCTTGTGAATAGGTGGCAATGCCGCTCGGGTCATCATCCGCAGCTCCCGTTATAAGACCGGGCCCCAGCTTTTTCCAGAATAAACTGGTTTGCGGCAGGAGGGCTTTATATTTGTTCATGAATGCCTATAATCAGGTGTCAAGCATGGGGGATAATGCTCTAATAATGCATCATAAATCAAATCCAATTTTTCTCCTGCGACATGGTCGGCTTGTTTGTGATGGCGGCACGAGGTTAGATATTTCCGAGTTGTTATCGGCATGGAAATCCGGGACGTTGACGTAATACAACACTTTCACCCCGTCTCGGTCGCCTTCATGCACGCTGTCGATGCGAATGAAGCCCGGCTCTCAATTCGGTTGCGGTGTGCGCGGCGCTGCCCGGTGGATGCACTGATTGGCCGCGTCCTGATCCAGTGCCGCCGCTTGTTTGGGTACTGTTTACCGCTCCCGCGGGTTGTTAGAGTTTGACCACCAGGAGTATTTCTGTTAAATTTAACAAATGGATAGCAATGAATTTAAACAATGGCTTGCTAAGCAAGGTGCTGAATTTCAGCCAGGCCAGGGAACTCACATCAAGGTGTTTCTTAATGGCCGCCAATCGGTTCTGCCGATGCATGGCACGGAACTGAAAATCGATACTATCGAATACATTAAAAAACAGCTAGGGTTGAATTAGGGGGCTTGTGATGTTTGAGTATCCAGTGGAATTGATATCTGCCAAGGGAGGGGGGTTTGTTGTGACTTTTCCCGACGTACCGGAAGCCATTACCCAAGGTGATGATAAGGACGAAGCACTGCAGTATGCCAGTGAGGCGCTGGAAACCGCGCTTGGTTTCTATATCGGAGATCGTCGTCAGCTGCCCTTGCCCTCCATTGCGGCGGGGCGCCCCACTGTTACGCCCGATGCAATAGTAATTGCCAAGATGATTTCGAACTGGCTCTCTATAAAGAAATAACCGAGGGTGGCGTTAAGAAACAGAATAGGCATTTCGCTTAATGCCTTATGCAAAAAGTTATTGGATTTGACGAATTAGATTCAACGATCCCGTTTCACTGTTTCGCATAGTCCTACTTCTCTGTTGGAATATTTAATAGCCTCCCTCAGTTTTCTGACATAACTTCAATCACAAACCTCAATTTAACCTGCCACGCGCAATACAAGCCCCTTGAGATATGCGCCTTCCGGGAAATTCAATAATATCGGGTGATCCGGCGCGGCGTACAGTTTGTGTATGATGTGCGCAGTCACTCCGGCGTCCAAGGCGGCACCGGCAATAATTTTCTGGAACAGGTCATCGTTTATGCCGCCAGAACAAGAATAGGTGGCGAGCATTCCTCCCGGCCTGAGCAGCTTGAAGCCTAGCAGGTTAATATCCTTGTAGCCGCGCGCGGCTTTTTCGGCGAAGGCGGCAGTAGGCGCAAATTTGGGTGGATCGAGGATGATCAGGTTAAATTTGCGGTTCTGGTCGCGCAGCTTGCGCAGTGCCTGGAATACATCGATGCATTGCCATTCAGCGCGACTGGCATCGAGTCCATTAAGTTCCACATTGCGCTGTGCCAGTTGCAGCGCTTCATTCGAAGAATCAATTGAGAGCACTGATTTCGCGCCGCCGCGCAGTGCATACAGCGAGAAACCGCCGCTGTAGCAAAAGCAATTCAGAACATCCTTGTCTTGCGCCAGAGTTCCAATCAGTTCGCGGTTGTCACGCTGGTCGAGATAAAAGCCCGTCTTCTGCCCGTGTGCTACATCCACGGCAAAGTGCAACTTGTGTTCAACAATAGTTAACGATTCGGGTAAGTTGCCACGTAGTATATTATTACGTTCCGGCAAACCTTCTAAGGCACGTGAGTCAGAATCAGAACGCTCGTAAATACAAACCGGTTTGCACATCTCTTGCAGTATGTCGGCGCAAGTGTCGCGCCAGCATTCCGCTCCCGCACTACCAATCTGCATAACCAGCACATCACCATATTGATCTACTACCAACCCGGGCAAGCCATCAGATTCACCATGAATCAGGCGCAGGCCAGTGCTGTGTTGCACCAATTTGAGATCTTTGCGCAATGCCAGTGCATGGGTGATTTTCTTGCGGAAAAAATCTGCATCGATGCTTTGCTCCACGTGCCATGACCATACTCGCGCAGCAATTTGTGAATGTGCATTGTATGCGGCATGAGCGAGAAAAGTGCCTTGTGTTGAGTATATCTGTACCGTATCACCATCAGCAGGTGAGCCTTCCACCCGTTTAATCGCCCCCGAGAATACCCAAGGGTGACGGCGCAGAAGGGATTTTTCCCTCCCCTCCTTGAGAATAATTTTATTCATAAGGTTTTCTTTTTAGCCCGCGGATGCGCGGCATCGTAAATTTTACTGAGGTATTGGAAATCAAGATGAGTGTATACCTGCGTAGTAGAAATGCTGGTATGGCCGAGCATTTCTTGAACTGCCCGTAAATCTCCGCTGGATTGCAACACGTGTGAGGCGAACGAATGGCGCAACAAGTGTGGATGAACACCGCTGGTGATGCCCTGTTTGATACCCCAACCTGACATGCGTAATTGCACCGCACGCGAACCAATGCGGCGACCATTACGGCTAACGAACAATGCCGTTTCATCCTGTTTGGCCAACTGTCCGCGCAGCGCCAGCCAAGCTTGCAACGCGGAGATCGCATAGCTACCCAGCGGTACAATGCGGGTCTTGGCGCCTTTACCAATAACACGTACCGCTGCATCGGCAAAATCAAGCGCAGGAGGATCGAGACTGACCAGCTCTGCCAAGCGCAGGCCGGAAGAATAAAATAACTCAAACATCGCTTTGTCGCGCACCGCCAGAATGTCGCCTGCTGTGGGTAATTCCATCATGCGCACAGCTTCGTCCGGGGAAAGCGCATGCGGCAGATTACGCGCCGATTTGGGCGCACGCAACCCGATGCACGGATTGTCTTTGAACTGGTGATCGCGTATTAGATAAAAATAAAAACCACGCCATGCCGACAGCATGCGTGCCAAACTCTTGCCGCCCAAACCGCTACCGTGCAATTGTGCTACGAAACGGCGAATTTGATGATTTTTAAGTTCGTTTAGGGGTGTAACACCAGCAAGCTTAAACAAACGGCAAATATCACGAGAATAATTTTCCACAGTCAGTGGAGAGTAACGGCGCTCGTTACGCAGATGGTCGAGAAATCCGTGCAGTGCAACTTGGTTAAAAGCAGTAACCTGCGCGGTGCTGTTTATCATCGTTTTATAGTGAGGGGCGTAGCGCGCTGCTCACAATTTCCGCAATACGTTGCAGAAACAACGTACCCATACCGGGATAGAAGCGCTGCGCATCTTCACTAGCCAATATTAAAAGGCCGATGGATTGTTCATTCGCCCGCAGTGGTAAATAAGCAAACGAATGCAAATGAGCCGCGCTTTCGCCAAACCAGGCCAAAGTGTCATGAAGAGCGTGATGAACACAGACGGGATGCAGTTGCTGATCCACAAAGGCAAGCACTTCCAAGCTGGGCGGTAATCCTTTCCAGATGTGCAGTACCACATGTGGCACGGCAAAAATTTCACGCAAATTCTGCGTAATGACATTCTGCAAATTCATCAGGTCACGCACGCCAAATAACGCAAGGGTAAATTGATGTACTTTTTGCTGTAACGAGTCGTTGTCCTGAGCAAGCATTACCATCTCGTGCAGTTTTTTTTCCAGGTTTTTGTTCTGCTCACGCAAAGTTAGTAACTGCCGCTCATTTAATGAAATGGTGCGTCCGCTATACGGATGGGGAATAGTAACTTCCGCTAACATATCAGCATGATCTTCAAAGAACTGTGGATTATTTTGTAAATATAGTGCGATGTCTGCAGATTTCATGTCGTCCTCTTATAAATTTATTTCGCCTTCAAATACAGCAATCGCGGGTCCGGTCATAAATACCGGTGTACCGTTTCCGGCCCAAGCTATATTCAGCACCCCGCCGCGCGTGGCAACATTCACGCGTGCGTCCAACAGGCCGCGACGGATACCGGTTACCACTGCGGCGCATGCGCCAGTGCCGCAAGACAGTGTTTCACCAGCGCCGCGTTCATACACGCGTAATTTGATGTGTTTATGATCCACTATCTGCATGAAGCCTGCATTCACTCGTTGCGAAAAACGTGGGTGTTGTTCAATAAGCGCTCCCTGTATGGCGACTGGTGCATGTTCCACATCAGTCACCACCTGTACTGCATGTGGATTGCCCATCGATAGTGCTGTAATCTGTACTGTCTCGCCCGCGACTTCTAGCGTTTGAATAACGGCATCACTACTGCCAAGAAACGGAATACGTGCAGCCTCAAAAATCGGTGCGCCCATGTTTACGGTAACTTGACCATTGTCCTCAAGGCGCGGTGTAATCAAACCATTTTTTGTTTCTACCACGATCTCACGCTTATGTGTCAATTTGTGATCGTGTACAAAGCGCATAAAGCAGCGCGCGCCATTACCGCATTGTTCCACCTCGCCACCATCCGCATTGAAGATACGATAACGAAAATCTGCATCAGGGTGCTGAGCAATTTCCACTAACAGGATTTGATCACAGCCCACGCCAAAGTGCCGGTCAGCTAACAGGCGCAGCTGCTCTGATGTAAGCTGAATACGCTGGCGCACCCCATTAAGGACTACGAAATCATTACCGGCACCGTGCATTTTGGTAAATTTTAGTCTCATCTCTTCATCTCAGTTAATTGCAATACATAAAGCACCACATTTAAAAAATTTTATCTGAACCAGGGTTGGTAAAACCCTACTTGAATTACAAATTACCCCATAGGTTTTGCGTACTTTTTAATGCTAAATAAATTTTATTAGCAAATGTGTCCCCAGTACCAGCATCAGTATTGCAAAAAGTTTACGCAATAGCCCAATCTTCATGCGATGTACAGCTTTGGCGCCAAGCGGCGCGGTAATAACGCTGGCAAATGCGATCCACAACACCGACGGGAGATACACGAAACCCAGATTAGGAGAGGGTAAGGGGGAACTAAGGCCAGTAATAATATAGCCAGTTGTACCACCTATGGCGACCGGAAAACCGATCGCTGCAGAAGTACCAATTGCATTGCGTATTGGCACATTGCACCAAATTAGAAACGGAACTACAACCGTACCGCCGCCGATAGATACTAGACTACTGATCCAGCCAGTGAACATACCCGTCAGCGTCATACCAGTCATACCGGGTAATTGACGTGAGGCTTGCGGACGCAATTCAAACAAAATTTGAATTGCTGCACAATATACAAATAAAGCAAAAAATATTCCTAGTCCACGCGGCGAAACAGATGCGGCGCATAGCGCACCCAGCGCTGTTCCGAACAAAATGCCGGGAGTCATGGTACGGACCACAACCCAGTTCACCGCACCATGCTGGTGGTGTTTGCGCATGCTAGCGAGGGACGTGAACACAATGGTTGCCATAGAGGTACCAAGCACCAAATGCATGATATAGGGAGCAGGGAAGTGCTGCATTTTGAACAGTATCAGCAATACGGGTACTAGAATGGTTCCGCCACCAATGCCGAACATTCCACTAAATAACCCAACCAATGCCCCCAGCGCGACATAGGCGAAAGCCCATTCCATATTAATCGCGTACCAGATGCTTCAGAATGAATCTCCACTCGGCGGGATCAACCGGTGTGATGGACAATCGATTGCCCCGTTGCAAAACGCGCATGCCTTCCAATTGTGGATGGCGGCGCAGCTCTGCCAATGAAATGAGTTCAATTTTCTTTACCCATTGCACATCTACATTAAACCACCGCGGCGTTTCCTGCGTGGACTTGGGATCGAAATATTTACTATTACGTTTGAACTGAGTTGCATCGGGGTAGGCAGTACTGGAAACGCGCGCGATGCCTGCAATGCCTGGTACAGCACAATTGGAATGATAGAAAAGCACCGCATCGCCTTTGCACATCTGATCGCGCATGAAGTTACGTGCCTGATAGTTACGGACACCGTACCATGCCACGGTCTGGTCAGGCAGGTTAGCGAGGCCATCGATGCTAACGTCGCTCGGTTCAGATTTCATTAGCCAATAACGCACGTTATTCCATTTAAAATTTTAATAAAGTGAATCGATCTGTGAGAGTACTCTTGAGGAAACGATAGCTTGATAGAAGTCTAGAGGCGGCTCTCACCATTACGTCATTCTATTCTGGAGATTGGAGTCGTTGATGTAATGCGCGCGACCTTCTTGCTTATGCCTGTCGGATCTACGTCGTAGCATTTTCAGTGCAAGCACTAGGCTTTACAGATCTCAGCCTGCTCGCCACGCTTGGCGCACCAATAAAAAATAATGCGGCGTAAGCCGCATTTTAAATAAAGACCCCCGCCTGTGCCGTTGACCCAACATCTTGAACCTGGGTTCAAGAGAGCCGGTTCCCAGTTACATCAGGTACATCCACAAGGGATGCGCACAACAGTAACATTAAGGGTCGCGACCTAAGCAGAGCTTATTGGTCCAAAGAATTATGAGCCTGACGAACACCGCAGGGGAAACCTAAAACAACTCATCTTGTTCTGCAAGTAATGCGTCGATGGTTGCCTCCATGGAATTCATTCTACGCTTAAATTCACTCATGTCAAAACCAGTGCCGAGACGTGTGGTTAGTAGTTCATGAGCAATATTCAAGGCAGACATGATTGCAATGCGCTCGATCGTGACAACCTTGCCGATATCGCGAATCTCGTGCATTTTCTTATCAAGATAAGCGACCGCATCAAGCAATTCTGGGCGTTCCACTTCCGAACAGACGACGCGGAATTCCCGGTCGAGGATTGTGACATTAAGCGTTCTTGCACTTTCTCTGCTCATGTTTATTCTTCAGGTAATTGCGCCAGCAGTCGTTCCAAACGCGACTTGACAGAGTCAATCTTGTCGTGGCATTGACGACCTTGACTCAGCGCTTGAGCCAATTCTTGACGCAGGTGATGGTTTTCTTCGCGCAGATGTTTAGCCAATTGCACCAATTGAGCCAACTTGCTTTCCAATGCGTCCAATTCTGCTTGCATGAAGCGAACTATAGTTTAAAAAAACCTGACCAGTCAAATGAGTAACCAAAAATAATTTTAAGTTGTACCGCCAACGGCCTGTTTAACGTGCGCGCTCCATGGAAGCAATCCGGAGCTTGAGTCAGTTTGGCGGGTCAGGTTAGATTGCAGGGTTGAACCATCAAAAATTTGCGCGACCTCTATCGCTACCTTCCAACTTGTAGCTTCTTTCATCATCAGGGGTGGCTGCAAGCGCAGTAGTTGTGCTTCGGTCCTCGGTACAACCTATTATACTTCCCCCCACCGCTTCACTAACATATGCTCCACGCCCAAATGATCGAGTATCTTTGCCACCACAAAATCTACCAAGTCTTGCACACTTTGCGGGTGATAGTAAAAGCCCGGATTGGGCGGCAGGATGACTGCACCGGCATGGCTCAGCTTGAGCATATTTTCCAGATGGATGGCGGAAAACGGAGTTTCGCGCGGCACTAAAATCAATAGGCGCTTCTCCTTGAGCATGACATCGGCTGCACGGGTGATAAGGTCGTCGCTTAACCCCACCGCCACCGCCGCCAGTGTACCCATAGTGCAGGGGCAAATTACCATCGCGTCGCCAGGATTAGAGCCTGAGGCCATGGGTGCGAACCAGTCATCACGCCCGAACACGCGCAATTCGCCGCTCACTTTGCCGAGTCGTTCCGCCAAGATTTTTTCCGCATCTTGCGGACGGTTGGGTAATACAAAATCCAATTCTTGTTTGGCGACTATTTGTGCCGCTTGCGAGTAAACCAGGTGCACGCGCTGACCGCCTTGGAGCAGGCACTCAAGCAGTCGCATGGCGTAGGGTAAGCCGGATGCGCCGGTTAGGGCGAGTACGATAGTTTTCATGTGCTTTTCAACCAGTCAATTTTGGTGCTTCGAGCTCAGTGTTTGGTGCATTCAGGTAGTGTGCCGCGATCAGGCCATTTACTGTACCAAACAGCAGTGCTGCCGTGGCAAAGATAGGAATCAGATAAGCCAGCCCGGTGTGCGGAATAAGCCATAAATACACCAATAATAACTGGCCAGCAATGTGTGCAAATGCGCCGAAGATGCTGTGGGTGACCGGGCCGAACCAGCGCGCCGGCAAATGCTGGCTGATGGCCAGTATGGCGATGCTGCATAGTGCACCGCTTAGGCTGAGAAAAAATCCAGGCGTAAGAAAACTTCCCATAAGCAAGCTGCCCGCCAGCACTCGCAACAGCGATACCCATGCCGCCATGCGCCAGCCGTAGCGTGTAAGTACGATGAGAGTGACAATGTTAGCCAAACCGGGTTTTACGCCAGGTAATGGCGAGGGGATGGCCGCTTCCAGCATTGACAGGCCCATCGCCAATGCCGCCATGCGCGCGATGTGGTGATCCGCTGCGGTAGTTGCGAGTTTAATAGTTAAGGCTGTCATAACGCTTGCCCCTGCCACTCATTTCAACGCTGACCTGGTTGGGCAGGCAGATGGCAATTTCGCCTGCCTGCTTCAGCCAGCCCTGATGCACGCAATATTGGCGCGGGCTGGGATCGGCGGCGATGCGTACCTGCCGGTTGTGTATGGCAATCCGGCTAATACCGAGCGGGCCGGGCACAGAAATAATTTGGTTGCGAGATAGCGGCACTTCACTGAATATTTTGCCGCTGCTGCGAATGATAGCCTTGTCCGCTACGCCGCCTTGCCATAGTGTGACGGTGGTCCATGTAATGCAGAGCACACCGAGTAACAGCACCATCCAATCGCCTATCTTTATGGGCGCTAATGGCAACATGATTATTGATCGTGAATAGCAACGCTAAGCAACATTCCGTCATTCCCGCACTGAAAGACATTCAGTGGATTTAAATCCAAGTTGCTCTGAGAAGCCTGGATTTGCTCCTGTACGGAAATGACGGTTGCTGTAATGAAATTTGTCATAAATTACACAAAAATCAATAAGTGTTACCGAGTTCGCGGTGACGCAGCAGTACTTGCTGTTGCAACTTAAAACAACTCGCAAGCTTTTCCACCAAGTACACCGAGCGATGTTGACCACCTGTGCAACCGAGGGCGATGGTGAGATAGCTGCGGTTATCAGCGATGAAGCAGGGCAGCCACCTCTCGACAAAACTGCGGATGTCTTCGCACATTTTTTGTACATTTTGGTTGCGTTCGAGAAACTCAATCACCGCAGCATCGCGTCCGGTTAGTGGCCGAAGCACGGGATCGTAATGTGGGTTGGGTAGGCAGCGCACGTCGAACACAAAGTCGGCATCAAACGGAATGCCATTCTTAAAACCGAACGATTGGAACAGCAAGGTAATGCGTGCGCGGTCAACCCCCTTAAAATCTTTGACCCAGGCACGCAAGGCATTGGCGCCGAGCTCGCTGGTATCAATACGATGGCCGATGTTACTGATCTCGGCAAGCATTTCGCGCTCGAGTTGCACGCATTCAGGCAAGGTAAGCCCTTCATTGGTCTGCCCCGGAGGTAGAGCATTACGCAGCGGATGGCGGCGACGCGTTTCAGAAAAGCGTTTCACCAGCGTGTCGGTCTGCGCGTCTAGAAAGAGCAAGTGCACATCGATACCCTGCTGCTTAAGTTGTTCAATATAGTGCGGCAGTTGTTTCACGCTGTCGCCGCTACGCACGTCTATGCTGACAGCAATGCGCATGTTACCGGTCTGATGCAGATTTTCCATGAGGACGGGCAACAATGCAGCAGGCAGATTGTCCACACAATAGTAGCCGCTGTCTTCCAGCGCCTTGAGCGCCACGCTTTTTCCTGAGCCGGAGAGGCCGCTGATCAGAAATAATTGCATGATTTATTGCTCCTGCATTTGCTGCTCGTGACGACTGAGAAATTCTTGCATGCTATCGATACCGCGTTGCTGCAGTACAAAATTGCGCGCTGCCGCTTCTACCAGCACCGCAAGGTTGCGCCCGGCCATGACCGGGATGCTCACCGTGCTAATCTTCACGCCAAGGATTTCCTGATGACTAGCCGCTAGCGGCAGGCGTTCCAGATGGGAAAGGTCGCCGCGAAGAGGGCGATGCAGATGCACAATGAGCTTTAAACTTTTTTTGCGCCGCACCGCGGTCTCGCCAAACATGGTTCGAATATTCAGCACACCCAGCCCCCGTACTTCGAGGAAGTCACGCAACAGTTCCGGGCAGCGCCCTTCCAGCGTTTCCGGAGAAATACGGTACAGCTCGGTGATATCGTCCGCCACTAAACCATTGCCGCGTGTGATAAGTTCCAGTCCCAGCTCACTCTTGCCTATTCCGCTATCACCCGTGACCAGCACCCCCACCCCCAGCACGTCAAGAAACACGCCGTGGCGCGTGGTCGATTCCGCCAGCGCTTTGACAATGTAATGACGCACCAGCCACATCAAATGTACGCTGGGCAGAGGAGAACGGAACAGCGGTGTATGTGTGCGGTTAGCGTAAATGATCAACTCCTGCGGGATCTTCTCCGTGCCGGCCACGATCAGGCATAGCGTACCGCCGCGTTCAAGTTGCGTCAGCGCCTCTGTGAACGCGGCGGACGAAAGCCCTTGAAGATGGTCGACTTCGGTTTCACTCAATACCTGCACCCAATTCGGATGGATCAAATTGAGGTGACCAATTAAACCCTTGTTAGAGGCACTGACTAAATCACTATCAAGTATCTTCGCAGCACCATTCGCTCCGGCTACCCAGCTTAATTCCAGCTGCTCCTGCTTGTCCTCGAACAGCTGTTGGATATTGACCTGTGCCATTACTGTTACATCGCCCAGTTAGTAAATAATTGATGAATTACCGCTACATCATTGCTATTCTGTATTTGTTCGCGGAAGGTTTTATCACTGAACATTTGCGCCAGTTCGCCGAGTAGTTGCAGGTGCAAGTCGGTGGCCCGTTCCGGCACCAATAAAACGAAAATCAGGTTAACCGGTTGACCATCTGGTGCGTCGAACGGAATCAATGCTTGGGTCTTGACGAAAGCAGCAATCGCATCACGCAGACCCTTGATGCGACCATGCGGGATAGCCACGCTGTGTCCCAGGCCAGTCGAGCCGAGCTTCTCGCGCGCAAACAGGCTATCGAATACTTGGCTACGTGCGATTTTCTGAGTGTTTTCAAATAACACCCCCACTCTTTCGAAAACCCGTTTTTTACTGGTGGAATCGGCGTCCAATATGACGTTCTCAAGGGGCAGGACTTTGCTGATCAGGTTCATAATTTCAAGCACATCAAAAAAAGGAAGGGGCGGCCATAAGCCGCCCCACTATCATTCTTGCCCTAGTGCAGGGGGATTGCCGGATTCATCATGGCGACGAGCGGCATGTTTTTCTTTATGCTTGATAATTTGGCGATCGAGTTTTTCGATCAGATTATCAATCGCGACATATAAGTTCGTATCATCAGATTCTACAAAAATCGTCTTGCCACTCAGGTGGACGTTGGCCTCGGCCTTTTGTTTCAGTTTTTCCACCGAAAGGACGACATTGACATCAATCATGTTGTCGAAGTGACGTTCGATTTTGTCGAGTTTGCTTATCACGTGCTCGCGAATGGCGGGGGTAATTTCCAAATGATGTCCGCTGAGATTGAGGTTCATGGCCTGCTCCTTATAGTTAGAGTGATTTACGAAGATTAACTGGGAGGATGTTCAGTAATTCCCGGTATTTTGCCACGGTACGCCGGGCAACCAATATGCCCTGCTGTGCCAGGATTCCAGACATGCGGCTGTCGGTTAGGGGGTGACGCGCATCTTCCTGGTTAACAAGCTGCTTGATGAGTGCGCGGATCGCCGTGGAGGAACACGTACCGCCACTTTCAGTCGCGATTCCGCTACCGAAAAAATACTTAAGTTCATAGATGCCACGCGGGGTGAGCATAAATTTTTGCGTAGTCACGCGGGAGATGGTGGATTCATGCAGATCAAGCTGTTCTGCGATTTCGCGCAGTACCAGCGGGCGCATAGCGGTTTCGCCGTGCTCGAAAAAATTGCGTTGGCGATCCACAATTGTCTGCGATACACGCAAAATAGTATCAAAACGCTGTTGCAAATTTTTGATAAACCAGCGCGCTTCCTGCAATTGGCCGGCCAGATGCTGTGTGCTTTTTTCGTTGCCCTGTTGCAAAATATTGGCATACATTTGGTTAACGCGCAGGCGAGGCATGGCACCCTGATTCAGTCGTACATGCCAGCTACCGTGATGGCATTCTACTACCACGTCAGGTACTACATAGTCTGCAGCTCGCTGTTCAAATTCAGCGCCAGGTCTTGGTTGCAGATGGGTGATGAGCGATTGCACGGTGCGCAATGCGTCATCGTCACAGCGAAGAACTTTCTTCAGCTTGGTAAAATCGTGCGCCCCCAGCAGGTTGAGGTGCTGCGTCACCAAGCGCAGTGCCAGATCACGGCATGGGGTATCTTCCGGGAGTGCTTTGAGTTGTAGAGCCAGGCATTCGCTTAAGGTACGTGCGGCTATGCCTGGCTGATCCAGGTGCTGCAATTGCACCAGTGCAGTTTCCAAGTCATCCAAGGTAATGTCGAGTTGTTCCGGCAGCATTTCGACAATTTCTTCCAGCGGCTGTGCCAGATAACCGTTGGCATCCAATGCGTCGATCAACAGACCGATAATTTTTCGGTCGCGCACATCATGCTGGCTCATATTTAGTTGCCAGATGAGATGTTCACGCAGGCTGGGGGTATCTGCTGCAACTTCGGCACGAGCTTCTTTTTCATCATCCGGCCCGTTTGCTGCGGAAAAAGAAGATTCATTCCAGTCTTCTTTTACCCATTCTTCATCGGCCTGTTGCGGCATTTCATCTTTTACTTCGGTATTATCTACAGCATTATCTACAACGGAGGTAGAGGCAGCATCTCCATGAGCATAGGGCTGCATAGCGTCTTCATCTTCACGTTCGAGTAATGGATTTTCGTCCAGCAAGCGTGCCACCTCCTGATTGACTTCCAACGTGGAGAGTTGCAACAGGCGTATGGCTTGCTGTAGCTGGGGGGTAAGCGTCAGTTGCTGGGATTGCTTAAGTTGTAATGTGGGTTTCATTACGCAATTTACGGATAAGAGCGGCGCATAGTGTGCATTTATAGTTTGAAATGCTCGCCAAGATATACTTTTCTCACACCTTCATTATAAATGATTTCCTCGGGTTTGCCTTCTGCCATTACCGACCCGGCATTAATAATATAGGCGCGGTCACAGATTCCCAATGTTTCGCGAACATTGTGGTCGGTAATCAGCACGCCAATGTCACGTTCTTTAAGAAAACGAATGATTTTCTGAATGTCCAGCACGGCAATCGGATCTACCCCTGCAAATGGTTCATCCAGCAGAATGAAGCGTGGATTGGTGGCCAGCGCACGAGCGATTTCGACACGTCGTCGCTCGCCCCCGGACAGGCTGATAGCTGGATTGTTACGTATATGAGTAATATGCAAATCTTCCATCAATTCATCCTGCCGTGCTTGAATTTCATCGTTATCGTAATCTTGTAATTCCAGCACAGCCTGAATATTTTGCGCGACCGTTAGACGGCGAAAAATAGATGCTTCCTGTGGCAGATAGCCCAACCCCAAACGTGCACGGCGATGGATGGGGAGATGAGTAATGTTCTGTCCATTGATGAAAATATCGCCTCCGTCCGCAGCTACCAGCCCGACAATCATGTAAAAGCAAGTGGTCTTTCCAGCACCGTTAGGACCAAGCAGTCCGACTACCTCGCCGCTCTGTACCGACAGGGAAACATCATGCACTACGGTGCGGGAACGATAGCGCTTATTCAGTGCAACGGCGCGCAGCTCGCTCATTGATGTTCGTTAGGCTTGGTTAGTGTCGTTGTCGGCTTGATTGACAGGGGTTCGCCGACTGAAGAGCGCTTGTTTTTAGGTTGGATGATAGCGCGCACGCGCCCCTTGTTGGAGGTAGCGTTTACCTGAAATATCTCAGTTTTGGAGTTATAGGTGATATGTTCACCACGCACTTCATCCTGATCCTGTTTTATGCGCGCCTGACCGAAGAAGTCTATGATTGCGGTCTTGGTGTTATATTCAATGCGCTCACCATACCCTTCCACATATCCGTCAATATTATCGCGCTTCTGGCGAAAACTGGCGGGTTGTCCGGTTGCCGTACCATGCTTGAATCCTTCCTTGTCCTGTACCACGACAACTTTGTCTGCGTTAACGATCATCGTGCCCTGAGTGAGCTGCACCTTGCCTTCAAAAACGCTGATTTGTTTGACGTCGTCAATACTGAGCTGATTTGCTTCCAAATGCATCGGTTTGTCACGGTCGGCAAGTTCCGCTTGGCTGATTGGCATATGGCAGATAAGCTCTATGCAGAGCAGAGTGGCGTATTTAATTTTTGTCGGGCGCATATTCGCTTTTAACTTGCGCAAGTAGTTTTACTATGCGCGCTTTATTATCAAATTTCATACCTACTGCGTGAACAGTGTTGCGTCCATCAATCATCGTTACAGGTTGGTCTGTTTCAGCTAAACCACGGTCAGGGATAACATGCAGATAAGTAGTGGTAAATGTCATTTCTCTTTGCGTGGCACTAGCGGTACGTACGATTTTTACATCGTCGCGCAAAAATATTTCTTCGCCCTTCCCTGACACCATTCCATTATGTGCATAAATATGCATGGGAGGATGGTCTGAATCAAAGCTGGTAAGTTCGGGGGATTCCAGGTAAGTGCTATCATTATCTGGGTAATGCAGCATTTTTTTTGCAGCCATCACGAAACGCGGCTTGCCCTGTTCATTCAGCGTGGTAGCGACAAATTTACTAACTATAAAATCTGGGTCGTGGCGCTTGCTGCTGTCGGGAGTGAACGGCAGCGGCTGTACTTGCTGATTCAGCCAATAAGCCGCTGCCAGCAGCAGCAACAACAACAACAGCGGCAATCCAGCGAGCCAAGCGCGCAAACGATCAATGACGATTGAATAATTCATGCCAAATAAGGCGCGAGTTGCGCATCTAACGTGCCTTGCGCCGACATCAGCAATTCGCATGCTTCACGTACCGCGCCATGCCCGCCGTCACGCTCGGTGATATAGTGAGCGCGGTCGCGCACTGCTTGTGGCGCATTCGGCACGCTGATAGCCAACCCGACACGAAGCATCACCGGCAGATCCATCACGTCGTCGCCCATAAAGGCGACGGCATTCAATGGCAATTTAAGTTGAGCAAGCATTTTTTGCATGCTGGCGAGCTTGTCGTGAACGCCTTGATGCAGGTGCGAGATGCCGAGATGGTGCGCGCGGAGCTCTACACACCGGGAGGTCCGACCAGTAATGATGGCCAGTTCCACACCGGATGCTTTAAGCATTTTTAAGCCATGTCCGTCAAGCGAATTGAAGCGCTTAAATTCTTCACCCGAGTCGGTTAAATAGAGACCACCATCCGTCATGATGCCGTCCACATCAAAGGCGATGAGGCGAATGGATTGTGCTTGATTTAATGACATCAAATCACTTTTGCACGCAGCAGATCATGCATATTCAGAGCGCCTACCAGCTTGTTGTTGGAATCTATCACCAGCATCTGGCTAATGTTATATTGCTCCATAATCTGCACCGCTTCGGCTGCCAGTGCATCCGGCATAATACTGCGCGGATTGCGCGACATGACGGAGCTGATTGAAGTGGTGGTGAAATCAACTCGCTTTTCCAATGTGCGGCGTAAATCCCCATCAGTATAGATGCCCAGCACCTGCCGAGCATCATCTACTACGGCGGTCATGCCTAACCCTTTGCGCGAGATTTCCAGCACTGCCTCGGCCAGCGTTGCATTTTGATGCACAGCAGGAATCCCCTTGTCGGAATGCATAATGTCGCGCACATGGGTAAGCAAACGGCGACCCAAGCTTCCGCCAGGGTGTGAACGAGCAAAATCTTCCTCCCCGAACCCCTTGGCATCCAGCAGTGCCACGGCCAGAGCATCGCCCAATGCTAGCGCTGCCGTGGTGCTGGCGGTAGGAGCAAGCCCCAGCGGGCAAGCCTCCTTGTCCACCGCAGCATCGAGATGCGCGTCCGATGCCTCTGCCAAGCCTGATCGCGGATTGCCTGTCAGGCTAATCAGCCGTGCCCCCTGCCGTTTGATGACTGGCACTATAGTAAGTAATTCCTGATTTTCTCCGGAATACGACAATGCAATAAACACATCGTTAGCGGTGATCATGCCTAAATCGCCGTGGCTAGCTTCGGCGGGATGTACAAAGTACGCTGGAGTACCAGTGCTAGACAGAGTAGCGGCGATCTTGCGTGCAATATGGCCAGATTTACCCATGCCGCTTACAATCACACGGCCTTCACAGGCTAAAATGATGTTTAACGCCTGCAGAAAATTTTCATCAATGCGTTGCGTAAGTGCCAATACAGCTGCAGCTTCAATGTGTAATACCTCGCGAGCTAAATCAAGTGCGCGCGAGGTGGCGAAGATGGCTTTGTTCATGGTGACGAATTATAACAGTGCCATTCGGGTGTGGTGCAATTTTGAAAGAATGGTACGGACGCGAATGATTTCTCCCATACTCCAACGCAATCAGAAAGGCGTTGTATTTGAAATATCCACTTCCCATCTTGTCATAATGTGAGAGATTTCAATATTTTGAACTTCTATTTTGTCCGCCTTACAGGATCTTTCTATTGTCATTGGCACTCTTACTTTCAAAGAGTTTACGACCCCATTCTGAACAGGGCGGACTGCGCATGCGCATGCAAGCCCTCACCAAGGGCCAGCACTGCTGCAATTTCGCCCAGCATCCCTGCACCCTGCGCGGATACTTGGATCAAGCTGCTGCGTTTCTGAAAGTCATACACCCCCAGCGGGGAAGAAAAACGTGCCGTGCCGGAGGTTGGCAGGACGTGATTGGGACCGGCACAATAATCACCGAGCGACTCGGAAGTATAACGACCCAAGAAAATTGCCCCGGCATGCTTGATTTTTGGCAGCCATTGCTGAGGATTGTCCACTGAAAGCTCAAGATGCTCAGGTGCTATACGGTTACTGATAACACAAGCCTCGTCCAAATCAGCCACTTCAATCAAAGCACCGCGGTTCTCTAATGCAGTGCGTATGATGTCACAGCGCGGCATCTGTGCCAGCAGACGATCTGCACTTTGCGCCACGGCTGTAGCAAAAGCAGCATCCGGTGTCAGCAGGATGGCCTGCGCTAATTCATCATGCTCTGCTTGAGAAAATAGATCCATCGCAATCCAGTCCGGATCGGTTTGCCCATCGCAGATCACCAGAATCTCTGATGGCCCTGCCACCATATCAATACCAACTACGCCGAATACGCGGCGCTTGGCGGCGGCCACGTAAGCGTTACCGGGACCGACGATTTTATCTACCCGCGGCACGGTTGCCGTGCCATAAGCCAGTGCAGCAATCGCTTGCGCCCCGCCAATGGTGAACACCCGATCCACCTCAGCCAGATGGGCTGCTGCCAGCACCAGCGCGTTTCGCATTCCGTCCGGGGTCGGTACTACCATAATGAGTTCGCCCACCCCGGCCACTTTCGCTGGTAGCGCATTCATCAGCACTGAAGATGGGTAGGCAGCCTTGCCGCCCGGTACATACAGACCAACCCGATCCAATGGCGTAATCTGCTGACCCAGCAGGGTGCCGTCCGTCTCGGTATAACTCCATGAAACTTGCAACTGCTTTTGATGGTAAGCGGTAACGCGTTGTGCGGCCTGCTCCAGAGCGGCACGCTGTGCGGCGGGCAACCCCTCGAAGGCGGCACGCAAGGCAGCAGGAGGCAGTTCCAGTGCGGCGCTATCATGCACCTCCATGCGATCGAAACGCCGAGTGTATTCGAGTAGAGCTACATCGCCGCGGGTGCGCACATCCGCCAGAATAGCCGCTACAGTCGCGTCCAGCTGGTGATCTTGAGTCGCCTCGAAAGCCAGCAGCCTATCCAGTTGCGTATTGAAATCTAGCTGCCGCGTGGAAAGTCGTCTGATATTCATTGAACTACCGCCAAGGAAAACGCGTCCAGCATGGGCTGAATAGCCGCATGTTTGAGTTTAAGTGAGGCCTGATTCACCACCAGACGCGAAGAAATCGCAGAGACCTCTTCTACCGCCTTGAGGTGATTGGCCTTCAGTGTGTTGCCGCTGCTGACCAAATCCACGATTGCATCCGACAAGCCGACCAGTGGAGCCAGCTCCATCGAACCATACAATTTTATCAAATCCACATGCACACCTTTAGCCGCAAAATGCTCACGTGCAGTCTGCACGTATTTGGTCGCCACACGCAGGCGCGCGCCCTGACGCACTGCCGATTCATAATCAAAATCATTCCTTACTGCCACCATCATGCGGCAACGCGCAATATTCAAATCCAGCGGCTGATACAAGCCGGTGCCGCCATGCTCGTCGAGGACATCCTTGCCCGCGATCCCCAAATCAGCAGCCCCGTATTGCACATAGGTCGGCACATCGGAAGCACGCACGATGATAAGACGCACGTCGGCACGATTGGTGGATAAAATCAACTTGCGCGTAGGTTCCGGGGCTTCCAGCGGCGTGATACCCGCCGCCTGCAACAACGGCAAGGTCTCTTCAAAGATGCGCCCTTTGGATAAGGCGATGGTAATCATGCGGTATCTTTCATTTATTTGATGCGAAATATGTTCGCTCCGAGTTGCGACAATTTTATCTCTATATGTTCATAACCACGATCCAGATGGTAAATGCGATCAATCACGGTTTCGCCCTGCGCCACCAATCCGGCAATAACCAGGCAAGCAGATGCACGCAAGTCCGTTGCCATCACCGTTGCGCCTTCCAGATGATCGACCCCGTGAACCAAGGCAGTATTACCTTCCACGTCAATCCTTGCACCAAGACGGCGCAATTCTTGCACATGCATAAAACGATTTTCAAAAATCGTTTCCACTACCATCGCGCTGCTCTCTGCAATAACATTCAACGCCATAAATTGTGCTTGCATATCAGTAGGGAATGCTGGATACGGCGCAGTACGCACGTTCACCGATCTGGGCCGATCCGTCATGTTCAAGTGGATACTCTCACTATCGCTACGGATGTGCGCGCCGGCTTCAGCAAGTTTTTCCAGTACGGAATCGAGGATATCCGCTCGTGTATCGAGTAACACGATGCTACCGCCCGTTGCTGCTGCCGCCACTAGAAAAGTCCCACTCTCGATACGATCCGGCATGATGCGATGGGCTGCACCGTGCAATCTGTCCACACCCGTTATGACAATCGTGTGGCTGCCTGCCCCCTCTATTTTCGCACCCATTGCAATCAGGCAATGCGCTAAATCCACCACTTCCGGTTCGCGCGCCGCATTTTCCAGCACCGTTACCCCTTCTGCCAAAGCAGCAGCCATCATCAGATTTTCTGTGCTGGTCACACTGACGATGTCGAATAAAATCCGTGCACCTTTGAGGCGTTTTGCCTGTGCATGAATGTAGCCATGCTCAATGAAAATTGTAGCGCCCATTGCCTGCAGACCCTTGATGTGAATATCGACGGGGCGCGAACCGATGGCGCAACCACCCGGCATGGATACGCGCGCCTCACCGAAGCGCGCCACCAGAGGGCCTAGCACTAGCACTGCGGCACGCATGGTCTTTACCATGTCATAAGGCGCTTCCAGCTTATCCACTTGCGCGCCGTGCAAAGCCATCTCGTCACCTTGTACAGCAGCCTTCACGCCCATCTGCTCCAACAATTTACGCATGGTTGCGACATCGTGCAAATCCGGCATGTTGCTTAACTGCAAGACATCACTCGTCAGCAAGCTGGCACACATAATAGGCAACGCCGCGTTCTTGGCACCGGAAATACGCACTTCGCCGCGCAATGGAATGCCACCTTGTACAACTAATTTTTGCATGCTGGCATCTTTAAAAATCTCGATTTCATCTTAATGTATTCTTGCCATACCTTCGTTGTGTCAGTATCGCAATTTATATCCGGACTTTAACAACCCCAAAGACAACAGCGTCAGACCAAGCATACACCCGCCCGCCACCATAAAACTCACCCAAGGAGAAATGTCCGACACGCCGAAAAATCCATAACGAAAACCATCTATCATATAAAAAAATGGGTTAAAACGCGACAACGCCTGCCAAAAAGGCGGCAGCGAGTGAATGGAATAGAATACGCCGGACAAAAAGGTCAACGGCATGATAATGAAATTTTGGAATCCCGCGAGTTGATCGAATTTTTCTGCCCACATCCCGGCCACCACCCCCAGTGAGCCAAGCATCGCGCTACCCAGAACGGCGAACAATATAATCCAGATTGGAAACATTAACGGCGGCTGGGCAAACCACAGTGCGGCCAAATATACGCCTATGCCGACCACCAAGCCGCGCAGCATGGAAGCGAGCACATATGCCGCAAAGAATTCCCAATAGGCAATCGGCGCCAGCAGCACGAACACGATATTGCCAGTAATCTTGGACTGAATCAGGCTGGAAGAACTGTTGGCAAAAGCGTTCTGCAACATTGCCATCATCATCAGTCCCGGAATAAGGAAGGCAGTGTAATGTACCCCCGGATATACCTCGACATGCTGTGCCAGCACATGCGAAAAAATTAGCAGATAGAGCAATGCGGTCAACACTGGAGCCAGCACGGTCTGGAAGCCCACCTTCCACACCCGGAATACCTCCTTGTAGAGCAGACTGTAAAAACTCAACGCCCGCCTCACTGCACGGCCCGCCCCACCAAACGCAGGAAGACTTCTTCCAAATCGGGCTGCTGCAAGGTCATCTCCTGCACCGCAACCCCTGCCACACGCAGTTCCGCCAGCATTGACTCCAATGCTTGATAGGATGGCAATGACAGCAGGTAATCACCGTCCGTCTGTTCGACCACCTGCGGTAGCAATGTGGCCGGTAAACAACCCGCGAGCTTCAGCCTGACGCGACAACCGGCCAGGCTACTAAGTAGATTTTGTGTGCTATCCAGCGCTACAATCCGGCCATGCTTGAGCATGGCAATTCGTGTGCATAAAGCTTCCGCTTCTTCCAGATAATGGGTAGTTAACAGAACGGTGTGCCCATCGCGGTTAAGCTGCTGAATGAAGCGCCATAACGATTGACGCAGTTCCACGTCCACCCCGGCAGTCGGCTCATCCAACACAATAACGGGCGGCTTATGCACCAGGGCCTGCGCCACCAACACACGGCGCTTCATACCACCGGACAGGCGGCGCATATTGGTATCGGCCTTACCGGTCAAATCCAGGTGGTGCATCACCTCATCGATCCAGGTGTCGTTACGACGCAATCCAAAAAAGCCGGACTGCAAACGCAACGTTTCGCGCACTGTGAAAAAAGGATCAAACGCCAGTTCTTGCGGCACCACACCCAACAGGCGGCGGCTGGCACGATATTGCTTGACTACATCGTGCCCCAGCACAGATAGCTGCCCATCATCTGGCAATGCAAGTCCGGCCAGCAGGTTAATCAGAGTGGTTTTGCCCGCACCGTTGGGGCCAAGCAAACCGAAAAACTCACCCTGCTCGATACGCAAATCCACGCCGTCCAATGCTTGTAATTGGCCATAGCGCTTGCGTGCTTGACGCACATCAATGGCAGGTGGCATCAAATTGAATAGTTCAAGGCTGAGCGGAATCATTGCCGCATAGCGGCAGCATGTCCACCACGCCATACAAACGGGCCAAGCTTAACAAATTCTCTGGAACATGATCGAAACACAGTTTCACACTGCTACGCTGCGCTTCGCGTAGCCAAGCCAGCAGCAAACTGACCGCGGCAGAATCCACCGTCTCTACCTGAGCCAAGTCAACCACCAGCGGTGTTTCACCAGCGGTCTGCAAACCATTTTTGAACAGGGGTATAACCGTTTCAATGGTCAGATGGCTCGGTACTTGTACACGGCCTCCATCACGGCTGATCACTTGGACGCCGCCTTAGGCAGCACTGTGCCGGTCTGCGCCTGGTTTTTTTCCACTAACGTTTTAATCAATCCATCAATTCCGCTCTTCTGAATCTGCTCAGCGAAGGTACCGCGATAGTTGGTTACCAAACTCACACCGTCGATCGACAGGTCATACACCTTCCAGCCACTAGCCGTTTTTTCCATATCATAATTTACGGGCAGAGGTTGTTGGCCTTTGTTAAGAATAAAGGTTTTCATAGTCACCTCGGTGGCATCATTTGCCATTTTGAGTGGCTTCACCTCCACCTCCTGATCCTGGTAGGTAGTGAATGCGGTGGTGTAAGTACGCACCAGCAAATTGCGAAACTCGATTTCCAAGTTTTTCTTCTGCTCCGGCGTAGCATTGCGCCAGTTCTTGCCTACGGCAAGTTTGGTCATATGTGTAAAATTAAAATGTGGCAGCACCTTTGCATCCACTAATTCAGTAACTTTCTTCTTATTTCCGGCCTGAATATCCTTGTCCCGCTTAACGATGGCCAAGACTTCATCTACGGTATTTCTGATTAGCGCTTCCGGTTCTGGCATGTCCGCACGCACGCTCAGTGACACACACGCCAGCAATACTCCCACCCACAATGCAGTTATTTTTTTCATATATATATTTTTGTAAGTTATTTATTAAGCTGTTTGGAATCTTCAGCCTTGCTATACAAGAACCTGCTGATTAAATCCTCCAGCACCACGGCAGACTGTGTTTTTTTGATTTCGTCGCCAGCCTTCAGAAATTCTTCATCACCACCCGGAATCAGGCCGATGTACTGTTCACCTAACAATCCTGAAGTCAGGATATTGGCGAATGTATCTTTGGGGAACTGATAACGTTTGTCAATATTCATTGTCACTTTGGCCTCATAGCGCTCCGGATCCAGGCTGATCTGAGCCACCCGTCCAATGAGTACTCCAGAACTTTTGATGGATGCCTGGGACTTGAGGCCACCGATGTTAGAAAAATGAGCCTGCAACTGATATGTTTCGGACATGCTGTAAGTACTCAGATTTCCCACCTTCAGCGCCAGCACTGCCAATGCAGCTAAACCTGCCACGACAAATATGCCGACCCATAAATCCAGCGTGGTGCGTTTCATACTACTCCCCTTGAAACATGAATGCGGTCAAAATAAAATCCAAAAACAAAATTGTCAGCGACGACTCGACTACTGTGCGCGTGGTTGCACCGGACACCCCTTCTGCGGTGGGTGGTGCATCATAGCCTTCGAACAGTGCTATGGCAGTTACTGCCACTCCAAACACGAAGCTCTTAATTATCCCGTTCACTATGTCGTGCTGAAAATCAACCCCGGCCTGCATTTGCGACCAGAACGAACCTTGATCTACGCCGATCAGCACAACCCCCACCACATATCCACCAAATACACCCATGGCAGAAAATAACGCCGACAGTAGCGGCACAGATATAACCCCAGCCCAAAAACGAGGTGCAACCACGCGTGCTATCGGGTTGATCGCCATCATTTCCATCGCGGAAATCTGTTCGGTGGCTTTCATCAAACCAATCTCCGCAGTCATGGCCGAACCAGCACGACTCGCAAACAGCAGGGCAGCCAGCACCGGCCCCAATTCGCGCACCAGGCTCAGCGCTACGAGTGACCCCAGTGCAGATTCAGCGCCATAGCGTTTAAGCGTCTCATAGCCCTGTAACCCCAATACCATGCCGACAAATAAGCCGGCCACCAAAATTATAATAAGCGACATCACCCCACTAGAGAACAGCTCCTTGATGGTCAAGTGGAAACGCCGAAAACTAATTCCGGAATAAAGCAGGATTAGCAGGAAGAAGCGGGAGGTATATCCGATACGCCATACCGCATTCACAATACGATGTCCTAGTGACCTCAGATGTTCAACGATCGTCATCGCCAAGGCCGCAAATTCAAATCTTGCCAGTAATCGCCGCAGGGATAATGGAATGGAACCGGACCGTCCATTTCGCCATGCACGAATTGATGCACGAACGGCTTATCGGAAGAGCTGATTTCAGCTGGAGTTCCTTCTGCAACAACCACCCCATCGGCAATAAAATAAATATAGTCAACGATCTTAAGCGATTCCTGCACGTCATGCGTGACCACTACCGAAGTCGCACCCAGCGCATCGTTCAGACGACGAATGAGATTACCCACCACGGTAAGTGAGATGGGATCCAGTCCGGCAAATGGCTCGTCGTACATGATCAACATCGGATCCAGCGCCACCGTTCGCGCCAGCGCCACGCGTCGCGCCATGCCGCCTGAAAGCTCAGCAGGCATCAGATGATGTGAGCCGCGCAAACCCACCGCATTCAGCTTCATCAGCACTAAATCCCGGATGATCTCTTCCGGCAGATCAGTATGCTCGCGCATCTGAAACGCAACATTGTCATACACTGACATATCCGTGAACAGCGCTCCAAACTGGAACAGCATACCCATCCGGCGACGCATGAGATATAAACCTTTATGGTCAAGCTCATGTATCACCTGCCCATCAACCTTCACATAGCCGCTGCTTGGCCTGAGCGCACCGCCGATAAGCTGTAGCAATGTAGTCTTGCCGCAGCCGCTGCCGCCCATAACAGCGATCACCTTGCCCTTGGGGAAAGTGAGATTGACGCCTTTTAGTATGGGGCGGCTGTCATAGGCAAAATTGACGTCGCGAATTTCGACCAGCGCTTGAGATGACACGTATCAACACCTTGATTGTCCGGTAGTCGGGCATTCTAAACCATGCTCTCGCTTAATCGCAACATTAGCCACTACCGGTGTAGCGCGCAAAGAAGCGGTCTGGACTTGTGACACATGATTTGTCCGGTCTAACCCAAATTGCCCATTTATGTATTCTTGCAGCGTGTCGCGCTTGCTGTTAAGGCGAACAACAATTCCCCGATATTGGCGAAAAGGCTTGACTGCATTTTCATAAAGTAGCGGTACAGGTTCTCAGAAACAGTCATTACCGTTGGAAATCATCCCGCCACTATGAACATTCGCTTCAGGTTCCATGCCAGCGCTGCCAGATTCATCACGCCTTTTGAATTGGACTTCCTCCGCACCTGCCTCACGATGACGCACTTGTCCTTCTCTTATCCTTTAGCTCTGCAAATACATGGCCACAGGACTTTCACCTGCGAAGTAACGTGCCATGCACGGCATACCGCTTAAGGTTAAGTGGAGCACCGCTTTTAGCGCGCTCCACTCGAATGCAAAGTTAGACCGCTTGTGCTTCATGGTTTGCCTAAGGTGACTGCTCGAAACTCACAGAGGCTCAATATATCCGGGAAGAGCGACGCAGCCAACGAGAGATGAGTGTTGATTCTTTGCATTTCTTTCTCGGGCGTAGAAGGCGCAAGATTTTCCCGAAGTCGTTTGTCCAGGTGATTGAAGGCGGACTCGAAGATTTCGGCCTGCTCGGTTGGAGGGATGGCTCGTAGGTGAAGGCTGTGCACGAGCAGGTTCCTTCGCGAGAGCAGCCACTGTAGACCATCTTCTCGTTCTGATTTTTTGTAGGCCCAGACTGCAATCCAAGCATCTGTGGTCTGAAGTTCCGGCTGCATCCGGAGAACATTTGCTCGAATGCGATCAGCAACTGCAACGAAGCCATCGCGCTCGTATAGACGAATGGAGAAAAACACGAAGTCAAGGACTTGACCGATTCGGTCCCAGAAGCCAGCCAAACGAATGAAACACGTTTCAGCGTGTTCCCAAAATACACTGTCAGTGTTCGAGGTGATAAGCTGCTGGAGCTTCAAGTCTCCCGGCAGCTTTAGCAGGTCGGGTTTGGATCGCAACAGATGCGCACCGATCATGAAGGTTTGGGCGCGATAGACTGAGCGCCGAGTGCGATAGAATACGGCGATTGCCTCCTGTAGCGCGGCCGACAAATAGGTGTCGTATTTTGGCTTTGGCTCCTCGAGTCCACGAATGATCAATCTAGGCGGACCGCCAAAGGCATCGACCAGTTTGTCTACTCGGTCTTGTAATTGCCTTTGTGCTTCGCCTGTTTCGAAGAGAGTAGCTGGCTTTGGGGAAAAATATTCTTCGAGACGGGCGAGGATCAAGCTCTCGTTTGCTGCGTGAGCCAATGCGTCACCGAGAACATCGGCATACCGATCGTAATCTTGGTCGTCAGGCGAGTCTGTCATAGGTTCCTGAGGGTCTAACGAATAGCGTTTATCTGCCGCCCTCCCCAAACTTGTTAAAACCGTAACCTATCGGCGACGGATAAACCTTGTTGAACTGAATCACCGGAGAGGTACCTATGAAGATTGTAAGGTTTTGAAGCGTGGCGTCAACCAAATGCCATGAAGGTGCAGCAATTGGCGAAGAAGAAACGGATGTCCTGGAGAAACTTTGTGTCCTTATCCCGGCACCAGAATGCCGCACAAACCGGCCAATCAAACCTCCATCCAGGACGCATGGGCGAACGCATCCCGGGCTGGTGCGAACGCTCAACTGTTGGACGAAACGAGCAACGAAAAACATTTCGTCCGGGCAAACGGCTCAATTCAGCGAACATTAGGTCGGTAAGCAAATTTATTAACGTTCGGGTTGATGAGTCAATAGAACAAGCTATAATAACTTTTTCTTAGTATCTAACGACGACATACCCATGCCAAACGACGACAAACTCACACCTAGTACCGACAACCCTATGCCTGTTGTCGGCAAGCCATTGTCTAAAAAAGACATACCCATGATTCCGATGAGTGACTGGGATATTGATGACAATCCTCCCCTGGTTCCCGCTTATCCCGATGTTCCCAAGGCTCTCAACGAGAACCCCAATCTGGTTGCCGACCCCAGAAACTATCCAAAGAAAAAACCGGTCAAGCGTGAATCCAGCCCTTCCGGGTGGACAGATATGTCACATATTCTGCCGCCGGAAATACATCCCTTGTATAGAAAAGGATGGCTCGGCGCGCTTGAGTTGAATAACCGCGTTGTTATGGCGCCAATGACCCGCAGTCGGGCTGGGCTTGGCAACGTGCCGAATGAGATGAATGCAATGTACTACTCTCAACGCAGCTGTGCTGGCCTGATGATTTCCGAACCCACTCAAGTTTCTGCTCAAGGCATTGGTTATCCGGGCACACCGGGCATATCCACCCGCGAACAAATAGAAGGCTGGAAAAAAGTGACTGCCCACGTTGCCAGAACGGGGGGCAAGCTTTTTATGAACCTATCACATGTTGGCCGAATCTCACATCCATCGCTGCAGCCATTCCAAAGTTTGCCAGTCGCACCCTCTGCTATTCAACCGGCGGGGGAGGTTTTCACACCAAATGGAATGATGCCGTACGTTGCACCCCGTGCGCTTGAAATTGCTGAGATGGCGGGTATCGCCGAGCAATATAGGCAAGCTGCGCTTAATGCCGAAGAAGCATGGCTGGACGGCATAGAAATAGATGCCGCGAATGGCTATCTGCTCGACCAGTTTTTGCGGGATAGCACGAATCAACGGACGGACGAGTACGGTGGCTCAATTGAGAATCGCAGCCGCTTGCTGTTTGAAGTAATTCAGGCGGTATGCAGTGTGTATCCATCGCAAAAAGTCGGCGTTCGTCTTTCCCCGGTCAATCCGTTAAACGACATTTTCGACTCAACACCGCAAGAAACCTTCGAGTACGTCGCCGAACAGTTGAATCGTTTCAATCTGGCTTATATACATGTAGTTGAGGAACATCCTTCAACATTCAATTTTAAGCGCTTACGAAGCTTATTTAGAGGCCAGTACATAGCAAATGGCGGTTACGATGCAGCACGTGCCGAGGCAGCGATTGTTGAAAAGACCGCTGACTTCGTATCATTCGGCGCTCTCTTTATTGCTAACCCAGATTTACTATTGCGGTTGCGGGAGCGCAGAGATTACAACCCACCAGATACGGCAACGTTCTATGGCGGCGACGCCGCTGGCTACATCGATTATCCATCGTTGCCATTTTAATGGCGCGGCAATAAGGGAAATTGTGTTTAGCAGTGACAAGCAATTATTCAACATCAAATGGGGAATTTTAGATGTTGCATTCTTATGGTCTAAACGTCTCTGATGACGGCGGAACGCACAGGATAGCTGGAAGCAAGTGAATAAAAAGGTGGTTTTAAGGCTCCAGCTCAGCCTGTCAATCTACAATTTCACAAACTCATGAGTTCGATAACGACAAAAGCAAATTTGATTAAAAATATTGCCATCGTGGCGGCAGCATTATTCGCTCTTTGCGCTGTTTATCTGTGGTTTGCTTTTACCTGGAGCTATTCAACTGGTGAACGAGCTGGATATGTTCAAAAATTTTCAAAAAAAGGATGGATATGTAAAACATGGGAAGGTGAATTAAGTATGATGTCTCTTCCTAGTCAAGTACCTGAAAAATTTTTTTTCACTGTTCGAAATAATATCGTTGCTGAAAAGATCAATCGAAGTCTCGGTAAAAAAGTGGCTCTCAATTACGATCAATACAAAATGCTTCCAACAAGTTGCTTTGGTGATACGGAGTTTTTTGTTTCCGATATTAAAATTATTGAATAATACATTTTGAACCAGTCGTGATTCTGCTTGCCGAAACCATTCGTAATCAATTAGTAATATGCCTCTAAACCATTTGCAGAGATTTATAACCCGGCGTCAGCGCGCAGAGCAGATGCCTTGTCTGTTGCCTCCCAGGTAAACCCTGGTTCTTCGCGGCCAAAGTGGCCGTAGGCAGCAGTGTTGGTATAAATTGGGCGCAATAGTTCAAGCATTTGCACAATGCCTTTTGGCCGCAGGTCGAAATGTTTTTTTACCAACTCCGCAATCTTTTCATCGGAAATTTTTCCAGTACCATAACTGGTGACCCAAACACTGGTGGGCAGAGCCACGCCAATCGCGTAGGAAATCTGGATCAGGCACTTGCTGGCCAGGCCAGCAGCTACGATGTTCTTGGCGATATAACGGCCAGCGTAGGCTGCGGAACGATCTACCTTGGATGGATCTTTGCCGGAAAATGCCCCACCTCCATGCGGAGCAGAACCACCGTAGGTGTCCACAATGATCTTGCGCCCTGTCAGGCCGCAGTCGCCTTGTGGGCCACCGATAACAAAACGGCCAGTGGGATTTACCAAATACTTAATGTCGCCTTTGATTAGTTCCTGTGGTAGCACGGGCTTGATAATATCTTCAATTACGGCTTCACGAATGGTCTCTAGCGATATCTCGGGGGAGTGCTGAGTAGATAGCAATACCGTGTCGATGGAGTGTGGCTTGCCATCCACATAACGGATGGTGACTTGCGCTTTGGCATCCGGACGCAGCCAATTAAGGCGACCATCGCGGCGCAGTTGCGACTGGCGCTCGACCACGCGGTGCGCCAGATAAATCGGCAGCGGCATCAACGTAGGGGTTTCATCGCAAGCATAACCGAACATCAGGCCTTGATCGCCTGCTCCCTGATCCATGTACTCATGAGATGCGCGATCAACGCCTTGAGCGATGTCCGGACTTTGCTTGTCATAAGCAACAAGCACGGCACAACCTTTATAGTCTATGCCATATTCAGTATTATCATAGCCGATGCGCTTGATGCAATCGCGCGCCACTTTGATATAGTCCACATTAGCGCTGGTGGTTATTTCACCGGCAAGCACCACGAGGCCAGTGTTGACTAATGTCTCAGCTGCTACTCGCGCATAGGGGTCTTGCGCTAGAATAGCATCCAGAATGGAATCAGAAATTTGATCCGCAACTTTGTCGGGATGACCTTCAGATACTGATTCGGATGTAAACAAAAATTCACTCATGGCGCTCCGCGATAGGGTTGGTTGAGAAAGTAATTCATTATAGCAATAACTCGGTTGTAATTACCTCCATGATATCCTCCCTTGTAGACTGGTTGTTCAATTTGGCAGCGCGCTTGCCGTTGAGTGTGTTACACCGTCTTGGCGCCGTACTGGGCAAATTGACTTATAGTCTGTCCGGTAAGTATGCCGAACGGATGCGCGAAAATCTCAGCAATGCATTGAAAGGGCGTCCCGAAGCGGATTTTCGCAGGGTATTAAACGCCAGCATAGTTGAAGCAGGCAAGGGGGCGGCCGAGTTGCTGTGGGTTTGGTGTCGGCCTCTAGCAGAGGTGACCGCTAGCGTCAAAGCATGCTATGGCTGGGAGCATATCGAGGCGGCACGTGCGCGTGGCAAGGGGGTAATTTTTTTAACGCCGCACTTGGGATGTTTCGATGTGTCAGCCTTATATGTCGCTGAACACATGCCACTCACCGTGCTTTATCGCCCACCTAAGTTAATGTGGCTAGAACGTGTAATGCGCAGCGGTCGCGAGCGAGCCCAAGTGCGGCTAGCGCGTACCGATGTGAGCGGGGTGCGCCAGTTGTATAAAGCACTCAAGCGGGCTGAAGCAATAGGGCTTTTGCCAGATCAGGTGCCCGGCAATGGAGAGGGGGAATGGGCAGATTTCTTCGGGCGGCCAGCTTACACCATGACGCTGATTGGGCGCTTGGTGAAATCCAGCGGCGCATCGGTAGTGATGACATCCGTCGAACGATTGACGCATGGGTCGGGATATATCCTACGCTTCACGCCGCTTGAATTCGTTGTTGATTTGCCCATAAGCAGGCAGATCAATGCGGCGCTTGAAAAATTGGTGCTCATAAATCCTGCGCAATATCTGTGGAGTTACAATCGTTACAAGATTCCAGCAGGCATTAAGCCCGCTACGAAGCAAGAAGTACACCCAATATGATGGTGCGTTTTGGAATTTTTCTGCTGTGGCTGCTGCATTTCCTTCCATACCGACTGCAAGCGTGGATTGGTAATGTCCTGGGAACGCTGCTTTATCTGTTTTCAGCCAGGCGTCGTCGCGTGGCAAGCATCAATTTGCGTTTATGTTTCCCCGAATTGAACGAAGCACAGCGGTCGCAGCTAGTGCGACAAAATTTTATCGCCTTCGCTCGCAGCATTGTTGAACGGGGGATTTTATGGTGGTCCAGCCGCGAGCGCATCCAGAAGTTGATAAGGGTTGAAGGAGTAGAGCATTTTCAAAACGCACTTGGTAATCCACTAATTTTGCTTACGGCACATTTTGTCGCTCTGGATGTCGGTGGATCCTGGATTACCCAGCATACGGATGGGGTTAGCGTGTACTCCAAACAAAAGAATACTTACATGCAAAACTTGGTGTTGCAGAAACGCGCGCGTTTCGGCAAGCAATTTTTATATTCGCGACAAGCGGGGATGCGCCCGGTAATAAAATCATTACGCGAATGTCGGCCATTTTATTATTTTACGGATCAAGATTGGACCACCAAGGATGGTGTGTTCGTTCCATTCTTTGGCATACCCGCAGCTACGTTGGCGACTTTACCTCGCCTGGTAACAATGACTAACGCAAAGGTGGTACCGTGTATCACGCGTGTATTGCCGGAATACAAGGGGTATGAGGTACGCTTCTATCCAGCGTGGGAAAACTATCCTACCCATGATTTGATAGCTGACACCCGCCGCATCAACGAATTCATCGAACAGCGGGTGCGGGAAATGCCGGAACAATATTTCTGGCTGCACAGACGATTTAAAACTCGACCCGAGGGCGAAGAAAGTTTTTACAAATGAAATATCGTGACCTGCGCGATTTTATCGCGCAACTAGAAAAACTGGGTGAGCTCAAGCGCGTGATTACGTCAGTTTCTCCCTATTTGGAGATGACGGAAATCTGCGATCGCGTGTTGCATGCACAAGGCCCTGCCGTGCTGTTTGAAAATCCTGCAGAACACAATATGCCGGTTTTGGCGAACTTGTTTGGCACGCCGCACCGCGTGGCGCTGGGCATGGGCGAGGAAAACGTAACGGCATTACGCGAAGTGGGCAAATTGCTGGCTTTCCTGAAGGAACCCGAGCCGCCCAAAGGTTTAAGGGATGCCTGGGATAAATGGCCGGTATTGAAGCAGGTGTTGAATATGGCGCCCAAGGTAGTTTCGAGCGCTGCCTGTCAGGAAGTCGTATGGGAAGGCAGCGAAGTAGACTTGAGCAGACTGCCCATACAAACTTGCTGGCCAGGAGATGTGGCACCACTGATTAGTTGGGGGCTGGTGGTTACGCGTGGCCCCAACAAGCCGCGCCAAAATCTGGGCATTTACCGCCAGCAGGTGATCGCGCCCAACAAAGTCATTATGCGCTGGCTGGCGCATCGCGGAGGAGCGCTGGATTATCAGGAGTGGTGCAAAGCTTATCCGGGCCAGCCGTTCCCACTGGCAGTGGTGATCGGTGCTGACCCGGCTACCATTTTGGGCGCGGTCACGCCGGTGCCGGACAGCCTGTCTGAATATCAATTTGCCGGCTTGTTGCGAGGATCGAAAACCGAACTGGTTAAATGTATTGGTAGCAATTTGCAAGTGCCTGCCAGCGCCGAGATCGTGCTGGAGGGAATGATTCACCCAAATGAAATCGCGTTGGAAGGCCCGTTTGGTGACCATACCGGTTATTACAATGAACAGGAAAAATTCCCGGTTTTCACCATTGAGCGCATCACCATGCGTCAAAATCCCATTTATCACTCCACCTATACCGGCAAACCGCCCGATGAGCCGGCCATTTTGGGCGTGGCATTGAACGAAGTGTTCGTGCCACTTCTACAGAAGCAATTTCCCGAGATTTCGGATTTCTACTTGCCGCCGGAAGGCTGTTCTTATCGTTTGGCAATTGTATCCATGAAGAAACAGTACCCGGGACATGCCAAACGCGTGATGTTCGGCATCTGGTCCTATCTGCGCCAATTCATGTACACCAAGTTCATCATCGTGGTAGATGACGACATCGATATCCGTAAATGGCAGGAAGTCATCTGGGCGATCACCACACGCGTCGATCCCACACGCGACACACTGCTGGTGGACAACACGCCCATTGATTATCTGGACTTCGCCAGCCCGGTGTCCGGCCTGGGCAGCAAAATGGGACTGGATGCGACCAACAAATGGCCGGGGGAAACGCAACGCGAGTGGGGCACGCCAATTGCGATGGACGACGTGACCAAACGCCGTGTAGATGCAATGTGGGGGGAGCTTGGCTTGTAGTTGCCCGCGTTAATCCATCACCAGCACGAACTTGCCGGTAACGCCGCCTTGTTCAATTAGACGGTGCGCTTGGGCTGCATCTTTCAACGGCAGCATCCTATTCACCAGCACGCCGAGCTTACCTGTTTCAATTAGCTGAGCGCCCTGTTCCAGTATTTTGCGCTGGCGTATACGCTCGTCATGCATATGCATCACTTGCGGCGTGAGCATCAGTTCGTAACACAGCGACAGATTGCGCAGTCGCGCCAGTTGAGTGTCAGCCAATGACAGCGGGGTGGACAGCAAGCTGACCACTTTGCCGCCAATGCGCGCCGCATTTAACGAGCGCAGAAAGACCTCGCCACCTACAGTGTCAAACACCACGTCTACACCCTTATCAGCGGTCCAGACAAGCGCTTCCCGCACAAAATCCTGCTCGCGGTAGTTAATGATTTTTTCAGCACCGAGACCCTGCACTAGCCCGGCTTTCTTGTCATCGCTTACTGTTACGGCGACGTGCGCGCCCAGATGGTGGGCTAGTTGCACGGCGATATGGCCGACACCCCCCGCCGCGGCATGGATGAGGATAGTTTGTTTGGCTTGCAGATTAGCGCGTTCGATTAGCGCTTCCCACACGGTGATCAGTACCAGTGGCAGCGCAGCGCTTTCTTGCAGGCTGAGGTTGGCTGGCTTGAAAGCGCAGTAGTCTTCATGCACGTTGGTATATTCGGCATAGCAGCCGGGCTCGTCGCCGACGCCACCGTTGCAGAAATAGACCGCATCACCGACTGTAAAACGTGTCACGGCCGTGCCGATGGCATCTATGATACCTGCACCATCACAGCCCAGGATGGTGGGAAGTTTGTCGGGGTAATAGGCTGGCTTGGCGCGCAGCTTGGTATCCAGCGGATTGATGCCCGCGGCGGCCAGCTTGACCCGTACATGGTGTTCTGAGGGTAGTTCGGGAAGGGGAATTTCACGCAGCTGCAGCACATCGGGGCTGCCAGCTGCGGTCATTAAAATTGCTTTCATTTACATAGCCAGGAATGGATGGTTGGCGGGATAATTGAGCCGAGGCCGCAAATTGCCCGAAAGTCTCTCAAAAAAGCTCATTGCACATCAACCGCCTAGTTGGAGCGACTTGAAAGAGGTGTGATATGTTAAACTTGCTGCATAAATTTAGCGAGTTTAGCCATGTCGGGAAATACATTTGGTACTTTATTCTGCGTTACATCTTTCGGCGAATCGCACGGTGCTGCAATCGGTTGCGTGGTGGATGGTTGTCCGCCTGGGATGGCGTTGAGCACAGCAGACATTCAACACGAACTGGATCGCCGTAAGCCCGGCACTTCGCGCCATGTCACCCAACGGCGAGAGACAGACACGGTAGAAATTTTATCCGGCATCTTTGAAGGCAAGACCACTGGTACGCCGATTGCGTTGTTGATCCGCAATGAAGACCAACGTAGCAAAGACTATGGAAACATCGCCGAAAGCTTTCGTCCCGGCCATGCCGATTACACTTATTGGCAGAAATACGGCATCCGCGACCATCGCGGCGGCGGGCGGGCGTCTGCACGCGAGACCGCCGTGCGCGTAGCAGCTGGAGCGATTGCGAAAAAATGGCTGAACGAGCGTTATGGTGTTGTGATACGTGGCTATTTATCGCAATTGGGTGAAGTGGTGGTGCCATTCAAGAGTTGGGATGAAGTCAACTGCAATCCCTTCTTTGTCGCCGATGACAGTTATGTTGAGCAACTGGAAGCGTACATGGATGCGTTGCGTAAATCCGGCGATTCCATCGGTGCAAAGCTCACTGTCGTGGCCGAACATATGCCTGTGGGCTGGGGAGAGCCGGTATATGACCGTCTCGATGCTGATATTGGCTACGCCATGATGAGCATTAATGCTGTAAAAGGAGTAGAAATTGGTGCCGGCTTCGCTTCAGTTACGCAGAAAGGCAGTGAGCATGGCGACGAAATCACTCCGCAAGGTTTTTTATCCAACCACGCTGGCGGAATACTGGGAGGCATTTCCACTGGGCAGGATATTGTGGCGCATATCGCCATAAAACCCACTTCCAGCATCCGCCTTCCGCGCCGCTCCATCAATAAAGCGGGTGAACCAACGCTAGTGGAAACCCATGGTCGCCATGACCCGTGCGTAGGTATTCGCGCTACGCCCATTGCCGAAGCCATGCTGGCCTTGGTACTGATCGACCATGCTCTGCGCCACCGAGCTCAGAACGCAGACGTGGTATGCACCACGCCGAAAGTCCCGGGCAAGATCGATTAGCATTCGAAATTCCATAAAAATTTGATGATGCTCTTTCCAATAAGTTGCGTCCGGGTACCGTATGCAAGACTCGTAATTTAAGCAACAGTGGTTCCTACCCACGACATCTGATAGAAGAATTCAAGATCATGCACTACTTTTACTATTTGCCGAACTGCGTTGTTGGCTGACTTGATACGCTGCATAGCGCGGTAACGCAAAGCGTTCCAAATACCAGCCGGATGGCATGGCGTGACGTAATTTTTGTTCGGTATCTTCACTGATCAGGATGCGCTCGCTTGCAGTACGCGCCTGGTCACACAGATGCGCAGCCAAATTGACGGGCGCACCCATGATCGTAAAGACACTGGTACCACTGTAACCCATGCGGCGTCCGTAAACCGATCCGCTCGCAATGCCTATCCGGTGATCCAGCAAATCCAGCGCATAATTCAAGCGTTGCCATTCCTGTTTAATCTCAGAAAACTCGCGCTGCATTTCGAGCGCCGCTCGCAGCGCTTTCGGGGCGTTTTCAGCACCTGTTGTTTCAAAGCTCAGCATCATGCCATCGCCCAGATATTTATCGATGCGCGCACCGTGCTGTACACCAATTGCACCCAAACGCTCCAGATATTCATCCACCAACGCGGTCGCATCCGCCACTGCCAGTTGTTGAAACAGCAAATCGGAATTGGTAATATCGGTAAACAGAATCGTGGCTTGATTGATGTGCGGATCAAGCACGACGCCCAAATGCACCAGGTTGGTCGGATCAGCAATGATGTTTGACACCGCCAATGCCAACTTGACGCAGATCGGTTCGATTTTTTTCTCATCCTCTACCGTAAATGGCGTGTTGCGATCCTCATTGAGAAACTGCACCACACCAACCAGCTCGCTGCCAAATTTCAACAAAGGTTTAGTAAGAATATTATTCGATTGAAAACCGGATTTGGTGTCCAGACGTTTTTCATGCGCCTTATTCATCATCGAAGGCGAGTAAATTGAAGTCTTGCGTGACAGGTATACTTCCCCAGCTTGGCTGCCATGCAAATCAATTTGCATTTTTACCACGCTCTGAGCAGCTGGGCCATGGGCAATCAGAAACACCAGTGCTTGATCAGAATAGGGATTACGAATAATAATGGAATCGGCCACAGCGCGAATCTGGCTGCGCGCATCAGCCAGCAACGTGTCAAGCTGTTCCTTGTGCTGCTGCATTTCCAGCAAACCTTGATGCAATAACTCGTTTGAGCGTTTCTGCTGTTCCAGCGCCGCTTCCAGTTTGGCCACCTTTGTTTTTTCGACTTCCACGGTTTCTTCCAACCGCTTCTGCTCCCGAAAGAATTTCCAGCACGCCAAGGCAATCGCAAATACCGGCGCCAGCCAAGCCGTCGAAATTTGTGCCGGAATCAGTTTTAGAAAATTATCGAACATCGCTTGCCCCCCGATCATGATGCTCAGCGGATTATGCGCCGCGACGTTCAGGATTTCCATGCCTTGCACAAACAAAATGGCCAGCTTGCGCTGGCTTGGCTTGGTCCTGACGTATCAAAAGGTACTTGTAAAAGTTGCACTTCAGAGTTGAATTTGCCAATTTTTGAATGCGAGCGTGCGTGATGTTAATAGCATAAGGGGATGTTTGAATTAGATTTCAAGAAGCTGGAGTTTATTTGATTCTTCGTCCAGCCAAAAAAACTTGCGTAATATAAATTGGCAGTGATAAAATTCAGAAGTCTAGAAAGACCGTAAGCATAATAAGTTTTATTAACCAAGCAGTATTGGAAAGGAGGAGAAGTTATGTTTGAAAATGTGACTACCGGCCAAGTTCTTGTGATGTACTTATGTATTTTTGGATTCATTTTTGGTATGGCCGCAATCTTATTTAAAAAGAATTCTTAAAAACGAAGCTGAATAATACTGCGAGTAGCGGAAATATTGTTTTTGGATGCCTTCCAAAACATGGTATGTCTTTCACGGCGGTTGTAAAACCAGCAACTTATAAAGTTGTTAGGGGAAGATTAAATTGAAGAATTTCAAGAAATAAGGGGGGGAAATGCGCAAATCTACATCCAAGTTGTCGTCATGGCTTACAACAATAGCTATAACTGTACTGGTATCAGGAACGGCCGCTTCTGCGGAAGCTGGAAAAGTTAGTGCGAATCCCGCTAACGGCAAGATCATCTTTACCCAAGGAAAAGGGGATGTTCCTGCTTGCCTGTCCTGTCATGGAGACAATGCATTGGGTAATGATGCCATGGGCGCACCCCGACTAGCCAATATTGGTTATGTTTATATCGTTAAACAACTCACTAATTTTGCTGCGGACAAGCGTGTTCCCTCTGGCCTGGGCGCGGTAATGAACGGATTTGCCAAGGCATTGAGCGAGCAAGACCGCCGTGATGTGGCTGCTTTTGTAGATAGTTTACCCAGAAAGTATGAGCCGTCTGATTTGAAAGCTCTTAAAGCAGAGGGGCAGCAGGTTGGTCAGCCGCATTTGGGGAAACTTCTGGTTCATAGTGGGGTGCAGGGTAAGGTGGCCTCTTGTTATTCTTGCCATGGGTTTAATGGGCGCGGTTCGGATCCAATGTTTCCGGCAATTGGCAATCAAAAGTATGTATATTTGGTTAATCAATTGAAAAGTTGGCGTGATGGCACAAGGAATAATGATCCGGTAGTTGGAGGAGTTCCAATGATGCAAGCGGTGGCGAAAACGCTTACAGATGACGACATTTATAATGTTGCTGCATATTTGACTTCTGCTCCGCCAGTGAATGTACGGGACGGCCTTCTTATTGATAATCAAACCGTTTTGAAGGAAATTTTAGTTCGATAGGAGTCTTTGGTTATTGAATTAGATTTTGTTTGTAAAATCCCCGCGTCGAGTTGTTTCGGACGCGGGGATTTTATCTATTGGAAAAGAATATTAAGTGATCGAGGGTGATTCAGCATGGCAATTAGCAATATGAAGCTTGGAGAAAAATTGCTATTTGGGGGTTTTGCGCTGATTGGCATTATGGCTTTTGTCAGTTGGTTGGTGCTAGAAGTTGTCAGGTCACGCTTGGATAAGCCGATGTACCCAGTACTTCAGTATGACTTTTCCACAGAAGGCTTGCGCGGGTCAGAATTATTTCGTACAGCGGGATGCACCGTCTGTCACCGCGCAATGCGCAACGGTACAAATATGGGGCTCGTTCTCGACGGTATCGGTTCCAAACGTACACTGGAATACCTAAACAAATTTTTAACAGATCCAGAAGCATCTTACCCTGGAACGACAATGGATCACGGCCCTTCTAAAGGAGCTGCTTTTGTAGCGAAATTGCCACAAGCGGATTTGCAGGCGATTGCTCAGTTTCTTTCTGAGTTGCGAGCCAACCCAGGGTCTAATGCGTCGCGTCTCCCCCCTGTGGGTGGAGAATCTAAATTTATTGATGGGATGGTCAGGATGTGGGCGCCAGATAGCTGGAAATCGGAGTATAAGGATGTACGTGAAGAAGTGAAATTAAAAGCGAAAGAGAATCAGCATGATGCAGGAACTAAATGAACCTTGGACTCAGGATAAAGAATACACCAAATATACATTGTGGTTTATCTATGCATGCATCATTTACAGCATAATTGGTTTTTCTTGGGGGGCGTTGATGGGCGGGGTTCCTACCTTTAGGCATTTTGTTAATAGCGGGATACCCGGCCATAGGATCGTTTTAGGGCATACGCATATTAATTTGCTGGGATGGGTGGAAATGGCTATTTTTGGCGCGGTATATTACCTTATACCGCGATTGGTGCGTCGCTCCATCTATAGCCTGCGTTTGGTCAAAGTTCACTTCTGGATGCATAATCTTGGTCTGCTGGGGGTCGTGGTTTTTTTTAGCGCTGCGGGGTTGATTGGTATATTTATTGATGACGATGGAGAGTCGGCGGCATCACGATTTATGTCACTTGCCGGAATTTTCGGTAGCGTGGTCTTACTGGCTAACATTATCTGGGGATATAACATATACCGCACTTGTAATGGATGGAACCGGCCCAGGTGAATATAAAAATATTATGGTTGCTCATTGCCTCCTGCCTTGTTTGTGGCTGCGGCGAACAGTTTTCCGCATGGAGCATGGGCGGCGCTTCAATGGGAATGTTGCAGAAGGGCATGATTGCGCCTAGTTTGCCCACCAAAACACTGGCAGATGTCGGTGGAGACATGAGCAAAATGACGACATATCGTCAGCCTGATGCACGCATGTATCAATACTCATTAGATAAAGCGCTGGCGCTCGGCAAGCCTATCGTCTTGGAGTTTGCCACACCTGGCCATTGCACTGTGTGCGATGGCCAGTTGCAAATAATGAAAGCGTTAATGGAAAAATATCAAACTCAGGTGCTTTTTTTGCATATGGATCAATACCAAAATCCGCAAGCATTCAAGGCATATCGTGTGATGGGTGATCCCTGGACTTTCTTTATAAATGATAAAGGCATCGTTAGCGGCGTTCAACCAGGACGCATGTTGCATGGCGAAATGGAAGCGGGAATTACGAAAATTCTGAAGGCAGGAACAGAAAGTCGCGCGGGTTGATCTAATATGGGTGTTACGCGTTTCAGTTTAGTGCAAGACCGCAAAGGCATGATGTGGGATTTACTATTATATGTTCCTACAGTAGTGGCGTTACTGTCAATGGTAGTCAAATTTTGGTATGGCGGAAATGCCAGTTTGGCATATTTGTTTTCGTTTTTGGCCAGTTTCTTTTTTATCGCTGGTGCCAACCGCATATTGAAAACCCGGTTAATGTTATTGCCTACCGCGCCTATCGCAATCGAAATAGGTAAGCAGGTAACTCGAATTATTATGCGCAATGGAGAGCACGTGGAGTTGGTGAAGGATTTGCGAATTTACGCGGACTATTCAGGCCGTTCGTTCGGTCTGGCAGGGCTGGATAAATTAGACCAGCGCTTGCAATTTGTATTTCATAAAGGACAGTTTTCCAGCATAAAAGATTACCAAGCAATTCAGGAAATGCTTAAAACTAGCTAGACATCTATTTATAAAAATTCACTTAAGTATAAAAGTGGATTTAACAGCTTATAAATTTCTATTAAATCTTTAAGGCATCAGATAAACAAGTGCACATGCTTGTGCACGGCATAGATCATCATAAATTAAGAAATGTTTGCCATTGTTTAAAATTATGCGAAATTGTTTCAATGAGTTAATGAGTTGAAGCTTAAATTTCATCGCATCCATCTGATATACAAATACAAATTAGACCAAAGCGTTAATAAATGGTTACGGAATATCTTGCAGTTAAAGTGGTCTAGAAGAACTTATGGAGAATAAAAATAAGGTGCGTAAACAAAACATTATATGCTAACAGCAGGTACAGTGTGGGCTGCACTGGCGACCTATGCTTTAATGTTAGCTGCGTTTCGATATGCTAAGCAACGCACGTTTCATGTGCTGGTAATGATTTCCGTAATATTGTTTGATTTGGGGATGCCGATTTATCTCTACCTTTATAAGGATTGGTATCGGCGTTTGATTGTGGAGAGCGAATTGACCTCATTTTTAGTATGGATACATTTCATGATGCTTGTGATGATGTATGCGTTATATGTAATGCAAGTTAAAACTGCTCTGCGTTTGCTGCGTTGTGATAACAGCGTGCGCATCGATCACCGTGCTCAAGGTCGGGCTGTGCTGCTGGTTCGTGCCTTGGTCATTTTCACCGGTGCTCTACTTGTAGAGTCCTAGTGTTTTAAGCGGTACGTGAGGCCGCTATTTAATGCCCTTGCGGCGTTGTGTTACATCCCAAACCATGAATCCTATAGCCACTACACCAATGAGGCAAGTGGCTATAATCAGTAAATATTCAGTTTCCTTGCTAACCAAGCCACCAACTAGCATGTGCACAGCATAGCTCATGATGAACAAAGAGCTGAGAGCTACCACCAAATAAATTATAATTTCTTGTATAAGTTTAATCATATATTTAAAGTAAATTTCTCGCCAATTGCGGAATGAGCCGAATAAATCAGGCTAACCGTTCACTTTCGCCTAGGAGCCTGTCGGACTTCTCTTGTAACTCATTGATTAAATTGATGCGCCC
>NZ_CAKMHQ010000023.1 GCF_927312905.1 Candidatus Nitrotoga sp. 1052
GCGGTCTTGATCTGTATCCGGTTCAGGCTACCCATAGGAAAGTCGGATGAACCAAAAATTAGGGCGCTGATTTATGAAGTGAGGTGACAGGATGGCGCATATCTTTACAGACTTTCGCTTGACAAAGGATATGAGGTCATCGGCGCATCAAGAGATGCCATAGCCTCTTCTTTCAGCAACCTGAAGAATTTCGGCATTTTGAACAAGGTGACCACTGCTTCGATGGCCATTACTGATTTTCGAAGCATCCTTCAAACCTGAATCCGCCACATATTATTGGCTCGGCGTGCTCAAGTAAAAATTGAGACAATCATTGATAACATGTGCATCTCGGCCAGTAATGTAATTCCCGCTTACTCACCATCAATTATTCGGTATCATTTTTCAACTATTTCTTCACTGACGGCCATATCTACCAAGACTGTATGGCTGGCTATGAATATTGTCAGGTATTACCTTCTATGCAAAAAATCGCTCTAATCACTGGTGTGACAGGACAAGACGGCGCTTACCTGGCCGAATTTCTGTTGAAAAAAGGCTACATCGTGCATGGCATCAAGCGCCGTGCTTCTTTGTTCAACACAGACCGCATTGACCACTTGTATCAAGATCCTCATGTCAGCAATCGCAATTTCATTTTGCACTACGGTGACATGACTGACTCAAGCAGTCTGATTCGCATTATTCAGCAAGTTCAACCAGACGAAATATATAACCTAGCCGCGCAAAGCCATGTGGCTGTGTCGTTCGAAGAGCCGGAATATACTGCCAACTCCGATGCATTAGGTGCCTTGCGTGTGCTTGAAGCCATTCGCATTCTGCATTTAGAAAAGAAAACACGTTTCTATCAAGCTTCGACCTCTGAACTATATGGCTTGGTGCAAGAATCGCCACAAAAGGAAACCACTCCATTTTATCCACGCTCACCTTATGCAGTGGCCAAATTATATGCCTACTGGATAACCGTCAATTATCGTGAGGCCTATGGCATTTATGCCTGCAATGGCATCTTGTTCAACCACGAATCTCCCATACGCGGCGAAACCTTCGTTACCCGCAAGATTACCCGCGCCTTGTCGCGCATCAAGCTGGATCTCCAGGATTGCCTCTTTCTGGGAAATTTGGATTCCTTACGTGACTGGGGACATGCCAAAGACTATGTTGAAATGCAATGGCTGATGCTGCAACAGGACAAAGCTGAAGATTTTGTCATCGCCACCGGTGTGCAATACAGTGTGCGTGATTTTGTGATTGCGGCAGCAGAAGAACTCGGCATCCAAATACATTGGGAGGGAACGGGCGTAGATGAGAAAGGCTATGATGCAGCAGGAAAATGCATCGTGGCAGTTGATTCACGCTATTTTCGGCCGACCGAGGTCGAAACCTTGCTGGGGGATGCGACCAAGGCGAAAGAGAAGCTGGGATGGACGCCAAAAATCACTTTCAAGGAGCTGGTGGCCGAAATGGTAAGAGAAGACCTCAAGGGCGCTGAACGAGACGAACTGGTCAAGAAGCACGGGTTCTCAGCGTATGATTATCACGAATAATCCGATCGACAAGCAAGCCAAAATTTATGTGGCTGGCCATCGCGGGATGGTGGGCTCGGCTATTGTGCGCCGTTTGCAGGCTGGCGATTACGCCAATATTTTGACCAGAGCACACGCTGATCTGGATTTGACGAACCAGTCTGCAGTTGCTGAATTTTTTCTGAAGCAAAAGCCTGATTACGTTTTTATGGCTGCCGCCAAGGTGGGGGGTATTCATGCAAACAATTCCTGTCGCGCCGATTTCATCTACCAGAATTTAATGATGGAGGCGAACATCGTGCATGCGGCCTGGCAGGCTGGGGTGCGACGTTTACTGTTCCTCGGCTCCAGCTGTATTTATCCACGAGATTGTCCGCAGCCAATCAAGGAGGAATACCTGTTGACCGGCCCTCTGGAGCAAACCAACGAGCCTTATGCGATTGCCAAAATTGCGGGCATCAAGCTGTGTGAAAGTTACAACCGCCAGTATGGCACCCAATATGTTTCGGTGATGCCCACCAATCTCTATGGACCTAATGACAACTATGACTTGAACAACAGTCATGTACTGCCAGCGCTAATTCGTAAGGCGCACGATGCCAAACTGAGTGGCGACAAAGAACTCGTGGTGTGGGGTAGCGGCAAGCCGATGCGGGAATTCCTGTATGTAGAAGACATGGCGGATGCTTGCGTCTTTCTGATGGAAAATGGTGTTGCCGATGGCTTGTTCAATGTAGGCACGGGTGAGGATGTAACGATTCGTGAATTGGCTGAAACCGTGATGAGTGTGGTTGGGTTCAAAGGCGGGATCGTGTTTAATACTTCCAAACCTGATGGTACACCACGCAAGCTGTTGAACGTCGATCGGATGCGTGCCTTGGGTTGGCAAGCAAAGACTGAATTACGTGAAGGAATTGCCAAGGCATATAAAGACTTTACGACACATGACAGACAATAAGATATGTCTATTGATTCACTAGTTGCAATCGTCATTCCATCTCAACTATCAATTCTAAAGCTGATCTTCGGCACCTAACCGCGCTTCACTTTTGCTTTTGTTGGATCCACTAATAACGTCTCTCATTTTGCCCAGGAAAATCTCTTTCGAGAACATCTGAGCGCGCGCTTCACAGGCATCCCTCATCTCAAGTGCCACGCCCTGTGACAGGCGACTCACAGCCGCACACATGGCGCTGACCGACACTGGCGCAGGCAGCAAAAATCCAGTCTCGCCATCCACGATAGTCTCAAGCAGTCCACCTTCGGCCACGCCAATTACCGGTTTACCGGCAGCCATCGCTTCGATTGGCGACATGCCAAAATCTTCGTCGACGGGAACATAAATTGCAGCCAGAGCGTTGCCGATCCAATCCAGCAACTGCGCCTCGGTTTGCCATCCGGTGAAATGAATATTTGGCACACCGTTTGCCAATTGACGCAGCCGCTCATTTTCCGATCCACCCGATGCCACTACCAGACGTTTGTCCGGCATCTTTCGAAACGCTTCGATGATCACATCAACCCGTTTGTTTGGTTCCAGCCGCGCCAGAGACAAATAATAATCACCGGTCCCAAGCCAGTGAAACCGTTTGACATCAACCGGCGGATAAATCACTACTGAATCCAGTCCAAGATAATTCTTCAGCCGTCCCTGCACATTGTGCGAGTTCGCGATGATCTGGTCCATCTGATGCAAGGACAACTCGTATTCCCGGCGCACCAAGCCAAAAAATACCTTCAACATCGGCCGCATAAACCATGATGCGCGCGCAAGATATACATCTCTCAAATCGTACAAGTAGCGCGGCGGCGTATGGCAATAGTATATTTTTTGGCCGGTTCGCTGATTTTTCACCGCCAGGGGCGCATAAAAACCGCTATATATAACCGTTTCGGCATCGCGCAAAAAACCGGTGCGAAACCTGAAATTTAACATCGCGCCGGCGATACGTCCAAACCAGCGATCCACGCCGGACGACAATGAAATCGCATCAATACTTTCCTCGCCGCTCATATGCAAAAAATCCGGATAGCAGCGCGATATCACCACACGATAATCGGCAAACTCCTCAGCCAGCATTACCGTCACCCGCTCTGCCCCGCCAGCCACCTGGAAATAGTCATAAAGAATGAATCGACCGCTGTATGGGGGCTTTCTCATATGGTCATTCTTCAAAAATACGTGTTCAGTCCCAACCATACAGGATGTCTCTGTACGCCAGCACACGATGCTCCCACGAGTAGCACTCAATGGCCACGCGGTCAGCGCAAAAAGAATTCTGGAGCTTGCCGTTGCGCCAATCATTACGAAGAATACTGAGTACGTCGGCAATTGCATCTTCGGTGTTTTCAACCACTACCCCGGCCTTCACGGTCTGTATCAATTGCGCGCCCGGATCATCCCTCCCCGTCTTGATATGCAGCACAGGTTTTGCCGCACCAAGATACTCATATATCTTTCCCGGCAACTGATAGGCCTGCAGGTTCCCGATATTCAGCAGGACATCGGCTTGATGCTGCAATTCTACGCACGCGAAATGATCAATTTTTCCTATGAAGCGAACATTTGGGATGCCGTAGAATATCTTTTCAAACGCGGCGTTGTCACCGACAATCGTCAAGCTCACATCGCTCGCAGATAGACGCCTCATTGCTCTTGAAAAAATTTCCGGGCTGCGAAAGTCGGAATAAAAAGTACCGGTAAATACGATATTCATGCTGCCGGCCGGCAATACATCAACTGTTCGGCTCGCAGTCGCACTCTGCACGGAAAATCCCTGCGGCACACAAATGAATTTTTGCGGGTCCGTAATGTGATGTCGACTTCGAAGCAGATCCTGCACATGCTCATTCGTCAAAACAACCCGATCAGCCTGTTTCAACGCATAGCCCTCGAAGGCGGAATCCGCCTTGCGGCGCCAGCGCGGCGTATACGGCGCGAGAATCGGATCAGCCAGATCAATAATCCATTTGGCGCCGGATTTTTTCCGGGCAAACAATCCAAGAAGAATATCCACCCCAGGTTCATGCGAACTGATCACTGCATCAAATTGATGCTGAGCGAGCAGGGCAGACAACTTGCTGCGAGCGAATGGATACCACTCTGTACGCAGATCCGGAAATATCAACGCATTCAAAACGCGCCGCAACAAAATGGATATGCGCGATGTAAATGAATTTCTCGATGAGGGCAGCAATGAAGTTTCAACCCGCGCCAACGGCTGCACGTCGGCAACTGCGGGAAGCGGTTTTGATTGCGTCAAGCGCCGCCGCTTCAGTTCTTGGGCAATCCCGGTAAAAGGCCCGGGCCAGACCCGATGCAAGACAATCTTGTCGTGCAGACCAACTGGGAAATCTGGCATTGCAGACATTTCCGGGCAAAGAACATGCAGCTCTATTCCCAATTCGGCAAGACCGTTCGCTATATAAAACCATCGAATGGACTGCGCCGCAATAATCGGAGGAAATTCGTACGCAATTAACAGAACTTTCAAGTCAACGGCCCGGCCAAAGCGTCCTTCAAGATCGCAACGATGCGCGCTGCCGCATGACCATCCCCATAAGGTGAGACACCCCGCGCCATAGCACGATAGGCAGATTCATCATCCAGCAGACGCTGCGCTTCTAAAACGATTGCGTCGAAATCAGTACCGACCAGTTTCACCACGCCTTCTTGAACAGCCTCTGGACGCTCGGTCTCGTGCCGAAGCACCAGCACTGGTTTCCCCAAAGCAGGTGCCTCTTCCTGCACACCACCCGAATCACTCAGTATCAGATACGCACGTTTCATTACCGCCACAAAAGGCAGGTAATCCAAGGGATCGCATAACACCACACGGGGGTGTTTCCCCAGCAACCGATGAGCAATCTCATGCACATTGGGGTTCGGATGCACGGGATACAATACCTGTACATCCGGATTGCGCTCCAGCAATGTAAGCAGCGCACGACAAACTCGCTCGAAAGGTTCGCCAAAATTTTCCCGGCGGTGTGCCGTTACCAGAATCAACCGCTTGGTCGGGTCAAGCACAACCGGCAGTTCCACATCCCGGTCCGCCACACTGAGCAGTGCGTCAATCACCGTGTTGCCTGTCACTGCAATATCCGCATCCGATACACCCTCACGCAACAAATTCTGACGCGAGCTTTCGGTAGGTGCGAAATGCCACTTCGCCAGCCGCCCGGCAATGACGCGGTTCATTTCTTCCGGGAACGGATTCTGCATATCCCAGGTACGCAGGCCAGCCTCTACATGTCCGAATGGAATCTTGTGATAGAAACAGGCCAGAGCCACCGTCATTACGGTAGTTGTGTCACCTTGGGCGAGAACAACAGCGGGATTTTCTGCAAGTAGCACATCATCCAGATCGAGTAACAGTCGTGCCGTGAGCGTAGTCAATGCCTGATTTGGCCGCATGATATCGAGATCAATATCAGGTTCCACATTGAACACCTTCATCACTTGATCCAGCAAGTGGCGGTGCTGTGCAGTTGCCAGCACACGCACATCCAATGTTGGTTCTCGCTTGAGAGCGAGAATGATGGGTGCCATCTTGATGGCCTCGGGTCGTGTTCCAACGACACAAATAACTTTATGGTTCATAGGCATTATCCAGTGAAGCGAGGCCGCTCAACTATGAGTTGCGGTCAATTTTTTTGTCGTTCTAAAACAGCCATATTGCCAAGTAAGAGCGGGGGCTCATCCGCGTTAAAGCCTACTTTTTTGGGTCTTTCGGTAGCAAATATCTGCATTTTTGAAATTCGCCAACATAGCTCACAGCACCCGCGTAGTAAAAATATCCATCAGGTTGGCTAACTCTGGTCAAAACAGCATAATCAGCAACAGCCAGCTAACGGGTGTCCCATGGATCCAAGAGCCCAACTCCTGTTGCCTGAAAGTCGGCGATGTTGCGAGTGATCACGGTCATGCCATGCACCAGCGCCGTGGCAGCTATCAGAGCATCGCGGTCGGAGCAGGGATCGGGCACGTGCAATTTGACGCAGCGCTGCGCGACCAGCACATCGACCGGGAGAATCCGCCCCGAAAACGTCAGCAATACCTGGCCCTCGTGCCAAGCCCGCAACAGGGTTCCCTGAGTAGGATCGCGCCGCTCGACCAACTGGATGCTAATTTCTAGTTCCAGGATGGTGATGACCGACAGAAACAGGCTATTCGCAGACACGCTGGCTGCCCACGCGATAACGTTTTTGTCGGCCTTGCCCGCCTTGGCTTTGCGCAGCTCGGAAACGACGTTGGTATCGAGCAGGTACATCAGGACAGGTCCGCCGGTTGATACAAGGGGCCGCTCAAGCGGGCAGGCTCAAAGTCGATGTCGCCACCCACGGGCATCGCCAACAACTCAACGATGCTGGACTGGCTGTGGGTGAGCCGGCGGTAATCCTCAATGGTCAACAGTACATGCGCGGGACGGCCGCGATCGGTAATGAACACCGGACCGCTACGAGCGGCCTTTTTGGCCCGGCTTGCATCGTGGTTAAACTCTCGGCTAGAAAGGGTAGTGATAGTCATGGTGGTAACCTCCTGCATTAATGTAGATACGTTACTACATCATGGCGTCGAAAGCAATTGACTTCTGTGTTTCGTTGCTACAAGGGTAGCTCGGATGGTTTGATAGAGTTTAATTCGTCCCAGCCACCTTTTATCGTAGTCTTCTTTAGCGCGAGGATGACTGGAGCCATTTTTATGGCCTCTGGTCGTGTTCCAACGACACAAATAACTTTATGGTTCATCACCACCCCTTTTGTTGTGATCACCACCGAGTCAATTACCCTGAATGCGCTTAAAAACAAGCACACCAATCGATGGCATGTCCTTAAACAACACGAAACCTTTCCCGATCATTCTCTGCGACAAACACCGATTTAATGCTTCCATCTGCATTTGCCCGAGATAGCTTGTGGCACCGGACACCGAGGTTACCTGTCCATCAGAGGCAGCACCCGAAATCACCAAATAATCTGCACTGTCCATATCAATAGGGTACATGGAAAGAGACCTCGACCTGTAAAGCACAGGCATCACCCCCTCAATGGCACTTACCCTTGAACCTTGTGGAATAAGCGCATCCAGAGATCTGAGTAAACCTGCCGCAAATCTCTCGTAAGAATGCTGCGGGTCAGCGTAATAACGAGAGATTGTTCCAAGAACACCGCTTTTAACGGAAGCAAGAAAACTCTTTTCGAATTTTCCCGTATAGGGATTGAGGTAACCAGCTACCAGAAGAACGTAGACACCAACTATAAGCGGCAAGGCAGCGTGCCAGATACCCGCATTAAAACGGTTAATCAGCCGCAGGTAACCAATCGATGCCACAAAGATAAGAAATGGCAAATACATCGCGTGATAATGCGTCGACCATCCGTTCAGTTCCGCACCGCCAACGGTAATCAGAAAACTTGGAATCATTACCGCAATTCCAAGGGCAAAATAGCGGAAGCCAGAAAATGGAGCAAAAATCCCCATGAAGAGCAGATTAACCAACATGAATGGCACCAACCCCGGGGCCTGCAGCCTCTGCAGGGGATCGTGCAAAATCACCATGGCGTTGTCGAGCAGCCCCCCACCTCCCTCAATACCTTCAAAAACAAACCTGAAATAAAAGAAAAGGTACGCTCCAAGAAGCATGAGAAGTGCCAGCATGGAATTCCTGATTTCGGTGGACTTTCGCACCTGTGGGAAAAAAAGCAGGAAAAATACGATCTCACCCATCATCATGATGGCGGCGCGTTCCGTGAACAAGGCAGCCACAATAGTCGATGCAACAAAACCTGCCAGTAGGCGCCTGACCGTCTCCTCCTCATCCCTGCAAACAATAGCGTGCATAAAATAAAGCGACAACAAGGCAAACGGCATGTACAACCTGTCAAGGTAATAATCACCAACAGCCGAATAAGACCATGCCGGATAGAGCGCCACGCACAGCACAAAAGCCAGGCTGGGCAATCCCTGCCCCCCCTGCTTTCTTAAAAAAACAAAAGGTATGATAAGTAACAGAACATGTGCCAGCGCGTTCAAGAATGCAAACGTAAGTTCAGGGCCAGCGAATGCAGTAAGGAGCGAGATCGGATAAAGGGCGGTATAGGCATGGTTATCGAGGACGTTATATGCCAGCGGCTTCTTCATTTCTAAATCTGACTGACAAAGCGTTTCGACGGGCACTTTCAATGTCTTCAGCGCATCGGGCCAAGAGGCTACCGTTCTGGATGTGGGTTGACCGCTCTCGAGAACGCTCAGGGAACTTTCAAACAGGAAAACGGAATCTAGGTGTTTAAGCGCCGTGATGCGATAGAAAAAATTTGAAAAGACTACAACAAGAACCACGCACGTTGCCGCGACCACCCACTTCTCAATGCTTTTCATAACAATCTGTTCCTGAGCTTGTAGAAAATTGTGACGAACGCGAACCGCTCATCGGCAATTGCCGCTCAACAATGTACAAAGGCCTTTCTTTCACGTCGTCGTAGATACGCCAGAGGTATTCTCCGATTATCCCGAGCATCATCATAATCAAACCGCCCACAATCAAAAGTGTAACCATGATGGGCGCCCAGCCGGCGAATGGCGTCTGACCCTGAAACCAAGCGCCTACAATCACCACTGCATATATCAAGCCTGCCGATGCTGTCAGGAAGCCCAGACTGGACATCAAGCGGATAGGCAGATATGAAGAATCGAGAATCAGGTCGGTAAAATATTTAAACTTTTTCGCAAACGTCCACCCCGATTTGCCATGTGTTCTTCGCTCGCGTGCATAGGGTATGAAAACAGTGGGCAGGCCAAGCCAAAGTACATCGCCCTGAAAAAAACGATGCCGGCCATTGAAAGAACGCAATAGCTTAGTTGCTCGATAACTCAGTAGCAAATAATCGAACCCACCTGCAGGGATGCGCGGATTCGCTCTCCGCGCAAAACCGTAAGCGATCCGAGAAAACAGGGTAGCGGCCACATCATCGTCCCTACTTTCCCGGTGAGCAATCACGATTTCCTGCCCCGTTTCCCACTGGGAAACCATCTGCACCATAACCCCGACAGGGTCCTGAAGATCAGCCGAAATGGTAATGACAGCATCCCCTTGGGCAGCCTCATAACCCGCGAGAATTGCACTAACCTGTCCGAAATTCCTGGAAAGTTTAACCAGGCTTACATGATCCGGGTTTCCCGCCCGAACACGCTCCAACTCCTCCCACGAACCATCCTGAGACCCATCATCTACGAATACGATTTCAATATCCAGATGAGGGAAACTTTGCTCCCTGACTTGAAGAATCCGCAGACAGGTTTCGCTCACAGTCTCGCGGTTCTGGTAAACCGGAACGACAACTGAAACTCGCTTTCGCTGGCCTAAGGAAGTGATACTAGAATTATTTTTATTCATGCAGACCTGAAAGAAAAATGTCGGTGACCAAAATAGGAAAACACCGTCACGATTAGCACAGAAATGGCCTGAGCAACCATCAGTCCCATCCCCAACTCCACAAAGAGAATCAACAACAACGCATTGCTCGCCATTCCAGAGAGATTCACAATAAAAAATCGCAAATATTCGTTCCACCATGGAGCGGTCGAACGAAACACAACAAAGCGTTGACCAATGTAAGCATGTGTAAGAGAGAGCATAAAACTTATTCCAAGTATAACTAGGTAGTGAGTAGATTCACCCAGAATATAATTTACTAGACCAAAAAGTAGATACCCTACGGCGGTGTTGTAAAGACCGATGAGCAGATACCGTACGGTACGGGCATTTATGTTTACAAGTTTCACAATATTACCTGCTGGATTGTTCCAGCTCCTGCCGAAATTGTCGCTCCAGCTCTAATAAATCTGTCTTGCGTTCCTTGGTCCGTCGCGCTGGGACGCCAGTATATATACCAAAAGGATTACAGTTTTGATTTACCAGCGTTAGTGCGCCAACAGCAACCCCTTCTCCAATCGTAATGCCCGGCAAAATTACCGCACCGCTACCGACAATTGCATGTTTGCAAATCTTCACATCCGCGACCTGCATGTTGGTATAACGGGCAGGCACCATTGGATTTGTCATTGCTGCTCCCGAATAATCATCGTTGCTCGAGTAAATGCTGACACGTGAGGAGATATTAATAAAATCCTCCAGTATCACAGCACCGCCTCCAATAATCGAACTATACACGCCAATATGGATGTAATCCCCCAGCAAGACCCCGCCCTCACCAGCCGATAAAACACAAAAATCATCAATTCGCACATGATTGCCGATTGAAATATTATTGGCCCCATACACTGAAGCCTTGCGAGAAAGCAGAACGCCTTCCCCGACAGAGCGAAAACCTAAAGACTGTAATTCGTCTTCTAAATAGTAGGACATCACCTTCCGCCCCGTATGATGTCCAGAATCCTATCCTGATCGGATAAAGAAAGATCAGGGTAGATAGGCAGGCACAAAATGTGTTCTGAAATACACTTTGCAACGGGCAGTCTGCCTGGTGCAGCCGACGGCAGACCGCGATACATCGGCATCTCACTGATCAACGGGTAGAAATAGCGGCGAGACAGAATCCCCTGATCTTTCAATAACTGGTAAAGAGCATCCCTTGACATCGGATAAGCATCATCCACGAGAATCGGAAAATACGAGTAGTTCTGCGTACTGTCAGTGACTGACTTGAAAACCGATATACCAGCAATATCGGCCAGTCCATTCCGGTATCGCTCATCAACGTGCTGCCTTGCGCTGATCGCCGAATCGATATATCGAAGCTGAAGCAAGCCAAAGGCGGCCTGCACCTCATTCATCTTGCCGTTGATTCCGGGGGCAACCACAGTCACCTCGTCAGCAAAACCAAAATTCTTCAGATAATCAATCCGCTGTTTTGTCTTCGCATCAGGGCAGACGATGGCCCCTCCCTCAAAGGTATTGAAGACCTTGGTTGCATGAAAACTCAGAACAGACAAATCGCCATGCTTGAGCAGCGATTCTCCCTTGTAGCGAATTCCAAAAGCGTGTGCTGCATCGTAAATGACCCGCAACCCATAGGCATCTGCAATTTTCTGAATTCGCTCCACCTCGCACGGATTCCCATAACAGTGCACAGGCATGATCGCAGTGGTCAAGGTGGTGATCGCCGACTCGATTTTTTCCGGGTCGAGGTTGAACGAAACCGGATCAATATCCACAAAAACAGGCTTGATGTTGTTCCACAAAAGAGAATGCGCGGTCGCTACAAATGAATAAGGCGTGGTAATCACCTCACCAGTGATACGTAGTGACTGCAATGCAGTAACAAGGGCAATCGTACCGTTTGTAAATAGTGATAAATGCTCAACACCAAGATACTCAGCAAGTTCGCGTTCAAGCTGCTGATGGAATGGGCCTGCGTTGGTCAGCCACTTCGACTCCCATATCTCGGAAAGGTAGGGAATAAACTCCTCCAGCGGCGGCATAAATGGTTGAGTTACATATATATTTTTTTTCATTTCAACAACCCTCGTAAGTAGACATTAACCGTGAAGGCTTTCCATTGCTAAAACTGTAGCCAGTTGTCTTCCAATCCTGTCAGCATTCGCCATGATTGTAAGCGTATGCGATTTCTCTGTAAGCGTTGGCAAGCAAGCTCCATCAACAACAAAAATCCCGTCAAGTCCCTCAACCTCACCACGCTGCGATGTCTCCCCGATAAACGGTGACTCTCGCATCGGAAGCGTCCCTGCATAATGAATGTCGCCCCCAGGGGGGCCGATCGTAAAGCTGCCTGGCAGTAACACGGCACCCATACTCCAATATGCCTTGCGTAGCTTCTTGGCGGCCTCGTCCATAAGTGGCACGACGGCATTGCAATATTTACCCGTCACGCTCAGGGAATCATCCGGCTGTAATTCGGCCTCTGCGGCAGTCAAATGGCCCGGCAAGAAGACATTCCCAACCACACAGGAACTCAATAGCTCCCGTAGTAGATCAATGCCATACCGCCGCCGAAGTGGTACGTGCCGCACGAACTCAGATAACGGAATACCTGTCGTTGCAAAGGTAGAGCCAAAAGCGGTGATGGTGTCTTGGAGATTCAGGGAAAAAGACAATTGACCCAACCCGAACCCAGGCATCCTCGGAGCGCCCAATAGTCGCGGCAGCCAAAGCATGAACGCAGCAGTCGGGCATGATAGCAATGGAACGGGGTGCCTGTGATTCAATGTTTTCAACACTATTCGGGTAGTAGCCAGTGTGCCGGCAGCCAGAACGATCCTGCTTGCAGTAATTGATCTTCGCTCACCATCCGAAGATGTTTGGCCCTCCACAGCCCAATAGCCGTCGTAGCGGGTCAATCCATCCACCACAAAGCCAGAAAGTTCACTAAAGTTCTCATGCTTGCGAAGACTCGGCAGATCGCCTGTTGAGGAATACATCGAGTGCCGCCGACATCCCCATAAACAGTTCCCCGAGAGATTGCAGGCCTGACGACTAGCGGTATCTTCACTTAGTACAGCAACTCTCGACCGCCCCAGCCTGAATCCTTGCGCATGAAGTTTTTTCCTGTGGTTCAAATAACGCTGAGACAAGCGCGTATGCAGCGCATCCATCGGTATCGGTGGTTGCGAGTAATCATCCAGCCCAAAGTAGTCTGACATGTCATCATCAACTCTTCCGCTGATGCCGATTCGTTGGCTGACCTTTGCGTAGGAAACATCCAGGTCAGATGCGGGAAATGGAAACGCAGCGATTTCTCTAGCCGAGAAACGAGCCACTCCGCATCCCCAGGCATTCGACAGGCCGCCTGTTGCCAACGAGCCGACCGTGATGAAATTTTTTCCTACGACATGGTTGCGTGCCTCGAACTCTTCAAAGGCATAGGCATGCGAAGGCACCCGCAGCTTCGGCGAAACAGCATCACGCTTCTTCAGCGCATGGGAATCCCCACCGACCATCCACTTCCATTGCTCGGTGTCGTTGATGCGTGCTGAAAGAAAATCCGCTTCTGGCGGCAGCACGCCAGGCTGTTTGCCTCCATCCACAATCAAAACGCGAAGGCCAGCATTCACCAGTGGAAAGGCCGCTGACACCCCAGAGGGGCCACTGCCGACGATGATGATGTCGAAATCGGGGGTCACAAAGCTCCCTTCGCACGCCCCAAGGCAAGGCGGACTAGCGGGAAAAAGATCACCCGTAACATTCGCCAGAATACCTCGCATGCCACCGCGCTCGTCATCGAAAACAAACTACTTAGCACCCCGTGTTCATGGCCAAGGCCGAGAAAGCGATAAGCCCCAGTTGGAGTTGCCTCAGCCAGCATGGTCGCGGTATCCAGCCGCCAAGAAAATTCTGCCGATGCCGTTTTGCTAGCCCATACGGACTTGTCAAGCAACGACAAGAAAATGGGATAACCCAGAAAAAACCTGGGCAGACCCAATGCCTGCCCACCGCGCAACTGCTCTATTGCACAAATGTAGCGGCGCAAGACAGCACTGCCCGGTGGTTCTTTCAATACATAAATAAGCAGTGCCCGCCCCTCCCGCAGCAAACATCTTCTTCGATCATTACCTGATGGATGCATCCCGGAATGTAGTGGGCGCAGCGTAAGTCCAAGCCGCTTGAGGTCAGATGCAGTCTCCATGACAGGCAAGTCGAAAAGTGAACGCAAGCGTTCCAGCCCTAGCCGAGTTCGCAATGCCTCGCCCAGGACAGCAGCAAGTGCATTGATAATCACGACTGGCACAGGCACAAATCCTCGCCAGCAACGAAGCCGTGATTTGGCAATCCCATCAAGAAATTTTGAGAATGAGATAGGTTCAGGTGCGGCAAGGCAATATACGCCGGGAGGAACATCACCCCGTTCGGCAATTCGCAGCAGACCCTCTGCGAGATCATCTACGTGAATCGGTTGAACCTTGGGGGTCGGCACAAACGCAGGGAGTATCGATAATTGCTGGACAGTCTTGACCAGCATCCCAAACAGTCCGCGTAACTCCCCACCATAGACCTGCCCTGGCCGAACCACCCAACCACCAGCAGACAACACCTCCTGTTCAATATGCCATTTTGTTCGTCCATAGGCGGTCGGTGCATCAGCCCGCGCTGTTTGGCTGGATACAAAAATAAATTTTGCACCCACTTCCCGGGAAGACTTAATTAACCTTTGTGCGGCAACTAGCTCGCACTCATTTTTCAAACGATTGGTGTATGTTGTATTGGCCGCAAGATGCACAACGGCATTTGTATTTATGGGAAACACGATCGAATTGTCTGATGACAAATCAAAAGGAAGCCATGATGCCGGAAAAGTTGATGGTCTTTGACGAGACGCTATTACAACGTCATGGCCGCGCCTCGATGCAAGACAAGTCAGACACGATCCAATGTAGCCCGTGGCACCGGTCACCACCACCCTCATACACCGACTCCAGTGGAATTTTTCCTCTCTGGGTGTTTCTGCTGCCCAGTGAAAATAAAGTGCTTGCTTAAAGCATAAGTCAAAGCAACGCAAATAATATCAGCAATAAATTTCGCAGCAACTGGCTCGGCAATCCATACAAGCAGCAGTGCGAGAATCGCTGAAGCCGCAGGAATATTTAGCGCCAACAATACAAAATATCGAATAGCCTGAGGTCTTATGGCAGAGCTTTCCGCAACACGAAAAGTAAAATTTCTATGGACAATGAAAGCAAAAATCCCTGCGGCAAGTTTAGCCAAAACATTTGCCATAATCGGCCCAGACAATCCTGATTTTAAAACGATCAGAAATAGCCCCATATCTATGCCATAGGCCAGCAGTTGAATGGCGACATACCGCACGAAAGTCATGCAACTACCTTACGAATAACAATGATGTGGTGCAGCGCGATCCATCTATTGAGCGGAGAAATCAACTTTTCCAACAACCCTACAAACCCAGTGAATGAATCCGGCAGAAGCTGCCGGAAGTTCAACCCCCCAGAGAGCAGGTATTTCAAATAATTCCCAGCTAGTTCATTGTGCACGATTCTGAGTGACGGATGTTTTCGCTCATACTCATTTCGATCGCGAATAAACACGATGTAACTAAGTGCCTGATTTGCGCCATTCATTGGGCCTGACACCGGCGTTTCCCAAGACTGATAGGTTTTATCAAAACCCTCCGTGCGAAACAGTCGTTTGAACAGGAATGTTGCAAGCGGCCCATAGTAGGGTTCAAGTAAAATGGCGCCGCCACCGGGAATTAGCACTCGATCCAGTTCACGCAAGAATTCATCTGGGTGAGGGAAGTGGTGAAAGCAATTCTGTCCATACATTACTCTGACCGAGCTGTCCGCGAGATCCATTGCTTCCGCATTGATTACCCGATCCAAGTGGGGAGCGTAAACAATATCGGTAGCCAACACTTCGGGATAAGAATCCCGCATCGGCGAAACACCAGAACCCAGCTCAACCTTGATACCATCGCCAGACAAGAACTGACGATCTAGCTTCCTGAACAAATGATGAAACTCGGTGAACACCTCTCGCAACATGCGCTTTTTCTCAAGCATTTTGCGGTGCAGTGCCAAGCGATTCTCCCCGTCGACATCCATGCCGACGAGAAGCGGGTCGCACAGAAAATCAAGCAGTCGCCTCATGTTCTTCCCCCCTTAACCGGAATACGCCGCATACCAAGTCCCCTATGCCTCGGCCTGCGTGGCACCGATGCAATGTCATAACCCAGAAACGCCAGCACAAATTGCGTTCCCATAAGAATGGGTAGTGCAGCCAGCATGACAGTGCCTGCTGGTGTAGCAGCCCCTTCACGCGCCGACTCAAGCCAGTGATACCCACCAAAGCTAGTGCCTGCTACTAGCAGCACCAAGCCCAAAGGCAGCTCTATCGACGCCATGGATAGATCGCGTAAATAGTAGTTATAAAAAATTCGCTTCATGAAATTCAGTACATGCTTGACGAAGAATTCACCCATGATTTTTGAAATTTTAAGATTGCTTTCTTCATCGCCATATTTGGCGTTCATGGGCACATCAATGACCACCGCGCGCAATATATTAAGCCGGAACAAAATGTCGGTTTCAAAGAAATAGCGCTGACTGATTTTCGAAAAGGGCAAATGCCTGGCAACGTCGGCATGAATGGCCGTATAGCCATTGGTGGGGTCAAACAAATCCCAGTAGCCGGATGAAAGCTTCGTCATGAATGACAATACTGCATTGCCGAACAGGCGCACTTTGGGCATGGCTCGAATTTCATCGAGATCGAAAAAGCGGTTACCCTTGGTGTAATCGGCCTCTCCAGCCAAGATTGGCTCGATGAAGTTGGGGATAAGGCTTGTGTCCATCTGCCCATCCCCGTCTACTTTGACAATCACCACTGCACCGTCGGCAATAGCTGCACGATAACCCGTCATCACAGCACCGCCCACGCCTTGGTTGCTTTCGTGATAAACAACCCGAACACGCTGATCCAAACAATGCGCTTCAACGTATTCCCCAGAGCCATCCGGGCAAGCATCATCAACAACGTATATCCGCCACACCTCATCCCCGATGCTGGAGATCACTTCCATAACGTGCCGTGTGACTCTGTAGCAAGGAATAACGACAGCGATGTAACTGTCGGCTTGATTCTTCTCTTGGCTTGATGTCGTAATATTCATTGTCGCAATGAGTTGCCTTTAAATTCTAAAGGTATTGATGTATGCCCGGTAGTATAAACCACAGCATTAGCGGCATTTGGCGGTGCCGTCACTTCCATTGCATGTTCAACCCAAGCTGAGGAACACTCGAAGGTCTGAATGTCAGTGCTGACAAACTGCCCATTGGCATCAAGCCAGTTAATCTGAATACGGCCCAATGTCGGCTCTTTAGCGCAACGAGCGATAACGGTATTCAGATAACGTCGGCCAGAAGAAACCGCGACTGCTTGAGTCGCAGAGGAAGCAACATTTGTCAAAACAACGCCTGTAGCAGCATCATATTTTGCCTCAGGAGCCAAAGCCCAACCCTTGATTGATGTGAAATCCGGATTGCCAAGCAACTCAGTTTTAAAACTATAATCAATTTTGACTTTTCGAATACTAAGGAAGCCATACTCCGCCAGCTTTTCAGTTACTTTTTCGATAAGAGCCCGTGTTTCCGGCCCCCTCACTCCACCTACACCATTCCAGTTCGAATCCAGAATGATAAAATTGACGCCCCGCTTCAGTAAAATATTAGTGACATCCTGCTCTGCATGGATTGAGGCAATTTCTCCCTGAAACATATAATTGTACCAATTTGGATAAAGCGCATCTGCTGCTAAACCTGCGGTCATGGGAGCAGAAAAAACAGCCACAGGTTTTCGTCCGATGTTAAGGTGATTGACTAATTCAACGGCATTTCTGATGGGCAAACGATCCAGCAAATACCTATCCCTGGCGGATGAATGAAGAATCGGTTTGAGCGCAAAATCTCGGTAAAACGCACCTGCATTTAAAAACAGAAGATTTAAAGCCACGGCAGTCACGACCGCAGCATACCACCCATTTCTTATGAACGATCTCGTCGAAAATGCGGCACTTAGCGCCACACCCATGGCTGCCACCAAGATTGCCCATGAGGGAAAAACATATCTTAAATAGCTCTGCGAATGGAACACCGCTGCAACAGCAAATGTTCCAACCAAAAGCAACGCGACGCCCCTAACCTGCCTAAGTGCAATCAATGTGACCGAAGCAGGAATAAATAATAATAACCACTGAAAGCCCGAAGCTCCAGCATAAGCTTCAAGGTATTTCCCTGATTCGAATGTCACACGATAAAGAACATCCCACGTAATGCCTGCACTAAATAATGGGTTATCAAAATTTGAGGCAGAGGGGTAATAAGGTGATTGGAATATCTTGTTAAACAGCGGAAAAACGGGGTTCCCCGTCAACCGCCAAGCTGTCGCATAAGGGATGATGCCAATCGCCAGAAAAAGACTTAGGCCAAGCACCAACAACAGCAAGCCAGCATTTTTGTACCACGACCTGTATCGCCAAACCAGCAGCAACAGCAACACGGGCAGTATTGTGAAGGTCACTGCTTTTGCAGCCAGCGCGCACCCTAGAAGCAACCCAGCAACGGGCAACTCAACTTTGGGATTACCCGAAGCTGTAGAAACTCTAAGAACAAGCAATGTACCTGCAACAACAAACGATGCCCAAACCGATTCAATAAATAGGCTGCTACCCTCAGTAAAGGTCAGTGGTGTCGATAAGAAAACAAGAACTGCCCACCTTGCACCAATAGCCGAGCCACCTGCCCACAATACAAGACCTCGTACCAGCCAGCCGAGAATGAAGATAAAGCCCACATTGATTAGTCGTGCCGCCGTTTCGCCAGCCAGCATGTAGCCAACAGAAAAAATCCAGTCCCCGAGCATAGGCATCACTGCCCATACATAGGTGCTTGCATCGAAACCCCATTGATGACGCAGTGCCAGGTGCGCAGAAACAAACAGGTGCATCGCCAAAGCGTCGAATCCGACTTCCGGCATCAAGGCAACAACGAAATAAACCAATGCGACAACCGCAATCGCAACATCAAGCCCATCAACATTGAACCCGGCATGGCTCCTTTGCGCCACCAGAGCCAAAAGGTTTTTAACTTGTTCTACAACCACACGCCAACCTAGTATTAGGGGCAATGAAAGAGCCACACCATATACGCCTGGATAGTTCACAGGAAAATGGGCAAGTAGCCCGACCGCCGCGCCATAAGTGCCTGCCCCAACTAGAAAACTAACCAACCAGTTATCTTCCTCGGTTCTTATACTGAGTAGTGCAAGAATATATCTCCCAAAAATGGCGGAGGCAGCAGCAAACCATAGCATTACCAGCAAAGGCCACAGCGCGCCAGCCAGGATTGCGAAACCCACAGCAACAGCAGCCCCTACGAGCAGCGCGCTCTTTCTGCTCCACCAGGAGCCGGCAAAAACCAATACCGCACAAACAAACAAAAACCCAACATAGCGTAATAACGCACCCTTATCAGACCACGGCAAATCCTGTGGCCAGTGCAGATGCGCAAGCCCCCAAATGGTTAGCAATGCGCCAACAAGCAAAGAAAACAATATAAGTGTTGCAGTTAAATTTTTCAAAGTAATATACACCCCTTGCGGGTTGATTGAAGCTCAACCTCCAATTCGTTCTGGTCTACCTTAAGCAATGGGGATTCAGGCAAGGCATCTTTTAATTGCATCATCGACCTTATCTGCTGAACACGATGCTTCCATGTATTGTCCAATGCAAATTGCCGTGCCGCCACATCCAGCTTCATTGAAGTTCCTAACAAAATATTGCGGACCAAATCTACAAATTGTCGATGATTATTAGCGATGTGTACCGGCGCATATTTCAAACACTCAGCCAAGTTAGTCGTTACCACTGGCTTACCCGCACTGAAATATTCGAATAGCTTGACCGGTGAGACCGCATCTGTAACCGCATTCTTTACGAACGGAATCAGGCAAACATCAAACCGTTTGAGGAACGGTATCAATTCAAGCTGCTTGCGAGCGGAGAGCACAACAATATTCGCATGGCATTGCAAAAGTTTTTCAACCCGTTTTGATACGCTCGCCGTAACCGGGCCAATTAGTACGATGATAGAATCTGGAAATTCTTCAGCTAAGTTGTCCAACAAATCAAAATCCACCCACTCGGCTATCGCCCCGTAATACCCCAAGATTGGACGATCATTGAAAGCCTCCAGCTCAACTGGTGGCTGATCGCATGCATCAACTGCATCAATGAACTCGTGAGACACCGCGTTGTTGACCAGCAACGCCTTGGGTAACACATGCTTCGGCAATTGATCCATCAACTTGTCAGCAGAAACAGTCACCAAGTCCGCTCGATTCAACATCGTTAGGTGATCGCGTTCCAGTTCATTTGATGGCAATTCGAGCAACGACAATTCATCCATATAGTCATACAGAAGATACGAGTAGGGCAGATATTTCAGGTGCTTGACGTTATTGGGCCAGAGACAGTAGTAAATGGATTCATCCGGCTTGAAGACATGGGAAATAAAAGTGAAGTAATGTTCGTTCAGCAGATACAGATCGTCTGCAACTTGTTCAGTGATGGCCACCTTATCAACTTGGTCATTGAGCGTACCATAAATCACCACATACCCTACCTCGGCAAAGGCTCGCGCTAGATGCTGCGGACGTTGAGCCATGTAGTGAAAATCCACCGTTGCCGGGAAGATAACCAACTTCCGACCATTTAGCGTTTCACGTATGACATTTAACCTTTTTAGAGCTTCTTGCTGCACCCTCGCCCCTCGGGTGCAGCCAAATCGATGCAAAATCCTGCCAGATACCATGCGTATATAACGCAATTTTTCGGTATTGGTTCCATAAATTACATTACGTTTAAAATTGTGCCAACGAGTTTGCCATTTCGCATGTATGGCAACACGATGACCAGATGTGGCACGAATATTAGAGGGAACACTGGATAATTCAACATAGTGAACCTGCACTAACAAATGTTTGAAGTTTTCGTGCCTAACTATGATCCTTTCAATTTCAGGAGAGACTACTTTGCTGTTCTTAACATAAGCCAACAAATCCCTATCTAGCTTTTCCCAATAAGAAAAGGCGATATCCGTCAGTGTCCATTCGATACCATGCTTTTCCCGAAAGTAGGCTTTATTCTTCTCAAATAATGCACAGTGACTCTCTGCAGCCAGCTTGCCGAACGACACGCTGCCCTTGTGATAGACGAAACAGTCCTCGACGACTGCAAAAGTGAAGCCGGCCTTCTTTGCCCGTATGCAGTAGTCGTCATCCTCAAACATGCCTATGCCAAACTTCTCATCCAGGTAGCCTATCTTCTCTAGCAGCGTGCGCCGCATCGCTACGCAAAAAAATCCCAGCTTTTCGGTAGTGAACCACACCCCCTTCTGTCGCTCCACATAGGCGCCGGCAATTTCTTCGAAATTCTTCTCGTTCAATCCCTCTAGTTCAATACGCTGTTCATTTCCTGCGGAGTTAGTCACCGGCCCGACCAGTCCCACACCAGGTTGTTCGCTGAATAACTTGAGTAGCCTGTCCAGCCATCCGCCAGGAACCAGCGTGTCGTTATTCAACAGAACAATATATTGGCCCTGAGCAAGCTTGATGCCGTCGTTGTTGCCGCCCGCATACCCCTTGTTGGTGTCGTTCAGTTGAATACGAACATTTGCGTGCTGCGCTGCGAAGGTCTTCAGATAGTCTGCTGTTCCATCAGCCGAATCGTTGTCCACTACGATCAGTTCGTAGCTGTCCACAGGGGTGTTGGCTATGATGCTTTCCAGGCAGGGACGTGTTGTCTCTTCCAGACCGTTATAGCAAAGCACCACTATGCTCGTGCGAAACATTGTCATCTTAAATGCCCCGTCTTTGAAGGAAACGAAATAAGCGATAACAACGCGAACGCAACATCTCATCCATTTCGCGCTTCATACGCTCATTGTCCTGTTTTAAACCGGTTGCCCAGTCGGACATTTCCATCAAAAGTCGTTGCTTCTCTGCCAATTGCACTTCAATAAGAGCTTTACCTTCAATCACCACAGATCTCTGCTCTGCGTCACGCAACTGATAAAGCGCATTGGTCATATCGTTGATACGGCCCGTAATTCGCTCAATGATTGCTCTTTCGCCATTCTTTTCGACAGATGTGAGGTCGCCACGCATCTTGACCCAGATACCAAACGCTATATCCGTATATGTCCATAAGATGCCGTGCTTTTCGAAAAAGTAGTTTCGATTTTTATTGAATATTTCAATGTAGTCACTGGTCGCTAATTTTTTAAACGACACGCTACCCTTGTGATAAACGAAGCAATCCTCGACAACTGCAAGCGTGAAGCCAGCCTTCTTTGCCCGTATGCAGTAGTCGTCATCCTCAAACATGCCTATGCCAAACTTCTCATCCAGGTAGCCTATCTTCTCTAGCAGCGTGCGCCGCATCGCTACGCAAAAAAATCCCAGCTTTTCGGTAGTGAACCACACCCCCTTCTGTCGCTCCACATAGGCGCCGGCAATTTCTTCGAAATTCTTCTCGTTCAATCCCTCTAGTTCAATACGCTGTTCATTTCCTGCGGAGTTAGTCACCGGCCCGACCAGTCCCACACCAGGTTGTTCGCTGAATAACTTGAGTAGCCTGTCCAGCCATCCGCCAGGAACCAGCGTGTCGTTATTCAACAGAACAATATATTGGCCCTGAGCAAGCTTGATGCCGTCGTTGTTGCCGCCCGCATACCCCTTGTTGGTGTCGTTCAGTTGAATACGAACATTTGCGTGCTGCGCTGCGAAGGTCTTCAGATAGTCTGCTGTTCCATCAGCCGAATCGTTGTCCACTACGATCAGTTCGTAGCTGTCCACAGGGGTGTTGGCTATGATGCTTTCCAGGCAGGGACGTGTTGTATCTTCCAGACCGTTGTAGCAAAGCACTACTATGCTCGTAAGAAATTGATTCACGCTGAAATTACTCCGCCACCATCAGAAAACCAACACGTACTCTACTACCTGTATCAACATCTGCAACTGAAACGGATTGAGTGCTCTGAGTTTTCAAGACGGCGAAGGGAATGAGCCCGGTTATCAAATCATCTGTCACTACCAGCCCATCAGCAACATGATCACCAATACGCAATTCCAAATTGACCCCTGGTCGCACATATGCGACCTTTAGCCACATTGCAGATCGCCCATCAGCCTGCGGATTGACAACCCCACCAACACTCATCGATTTTGGTCCCCAGTCTAATACCTTAACAGGGATGTGTGTCATGCGCGCGATGATTGGTAAAGACCAAGGACTAGGCCAATAAATCCCAAACTCAAAATAGGGGTCTTTCATGATCTGGACATCATTGAACCCTGCCTGTTGCAAATCCTTCAGCAACCCGGATTCTGAAAACACCCGCATCTCGATAGTCTCACCCTCGCCACCATGAAAAACGAGTTCTGAAAACTCCTCAATACGTCCGTCTCTTGTACGGTTAATCAGGGTACGTTTGTCATCTCTTGTTTCTAGCTTAAACTCATGAAGATTTGGAAAGTGCTCCTGCGTTTCTCCTTGCAGCCCATAAGGCACGCTAAAGACAAAGGCGCCCCCAGGTTTCAGCATTTTTCTCGCGTTTTCAAAAGCAATGCTCACCGGTGGTGCAACATGCTCAAAAACATCGGTGGAAACCAGAAAATCGACACTCTGCTCATCATCGCGAGATATGTTTGTGACATCCAGCTTTGGCGCCTTATGGTAGTAGGTATTTATATACCCCAGCTTCTTCGATAGTGGTTTTGCGTATCCATCCCAATCGCTCATGCCTTTGCCGAGAAGGTCTTTCCTTTCCGGGAATTCAGGCAACGTAAGCGCACGCCCAAAAAGCGCAATCGATAACGCATGCATCATTCCCCTCATGCGCACGGTTGAGCCGCACGATTTGCAGGAAACCTCTTCGCGAGACAGCGCAGCCGCCTGAGCCTCGCACATTGTTCCGCATATATTGCATTTGAAAGTAAGTGTGCCAGGCTTGTTCATGATTTTTTGGTTTGTTAGAGATAAGTTTTAAAAATTTCAGATTCCAAAATAGCGCTGACCCGTGCATCCCACGAATTTTCACTTGCAAGCTTTAGTCTGCGCCCTATCAATTTCTCATCTTTGCGCTCATTATAAGCTCGCTCAAGCTGTGCCAAGAACTCGTCCGGATTACAAGCCAGGTAACAGTCCTCTTGGTAGGAAAGAAGCTCCGGCAACTCAATCGAAACAATCGGTTTCCCCGAACTGAGATACTCGTAAAATTTAACTGGATTGGTAGCCAAGGTCAGCGGGATGACCTTGAAAGGAATCGTACACACATCAAAATACGCCAAATAACCAGGAAGTTCCTTATATGGCTTTTCCCCCAAGAAATGTACATTCTTCATGCCCTCGACCGGCTGTAAATCTGCGCCGAATGTTGCGCCAATCAAGACAAAATTCCAGTCTGGTCGTTGCGAGGCACAATGAGCCACAAGTTTCATATCGAACCAGTCGGAGATAGCCCCGTAGTAGCCAATTATCGGACGATCGCAAAAGTGGTCCAGATATCCGTTCTGAGTCGGGTTTGTAAAATGATCAAATTCGGTTCCATTTTTGACTTGAATGGTATTGGGATTTAGAACCTTCGCCCGTTTTTCCAGTAAATTAGAAGATGCGACAACCAGGTCGGCATTTTGCATCAGCACTTCTTCAGTTTTTAGTGCCTGCGCCGTATTTGTACTAAATCCACCATGATCATCCATGCAGTCGAAAACAACCTTGCCGCCCAACTTTTTTTGCAAATCCTGCGCAACGGGCCCCCAGCCTGGAAACTGGACCAAATAAATAATCGATTGGGGGCGCAAGTCTGAAATAAGCGCATTAAGCCCTATCGAAATATTATGCAGATCATCACCTTCGATAGGGTCAGTGTAAATATTAAGTTGCTTACTACTGTTTAGCCATATCTGGTTGACGTGCGGTGCCAATTCATTGAAACAAATCTGCGTAAAAGCCTCCTTGCTGCCTCGTAGTCGGTGGCCAAGTGCTGTAAGGGACATGGCCACATACAATACAGAGAAGCCACGGTTCCGAAGCCGCGAAACAATATGCTGAGGACGCTGCCAACGGAAATCCCAAGTGATAATCGGAAAGGTAATAATCAGTCTCCCTCGATTATCCAAAACAGATTGCCGAATAACCTCTAGCGATACTCGCTTTTCGCGAAAATGACGGCTGTCCCGCACATGTCGTACCATGTCGCCCAAGAAAGACTGTGCAAGTTTTTTCCTGGCTAATACACCGCCTCGTTTAGCTGATTTTTCAAAGCGGGAAACGATAGAAGCATTGCGCCGATTAAGCTCCAGCATCATTCCATGTGCCCAATCGGACATTTTCATTAATTCAGCCTGCTTGTCAGAAAGCGCCTGTTCCAGAGAAATATTTTTCTCATGCTGCAATCTTCCCCAGCAAGAAACCTCCTCAATTTTTTGGTTGAGGCTGGTGACCTGAGCATCCCCTTTGACCACTGCGGCTTGCTGCGTCGCACCCCATATAGACACTTCTTCAATCGTCTGGTTGAGTGCAGCAATCTGTGCATCCCGTTCGACCACCGTGGCTTGCTGCGTTGCTCCCCATACAGACACTTCCTCAATCTTCTGGTTAAGTGCGGCAATCTGAGCATCGCGCTCGACAAGTTGCCGCAAACTCGCGGTAAAATACTGCCGCTGCGCATCTTCCATTAGCACCCGGAAGGCATCATCCGCCGCCTCAATGTTGTTGCTTGTTACGGGCGCGATTATGTGCGGTAACGGACTACGTGAAGCAATCACAAATTGCCGATAGTAGGGAGGACGGAAATCATAAGGATATAGCTCGCGGTTAAACTTCTCGCTAATCGCTAGAACGACATTGCTCAGGCTTGGGATATCCCACACGCAAATCACAAAGCCCAGCAACTCTCGCAGCCAAGGCGCGTGACCGTGACCAACTGTCTGACAATGCCAACCCAATTGACTTAGCTGCCCCACAGTTCCAGCCATGGATGGAAGCCCGTACCGGTAATGCTCTTCCAGCCAAGAGTATTCATGACCAAAAATTGCGCTGTACTGATCGTCGATTGCCTTGTCCGTCTCCAACGCATCGGATGAGTCCGAAGTGGGGAAGCCGAGAATTAATGTATTCTTGCCTAGTGACGACATCCGCTCCAAGAACGCCTGCCTGTGTTCGGAGGGGATATGTTCCAATACATCGACTGCGGACACGAAATCAAAAGATTGCCCGTCCAGTTCTCTGACAAATATATTGCCTGTAATATGCCCTTGCCCGGATCCGCTCGGAATCAGTGGATCAACGTAAGTCATCGCTGCTTCCGGCATGAATTGTCCAAGTAGACATTCTGGGCCGCTACCAACGTCAAGGACAGAACTGTCCGCGACAAAACCCGTTTGGCGAAGTAAGTCTGAGCAGGCTTTATAGCGGCTGTATTGGTCGAATATCATATAGGCAGCCATTTTTTGAGATCGAGATCCTGATTAAGCGATATTAAATTATCAATTTAAGATTAAGGAAAAATCTATATCAGGATAGCGTTGAGCGATTTCAAAAATTCTCTTTTTTTGACAATCGTTCAACATTCTCCTGCCGCGTCCTGATATTCCGACATTCAAACGAGTGTCTTCACTTTTTAGTTCCGCCAATGATCCCAAAACTTTCTCTTTATCATCATAAAAACCGAACTTAGAAAGCAACTGGAATATGGTTCCATTTTTGTCATTGATCAATTCATCATAAGTGATCCACAAAAAATCATTAGAATCCAAATAGGTATTTACTTGCGACCACGAAGCATAGAAATTCAAGTACCAAGGCGTTACAACATCTACTAAAAAATCAAGCCTCTGCTCAAATGTGAGAGTTCTATAATTTTCATTTAGATATCCCATTGGCATGTCCAATGATTCTGAGAGAAGATGGTCATGCAGACTGATTAGTGTGTCGAAAATATTTCGAGTTAGGATTACAACTTTGAAACCATAGTTTTTTATCAACCTTAGGTTAGTATCTGTCGCTCTCACATGTTGCTGTGTGATTGTATCCATTGAGTAAGCATCAATTATGGATGGCAAAAATAGATCCTGTTCATTTCCCCCGTATTCAAAAACCATTGGCCAGTTTTGAAAACCAGTAATTTTACAGAGGGATTTGAGAAGTAACGTTGAGCCGCTTTTTGGAAAGCAGCTGATTAGAATGTGCCTTCCCCTAGCGGCCAAAGTGGAAGGAGCTTCCGAGAAAAAAACTTTCTTTGGACCAATGAAAGTTACCATTGCTTCTACAATATTTGAACGCACATCAGTACGTGTATCAATCAAAAAAATATATAGTTGCTGCTCAAGCGTGAGGATGTCTTGAGGCACCTCCACTGTCGCCAGAGTTCCGTCCAAACTAATTACCGTTTTAGTTAAAATTCGATTGTTGATACACACAACAGTTGAATTGTTAAATCCAGTCCCTAGAAACCACATATTACTTGGCTGGTTGGGTTGAATATTAATAAAGTTTTCGACGAAAATCGTGGCTGGACCGAATTCTGAAATATGCATAATAAAAGGAGATTAAATGGGGCTAATTATAAAGAGTTACCATTTATTATCGAGACACCTCTCTGAATAAAGTATCGAAACGAAACGGAGTATGCATGGGCAACGAACTTGTTACTCCAAAGACAATTGCATTAATGATTCGATCAGCAATTTTTATTGTTTGGTCAATGTCTTCATATGCCACTCCAATCGTGAAGGCATATGATCCGGGATAAAGCAATGGTAGTTTTATCTCAATTTCTACTGTAATAAGTTGATCGCGCTTTGGTGATAGAATTTTGGTGTGCTCCATATCAGAGTTCGAACTGGCGATATCTTCACCATTTCTGTTTCTTAGGCTATATCCAAAGACTAAATTTTGATCCTCATCTAATTTTTTATTCATAGCAGTAACTCGAATAACAACTGAAGAATTATTTGATATTATTGATATTACATTTCCTTCTAAATCATAAAGACCTGCACCAAGAATTTCACATTTCTCATCCCCAAAGCGGCGATCAATATTGGGTATTGATGTTTCAAAATGCACATTTTTTGGTGTTTCCCGACCAACCGATATCGAACCTGCTGGTACTTCCCTCTGCCCAAATAGGTGAGCGAGGTACGTATCAACAACCCTGGATGAGTCACCCTCTTCCTTTATACCACCATCAACCAGCCACATCGCCCGAGAACAGAGACTTCGAACTGAGCTTGCATCATGAGAAACAAACAAAATCGTGGTTCCCGATTTTTGCAACTCGTTAAATCGCAACATACAACGATGCACAAAATAGGCATCACCAACAGCCAGCGCCTCATCCACAATCAGGATTTCAGGATCGACATTCGCCTGAATCGCAAAAGCAAGCCGAACGAACATGCCGCTTGAATAAGTTTTAACGGGCTGCTCAATGAAATCACCAATATCCGCGAATGACGCGATATCATCAAAACGCGCATCAATTTCTTCCTTGCTCAATCCCAACACAGCAGCGTTCATATAAACGTTCTCGCGCCCGGTAAACTCCGGGTTGAACCCTGAGCCGAGTTCTAACAGCGCCGCTATACGCCCATATGTTTCTACGCTCCCGCTGGTAGGCGATAGCGTGCCGCAGATGAGTTGAAGCAGGGTGGATTTTCCTGAGCCGTTGCGCCCAATGATACCGACTGTTTCGCCTTTTTTGATCTCAAACGACACGTCTTTGAGTGCCCAGAATTCTTTATAGAAAGTGGGATCACTTTTGGAAGTGGGAAGTGCGGAGTGGGGAGAGCGCAGCGAGGGGCCGGGGAAAAACTTCCTCAGAGCTGGTATGGCTCGGCACAGCTTCGGCATGACAAACTGTTTGAGCCTGTCGCGTGGGTTGTCGTAGAGCTGGTAGCACTTGCTGAGGTTGCTTACGCGGATGGCGATGTCGCCCGCACCTTGGGGAGTAGTAAGAGGGGAGGGGCAAGTGGGCATGCTCTGGTCAGTAGCTTGTTTCATCATATCTGGCAATTCTCTTATTGGCTCTTTGGGTAGTAACCACCCGTTTTAGGCGCACCACGATACTCGATTAGCTGATTGTCTTTTAATTGTTTGAGCCAGCGTTCAATGGTTCGCCGCGATAAATTAAAGGCAGTCGCCATTTCACCCGCTCGCTGCCCCGGGCGTGACTGGATGTAAGCGAGTAAGCCATTTACTCCGCCATTTACTCCGCCATTTACTCCCTCACGCCGGGCAAACGTCACCATCACCCCGCCGGCAAATTCTTTGATTTCAAATTCGATCTCGGGGTAGTCGCGCAGTGCTTTGCGAATTCGGATGAAGCCGCTACCGTATTTTTCGATGTTGCCGGTGAGGTAAAAGCCTTCCGCAACCAATTTGTTGCGCAGGCTGGAGCGGTAGTTATCGGCCTGGATGTCGGCCACGCTGATGCCGCCGTAAAAGGTGCCGGGGCTGAAAATCGAGATTTTGTCGTCGAATATTTTGATCTGGATGTCCGATCCGTCGGTGTAATTGCGGTGAATAACCGCATTGAGCAGTGCTTCGCGCAGGGCGGATAACGGATAGGCAAAGCGCTCTTTACGCTGGAGACTACCGTCAAACTCAAACGCGACGCTGATGTAAGAAATGATGAATTTCATCGACTGATCGACCACTTCAAAAAGTGTGTCGGTAAATTGGCGGTCATCGATGATCATGCTGGGCGTTTTGAATCGACCAATATGAATGTGGTGACGCAGGGGTTCCTTGGCAAATAGTAGCAAGGCCGCCCAAGTGGGGTGTCCGTTGACGATGTATTTGAGTTTTTCCAACGCAGCAAGCGGCTCGCTTTCTAGCGCAAAGCGTCCGCTATCGTTCACTTGACTAATGAAGCGATTAATTTTTGGCAAAGACAATGCATCCAGGGATTCATTAGGTGCCTCGTAAGCATCCCACGAAAGCTGAAGTGATTGCATATAAAGGTTTGCTATTTCAGCCAATCCGAGTTGATGGTTAGAGCTGGCCACACGCTTGAAGTACCGTCCACGGGTGCTGACTGGCTTGACCGGAAACTCACTCACATGAATGATCACCACGGTTTTGCCATCGATATTCTCAGCCACCAGGTCTGGAATAAGGGATGGGCTGGTGGCCGATTTGATCTGCCCCAGCCATTCATTGAGCGTTTCTTTGCCCAACGCTACGCCGTGAATCAAACCGACATCGCTAACGCCTACGAGTACTTTTCCGCCCTGTGCATTGGCGAAGGCAACCAGTGATTCAACCGTGGTTTTGTCAAAACTGGTCTTGAATTCCAACGTTTGGGATTCGCCGGCAAGAAGCAATTTGTCAAAGGACATCGGCAAATCCCTTCCTGGTTTTTTGGAACCAGGCGTAACCTGCCCAAGCAATAACTGTAGCAGCCAAGGTGTAGATTCCCAATCCGACCCAGTTCGGCAAATGTCCCCAGATCAGCACTTCTCGTGCTTGTTCGATGATGAAGGTGAGTGGGTTGGCCATGATGAACTGACGGAATCTTTCCGGCACTGCGGTCACTGGGTAAAAAACGGGGGAAAGAAACATCAATACGGTGGTAATGATGCCGATGGTTTGCCCGACGTCGCGCAGGAATACACCCAGGGATGCGAGCATCCAGGAAAGGCCAAGGGTGAGCATGATTAATGGCAGTAGCACCAGCGGGGTGAAAACCGCCGTCCAGTGCAGATAACCGTTAAACAGCACAAAAGCAGCCAGCAACACTCCAAGGCTGATAAGGCTGTGGAACAATGCTGCGCCCATGGCAATGACTGGTAGTGTCTCCAACGGAAACACTACCTTTTTGACGTAATTGACGTTGGAAAGAATCAGGGCCGGAGCGCGGTTCAGCACTTCGGCAAATAATCCATGCACGATCATGCCGACAAACAGCACGACGGCGAACTGAGTTTTGCTCTCTTCGCCACCCACTCCCCAGCGTGATTTGAAGACCTCGGAGAAGACAAAGGTGTACACGGTCAGCATGAACACTGGGTTGAAGAAGGACCAAGCCAAGCCCATGGCAGAGCCTTTATAGCGCCCCACCACTTCGCGCTTGGTCATTTGCGCGATGAGCTGGCGGTTGCGCCAGAGGCTTCTGACCAGAGCCACGAGAGATGTGGGTTGAGCGGCGTGGGGGTTGGTTCCCTGGTGAGGGGTTAGTGGGGAGAGCGAAGTGAGGGGCCGGTTAGTGGGGGTCACGCGAATTGCTCCGCTTCTGCCAATGGCTTGGCTTGTTGGTCTTTTGTGTACAAGGTGGGTTCGCCTTGAATGGGCCATTGGATGCCAATAGCGGGGTCGTTCCAGGCGATGCTGCGCTCGAATTCGGGTGCGCTTTGAGTTCCTACACACATATAATGTCAGCCTCTTGCTGCACCAGCCATAGCAACAATTCCTTGCTGCAGGCAGAACGAATTCCGTTGAGGTTAATGCTGATTACGCGCACTAAAGTTCTCCATAAGCAAAGCATATAATTATAATGGCAGCACGTCTAAATTTTTGATCTATTTGCCATGTCTCATTTTCGACAGGATTTCATCCTTTTCACCATTGAGCAAGAGGTGTTGTGTTTCGGTGAATTCAAAACCAAGGCTGGCCGCTGGTGATGATGGGGGCTTGTAAAGCACATGCCAAACTATCCTCACATGTATATTTTGGAAGAGATGAAGACGGTTTTGGATGCCTAATATTAAAGTGCAAAAAATGAAAGTGGCTATAATTCATGATTGGCTAACAGTCTATGCGGGAGCCGAGCGTGTTCTGGAACAAATATTATTATGCTATCCAAATGCTGATTTATATGGCGTGGTAGATTTTATCCCACCGGGGGAACGAGGTTTTCTGCTGGGAAAAACGGCAACAACTTCGTTTGTGCAAAACTTGCCCTTCGCCAGAACTAAATACAGACAGTATTTATCCTTAATGCCTTTGGCTGTCGAGCAGTTCGACCTGTCCGGGTATGACTTGGTAATTTCCTGCAGCCATGCTGTCGCAAAAGGCGTTATTACAGGGCCGGATCAGCTTCATATCAGTTATGTTAGTTCGCCTATGCGTTATGCGTGGGATTTGCAGCATCAATATTTGAGAGATTCGGGTTTGGACAAGGGCGTAAAGGGATGGGTCGCCAAATGGCTATTGCACAAAATGCGAATATGGGACGCGAGAACGGCAAATGGTGTTGATTGCTTTATAGCAAACTCACAATTTATCAGACGGCGAATTTGGAAAACCTATCGCCGCGATGCTGCGGTAATTTATCCGCCAGTAGAAATTTCGAGATTTACCTTACGCGAAAACAAGGAAGATTTTTATCTGGCAGCTTCTCGCCTGGTGACTTACAAAAAAATTGATTTGATCGCGGAAGCTTTTACGGCCATGCCGGAACGAAGATTGGTAATCATTGGCGACGGACCGGAAATGCAGAAAGTGAGAGCGAAGGCAGGACCAAATGTAACGGTGCTGGGATATCAGCCTGATGATGTTATGTGCAATTACATGCAGCGCGCCAAAGCGTTTGTATTTGCCGCAGAGGAGGATTTCGGCATTACACCATTAGAAGCACAGGCTTGTGGTACGCCAGTAATTGCGTATGGCAAGGGCGGTGTGCTGGAAACAATTCGCGGCCTGGATGATGAACAATCGACCGGGGTGTTTTTTGCGGAGCAATCCATTCAAGCCATTAAAGCAGCAGTGATTTCTTTTGAACAGGAAGCCGCTCGTATTTTGCCAGTGTCCTGTCGTAATAATGCCTGCCGTTTTGCGCCCGAGAGATTTCGTGCAGAGTTTATGGCGTGCGTAGAAGATGAGTGGCATCGATTCCAGCAGTCACTGACGACTGCCGCGCCGGACAAGATGTGGTTGCCATGAACTCGCGCAGCCTGCTCAAGGAAAACGCTGGCATACTTGAATTAGCCCAGCGTTTCCTGGACCCTTTTGTGGTGGTAGCCACCGGAATGATGCTTTACGCGATCAGGTTCGAGACCTGGGATTTTCCGAGGAATTACGTTTTTGTGCTAATCGGTGTGTTTCTGTTTTGCCTCGCAGTGTTTCCATTTTTCGATATATATCGCCCCCGTCGGGGGGCCAGTCTGTGGGCTGAAATACAGGTATTGGCGAGTGCCTGGACGGTAGTTTGCGCTGGATTAATCATCGTGCTATTTGCCACCAAGTCCAGCACAGATTTTTCCCGTATATGGATTGGCCAGTGGGCAGTGGCAGGGTTCGTCTCTTTGATCGCCTTCAGGGTGGTGTTGCGACTCGGACTGCGTTTTTTCCGTCGCCGCGGTTTCAATCTCCGTTTTATCGTTATCGCCGGCGCAGGAAAGCTTGGGCAAGATGTGGCGCACCGCCTCGCCGCTTCACCGTGGACGGGCTTGAAAGTAGTAGGCTTTTATGATGACGATCCGCGGATGCAGAGGCAGGTGTTTGAAGACATTCCGGTTCGTGGTGGCCTGCATCGTCTTCCCCAAGAAGTAGCGGAGCTTGGTATTGATCAAGTATGGATTACCCTGCCGTTGCAACACGATAAGCAAGTCAAATCACTGGTGGCGCATTTGAGTCATTTGCCGGTGCAGGTCACCTTCATTCCAGACATTTACGGGGTTCATTTGCTCAACCATTCCATTGGCGAGGTGGCCGGTTTTCCGGTCATCCATCTGATGGAATCACCTTTGTCTGGAGTACAAGGCATCGTTAAAGCCGTCGAGGACAAAATTCTGGCGGTATTAATTCTGTTGGTGGCTAGTCCCCTCATGTTGCTTATCATAATCGGGGTTAAACTCAGTTCTCCGGGGCCCATTTTCTTCAGGCAGCTACGTGGTGGGTTGCACGGGGAACGCATCTGGGTTTGGAAATTTCGCACAATGAAGCATCATGTCGAGCCGTCTGAAAAAGTGCCTCAAGCGATGCCCGGCGATCACCGCATTACAGCCTTTGGCGCTTTTCTGCGACGCACAAGCCTGGATGAATTACCTCAGTTTCTTAATGTGTTAAAGGGTGATATGTCGATTGTGGGACCGCGCCCGCACGCGGTGGCGCATGACGAATTTTACCAGCAGCAAATCGATGCCTATATGCTGCGACATCACGTCAAGCCGGGTATTACGGGTTGGGCGCAGGTTAACGGCTGGCGAGGCGAAACGGGAGAGATCGAAAAAATGGAAATGCGAGTAAAATACGATCTGTATTACATTAACAACTGGTCTTTATGGTTCGATCTGCGAATTATTTTTATGACGGTTTTTATGATGATCACAGGCAGAAATGCGCATTAAGTATTAAGTTTCACATGTATTTTAAACCAGCTATGTCATGTTTTCATTGAAGATATTATGGTATGCCCATCCAACTTGACCCCCACTCTGTACCCTCTCAAAAGATCCTGCGTCAGGAGTGGCTAGTTGCACCTCTGCTATTTTTTGCGAGCGCATTGATTCTGTCGCTTGTCTACCTTCAACATAGCTGGCCAGGAAAATGGATGAGCGGCGCCAAGCCTTTAAGCTGGAACGGCGCGACACTAACCCTGAACAAGGGCCAGGGTTATAGCGACCAGGGCAAACTGGTAATCAAGGGGCTGACGGATCAGGGCATTGCTGTTGCTTCACTATCCCCGCCAGTTTTTCAGGCAGAGGATTACCCTACCATTGTCTGGTCTGTTTCAGGCGCCACACCAAGCGTTGAAATGGAGTTTTTGTGGCGCACGGCGGAGAATCGTGTTTTTGTGCGTCCGCTTGTTTGGGCGGCTAATAGTCTGGAACCATTGGAAGCAGCGGCAGACGAAAATTGGCGCGGGCAAATTATAGACTTGGCTATCGTTGTTAAGGGAACACTGGCTGCGCCGATTTTGGTAAATGGTGTTTCACTTGAGTCTGCGTCTTTGCCAGGAGCGCTACCAAATATGGTGAAAAAATGGTTTGCGCTTGACCGATGGCAGGGAACTTCGATCAACTTTGTAGACGGAGATGCCACCGACAAAAACGTCCCTCCTGTTTTAGCCATCGCCGCGATTATATTGCTGGCACTGGCCTTGAATTTAATCTTGGCCATAGCAAAAATCATGCCCCTAAATGTTGCCATGGTGTGGGGCATGGTATTTCTCGGCTGGTTCACACTGGATATCCGTTGGCAGGCAAACTTGTTTCAGCAACTGGAGCTGACGCACCAGCAATTTGCCGGTAAAACCTGGGAAGACAAACATCTTGCTGCCGAAGACGGCGCCTTGTTCGACTTCATGAGGAAAGTGAAAGCAAAGTTGCCTCCTGCTAATGGCCGCATCCTTTATTTTTCCGATGACGCCTACTCGCGGGGAAAGGGCGCTTACCATTTATATCCTCATAACGTGCTAGCTCTTAATGACCTGCCTCCGGCATCGCAGATCAAAACCGGGGACTATATTGCCCTGTTCGCAAAAAAGGGCGTGAAATATGACCGTCCACATCAATCATTAATGTGGGGTGAAGGACAATCTCTAAAAGCCGACTTGCTGTTCTTGGCTGAGGGCAATGCTTTGTTCAAGGTGCGTTAAATGGAATTATTTACGTTAGTGGCTGGCTTGTGTTTGCCTTGGCTATTGGGGGTAGTGTGGTTGCGTACACCTTGGCTCAGGGCCACCGGTATCACATGGCCGACGCTCTTGGGGTATGGCTATCTGGGCGGAATATTATTAACCACGCTTGTGATGCGTTTGCTGGATGCGCTGGAAATCCGCCTTGGGTTCTCCAGTATTGGTCTTGCACTTTTATTATTGACAGTGGCCGGTGCCTGGCTTGGTCGTAAGGAACCTTGGCGAATCAGGCGGCCCGGAGCAGATTGGCACAGCTTGGCCGGGTGGCGAAAAATCGTTTATGCCGTCGTGTTGGCCGCTATTGTGATACGGCTGGCAGGGCTAGGGCTGGAGATTGTGTGGCGTCCGCTGTTTCCTTGGGATGCCTGGTCGCAGTGGGCGACCAAGGCTCGAGTTTGGTATGAACTTGGGCACTTGGCTGCATTCGTGCCCGCTGACGTTTGGCTTGGCGGCGAATTAGCAGGCGCTTACACTGATGCAGCCCCCCACTACCCTCCTGCCATACCGCTAATACAAGTATGGATGAGCTACAGCCTGGGCAGATGGGACGATTCTCTGATGAACTTGCCTTGGCTACTATGCGCGGTCGCCCTGGGCTTGGCATTTTATGGTCAGGCCAGGCAATGGCAGGTATCACCATTGTTTGCTCTGATGTTTACCTATTTCCTGCTTTCACTTCCTATTCTGGATGTTCATGTGGCTTTGGCAGGATATGCGGATTTATATATGGGAGCGTTTTACGGCTTAGCAGCAATGGCTTTTTTTCACTGGACCAGGAAGCGCGATTTCTGGCAGGGGGCCATGGCATTGCTGTTTGGGTTAGGGTGCATCTTGATCAAGCAACCTGGCATTGCATGGGCGTTGACTTTTCTTCCCGCGTTGTTGATTGTGTTCATGCCGCGTGCTGGGCTAGTGGGGACGTCCGTGCTGGCAGTAGCAGGCGTGGCAACTTTGTTTGTTCTTGAAGAAAAAGATTTTCATTTGTTTGGCTATCACGTGCATCTGCGCTTCGCGGCGGAGTGGCAGCCATTTTGGCAAAACATGATGGTGATGGACAACTGGCACCTACTCTGGTATCTGGTAGCGGCGGCGCTTGTTTTGTCGTTTCCGCGGCTTCTTGCCCCCTCTTTTAGAAGTATGACTGTTCTGCTGCTCAGCGCTGTTTCGTTTCTCGCGGTAGTTTTCTTTTTTACCCATGTTCAAGCATGGGTGGAAGACTATACTACGATCAATCGCGCTTTATTGCACATTGTGCCCATGCTTTTGTTTTATGTGATGGTGCTATTCAGGGAAGCTGTCAGTTTCCCGATGGTCATGGCTACCCGCCGAAAGTTGACGTGATTGGCATGACGAAAAATGGGTTGTGGCTGTAAAATTTAAAGGTCACGGTCGAGAAAGAGAAATATTGACTTGCTGCTGGTGTATTGCGAACACTGCGTCATCGCTATTGGTTTTTGTCAGAACAAACCGCAGGAACATAAGGACGAATTTGCGACAGTGTAATTCGCCTCGCTACGCAATGCGCTCAACCCTCTTAATGCCGAGCTGACTCTATCTGTTCGCATATCCGTTTTGCACCAAGCAGAATGCGCGGCGTGGAGCGGCTGATCAGGTCGGGGTGAATGAAAGCCATGCGACCTTGTCGGACAGCAATCAACGGCAACCCGCGCCATATTCTTTTCGTCTCTTCTTCCTGTTCATGCGTGGCGGCGACAGCCAGCATCACCTGCGGATTTTCTTTTACCAGTGCCTCGTTCGAAATGGCAGGAGTCAACAAGGGCACAGCGGCAAATACGTTCTGTGCACCGCACAATCTCAGCACGTCACTGATGATATGTGCATCGTTCACCGTAAGCAGCGGCGCTGCGGCAATTTGAAAATAGGCGCGCACCTTAGTGCGCCCAGCATATTGCCGGCGCAAGGTATCAAGCTGCTGCACGAAGGCGTGCGCAGCAGCTTCGGCTACAGCCTCAATGCCGGCGACGCGTCCCAGCAAGCGCAAGGCCTTGGGAATATCATCAAGACGGCGTGGTTCCAGTACCAGCACTTTCAACTTCAGCTTTTCAAATGTGGCGCGGTCACGCGATGACAGGCCGCTGCCCCATGCAAGCACCAGATCGGGTTTTAACGCAACCAAACGTTCCCAGTCGAGTCGAAATGCATCGCCTACTTGCGGCAGTTGTTTGGCTTGCTGTGGATAGTCACTGTATGCCGTAACAGCCACCATATGACTGCCCATGCCTGCGGCATAAGCCAGTTCGGTAAGGTTGGGGGCTAAAGAGATAATGCGCTGCGGCGGTGTGGCAAATACTACTTGCGTGCCACTAGCATCGGTGACAGTAAATGGCGTCGTGGCCTGCGAAGTTGCGCAAAACAGCAGCAGGCAGAAAAAAATGGCACGCTTTACAATAATAAAATTACTTTTACCCTCGCTTCTCACACTCATCTCCGGCAAGCGGGAAGAATAAAGCGAAGGGAACGAAACAGGCTGAAGTGCAAGGCATCCATTCACTGCGCAAAACGTTGCGCCAATGCCACACGCTTCAGATACGCATCGCGCGCAATTTGTACATCCTCAAGGAAGTGCGGCAATTCTTTCAGCAATAATGCCTGTGGCCCATCCACCAGAGCCTTTAAGGGAACTGGATGAAAATCCACCAGCACCATGTTGGCGCCGGCCATCACCCCCTGCGCGGTGATATGCATCAAATCGAGAATGCCATCTGGCGCGGCACTGCGCGTGCCAACGGAATGCGATGGGTCAATGCATACTGGCATCCGGGTCAGACGCTTGACCACCGGCACATGCGCAAAGTCCACCAAGTTGCGGTGCGGATCGCCCATGTTGGTCTTCATACCACGCAAGCCAAACACCACATTGCGATTGCCTTCAGATGCCAGATATTCGGCGGCGTTGAGTGATTCATCCAGCGTGATGCCAAAGCCGCGTTTAAGCAGCACCGGGAATTCCTGCTGGCGCCCAACGATTTTCAGCAGCTCGAAATTCTGTGTATTACGTGTACCAATCTGTAACATCACGCCAGTGGGGTTGCCGGTCTGCTGCAATGCTGCGCGGATTTCGTTGAGATGCGACTCATGCGTAATTTCCATCGCAATCACCTTTATGCCGTATTTCCCCGCCAAGTCGAAAACAAACGGCAAACAATTCTTGCCATGCCCCTGGAAAGCATAGGGGCTGGTGCGCGGCTTGTACGCGCCCATACGCGTGCAAACCTGGCCATTATCGCGCAATGCTTTTAACATGATTTCAACATGTTCGGCGTTGTCCACCGCACAAAGTCCGGCAAACACGTTGAGCGTGTCCTGGCCAAAGCGCACGCCGTTATAGTCGAAATGCGTTGGACGCGGGTCATCTTTATGCTGCCCAAGGATACGATATTCCTCCGACACGCGCACCACACGCTCGACACAGGGCAAGCTTTGCATGTCCTTGATGTCTAGCGGCTTAGTGTTGCCGATGAGGTAAATCTCAGTTAATACCTGCTCAGTACCGCGCTCAACATGCACGCGTATCTGAACACCCATCAACCCGGTGAGATACGCAATCAGCTGCTGATAGTCTCCGCTCTGCTGGTTGGTATTGGAAGCAAGAATCAATATCATGGTGAAGCTCCTGTTATTTGCATACCAATCATTTTCGAGAAAGAATGACCCATTGCTGCGACCACTGTGTCACCGGATCTCGCACAAAGCCGCTCTTGCCGATTTGGCGGCCATGCTTTCTTCTTCAATTCAGCCGCGATAAAATGCGCGGCAACTTCATCACATCGCGAATCTTCACATCCACATAAGCTGGTAATCGGGATGTAGCATTCACCCACACGGTAAACATTCCCAGACGTTTGGCAGTCTGCAGGTTTTCCGCACTATCTTCCACCATCACGCAACGCGCCGGATTCAAGCGATGCTTGCGTAACAATCGTATAAAACCTGCTAACTGTGGTTTGGGCTGGTAACGCGTATGCTCAATGGCGAACACATCGTCGAATAAATCATCTATACGCAACAATTGCAGCACGGCATGTGCATAGTGCTGCGGTGCGTTGGAAAATACCAGCTTCTTGCCCGGCAATCTTTTCAATACATGGCGCAAGCGCGCTTCACACAACACCATCTGCGGTAACTGTGAAAACTGGTGTGTATGCCACAGAAAATGATCGGGGTCGGTAGCATGGTGCCGCATCATGCCACTTAGAGTCGCGCCGTAACGTTGCCAGTAATGCATTCTCAATTCGTTCGCCGCCTGTACATCCAGCTTCAGATGCTGTTGCAGGTAAGCGGTCATACTGCGGTTAATATGCGGAAAAATGTGCGGCACGGCATTGTGCAATGTGTTATCCAGATCAAAAATCCAGACGATACGACTCATTTACTTTTAATCAGCGTGCCCACACCTTCGTCGGTCAGAATTTCCAGCAACAGCGCATGTTCCACACGGCCATCAATGATGTGCACCGACCTCACTCCCCCGCGCGCGGCATCCAGCGCCGAACTGATCTTCGGTAACATGCCGCCGGACAGCGTACCGTCCGCCACCAGTTCGTCGATCTGTTTCGGTGTCAGGCCGGTGAGCAGCTTGCCGCTCTTGTCCAGCACGCCCGGCGTGTTAGTTAACAGCACCAGTTTTTCTGCTTTCAGCACTTCCGCCAACTTGCCCGCCACTACGTCGGCATTAATGTTCAGTGTCTCACCATCCGGCCCTACAGCAATCGGCGCAATGACTGGAATAAAATCGCCAGAATCGAGGAAAGTTATGATGGATGGATCAATTAAATTAATTTCTCCCACTAGACCGATGTCTAGCATCGTGCCCGGCTCATCGCGGCTTTCCAGCAGCATCTTGTCCGCACGGATAAATGAGGAATCCTGCCCGGTCAGCCCCACCGCCTTGCCACCATACCGGTTAATCAAGTTAACGATGTCCTTGTTGACCTTGCCCAGCGCCATTTCGACCACATCCATGGTCTCTTCATCCGTGACGCGCATGCCTTGAACGAATGCCCCTTGCTTACCAATGCGCTGAAGTAGATCGTTGATCTGCGGCCCGCCGCCATGAACGACTACCGGATTCATGCCGACCAGCTTGAGCAATACCACGTCGCGCGCAAAACTTTCCTGCAGCTTTGGATCGGTCATGGCATTGCCGCCATATTTGATTACGATAGTTTTATCAAAAAACCGTTGGATGTATGGCAACGCCTCAGACAGCGTATGAGCTTTCTGGACGGCGGTGGCAGGGGTAAGTGACATGATGTTTTCCTTCGCTAAACAGGCGCGCATTTTACCCCAGAAGTCCACCATCATTGCAGCACGAAACAAACGGGCGGCACCAAGCCGCCCATTACACGCGCAGCCCCCGTTTACTCAATGATGATTAATACTAATGGTTATGATGCTCGTGCTCATTTCTGCTTGCGGTGAGTGGTTTAACTTCGGCATTCACATTAATCTTCTCCTTGTGCTTATCGGCGAACTCAACGGTAATGGTAAGTGGCACACTGTCACCCGCTTTAAGCGGATTCTTGAGGTTAAGCAACATCACATGATTACCGCTCACTCCCAGCTTAACCATCTTGCCTGCAGGTAACGGCAGAAATTCAATGGCACGCATTTTCATAACCCCGTTATCATGCGTCATGCTGTGAATTTCGACTGCACCCGCAACCGGGCTGACAATCGCCATCAGCCGTGCTTCTTTCTTGCTGGTAATGGAAAACCGTATTGCGGCGCTTTCTTGTCCCGGTGCCGTGGCGCGCGCCGATGCGTCGCTTACTACCACATTTTCTGCCCATGCTTGTGCCGCACAAAACAACATGACGATTGCAATTGCGTAACGCATTTGAGTCTCCTTAATTTAAAAGATGTACAGTAAGATACAGGAATTGCGCGAAAATAGGCAAGCATGCCCTCTACAATAGAATCCAGAAAACCGAACATCTACATGAATTTAGCGAAATATAAGCTTTTTCCGACAGCAATTTGGCTAAAATGTTAGCCGTAAGCATTTCGCACTTTACAATAACGAACAGAATAAACTCGAGGAATAAAACATGTCGACCAACAGCACACATATAGCTCCCAGCAACCAAAATATTGATCTTAGACAGGCTGTCAAACATATTGATGCGCTGCCCGCCATGCCGGTCATTGCGCAAAAGCTGCTGGCACTACAGATAAATTCCGACGAAGACGAACGGGTAATGTTAATGCTGATCGAGCAAGACCCGCAAATCTCAGCAAAAATTATCGGGCTATCCAATTCAGCAATGCTTGGCTCCGCACGAAAAACAACATCAGTAAAAGAGGCTGCGATATTGCTGGGCATAAACCGTGTCAAATCGATTGCGACTAGCATCGCGATCATGTCCTTGTCGACCAAAGTAGCCACGGGTAAGTTTAAGACACAGGATCTTTGGTTACATAGCTTTGGCATCGCGTTTGCCATGCTTGCCATCGCTCGTGCCATGCCCGCAAAGATCCGTCCTAAGGATGACCAAGTTTTTTTAGCCGGCATACTGCACGACATAGGCTATCTTGCGCTCGCTTTCCTGGATCCCAAACGGAGCGATGACCTGCATGTCCTGTTGTCAGCAGAATCTGATAGTCCTGTGCTGAGTATCGAACGGGAAATGCTGGAAATATGCCACGACGAATTGGGGGCGGAACTAGCGCGCCACTGGAATTTGCCGGATGAAATTATAGCCGTGCTACGCTACCACCATACACCGGATGAAGTCGAGGCGGCAGCGGGACAACCAATAGTGCACATGATTAGCTTGGCAGAAAAATTGCTGGCTTCCTTTGGCATTCATGAACACGTCGATGCCAACATCAGCGACAAGGATTGGGAAGTTTTGGGCATAGATCCGAGCAAGGCTGAGGAAATTGGCGTACAAGTAGCTGAACAAGCGGAGCAAGCTTCAGCAATATATTGATTAAGATACGCGGTTTTCCGGCGCATTTAACCTAGGCAATCAAACTCACCCCATAGCCCAACCAATCCCACACGTCTATAATCACGGTTTTGGTTACTGGTCTCAATATGAAGTTTACGCTGTCGTTTCTCATCGCTCTGTTATTTCCATTGTTTGCCCAGGCGCAGCTAGCCAACCTGCCGCCCGCTCCAGTGCTGGCAGCAAAATCCTATCTGCTATACGACTTTACCAGCAATCAGATTCTGGTCGACCAAAACGGCAATGAACGCACCGAACCAGCATCCATTACCAAGCTGATGACGGCCTATCTGACCTTCAACTCCCTAAAGCTGAACAAATTCTCGCTGAACCAAACAATAATCCCTTCAGAAGAAGCACTGCGCGCCCAAGGCTTGGAATCACGCATGTTTCTCGACAAAAATAAACCAGTAACAATTGCTGAATTACTGCGCGGCCTCATCGTACAGTCTGGTAACGACGCAGCGCGCGTGTTGGCAACCACCATAGCTGGCAGCGAGGAAAACTTCGCCAAACTGATGAACCAGGAAGCGCAACGATTGGGCATGAGCAACACGCATTACATCAACGCCACCGGAATGCCGCATCCACAGCACTATTCCAGTGCGTATGATACAGCGCTACTCGCCGCCGCCATAGTGCGCGACTTTCCCGAACACTATCCGCTCTATAGCTTGCGCGAATATCAGTACAATAATATCAATCAAGCCAACCGCAACCGCTTATTGTGGATGGATCCCTATGTGGACGGAATGAAAACAGGACATACAGAAAGTGCAGGATTCTGTTTAGTGGCTTCGGCCAAGCGCAACCAGCGGCGACTGATATCAGTGGTGCTGGGCGCATCCACCGACAACTTGCGAGCAACCGAAAGCCAGAAACTACTAAATTACGGGTTCCAAAATTTTGAAACAGTGCGCCTATATCAGAAGAACGAACCGGTAGCCAGCTTACGTTTGTGGAAAGGCACCGAGAGCAAGGTCAAAGTGGGATTCCGCAGCGACCTGTTCCTGTCCATCCCTACGGGACAAATGGCACAATTGAAGGCAACCATGGAAACACAACAGCCTCTTATTGCGCCGATTGCTGGTGGGCAAAAAATCGGCATGATAAAAATTACCCTGGGCGGCAAACCATATGCCGATTACAAGCTGGTCGCGCTGGAGCCGATGCCGCTGGCCAATGTATTTTCGCGCGGTTGGGACAGTATCCGTTTACTTTTCAAATAAAGGCTTCTTTAAGGATCATAAAATGACAGTCTATTTGAACGGGCAATTCATGCCCATTGAAGAAGCCCGCATTCCTGTGCTGGATCGTGGCTTCATTTTCGGCGATGGCGTATATGAAGTTATCCCGGTGTATTCACGCTTTGCTTTCCGTCTGGCCGAACATCTAAAGCGCCTGCAATTCAGCTTGGACGGCATACGCCTGACAAACCCGCACAGTGACCTGGAATGGACTAAGCTCATCACGGATCTGATCGAATGCAACACAACCGAAGATCAGTATTTATATCTGCATATCACGCGCGGGGTGGCCAAACGCGACCATGCTTTCCCCAACCCTTCGGTCCAGCCGACCATATTCATGATGAGCAACCCGCTTCTCACACCACCTGCCGCGTTACTTACCAGCGGCGTGGGGGCAATAAGCGCGCCGGATAACCGCTGGCTGCGTTGCGACATCAAGGCCATTTCACTTTTACCTAACGTGCTGCTACGCCAAATGGCTATAGACGCTGGCTGTGCCGAAACTATTTTGATCCGTGATGATGATTTCATGACTGAAGGCGCAGCCAGCAACATTTTTTTGGTAAAAAATGGCGTCCTTCTCGCCCCGCCTAAAGACAATCTTATGCTGCCTGGAATCACCTACGACGTATTGCTGGAAATCGCCGCTGCCAACAGCATCCCTCATGAAGTTCGCAAGATTGCCAAGGACGAAATATTCAACGCCGACGAGCTATTACTCACCTCCTCCACCAAGGAAGTGCTTGCCATCACCACACTGGATAATAAACCGGTAGGCGATGGCAAACCGGGGGTGATGTTCGCCAAATTACATAAGCATTATCAGGACTACAAGCGCGACGTGATGCGAAAAACGTAGTAGAAGAGCCCGACATTCCCGTGCAGTCAGCCAACAACTTGGTAGATAGCGGGGTAATAAATTTGATCGAACTGCCATCAAATAAGCAAGCTGGATCCCTGCCTTCGTGGGGATAGAAGAACCTAAACTTACCAAGTTATCCATGGCACTTACTGACAGCCTTATCGAATACCCATGCGACTTTCCAATCAAGGTGTTAGGGCTATCGCACCAAGGCTTCGCGCAAGCAGTGGCGGAAGTAGTAATCCGTTACGATCACGACTTTAACGCCGCCACCATGGAAATGCGCCCCAGTAGCGGCGCACGCTACATCGGCCTGACCTGCACCGTGCGCGCCACTTCACGCGAACAACTCAATGCGCTGTATCAAGAACTGTGCGACCACCCACAAGTAGTGATGGTACTTTAGTGAAATGGTACCGCTGATTAAACATCTAGGTCTGGTCGAATACCAGCAAACCTGGCAAGCAATGAAACAGTTCACCGGTGCACGTAACGCCGACACGCGAGACGAAATCTGGTTACTACATCATTTTCCAGTCTATACCCAAGGCTTGGCAGGAAAACCGGAACATCTTCTGCATGCCAGCGATATACCGGTGGTCAAGATCGACCGCGGCGGCCAGATTACCTACCACGGCCCCGGCCAGATCGTCGCCTACCTTATGCTGGATTTACGCCACTGGAAACTTAACGTGCGCGGGCTGGTACGGCTAATGGAACAGGCTGTGATAGATTTGCTTGCACCATTCGGCGTAATAGCACAGGGGCGGGAGGAAGCACCGGGCGTGTATGTAGATAACGCAAAAATTGCCGCACTCGGATTAAAAATTCGCAATGGATGCTGCTATCACGGATTGGCGTTCAACGTAGACATGGATCTTGCCCCGTTCGCTTACATCAACCCATGTGGCTTTGCCGGGTTGCGTGTTATCCAGGCAAAAGACTTGGGTATCTGCGCTCCGCGGTCCGAACTGGAACTGCAACTTGCACAGAATTTGATCGAATTATTGCAGCAACATAAATCAGAGAAATCCGCCCAATCATGCACATTTGCAGAAGCAGGCTCCTGCGAATCATCAAGATTTCACACAAGGCATGCTCCTACAATAAAATAAACAATGGCTTATGTAAGAGCACGCCTTGCATGCAAACTAGCAAAAAGGAAAAATCATAATGACTATAGAAAAGCAAACTGGCGCAGCTAAAACAACACGTAATCCAATCAAAATTGTTCAGCTAGAGCAACGACTACGCAAACCAGAATGGATACGCGTTAAATCCGGCAGCGGGCAAGGTTATCACGACGTCAAGCGCTTGCTGCGTGAACACAAATTGCACACTGTGTGCGAAGAAGCATCTTGCCCCAATATTGGCGAATGTTTCAGCAAAGGTACGGCCACTTTCATGATTCTAGGTGACCTCTGTACTCGACGCTGCCCCTTCTGCGACGTAGGGCACGGCAAACCGCTGGCGCCAGATGCTAACGAACCGGCACATCTGGCGCAATCCATTGCGATACTCAAGCTCAAATACGTGGTTATCACCAGCGTGGATCGCGACGATCTGCGGGATGGTGGCGCACAACATTTCGTCAATTGTCTGACTGCCATTCGCGCTACATCACCACAGACCAAGCTGGAAACACTGGTACCGGATTTTCGTGGCCGCCTGGAAAACGCATTGGACATTCTGGCGAATAGTCTGCCTGACGTACTTAACCACAATATGGAAACCGTGCCGCGCCTCTACAAACTAGCGCGTCCCGGCGCAGACTACACTCATTCGCTCAAATTATTAAAAGATTTCAAAACGCGCTTTCCACAAGTAATTACAAAATCCGGCTTGATGCTGGGACTGGGCGAAACTGACGAGGAGGTGCTACAGGTAATGAGAGACATGCGCGCACACGATGTACAAATGCTCACGCTGGGACAATACTTGCAACCCTCCGACAGTCATCTGCCGGTGTTACGTTACGTCCATCCGGACACCTTCAAAATGTTCGAACAGTCCGCGCTGGAAATGGGATTTTCACATGCAGCCTGCGGGCCGATGGTGCGCAGCAGCTACCATGCAGATGAGCAGGCACATCAGGCTGGCGCTATATAATTTTCAATATTCAAGAAAAACTATTGGGATTCTATAGACTAAATCTTCAATTACTTAGGGAAACGCTGAATAATTCACCGCACAGCAGAGTCCGGTGCGTAGTTTCCG
>NZ_CAKMHQ010000024.1 GCF_927312905.1 Candidatus Nitrotoga sp. 1052
AGCCAAGAAGCCTGCAGCTAAACCGGCAGTAGCAGCCAAGAAGCCCGCAGCTAAACCGGCAGTAGCAGCCAAGAAGCCCGCAGCTAAAACGGCTACTCCTGAAAAGGAACCTGTTGTCCAAATTAAGACAGTTCCGACTCCTTTGGCTCCGACATCCGTGCGCCCGGCTGCAACTTGGCCTTTCCCTACGCCAGGCATCAACAAGCCAAATTAATGTAGGCTGTGAATGCAGCCATTGAATTATTGAACAGGGCTGATCATTCGCAGCTTACGGGGTTGTTCCACTGGGCGCACGCAAGTCTGCATGCGCTTCTTTCTCTTTGCCGTCGGTGCAGCAAACAATTTTTGCTACTAACTTTAACAATCAAGAGTTGATAAGGCGGGAAAAAATGCAGTAAAACGACTGCTCTTTACAGTAAGTGAATGATAGCCGGCTATCAAAAGGCTGAATCAATACACAAGAATTTCTTAGGCCAATTATCAGTCGGCCCGCTCGCAGCACACCATTTATGCATACCTGCTTCAGAGTCTTAGAGGCAACTTACGGTGCAATGCAAATCAGGTCGAAAGAATTAAATAACATAGCAAATCTAGCGTGCGCGCTATAAATATGACCAGTTCACAGCTTTATTTGCGGTTGCTCGACTATGTCAAACCCTACTGGCGCATATTTGCACTTTCCATTCTCGGCATGGTGGTGGCCGCGGCCACCGAGCCGCTATTGCCGGTTTTGCTGAAAACCATGCTAGACGGCACTTTCGTGCATAAAGATGAAACCATCATTCGATTGATTCCTCTGTTCATCTTGGCGATTTTCCTTGTACGCGGATTGGCTACTTTTGTTGCCACCTACACAATTACTTGGGTGGGAAATAAGGTCGTGATGGACTTGCGTGACGAAATGTTCAGCAAGCTGCTTTCCCTGCCTGCGCGCTTTTATGATGACCATGCGACTGGCAACCTAATCTCAAAATTGACCTTTGATGTAACACAGGTAACAGCTGCCGCTACAACCGTAGTGACAATTGGTATCCGTGATTCCCTCATGATTACTGGGCTGCTGGGCTGGCTTTTTTACCTCAACTGGAAGCTCACTCTACTCAGCTTGATAATGGCGCCAGTCATTGTCTTTATCATAAAAACCATCAGCGGCCGCTTGCGTGTAGCCAGCCGCAATTCGCAGCGCGCTATGGGAGACATCACCCAAGTGATTGAAGAAAGTGTGACCGCGCACAAGGTGGTTAAACTTTTCGGCGGACAGCAGTATGAAAGCCAGCGTTTTAGCAGTCAGGCTAACTGGGTGCGCCGTCACACCATGAAACAGGCCACCGCCGCCGCCGCCAATATACCCATCGTGCAGATGGTGGCAGCAGTGGCGCTTGCAGTCATCGTTTATCTCGCTACCGAACAATCGCGCAGCGATGAAACAACGGTGGGCGGCTTCCTTTCCTTCATTACAGCCATGTTGATGTTGACGCCGCCGCTGAAACGGCTCGCCAGCGTCAGCGAACATTTGCAGCGCGGACTGGCGGCTTCGGAAAGCGTGTTTGAGTTGCTTGATACGCCAAGTGAAGTAGATGCCGGCAAGAAATTAATTACACATGCCTCTGGCCGACTGAAATTTGAGCATGTAAACTTTTCTTATCAGGAAGGCGAAAAGCTGGCACTACGTGACATTAACCTGGAAATTCCTGCAGGGCAAACAGTCGCGCTGGTTGGTGCCTCAGGCGGTGGCAAAAGCACTCTGGTCAACCTCGTACCGCGCTTCTATTCCCCGAATAGCGGACGCATCACACTGGACAGTTATGACCTTGCAGAGCTCACGCTGGCCAGCCTGCGCGCTAATATCGCACTGGTTAGCCAAGATGTGGTGCTATTCAATGATACCGTTGCAGCCAACATCGCCTATGGTCAGATGCGCAAAGTACCGGAGGCAGAAATAATCGCCGCCGCGCAGGCTGCCCATGCAATGGAATTTATTCGTGAAATGCCACAAGGTTTGCAGACACTGGTGGGTGAAAGGGGGGTGCGCATGTCTGGCGGACAGCGCCAACGCATTGCCATTGCTCGCGCTATTCTCAAGAACGCACCTATTCTGATTCTGGATGAAGCCACATCTGCATTGGATAGCGAATCTGAGCGTCACGTGCAAGCTGCGCTAGAAACCCTAATGCATGGGCGCACCACGTTGGTAATTGCTCATCGTTTATCCACTATTGAAAAAGCCGACAGAATTGTCGTATTGCAAAAAGGTGAGATTGTCGAAATCGGTACTCACCAGGAATTGCTTGCCAAGGGGGATGTGTACGCACAGTTGCACCGCATCCAGTTCATGTGGAATGATATTGCCCGCGACAATCCGTGATAACCGAATACATTCGGCTCATTAACAGCTGGGATTAAGCGTTTTATGATGTTGGCAACAAATTTATTTGTTGCCAACATCAACTCCCCTAAACAAGGTACAAATGAAAACAGGGATTTATGGCAAGCCCTTGAGAGCGCCTAAAATCAAGCTTTGACTGCAGGAGTAAACGCGTCTGAGAAGAATTCCTCGTTGGGCAATCCGCGCAAGGTTGTGAAGTCGCGGTGTGCTGCTTCCACTACTACTGGAGCACCGCAGGCATACACTTGGTAGCCGGACAAATCGGGGTAATCTTCCAGCACTGCCTCATGCACGAAGCCCGTCCTGCCTTGCCATTTATCCGATGGCAACGCTCCCGACAAGACCGGAGTAAATTTTATGCCATGAGTTTCCCATTCCTTGGCTTTATCGAGCATATAGAGGCCACTCAATTTATGCGCCCCCCAATAAAAATGCATGGAACGCTTCACACCAACGTACAGTGCGTGTTCGATGATGGACTTGATTGGTGCGAAGCCGGTGCCGCTGGCGACAAATACTACGGGTTTGCTGCTATCTTCGCGCAGGAAAAAAGAACCTAGCGGCCCCTTGAAACGCAGGATGTCGCGCTCTTTCATTTGCGTGAAAACATGCTTGGTGAACTCGCCACCCGAAATGTTTCGCACATGCAACTGCAGAAACTCGTCATCATGTGGGGCATTGGCCAGCGAAAAGCTACGCGCCTTACCGCCTTTCATAAGAATATCGATATATTGTCCCGCAAGGAACTGTAAACGCTCGTTGGCAGGCAGCTTGAGGTAAAGCACCATCACGTCATCAAGTCGTTCCAGCTTGTGTACGCGGCAAGGCAGGGTTTTCACCGGGATGTCTTTTGCGGCATTCACTTCGCGGCACTCGATGATTAGATCGGACGTAGGTTTGGCGCAGCAAAACAGGGCCATGCCCGCTGCTTTCTCTGTTTCACTCAGTATGCTGTCCTCATGCTTGCCGTAATCCACTGTGCCTTGCAGCAGCAAACCCTTGCATGTCCCGCATACACCGTCACGGCAACTGTAAGGCAAAATAAAGCCATGCCTCAGCCCCGCTTCAAGGATGGTTTCGTCGGCTTCCATGATGAAACTATGATCGCTGGGTTTAATGAGAACGTTGAATGCCATGAATATCTCGTTTGCCACATGCGCAAAAACGCTAATTTTAACGCATAATCATGCAATGAAACGAATCTTGATTGTTGGCTGCGGCGATATCGCCATGCGGGTTGCGCGCCTGTTAAGCGGCCATTACCGCTTGTTTGGGCTGCTACGCAATACTGAGCGTTTCGCTGAGTTACATAAGGCAGGCATCACCCCGTTGCCGGGCGATCTTGATAATGCACTCAGCCTGCGACGACTGACCGGGCTGGCGCACACCGTGCTGCATTTTGCGCCGCCGCCGAATACTGGCCAAAGCGATACACGCACCCGCAATCTGCTAGCCGTATTATCGCGCGGTACACTACCCGAGAGTATTGTATATATCAGCACCAGCGGGGTATATGGCGACTGCGCCGGGGAATCTGTCACGGAGACCCATACACTGAATGCGCAAACTGCGCGCGCTCAGCGCAGAGTGGACGCGGAAAATAAAATTCGCAGCTGGGCAAAACGCACCGGAGTGCGTGCCATTATCCTGCGTGTGCCGGGTATCTATGCGGCGGATCGGCTACCGCTGCAACGCTTGCAGCAAGGCACACCGGTAATCGTGGCAGCAGAAGATAGCCATACTAATCACATTCATGCAGACGATCTCGCGCGTCTCGTGACTGCGTCATTACGCCATGCAAAACCGAATCGGGTGTATCACACCAGTGATGACAGCGGACTTAAGATGGGTGACTATTTTGATAGCGTGGCAGATGCATTTGGTTTACCGCATGCGCCACGCATCAGCCGTGAGCAGGCGCAACAGACCTTGCCAAAGACCTTGCTTTCGTTCATTAATGAATCACGCCGCCTGACGAACACGCGCATGAAACGCGAGTTGAAAATAATGTTGCTCTACCCGACCGTGGCGGATGCGCTGAAGACTATCCAAAAACCTAATCCGGGTATCCAACAGCCTTGAATGAGGGTTCAACTTTTATCCTGCCGTTCCTTTTTTTCTTATTCTTACATTAAAAGATATTGATATTCTTTCAATGTCTTCCTGGTTGGGCTCGACTGAATGGGGCAACCAGGATGGAAACATAACTAAATGATTTTTTCTTGCCGGATATGAAAATTTTGGCGCATTAATTGCGTTAAGCTCTGAAATGGGCGCTAAAGATTCTATTGAATATTGTTCCTGAAAATTCCTGTAAAACTCTATTTGAGCATCAGAGTCGGTAACGTAATAAGCACCAGATACAAATGCTGAGCAATGAATATGAATTTTATTGTAATTATTTAACTTATTAATGTTTACCCATACGTTATCCATATAAGTTTCAAAATTTACGTCATCATATCCAAAATCAGATAAACATTTTTTTGATCTGAGTAAAATCTCATTTAATAAAGGCGTTAATTCCGGATGGTCGCCATAGTAAAACTCCTTTGATTGCCATCCCCCAGCATTACTAAGATTATTTCCACGTGGATTGGATTGCCTTAATCGATGACAAAAATCAAAAATGGCATCAGCATCAATATCAAGCTTATCCCACCAAACAGGTGTCGAAAAATAGGTATCAAGGTTCATTGCTTCACATCTCCTGAACTTCAAAAATCACGGGAAAAAACATAAATAATGTGGCAACCAAAATATGCAACGAACATTATTCATAGCATGGCACATTATACTTACTTGTTTCCATACGAAATACTATATTCACTATATTTTTTGTGGTATTTATTGGCCACGATTTGTTATCCCTGGATCAATTTGAAGGATTGCGAACCGATATTTTATGTATTTCCAATGCTACTGAAGTCAGCATTGGAAATATCAAGTCTGAAAAAAGACATCCCTGATCGGGTGAAAAACTTCCGTAAATACCTACATTGCTTTCCACATTACATCACAATTTTCTTTGGCAGCCGCTGAGAGTAATTCAATCAAAGGCAAAGCCCGATTTTTTAGGCTCACACCTTGTTCATGCGATTCTTTGTCCGGGACATCGCTGGACTTTTCCGGAGGCGGCACTCTGCTTTCGGACTGGATAGCATTTTTCAAGCGATCAAGTGCTGCAGGGACATCCTCCGCCATGATAGCGCTGGGCACTACTCCACTGTGTCCCATCAACTTGATCAAGTGTAGTGCTGCCTCACCGAACATGGTTATATCGGGATATGCTTTAGATGTAAATGTTACCAACATAATTATCTCCAGGAGTATTCACACTTGCCGAATATTGGCATGAGATGTGCACCAGCTTCAATAATGCGCCAGACAATGGTAGCTGCGCTGTGCAGTAACGCACGCAGCAAAAATCCGGTCAGAAAACTAGTCGACCATTCTAATGCACTGTTGGCAATCTTTGTAATGCATGCGATGGAAAAAGGGGCGCGAGACAAATATTTGAATTGGCACTTTCAAAATACCAACTGTAGTCAGCACAAAGGATTTTTGTGCTGACGATCGGCCGTCGATTGTTGGATAATGAACAGCAAATATCCAAAATACCAATGGGTTTAGAGCCTCGCTACGAGCGTAAATAATTTTAGCTGAAATTCAGAGTGACCATAGTGCGGAAACAGATTCAAAATCTGGCACCTCTATTTAATTAACAAAGACGAAAGTATATGAAGAAATCGAATTCCTTTGCACTGCTTTGGGTATTAACAATATTCATATTGGCAATCAGCGCAAATGCAGCACTCGCTAATAAATCTCAGGAATATGACGTTCAGCAATCTCAAGAGGCAGGCATACAGAAGCCTGCCCAAGAAACAGTGATCATGGCGGATGATGAATTAAAAAAACTGGCTGCAAACCATAGTGGTAATTGTAATGCCGCGCCTGACCCTGCAAAAGCGCAATACATTATTGGCTATGGCAGCTTGATGCAAGATGAATCGCGCAAACGAACGACGCCCAATGCCAACATTGCTTATCCCGTTAAGGTCAATGGGTATCAACGTGGCTGGTTTACTAAAGGAAGCGGGGTTGGTTTTAGCACCACTTTTTTGGGCGTCGTGCAGAGTAAAGAGAGCGCGCTGAATGCCGCAATTTATCTGATTGATTTAACAGAAATCACCACCATGGATAAGCGGGAATTTTCTTATTGTCGATTAGCAGTGGAGCCAGAAAATTATTCACTACTCAAGCAAGACATTCTGCTGTCGCCCGGGCAAGCCTGGATTTACGTCAATAAACCAGAGACCATTAGCACAGCGAACAGGCGTTATCCCATTGTTCAATCCTATGTGGATATTTTTTTATCCGGCTGCCTGGAGCTGGAGCAGCGTTTTGAACTTGAAGATTTTGCCAAGCAGTGTCTTGTTACTACGAGTAATTGGTCGATTCAGTGGATGAATGATCGAATTTATCCGCGGCGTCCTTTTATCTACCAGCCAAAAGCCGGGCGAATTGACCAGCTTCTGAAAGAACATCTACCACAGTATTTTCAGCATATCCGTATCGAGTAGCCGGAATAATCGTGCCAGATTTTTTCTGGCACGATACGTAAAAACCATAAAAGTTCGCCCTGACTGATGTCAACTTTAACCAGGAAAAACAATTTGCGTTAATTTTCCGTATCATTAAATTCTTCAGTGCTTTTGCTCACCCCTTCACTTTTCAGGCAGCTCACTCTTGTTGGCACTCCAGTAGGTGATGGGGCTCCAGAACGATGGCCCTTCGTTGCCGATCGGCCCGACGTCGCAGCTGCCGCAAACGGGCATCGCTATGCGGTTATCCGTCTGCTGTTGTTTGAATTTACGACGTGCTTCGCCGACTAAAATGTCGCTGAATTTCTGTGTCATGAGGTTGCCCAATACGCCCGCCTGCGGATGCATACAACAGGGCACCACCGTGCCATCGGCATCGACATACAGCTGATTGATCTCACCAAACCAGGGATGTGAGTCGAATTCTTTTGCTTCAGCCACAAATGTACAAGGACCGCGCGGTACGGTGAGAACGCGTCCAGTCTTATTCTCCTGCGCTTGCGGCAGTGCCATCCAGCGTCTGAACTCCGGAATCCAGCCGCGCGGCCGCAACACAGATTCCCATCGGCGCGCATCTTCCTCAGAATGGACGACGGTTCGCGTCAAGAGTTGCATCCCGGGTGCCCACCGGTCGCGTAAGCTGGCTGCTCGCTCCAGGAACTCAATTAACTTTCCCCACTTCGACGGTGGACGTAAGTGCTCGTAGCTTTCTGGCGTGCCGTTGCCATCGCAACTGACAAACAATTTGGTGACAACCTCTAACTTAAGCATCTCTTCGAAATCGTCCCAATATACCTTTTGCGCGTTGGTGCTGATTTCAACGACAGATACTTTCCAACTTTGCCTGGGAATTTGCGCAACGATAGAAGAGAGTTGCTTATGCAATAAGGGTTCGCCGTAATTAAACAGGCGCAGCGAGTGAATACGCTCGACATCCATGTTGCCGAGGCAGCGCGCAAAATCCTCCACCGAGATACGATAGATTTCTGGCTCCAGCGTCGAGTTAGGACAACCTACGCATTTTAATTGGCAGCCGTGTACGATATCGAAATGAACAGAGTAGAGGTGCTTCGGGTGCATATTAATCCTTGTAAAAACGCAAGCTAATTTTGTGGGGTGACCAACGGGGCCCATTTCCCCTTATCAGGTAATTTTCATCGCCATAAATGGGTCAATTCCAGCTTACAAACAGCGCTTACCATTAAATCTGCGCATCCGTACCCCGTCGTTGCGTTGCTAACCGGGATTTTACCGAGCGGAGAAATAAATTTCAAAAAACAGGAATAGCCAAGTAGAACAGATACGATATAACTCCAGCATGCCATTTCTAGAAATCTGGCAGTAGTAACCATCACTATTCCTACACTCCAGTTTAATTATTCTCCATGGTAATAAAATTTTCTCTTGCAGGTTTCCACTCATGCTCTAAACGGCATAAGCCATAATCGCGGGTTTGTCCGGTTACCCGCACTGTAGTATTCACCGTATCAAAAAGCCGCAAGCCTTCCGGATCCATGGCATGCGCGCGAATGGTATATTTTCCCGGTAATAACTGAAGATTGGAAAAACGAACACAAAAACCAAATTGCGAAGGAGCAATTTTATTTGGAAGATACGCAGTTTCGTTTGAATGAGTACCATAAATAGATGTTCCATCAACCCGGGCGACGCCAAACAGAATCACTGGCGGCCGATCATCCGGAGAATGCACTACCCCACAAAGGTGCAATATCCCCCCCATTTCAACCACTGTAGTTACCGCACCCAGATCATTTTCCAACCAAAGTTTGCGAATTTGGTATATCCCGCTCGGCTGCACCACACTTTCCATATGCGCAGCTTTGCTATTTTTTTCTTCATGGTAGGTCAAATATTCTCGCGTCACGTCGAAGCTGTTGCCATACATATGCAACTTCCCATCATGAATCCATACCGCTTTCTGGCACAGGGTCTGGATGTGGAACATGCTGTGCGAGCATAACAGCAATGTCCCGCCTTGACTCAAGTAGCCTTCGATCCAGCGAATGCATTTTTTCTGGAACGACTCATCGCCCACAGCCAGCACTTCGTCAGTAATCAGGATATCCGGTTGCATGGCGGTTGCCACGGCAAACCCCAGCCGCACCACCATGCCGGACGAGTAATGCTTGATTGGTTCCGCAATATGGGAACCGATATCGGCGAATTCAATTATGGAATCCAGCTTGCTGTCGATTTCTGCGTTGCTCATACCCATCAGTGCGGCCGCTAGGTGAATGTTTTCCAGACCGCTATATTCGGGGTGGAAGCCGCTGCCCAGCTCCAGCAACGCGCCAATACGGCCATTTACCACCACTCGGCCGGTGGAGGGCTTGACCACACCGGCGATGATTTTCAAAAGCGTCGATTTACCAGCACCATTTTCGCCGATCAGGCCAAGCGACTCACCTGCTTTCAGTTCCAGGTTAACCCCCTGCAACGCGCAGAAATGAGGCACCTCGCCACGCTTGAAGAGCAAGGCCGCAATCGTGCGCAACCGGTTACCGCCAGTGGCTACGCTGGGATAATTCTTGCCGATGTTGCTTAGGCTGATAAGTGGTATTTGCACAATATTCGTGTCTGTTACAAATTAGAAGGAATTGTAATTTGGAGAGGATGGTCATGTTACCTATTCATTCACGCACTAAATAAAATCCTCAAAATAGGGTGACAAGCGATTAAAGAACCAACGCCCGACCAAAAAAATCAACAAACTACCAGCCAGCATTAGCATATCCTGCCAGCCGATCTGACTATTGCCAGTCATCAATAGCTCGCGAATTCTGGTAATAAAAAATGATAGTGGATTCAATGCAATGACTTGCTGTATCTGCTGCGGCACCAGGCTGGCCGGATAAAGAACGGGGGTGGCGTAGAACCAGATCATGAACAGCGGGGTAAGAAAGTGCTCAACATCCTTGAGCAGCACTTGCAAGGCAGCAAGAATGAGCGCCAGGCCGCTGGTAAATAATAGCTGCATGCAAAATAGCAGCAATACCAGCGGCAGAGCTGAAAAGTGCAGCTCATTGCCTGTGAACGCAAGCACCGCGAGCACCAATAGAAAACCAACCACATGGACGGCATAAGTGGAAAGAACCGCACCGTACACCAGCAGCTCGTGCGGGAAGGCGACCTTCTTGATAAGGCCCCCGCCATTTTGCACTGCCAGCGCACCACGCTGCGTACCTTCTTGAAAGCATAACCACGGCCATAGCGCTACCGCAACAAACAGGATAAAGCTGTGGCCTTCCAGCTCAGGAAATTTCACCTTGAAAATAGCTGTGAATACCACCGCATACACTGCCAGCAGCGCCAGCGGGTGTAGCAGCGCCCAGAAAATTCCGCTGACGCTGCCCACATAACGGCTTTTAATCTCTCGTGATAGAAAATTAAGCAGCAGCCAGCGGAACGGCCACAGATTTCTTATCTGCATGGATTAATGCTTTGCGGCCTCGGGCTTGTTTTTTTCTGATGGTTTAACGTCACTTGATTTCGCATCAGGGTTTGTCCAGAAGCGATTGACGGCCTCTTCATTCAATTTCAGCGACGGATCGGTCAGTATCCCACCGACTAGCGTTTTACGGTATTCGTTCAAATATTTTTCGCGCTCACCCTGTACAATTCTTTCCTTTACCTCTTCAAACGAACGCACCAGCTTTGGTTTTTTTTCATGAAGCTGAATGATGTGATAGCCAAAAATTGTCTTCACCGGTTCGCTGATATCGCCTGGCGCGCTAATGGCAAAAGCCGCGTCGGAGAATGGCTTGACCATTTTCCCTTCTTCAAAAAAACCAAGATCGCCCTTGTTCCCTTTAGCGCTTGGATCATCAGAGTATTCCAGCGCTAGCTCTTCAAATTTTTTGCCACCAACTGCCTGCTCGCGAACTTGCTTGATGCGCTGCAGCGCTTCTTCCGGTGTACGATTTTTAGTATCTACCAGAATATGGGAAACACGCACTTTTGTTGGCACAGTATATTTTTCGATATCAACCTGGTACATCTCGCGGGCACGTGCGTCAAAGTTGGGTATCTTAACTTCCTTGGCGATACGATTGATTTGTTCCTGCGCCAGCAGTTTGTCAGCTGCCATTTCAATCTGTTTGCCCATCACAGGTTCGCGATCAATTCCGGCACTGCGCGCCTGGGCAGCCAGCGTCTTGTTGATTAGCAGGTTTTCCAGCAATTTGGCGATGCGGGCCTTGCTTGCTAGCACCTCCGCGCGATGTTCTGGCGGAATGCGCATCAGGTCCGCCTCAAAATCCAGGCTCGTAATTCTGATTTTTTCGGACTCGATTAATACTTGTTCCACACTTAACGCCGGAGCAGTGCAGCAAACCATCACGGCTAGCGCCGCGTACTGCTTTAACAACATACGACTCATTAGTTTCATCCTCAAGATAAATTCAAAAAAATAAAAACTCCCCCATCTTTAAGATGGGGGAGAGAGAACATAAACACGTTCAGGCTTGGTTGAAACTTACCAAGGATTAGGTAAATGGATTTGATTAGGCTTGCCAGCTTGTATCACTTTAAGATAAGCCATATAACCCACCGGTTCAACCTTCCCATTATGTGGAATATAATTTATTGTTTCGAAAGCATAATTCCACGTTCTAATGTCTGAAAGAGGGGATTTTGATGTCGGCGGGACTGTTCTGGTACCAGGTGTCGAGCTTGGTGTCGAGCTTGCTGCCGTGACTGTAATATCTGCTGAAGCTGTATTCCCTGTTCCAACACCATTTGTACCGGTAACCGAATAAGTAGTTGTGCTCGCCGGGTAAACATTGCCAGCACTACCTGTAAAGTTGGTGCCAACCCATACGTAGGAAGTGGCAGCAGGGCTGCAATTTGCAATCAACATGGAAGACGCGCCTGCACTAATTGTGGCGGGTGACGCAGTAAGTGTGCATGTCGGCGCTGTGGTAGGAGTTGGAGCTGGTCCTGTGTCTGCGCAGGTTACCGTCAGATTGCCGCTGGAATCGGCGCTATAACCAGTATAAGAAGAACATGTATTTCCCGTTACTCCGGACAGTACTACCGTACCAGCAAGAGCTGATCCCGAATCGGCTATCATAAATGCCAAAACTAAAATTGCGGTCTTTGTGTTCATCAATTTCAAATTCATAATAATCTCCAATTATAGAGTTTAACTACCAGTTCGCAATCGCGTTTACATGAAAACGAGGAGCGCTATTGCGTGGGTTGTGAAAATATAACAAACTTTTGATTCAAAAAAATTCATTTCAAATCGTACTCCCTAGCTACTTTGCACAATATAGGCCATAACTTACAGTAGCAAGTCTATTCCGCTGGATGGTAATAATACGGGAATGAATGGCGATTCCCTGCAAAAATTCTCTGGAATGCTTTTATATTTTATATACATAACATTTATTAATGAAAAACGGGAGCGGAATTTCTTCGCACCCCCGTTTAAACCAACACGCTAACATGCTACGCGTTGCTTCACCAGTAAAGACTTAGTTAACTGCTGATATTGCAGTCGTATACTTATGAACGAAATTGCCGCCGTATGTTGCCAAAATTCCAGGCGCCGCATTCTGATTGATGAAATCTTGCAACATGAAACCAACGGTAGGCAAACCGATATAGGTATCGCCATCAAAGCTTGTTAACAATTGGGAAGCTTCTGTTGGATTATTTAACCCATTGCCATCGGTTTGTCCATTAGCGACGACTATTCCAGTAGCGTTAAAGGCCATCCGCAGCCATCCATTTTGGAAGTTAACTGGAACATTGACTTCGTTGACCGAACCCAACAAGTGACTGTCGTTAAACGTCACAACGGTTGTTTCCCAGCACAGGGCCGTGCCGCCGCCTGGTGCCGGTGGAGAGAAGTCACGGACGGTGATGTTACCCTCTTCGCGGTCCCAGTAGCTCAGACTAACTGGTTCGCACGCGCCATTAAGCCAGAATTTGTGGGTAAATGGACTAAACAGTTGAGTGGCGTCCCCCGACAATGCCGGGTTATGAACAGGAACATTGTATCGCTTGGTCGGCATTGTTACCACCCAGTCGGTGCCGGACAGGGTTGCATTATCCAGAACAAACTCGTTGATGATATTGTTATGCATCAGCAACGCGCTGACAGTGCTGTCACCGCTAAGCCAAGTGCTGGTCACGGTCCCGCCATTGTTGAATACTACGCTGGTAAGATCCGCGAATGTCAGATCCGGGAAAATGCTGCCAGGAGGATTCCAGATATTCTGGACTTGAGGTGGTGCGAAGTTATCCAACGCAACTGGGTCATAGCCAAAATCAGTTCCACCTGCAACACCTATCAGAGAAGCTGTTCCAGCCAAGCCACCGGTTGACGGATTGGCTCTAGCTGATTGACCACCCACTATCAGAACGCTAGAAGGGCCCATATCCATGCTTGCAGCCTGAACCACTGCGCAATTAGCCGGCACACCACTGACGTGAGTTACAGCTGTATTGATTGCGGTATTTGTAATTGTGCCCATTTCGATAATTTCAAAATAGCCTTCGCGGGTACGATCCAAGGATTGGGTCTCGCCATCTCCACCACTTTGTTGAATACCTTCAAGATTAGCGCCGGAATACGCGAAGTTCACGAACTCCTTACCACCAGCTGGAATCGCAGGGGCAGTGCATGACTTGTCGGCGGTAACAAGCTTTGCGCCGGTACCGGTGTTTACAACCGCAGCAGTCCACATGTCATGCGGGGACAGATAGAGGTTAAAGTCAAGTACTTCGCGGCTGTTCTTGCCTTCGGTGAAACGCACTTTTACGGCTTTGGAAGAAGCAGTAGTGTTCACTACGGACAGATATGTATCCGTTCCGGCGCGAGTGGTGTAGTACGGATAAATCAGAACCTGACCTAAACCGTTTGAATTTATATTTACAGCAGCACTTGCTGTATTTGCGATACCAACCGAGCTTACCGCCGCTACCAAAGCAAGATACAGTGATTTTCTTTTAAATTTTTGCATTATCGCTAGACTCCTTAATATTTTATTACGAAATGTTGAAAGTTTGACTTCTAAAAAGTTTTTACTTTTATAAAGTATTACTTCAATAATTACTACAGTCGACTTTAGAAATTACTGCGATGTTATTGTATATCATAGTTGTTTCATTTTACAAGTGATTTTTTATACACATAATCCTCCTATTTAAATCCATAACTACAAATCATCTACGCGGCGCGAACCACCATTTCCCGTCTTGACGCAACCAATTCTCGTCCAGACGGGTCTCAAGTGATTTAATATCACGGTAGCTATACTCAATTGCCATTAACACCTTACACTGGTCTTGCTCGCATGAAACAGAATCCACATTTGCTTTTTTCCAAATGCCACCACGGATTTTAGCTTTATATAAATCCAGCGACATAACATCACGCGTGCCCGGACTCAGATAACTATATGCTTTGGCGAAGTCACCTTTTATCAAGGCTTCCCAGCGAGCAGCGGCCAGATCGGCAACCATTTTTTGCGGATCAACTTGCGCTGATGATGTTGAACCACCACCCAATCCCGCACAACCTATCATTCCAATACTCAGAATAAGCGCAGCCACACCCCGTTGCAATTTAAAAGCCATTCTGCATATCCGTTTTTTCAAAAGCTCACCCAAAATATCTATGTTTTTATATTTTGGCTATAGTCACTCTTGCGTTAATAAGCTGTCAAGGACAATCTAAATTCTTTCGCTATGTTGTCTCTTTTTTACAACATAGCGAAATTGAAAAATAAATTGATCTAGCAATTCTGTTATCACTAGATTGTTTATTGGTTCTGATATTCAATAATGTGTTACCTAAAATTTATCTACGCAATCTTCTGTTCAAATTAAATCTGCCAATTAAAAATGAACAGAAACTCACTTTTCGTATCTCATTTATATTTATCTTGCATATCACTTTACGGCAAGGTGTAGAAATACTTTAGGGCATTCCAAGGTTTTCCTAATACAAACGGGAAGCTACCTGTATAAAGGAGCTTGTTTCACTTGCTTGTCCATTTGCTTAGGTATGTCGCCAGGCTTCCCAACCCTTTCCAAAAGTTCATTCAATCCGGCAGGCTTCTTTGGCATGTCGTTAGACTTTCCGAAATTTTCCAAAAGATCGCCTAAGCCGCTAAGTTTTTTGCGGAATTCTTCGCTGACATCATGCGCCTGCTGGTTATTAGCCACCAAACGCGGGGTAATCAGAAGGACCAGTTCGGTGCGGTTATTAGCAAAGGTCTGGGCACCGAACAATCCACCGATGAACGGAATTTTCGACAGGTACGGCAACCCGCTGCTTGCTCTGGTATTGTTATCTGTAATTAATCCGCCCAATACCATGGTTTCGCCGGATTTAACCACCACCGTGGTTTTTACTGCACGCTTGCTGATGGTAGGCGAATTAATCGAAGATGTTGTGGTTATGGAAGCAGCACTGACCTCTTGATTGATATCCATCGTAACTTGGCCACCGGCATTGATGCGCGGTGTAACCGTTAACAGAATTCCGGTATCAATGTACTGAATTGAAGCAATAAGCCCTGTGACGGAGCCTAAAACAGACTGGGTTTGACTGGTGACCGGCACCCGATCGCCGACCTGGATCTTGGCGGTCTGGTTGTCGGTGACCATTATATGCGGCGAGGAAATCACCTTGACGCGCGAATCGGTTGCCAACAGATTGAGTGCAGCGGCCACCCCGCCCACTACATTCGAATTAGTCATCATATAGGAAAAACCGGGAGCCAATGCGCTAATCCCGGGGCCGCCAGTATCGAGCTTGCCGCTGCCGTGCCTTCCATTATTGAAGGCCCATTCCAGGCCAAATTTCAAATCACCCGATAGCGTTATCTCGGCGATGGTGACATCAATTAAAACCTGTCGCGGTGGCACATCAAGTTTGCGAATGGCGGTTTCTATTTTTTCGTAATTGGCTGGCGAGGCCAGAATCAACAGCGCATTGTTGTCCTTGTCGGCGATCACGCGAACATCTCCCTTAACCGCGACACTATCGCCAGCAGCCGCTTGTTGTTCCGGGGTTGCATCCGGGGGAGTTTCTGTCGACTTTACCTCTGCCGGAGCCAAACCTGGGGCAAGCGCAGGCGGGAGCGAAGTTGAGGCTGTTGATTTGCTGAATACATTGTTGAGCAACGCCGCCAGTTTCTCAGCCATTCCATTCTGTACCGGATAAACGAACAAGCGCATGCCGCCAGCGGTTCCGCCGGTGTGATCCAAACGCTCAATCCAAATTTTTGCCTGCTCCAGATATTTCGGTTGCTGCGTGATTACCAGAATGGCATTAAGGCGCTCGATGGGTACCAGTTTCACAACTCCGGCCAACGGGCTTAGCGCCTGGGCGCCAAAGATTTTGCCGAGGTCAGCCACGGCGGTTTTCACATCGACACTTTGCAGCGAGAACAAGGCGACTGACATACCTGACAGCCAATCCACATCGAACATGGCGATGGTATCCTGTAAATGTCGTAATTCGCGCTCGGTACCGGAAAGAATAATCAGGTTGCGTGCTTCATCGATACGCACGGCGTTCGCTTCGGTAACGAATGGCTCAAGAATCTTTACCATTTCCTTAGCGGCGATAAATTTTAACGGCGCGATCTGAACGGTGTAACCGCGGCCGCCTTGCAATATTACCTTGTCGTCTCCCAGTTGCGGCGTGATCGAGCCGCGCGTGGCAGTAGCAGCCGGCACCACTTTGTAAATTCCCTCTTCCCTGATGATCGCTGCACCATTCATGCGCAGCAGGGTTTCCAGTGTTGGCAGCAAATCCTTTCGCTGAAGGGGGCTGCTGGTATGTAAATTGATTACTCCTTGCACCTTGGGATCAATGATGTAAGTTTCATTGAAGATATCGCCGACAATTGCTTTGACTACTTCGCGCAAGTCAGCACCCTCGAAATTGAGCATCATTTCGTCTCCTGCAGCTGGTTTGGCCGCGCTTGCAACTGGTGCCGGCGCATTGACAAATACTCCAGTGCCGGGATACAGCTTGACCTTCTCCGAACCACCGACGACAGCAAGTTTCTCCTCTTTCTTGTGCTTAGTCTCGGCATCGCTGATATTCCGCGTAATAAAATGCGGTTTCACGACCCCTTCGCTCTTCTTTTCATCAATTTTCTTCTCATCGCTCTTCTTTACTTCGAACGTCTTGAAAAAAGTAGCACACCCTCCCAGTAAAGGGAGCGTGATCGTAACAAGTATCAAACGCAGGTAAGTCTTATTCATGCCGTTCTCTTTTCTGTGTAATAGCATATTGACTTCTCAATAGAAATTTTTTGTTATTCGGGCGGTTGTTGTCGCAATGCACGGCGGCGTTCAAAAACAGACCGGGGATCAGCAACGTTCTCATCCGGAGCTGCAACTGGCGTCCCAGGCATTGGCGCGGCGGGTGCGGCAAGTTGCGTCGGCGCACGTGGGCTACCAGATTTTCCCGGCTGACTCGGTCCCGTCTTGATTTTCAGTATTACTTCCTCGCGCTCATCGCCCTGTTTGAAGGTGATTTTATCACGCTCCAATTTCTCAACTTGCATACCGTTGATTTCTTGGCCCAGCTCGACACGTACCATCTTGCGGGTGGTAACTTCACGTAACAGCGCAATATTTTTGTCCTTGGTAATAATAATGCCGTCCAAAATAAACTGCCCTTTGCGCATGGTTGGTTTGGGAGGCTCTATCGCCACAGGCACAGGCGGCGGGGACGGCGGAGGCGGCGGACGGCGAGTAGATGCAGATGATGGCGAGTGCTGGCGAGACACGAACTTGGGCGGCAGCGGACGGCGGCTAGATACAAACAGTGGCCGTGCCAATATCTCTGTATAGGATTGGTCCAGTGACAGTAAAACGAACTCCGGCTGCAATGGCAGCACTGCCGGCCTGTTTTTTTGCAACTTTGGCTGCGGTAGGGGCACATTGATACGGTTACCCCAACCAAATTCGGTGCCTATCGTCCAGATCAGCAACAAGATCATCACCAACAATAATATGTTCGTGAAATGGCGAGGTTCGAAGGGCAATTTCATTTTCTATCCGCTACCAACGCATAGCCAGATACGTCGAACTGCGCTATTAGTTCGGGCTCTGTCACGGGTGCGCCCTTGTTCAATGTATGAGCTTGCGAGCGTATGCTGACATTATCAAGCAGCAGATAGGGTTGCACTGTTTCTATGGCATAAAGGATTTTTCTCAGCGTGGACATGTTGCTGATAAATTGGATGTTGACCGTAACACGGCGATAGCCGCTGTCATCCTTGAATGGCACTATCTGCATGCTGACCAGCTTACCACCATTGGCCTCGATCAGACTTTTTGCGGTTTCCTGAATTTCCGAGGCGGCCAATGCAGCGCCGGTGTTTCTGAGGAAATGCTGGCGGCCATTTTTTCTCTTCACTTGATCGAGTGCCGACTGGACTTCGGCATGGGTCGCTACAACGTGTCGGTAACGCCCCAAGTAATCGGCCAGGCTATCCAGCGACTGATCGTAATGGCGATGCAGCATGTTAGCCGGAACGAACAGCAGCAAAACGCCTATCGTCAGGAATAAGATTAACAACCCAATGGCCAGGCCACGACTTTGATTTTTACTGAGGGCACGCATCAGGGTTTAGCCTCTGGATAAGGCGTCGCTTTTATTGCCTGTTTAACTGGCGTATTCGAAGTTGGCAGTGCTGGTTTGAGGGCTGGAACTCGTAGCGGTAATGGCGAATTAAACTTCTCTGCTTCAAGCTTGCTGGACTCAGATATAGGTTGCTCTGACTGACTGGCGCCGTTATCGGGCTTGCCTGTTTCAGGCTCGCCAGCGGGCGATGGTGGTTGTGGTGCAGATTGTTCAGGCGCTGGCGCAACAATTCCGGTTGCCGGCACTGCCTTTATTTCTGCCGCCAGATGATAACGCTCGCTGTTTGGCATATCCCCCTTGGTCAGCGGCGAGCGAAAGTTGGCGTTATGCAAAATCCTGGCGCTCTCAATCAAGGCGATCAATTTCGACGAGGAGCCGGTTTCCCCCTGGATTTGCAGTTCCTTGCCTTTGAGATTGAATTGTTGCACCCAAGTATCGTCCGGCAACAGGCGAGACAGCTCGTCCAGCAATACCACCAGTGGCGGGATTATCTGCTTTTTATCCAGCATGAAATTATATTCTGCGGACAGTCTCTCCTGCTCGCGCCGCAACGCGTCAGTTTCTCTCGCTTGCTGCTTGGCGCGGTCAACAATCGGCAGCAGGGCAATCACGGCTTGTCGCTTCTGCCAGATCGGGATGGTTATGGCGGTCATTGCCAGAAGCAGCGTTAGCAGCAATAACCCAGGATTGATTCCGCGCAGCTTGGAAGGTTGGGTAGGGTTGCGCTCGGTTGGCATCAGGTTGATTGCATCGCCGTCCGGCACAGCAATGCTGGCAACATACGCAGCATTGGCTGGCGCACCCCAACGCTCCAGCAGGTCAAGTGAATTATCCATCTCTGAACGCGGTACAACCACCAGCTTGACGATAAGCCGGTTTTTTTGATTGTCCACACGCAACACGCGAAAATCGAAATAAACTTGTTCAGCTTTGAATGGGGTATGGCGATCCATTTCGAAACCTAGAACTTGGCGCAGATTTTTGGCTGCTGCCAGAGGCAGTTCGATCTGTTTGCTTAGGCATTGAGTATCAGCGAGCCACAACGCAACCCGCTCATCGCGTTTATGCAGCTTGCTAAAAAGTACCTGGAAAGCAATGCCTTGGGTGTCATTGTCGCCAGATTGCCTATCAACTCGACCCTGCTCGGTCAAGCTGCCGTGCAGCCAGCGCTGCAATATAACGGCTTGAGGAGTAACTTCTATCAACAGTTCATTAGCGGCGTTTGCACTGGATTGCCGCAACCATTGCGGCACAAGCGCGATGAGTTCACCCGACCACCAACGCCAAAAGTGCCCAAGTGGGGAGTTTCTGTCAAAAGTAAAGCGCGGCTGGCGCGCAGCTTGAATTTTATTTGTCATCTAAAACTGAAGCACGCATATGGCGTTCCTCACATTCTGGCGAAGAGATGCTTAAGAGTAATAAGTTCTGCCTGATCAACAGAAGTAGCGCATGATAATTAATGGTTACTATAATTCTCTCAGCCTTTATCAACGCCTGGTTATTATTTTAAAGTGTATCCATGAATACATGCATGAATACATGGATACGCAACGACGCATCCAATAGATTGATAGCAGATATGCTAATTATCGTTAAGTTCAACCAAAGCTTTATACTCGTTAAAAAAATTAAAATGATGCGTCCATTAAAGCACGGTCATCTGAATTTCTCGTCTGCAATATGGCGATTGCGCAAAACTTTTTTGTAACGACATGTTCGGCATAGAATGCCGTCATATATTTTTAAATATCCTCAGGATGCATGGCTGGATGAGGGGTATGCAACATTCCATATTGGAATGTGTGGGCAGTTTCAATATTTTATGAAAATTGTGCGATCAGCTTTCGTACCCCTCGCTCCCGCGCAAATGGAAAGGGGATAAATCGCGCGCAATTTTTAGTTTATAGCTGCTTGCTCCCCAACGATCGGCTTTGGAGTCGCTTCCCCTTCCTTCCAGGAAAAAAAAACGAACTTGCGAACGGCGCCTTGATCAACTTTTACCACAGTTTCACGTACGAACACTGTACCATCTGGTAATGCCGCTTCGGCACGAACACTATACACGGAACCGTCGTCACCCGCTACAGCAGCGGCAGCTGGCGCAAACGGCGGTGGCGGTAAATTTTTGACCAAGGCCTCCTGACGCGCTATAAGATAATCATCAACCAGCGCAACATTGGCGCCGGGTAGTGCCAGCAAAACTTTTCTCGGTGCAATGGCTGCATTTATTCCAGCCTGATGTGATTCTACAGTCAGTGCATCTGCCAGATTGGCATACAACTCTGGTGTCATGCCCAATACTCGCTGCAGTTCATTAACCGTTTCAAACGGTGCATTGGCCGGGCGGTATTTCAACCCGGCAGCTTTGTATTCCGCAACCTCGGCACCTTTAGCTCGTGGCAAATCGTCGCCGTCGCGCCAATCTACAATAGCGTCCAGCAAGACGTTGCTTTCTTCATCGTTCAGCCCGACACTTTTTAACAAGCCCTTCAGCAAATCGTCTGAAGCGCTGTTGAGGTCAATTTTCCCCGACACATCCAGAAGTATGATGCTGAGCTTGGCACCTCCGAATTCCCACTGATGCGGCACGCCATCGCCCTTCCATCGCTGCAGATCGCTGATCGGTTTGAACATTTCGTAGAGCGCACGCTGCATGCCAGCATCAGCCAGCGCCTGGGCACGTGCTGCAGCTGCCAGATTCTGTGCCAGCAGCGTATCCGTACGCATGCTGAAAGCGAAGCTGGCAGCAATCACCGTCAACAATGTGGTTGCCCACAACACTAACACCAATGCAATGCCATGTTGATGTTTTTTGTTGATCACGGCCTTCAACCACTCACGCATTTATTGGCAGCGCTGTCCCACACACAGCCAGTATCAGAACCGATCAACGGTGCTACTACCAAATCCGGCCAAACGCGGCCATTATTGAACTTAACCCGAACACGGATCAGGTAGGGTAACCGCTGCTGACTATCCCGATTTCCCCACTGGTCCCGCCATTGCGGTTCAGCATCGGTGGTTTCAGCACCGAAATAGGCGAAGCTTAATTCCTCCACATGATCCGCCAGCACGATTTTTTCGGCATTCTCCAATGCGGTAAAATCAACGCTGTCTGCCTCTGGAATAACGCGTCTCATTACCAGTTGGCCAACATCATTCTCCTGTACCAGCTCCAGGCTAATCAGAAACAGGCCACCTGTACCTAATCGCACGGCAATCGGAGCTACCAGCTTGATACTATCTGGCTGACCGGTGAATGCCAGATTCATATCTGCTTTTTTCTTCCAGTGAAATGGAGTTACCTGGCTTAACTCACGCCGCAAAAATCCTTGCAGCAAAGCCAAATGTGTCGAATTTTCAGTGCGTATCTCGCCGGCATCCCAGCTGCGTGAGCCCAGGCGCATGCCACCAAACAACAAGGCCAGGATAAAACCGAGCAAAGACATGGCAATTAGCAGTTCCAGCAAGGTGAAGCCGGCAACTCTATGTTTGTTTAAGTTCACAGCGCCACCCCATTCACCAGTCGCAGCGTTTTAAGGCTGGCCGAGCGCGGCTGGTCGCTGCCACCCCATAGCACCCGGATTTCCACTTCCAGCAGCGACACAGGCAAAATCGGCACTGGCAATCCAGTCTGGTCACTAACCGGTGCCGGAGTCACCAAATATGGTCGAATGCTGATTTGCCAGCGGTAAACGGCATTAAATTCGCCATTGCCCTCACTTACTTTCAGCGGCGTCTCGATGCCAACCGATGCTAACTTGCTTTGACCCAGCAACACTGCTTGCTGGTACTCGTCAACACGACTGGCATTGCGCAAGCCGCCAGAAAAAATCTGCATCAATACGCCCAATATCAGTGCCAGAATTACAAATGCCACTAGCACTTCAAGCAAAGAAAAGCCACGATTGAATTTATACATGCCTAAGGGGATTGTCAGCAAAGAACCTGAACATTTTCGCGGGTCTTAACTGATGCAATGTCATATTAACTACCACTTGCAATAGATACAGCCAAAATTTCCAAAACGTACGGTTTCACATACAGCCATTAATTGAGAATGGTGACTTGGCCGGTCAGCCAATCGACATTAATATCGTATTTGCGGACTCCAGATTTTACCGTGATGCGACCGCCGGTGGAGCTTCCATCCGGGTAAAAACGGATCGCGCCGATTTTGTCGGGCAGCAGTTCGGATTGCGCTGTGAATAGGCTGATGTCCACCTTTGCGGGCAAGGCGTAGCGGCGTTGGTCACCACTCACCTTGAAATTTCGCTTTTCAACATCCAGTGTCAATGTCGACTCTTCTTTTCGCGTAACGGCTAGGCTGCGCGCTTGGCGTAAGCCAGCTGCCAGTTGACGCGCCGCGCCTTTTAGTTCGGTGCCGGGCAGGCCGGCAGAGATCATCGGTACCGCCAAGGCATATACCATCGCCATTAGCATCAGCACTACCAGTAATTCAAGCAGGGTAAAACCGACGCTGGCACGCGATTTTATTCGCCCCAATTATTGATATCCTTGTTTTCGCCCTCGCCGCCTTCACGGTTATCAAGACCGAGTGAACTGATATCAAAATCTTTATTGTGCTGTCCCGGCGAAGCGTAATGGTAATCGTTGCCCCACGGATCTTTTGGCACCATCTTCGATCCCTTAATATAAGGGCCGTTCCAACCGGTCGCACCAGTTGGTGCCTCGATTAATGCTGACAAACTTTCCTGTGAGGTGGGATAGCGTCCTACTTCCAGCTTGAACAATTCCAGGCTCTGTCCAAGTTGCTCGATTTGCAGCTTACCCGTTTTGCTTTTCGATGTACCAAGGTAATCCATTACCTTTGGCCCCACCAAGCCAGCCAGCAGACCCAGAATTACCAGCACCACCAGCAATTCGAGCAAGGTAAATCCTGTTTCCCGCCGTACCCGATTCATCCTGTTCATAATACCTCTCTCCAAAAATGTACCATTTCTATTTTCCTATGTTTTCCATGATTCCTGAACACATCATTGCTAATGATGGGGTTCGACAAGACTGAGCACCGTCATGCATCGGACTCTCAATCTTTGGTTACATCGCCAAGTCGTTGACACTAAGGATGGCAAGCAGAATTGACATAATGATACCGCCAATCAATAGCCCCAGCCCCAAAATCAGCACCGGTTCCATTAGGCTTAACATGCGCTTGACCGTTGTTTGCACCTCATTGTCATACACATCTGCAACGCGCAGCAGCATCTCTTCAAGCTGTCCCGTTTCTTCGCCGACGACGACCATATGGACCGCAAGCTTGGGAAACAAACCCGTTTCCATCATTGGCTTGCCCAACCCCAACCCTTGCTTGAGCTGATTCGCCACACTGTCGAGTCCTTCAGCCATGACACTATTATTTAACGTTTCTTTGATAATAAAGAGCGCGTTCAATAACGTCACTCCGTTGCCTAACAAAGTGCCCAAGCTGCGACTAAAGCGAGCCACCTCGATCTTTGCCACCAAGTCGCCTACCAGCGGCAGACGCAGAAAAATGCCATCCCAACGGTAGCGGCTAGTCGGATTGTTCATTTGCTGTCGCAGCAGCGCATAAATGGCTAACGCACCAATCAGCAACATCCACCAGTCATGACGTAGAAAGTCACCTGCGGCAATGACGATTTGCGTTGGCAGCGGCAGGGTTTTACCGGATTGCTGAAACATCAGGGAAAACTGCGGCACAACGAATATCAGCAACATCATCACAGAACTGACTGCCACCACCATCAGGATTGCGGGATAAATTAAGGCAGATGTGACAGTTTGCTTGAGTGCTTTGGCGCGTTCCATAAATTCAGTGATGCGCGTCAGCACCGGACCAAGTGCGCCTCCAGCCTCGCCAGCACGCACCATATTGAGGTAGAAACGGGAAAATACGCCTTTCTGCGCTTCCATCGCTGCGGAAAGCGAAGCCCCACCGCGCACGTCGTCACGCACCTGCGTCAGCAGGTTACGCACTTTATCATTCTCCGATAGCTCGACCAGAATTTCCAATGCGCGATCAAGCGGCAAACCGGCATGTAGTAACGTTGCAATTTCACTCGTGAATACGCCAATTTCTGCCTGGCTAACTCGACTGGAGCGTAGCCATCCGAATGAGGTGTTTCCTGAAGTTTTTTCCAGCTGCGCCAGTTCAACCTGAATTGGAATATAACCCATAGCCTGCAAACGATCTACCACCGCTTCATTGGTACGGGCTTCCATTTCGCCTTCCAGCGCTTCTCCGTCCGCACTAACCGCGTTGTATTGAAACATCGGCAAAATCAAGTCTCCCGCGTCACGCGCAATACTTCCTCAATGGTCGTAACCCCTGCCATCACTTTGCGCAAGCCGTTATCAAACATGGTTCGCATGCCTTGATCGATCGCCAGCTTGCGTATTTCCCCAGCAGTTGCGTGCTGCATCACTAAACTGCGAATACCATCACTCATCGGAAGCATTTCCACAATACTGACTCGGCCAATATAGCCAGTGTGACCACAATGTGGACAGCCAACCGCATGATAAAGTTCAATCGGACGCGCTGCGGTAAAGCGATGCAACTCCATTTCATCGACCACTTCGGGCAGCACTGTTCGCAATTGACGACATTGTTCGCACAGTGTGCGCACCAGGCGCTGCGCTAGAATGCCAATAACAGTGGATGTCAGAAGGTAATCGTCCATGCCCATATCGAGCAGACGATTGATCGTGCTGGCGGCATCGTTGGTGTGCAGGGTGGATAGCACCAGGTGACCGGTAAGCGCGGCCTGCACGGCAATTTGTGCGGTTTCCAAATCGCGTATTTCGCCGATCATGATAACGTCTGGATCCTGGCGCACTATGGAGCGAAGGGCGTTGGCAAAGGTAAGGCCAATCTGCGCTTTGACCTGAATCTGGTTTACGCCTTCCATCTGATATTCGACCGGGTCTTCCACAGTGAGTATCTTGACATCCGATTTGTTCAATGTTTGTAATGCGGTGTAGAGCGTGGTGGTTTTGCCACTACCGGTTGGGCCGGTGGCCAGAATAATGCCATGGGGTTGCTGCAACACATTTATGAATACTTTTAGCACATCATCGTCAAACCCAAGCGCGGCAAAATTTAGGGTAGTGCCACTCTTGTCGAGAATCCGCATAACCACGCTCTCGCCATGCATGGTAGGCACAGTGGAAACACGCAAATCGATTTCCTTGCTCTGAATTCGCAATTTGATGCGGCCATCTTGCGGCAGACGCCGTTCCGCAATATCCATGCTTGCCATGATTTTAATACGCGATATGACGGCAGCGGACAAGCGCCGCGGCGGCGACTCTACCTCGTGCATCACCCCGTCTACCCGGTATCGCACGATCAGACGATTTTCGAATGGCTCGATGTGAACATCAGATGCGCGCGCCTCCAGCGCATGGCCAATAATCAGGTTAACCAGACGGATAACCGGCGCCTCGCTGGCGAGATCCTTAAGATGCTGCACATCGTCGCTCGCACCTTCTTCCTCGAGGGTTTCAATGTCGCCAACAATTTCCCCCATTGACGTCTTGCCGCTACCATAGAGACGCTCGAAAGCGCTTTCCATATCCTGCTGCACTGCCACACGCACACTGACCGAACGATGTGTTAGCAAGCCAAAGGCATTGATGACGTATTGATCAAGTGGATCCACTAGCGCCAGCACCAGCTCGTGCTCATCTTCATGTAGCGGCAACGCTTTAGACTCTTTGAGAAAACGCACCGATACGCGCTCTTCCAGCAAGGGCACTTGGGGATAATCAGCCGGCTCCACCAGTGCGAGCCCAAGTTGTGCCGCCAATGCCTCTGCCACATCACGGGCAGAAACCACCCCCAGCTTTAATAGCAGTGTGCCAATATACTCGTGTTCGCCGACTTCATCTTTCTGCAAGGCTAGCGCGCGCTCCAAATCGAGCGCATTCAGCTTCCCCTGCTCAACTAACCATTCTCCTAAATGTTTCCTCAACTTGATGCTTTCTGTGCGAAAAAATTGCGGGAATGGTATCACGAACATGCGGATTCTCGCGCCAGGCTACCCGAATTTGCTTTAACTGAGCCACAACATGAAACAGTACAGCCAGTTTCAAGTGCAAAAAGTGATGTATGGTGTGTTAGAAGTTAAAAGCGTCCGGCGAGTACAACTGTGCGGGCATTGCATTACTAAGGGTAAAACAAAAACAAGCGATATCCAGTTGGTTTAAGGTCGGCAGTGTCAAGATGCAGTTTGATGCCAATCTCATGATTAGGTAGTAGCCCTTGTTTTTCGTCCTCGTTGGGTTTGAGGTATTCTGCTGGAGGGAAGATGCGACGTGCTAGTGCCTCATCCATCGAGTTGGTGAGTGTAAGTTCGAGATTGGGGTAGGATTGCGCGTAAGGTGCACGGTTTCTCAAGATGGCATTGAGAGTGATGGCGCTCGCTTGTTTTGGATCGGATTCCAAGTCAGAAGATTCGATGCTCAGCTGGTCAATTTTTTGCGGCAACGGAATATTGCAGTTGAGCAGCTTGCAGTAGGACGTGAGTGCTAACTTGATGCCCGGCAAGTGTGCGGCGAGTTCGACACGAAAAAAATAGGTAGTCTGTGCCAGTAACACTATGAACAACAGTAATGTGACTACCACCCACGACCAGTGAACACTCTTTTTGATGACTGAGGGACTGGTTTCCAGTGCTTCTTCTGAACTGGCCGTAGCGAGATGGCTGAAATCATATTTATCGTGGGTTGCGGGGATATGCTCTACCGGGCTTTCGACAGGCACTTGCTGCATTTCTTCCTGAGCCAGGGTTAGAGTAAGTTGCGGGCTGGGCTCGTTATCATGCAATTGTTTTGTTGCGTTGAATATCGCCCGGCAACGTCCGCAACGCACCATACCCTGATGCATGTCCAGCTGAGCTTGGCTGACCTTAAAGCGGGTGCCACACTCCGGGCATTGGGTGACTTCGTTCATCGCTTCATTCCAGATAAGCACGCCCAACCTTCATCCATAACCGGTGGCCTGAAGTCAAACCATTGACCATAGATTTTCATAACGTCTTCGGCCTGTTCGCTGAGTACGCCGGATAATACAATCTGGCCGCCTCGCCGGGTTGAGCCTGCCAGCAAAGGTGCGAGTACTTTGAGAGGATTGGTAAGGATATTGGCTACTACAATGTCCGTTTGTAGTTTCAGTACGGCATCAGGCAGGTAGAACTGCGCGTCAACTTGATTAGCCATTGCATTGTCGCGGCTGGCTTGCACGGCTTGTGCATCCACGTCCACGCCAGTGGCGCTGGCAGCGCCAAGTTTGAGCGCAGCGATGGCCAGGATGCCCGAGCCGCAGCCATAATCCAGTACGGATTCACCCCCTTGCAAATAACTATCCAACCAGCGCAGACACAAACGGGTAGTGGGGTGGCTACCGGTTCCAAAAGCCAAGCCGGGATCGAGCGTAATGTTGATGGCACTGGGATCGAACGGGGTGTGCCAGGTAGGCACGATCCATAGGCGTTGCGAAATGCGAATGGGGTTAAACTGCAATTGAGTCAGGCGCACCCAGTCGTTGTCCGCCAAGGTGGCGATGACATAGGTTGGCGGCTGTTTAAGCCCGATGGCGTGTGCTGCTTCCAGCATGATTGCGTCTATCGGCGTATCTTCGACAAACAGAGCAGTCACGCGATTGTGTGACCAAAGATGGGGGGCGGGTTCACCTGGTTCGCCAAACATGGCTTGCTCATTCGGGGTATCGACATCCGCATCGTGAATGTCCACCGATAGTGCGCCGAGCGCCAGCAGCGCCTCACTCAGCATCTCCGCCTGGGATGCAGATGCGGTGATCGTCAGCGTAAGCCAAGCCATATTATTTTACCTTGATGCGTTCGGCTAGCTTGTGTTCCAGATAGTGAATGCTGGTGCCACCTCGTAAAAAAGCAGCATCTAACATCAATTCCTGATGCAGCGGAATGTTAGTCTCTATACCTTCTACCGCCATTTCAGATAGGGCAGTACGCATGCGGGCTATCGCCTGTTGGCGGTTGTCACCGTATGCGATAATCTTGCCGATCATGGAATCGTAATGCGGCGGCACGAAATAATTAGCATATACATGCGAATCCACGCGAATGCCAGGGCCACCAGGAGTATGCCAAGTAGTAATGCGGCCGGCCGAGGGCGTGAACTTGTAGGGATGTTCGGCATTGATGCGACATTCGATGGCATGACCTTTGAGGGCTATATCATTTTGCTTGAAACTGAGTTTTTCACCGGCAGCGATACGAATCTGCTGTTGCACGATATCTATGCCAGTAATCATTTCGCTGACCGGATGTTCTACCTGTATGCGAGTGTTCATTTCAATGAAGAAAAACTCATCGTTTTCATACAGAAACTCAAACGTTCCCGCTCCGCGATAGCCAATCTTGCGGCAAGCTGCCGCGCAACGCTCACCAATTTTATTACGCAAACGAGTATTGAGCAGAGGTGCTGGCGCTTCCTCAAGAATTTTCTGATGACGGCGTTGCATTGAGCAGTCGCGCTCACCTAAATATACCGCATTGCCATAAGAATCAGCCAGTACTTGAAATTCGATGTGGCGTGGGTTCTGCAAAAACTTTTCCATATACACCACAGGATTATTAAACGCCGCCTGCGCCTCGCTACGCGTCATGACCACGGCATTGAGCAACGCGGCCTCGGTATGCACCACGCGCATGCCGCGTCCGCCCCCGCCCCCGGCGGCCTTTATAATGACCGGGTAACCGATACTGCGTGCAATTTTTGTAATTTCGGCTGGATTGTCCGGCAGTGCGCCATCCACGCCCGGCACACAAGGAATGCCCGCTTTTTTCATAGCGTTTTTGGCGGATACTTTGTCGCCCATTAAACGAATGGTCTCCGGGCGTGGACCAATGAATACAAACCCACTCTTTTCCACACGCTCGGCGAAGTCAGCATTCTCAGACAAAAACCCATAGCCAGGATGGATGGCCTGTGCATCTGTAACTTCCGCTGCGCTAATGATGGATGGGATATGCAGATAGCTGTGTAGCGAGGAAGCCGGGCCAATGCACACCGATTCATCGGCCAGTTTGACATACTTGGCATCTGCGTCAGCTTCGGAATGCACTGCTACGGATTTAATGCCCATCTCACGACAGGCGCGCTGAATTCTTAAGGCAATCTCGCCTCGATTTGCGATGAGAATTTTTTCAAACATTATTTAACCGATGATAAAAAGAGGTTGACCATATTCCACCGGCTGGCCGCTTTCGACCAGAATCGCACTAATGACACCGCTTTGATCAGCTTCGATTTCGTTGAGCAGCTTCATTGCTTCGATGATACAGAGGGTGTCGCCCACGCTCACACTTTGGCCCACCTCCACAAAGGGTGTGGCGCCAGGGGAGGGGCTGCGGTAGAAACTGCCGACCATTGGCGATTTCACTACGTGGCCATCCGGTGCTGCGGGCTCGGCTGGTTCAGCAGGCGCATCGGCCAGCTGTGGAGCAAGCGTGGTCATGTGCTGCGGTGCAGCATAAACATGCTGCACCGCAGCACATGACCGAACAATGCGCACGCGTTCTTCGCCTTCACTGATTTCCAGCTCGGCAATGCCGGAGCTTTCAACCAGTTCAATCAAGGTCTTGAGTTTACGTAAATCCATGATTAGCTCCTAACAGAATATTGCAGCGCGTATTGCACTGCGAGTTCATAACCGGTTGCACCAAGGCCGCTGATAACGCCGATAGCGAGATCAGAGAAGTATGATTCTTTGCGGAACGGTTCACGTGCAAACACATTGGAAAGATGCACTTCAATAAATGGGATGGCCACCGCCGCCAGTGCATCGCGTAAAGCCACACTGGTATGCGTAAAAGCAGCGGGGTTGATGACGATAAAATCGGTACCATCCTGGCGCGCCAAATGTACGCGATCCACTAAGGCGGATTCAGAGTTACTTTGGAAATGCAGCAGATTTGCGCCGTGCATACGCACCAAGTGCTGCAATTTGTTGTTAATTTCGTCTAAGGTAATATGGCCATACACGCTTGGCTCGCGGCTGCCGAGCAAGTTCAGATTGGGACCATGTAGAACCAGAATGGTTTTCATGAGCGCAGTTTGACGCAAATTAGTACAAGTTGTCTATTTTTTAGCAGAAATTGAGCGAAGTAATTAAGCGAGACGTTCTTCTTGCAAACGTTTACGCAATTCCTCAACGGTGAGGATGGGGGGAGTAAAACTTCCTCGCAATGCGAGTAAATCTTTTTCGACGCTTACCAGCGCATCCACCTTGGCTTTGTGTGCCACGGCCAAAAATACTTGGCTAAATATGCCATGCGATGGCATCCAGTTGGATATGGACGCTGTTTCGCAGTATGGAAAAAAATCTTCCAGCAACAGATCCTGCTCAGCGATCGACAGATTGAATTTTGGGTAATCCAATGAATCGAATAAATCTTCCTTTGTTGCGTTACTGATCACCGGACGGATAGACTTCGCCTGCCAAGCCTTTCTCAGCCATGCCAAATTCCCGTTGGCGAACAACAATGCAGAGAGTATTACATTGGTATCGAGAACAACGCGCATGTTATTCTTTGGGCCGACGTGCCCTAGCACTGGCGTCTGCTACATCTTTTTCGGAAATACCTGATGCAATCAATTTGTCACGTACAGCTTCGACACTTTGAGCTAAAACTGGCGTCAGAACGATGGTGGTACTGTCAACTTCAACATCGAGTTGAGAAGCGATTTCATCTGGCGACGTGATCTGATTGTTTGGAGTTGTCTTGACGTGCATGGTAGCTACCTCAGCGGCAAGCAAAAGTGATAAGGTAAATAATAGCAAAATTGTACTTGAGAAAACGGACGTGCGCAAGTTAAACCATTGTCCAATAAGGAGTAGGCGGGCTTTGTCGGCCTTACTATCATTGAATATGCGTGGCTTTTGCCCCCGAAAAGTGTGCTGCGTTTACCTTGCGGCAAATAATCGTTTAGTCCGTGCGCGTTATGCGAATTCCGGCACATTCGGGCTGTACATTTCAAACGGTTGCCCGGATTGATGCCACTCAAATAAAGAGCGGACGACTCGTAGGAAAGCACGTTTCCCCAAGTGAACGCTAGATACAAACCCCTGGAATAATACTGATAACTATTTTTCTCCTGTTGCCCTAAACAGGGCAGTGCGGCATAATTGCCTACTGTTTGTTGCAAAAATAATTTATTTATTCTTAGAGATGTTCAGGAGGCTAGTGAAAGATGGCTGCGGCGCGTAAAGTACACCCCCCCAAGTTTAATGACATAACTGGAGCGATCCGCGCTTTGGCAATGGATGCAGTTCAAAAAGCAGGATGTGGTCATCCTGGCGCCCCCATGGGCATGGCAGAAATCGCCGAAGCGCTGTGGATTCACCACCTGCGTCACAACCCGGCTAACCCTAAATGGGCCGACCGTGACCGTTTCGTGTTTTCCAACGGCCATGGCTCGATGCTGATTTATGCCCTGCTACATTTGACCGGCTACGACTTGCCGATTGATGAGTTGAAGCGTTTCCGCCAGTTGCACTCCCAGACTCCAGGCCACCCTGAATATGGCTACACCGCTGGTGTTGAAACTACGACTGGTCCGCTGGGTCAAGGCATTACCAACGCGGTGGGTTTTGCCTTGGCGGAAAAAATGCTGGCAAATGAATTTAATCGTCCCGGCCACGAAATCGTTAACCACCATACTTATGTTTTCCTCGGCGACGGCTGCATGATGGAAGGCATTTCGCATGAATCTTGCGCACTGGCCGGTACCTGGGGATTAGGCAAGCTGATCGCCTTCTGGGACGACAACGGCATTTCCATTGATGGGCATGTTGAAGCCTGGTTTACTGACGATACTGCCAAACGCTTCGAGTCTTATGGTTGGCATGTAATAGCCAATGTGGAAGGCCATGATCCCGAAGCAGTAGATGACGCCATCAAGGCCGCCAAGGAAGTTACCGACAAGCCCACACTGATCTGCTGCAAGACCATCATTGGTGCGGGCTCCCCGAACAAGGCCGGTACGCATGACGTGCATGGCGCTGCATTGGGCGATGCGGAAATCGCCGCTACGCGCGAATACATAGGCTGGAAATATCCTCCGTTCGAAATTCCAGCGCACGTTTATCAAGCATGGAATGCGCGTACCAAGGGAGAAGGCTTGGAAAAATTGTGGGACAATAAATTTGCAGAATACCGCAAGGCTTTCCCCCAGGAAGCGGCTGAGTTTGAGCGGCGCATGAAGGGTGATTTGCCAGCAGACTGGACACAACATGCTGCGGACTTGATCGCCAAGACCAATGAAAAGGCAGAAACCATTGCCTCGCGCAAGGCTTCACAGAATGCAATTAACGGTCTGGCGTCGGCACTACCTGAATTTCTTGGCGGCTCGGCGGATCTGACCGGTTCGAACTTGACCGATTGGACGGGCGTCAAGCGCGTTCGTGGAAAATCGACAGGTAACTATATTAGTTACGGAGTACGCGAATTCGGCATGTCAGCCATTATGAATGGCGTGGCGTTGCATGGTGGTTTGCTACCATTTGGCGGCACTTTCCTGATGTTCTCAGAATATGCACGCAATGCACTGCGCATGGCTGCGTTGATGAAACAACGCGTGATTTTCGTGTACACGCATGACTCCATCGGTCTGGGCGAAGACGGTCCAACTCATCAGCCAGTGGAACAAACCGCCACGCTACGCTACATCCCAAACATGGACGTTTGGCGTCCTTGTGATACGGTGGAATCTGCCGTGTCATGGGTTGCAGCGGTTGAGCGCAAAACTGGCCCGAGCAGCCTTATTTTCAGCCGCCAGAACTTGGCATTCCAAAAGCGCGATGAGGCTCAAATCGCCAACATCCGCAAGGGTGGCTATGTGTTGTCGGAAGCCGCCAATGGCAAGCCACAAGCGCTCATTATCGCGACTGGTTCCGAGGTGGGTCTGGCAATGGATGCACAAAAAGCCTTGGCTCAAGACGGCATTAATGTACGAGTAGTTTCCATGCCTTCAACCAATGTATTTGATCGTCAAGATCAGGCATATAGGGACAGCGTGTTACCAAAAGGCAGTAAGCGCGTAGCTGTCGAAGCTGGTGTGACGGGTTTTTGGTACAAGTATGTTGGTTTGGACGGTGCGGTAATCGGCATGGATACCTTTGGCGAATCTGCCCCGGCAGGTGAACTGTTCAAACACTTCGGCTTTACCATAGAGAATGTGGTGAAAGCCGTGAAAAGCATACTCTAAATTCTGGTAACGATTCAGCCGACCCTTAGAACGCAGAAAGTGTCAATTATGACATTGCTGCGATGATCATCGTAAGGCCATATCAAGTCAGCTTCAGTGTTGCGATTGTATGTAGCTAATGCAAACATCGGGGCTCATATACTGCTTACTTCCGTCGAAGTGGACACTTAGTGTTGCAGCGGTAGGACTGGCGTCACGCTTCAAGGTGATCCTGTCGTCCGGTTATTTGTGGCGGAGCACCGTAAAGATGCTGGAATTTTAAATAGTTTATTAGTTTAGCTTCAACATCAGAACAGCATCAAGGAATTTGTCTGAATAGTTACAATTTTAGTTATAAAACCAGGAGAGAAACATGACAATCAAAGTTGGTATCAATGGGTTTGGTAGAATTGGCCGTATGGTGTTCCGCGCAGCGGTGAAAAATTTCAAGGACATCGAGATCGTAGGCATTAACGACCTGCTTGAACCCGACTACTTAGCCTACATGCTGAGCTTCGACTCCGTGCATGGCCGCTTTGACGGCAGCGTCGCCATTGAAGGCAATACCTTGGTTGTCAACGGTAAAAAGATCCGGCTGACTGCCATCAAAGATCCTGCCGAACTGAAGTGGAATGAAGTGGGCGCTGATATAGTCATCGAGTCCACCGGTCTTTTCCTCACTAAGGAAACCTGTGAAAAACACATCGCCGCTGGCGCCAAGAAAGTCATCATGTCTGCGCCCTCCAAGGATGACACGCCTATGTTTGTGTACGGCGTGAATGACAAGACTTATGCTAACCAAACTATCATCTCCAACGCTTCTTGCACTACAAATTGCCTCGCCCCTGTTGCCAAGGTGCTAAACGACACTTGGGGCATCAAGCGCGGACTAATGACCACCATACACGCCGCTACCGCTACCCAGAAGACCGTGGATAGTCCTTCAAACAAGGATTGGCGTGGTGGTCGCGGCATCCTCGAAAACATCATTCCGTCTTCGACTGGTGCGGCCAAGGCCGTGGGCGTGGTTATTCCCGAACTGAATAAAAAACTTACCGGCATGGCTTTCCGGGTACCCACCTCTGACGTGTCCGTGGTTGACCTTACCGTGGAGCTGAACAAGGCTGCGACCTACGCCGATATCTGCGCCGCCATGAAGACCGCATCCGAGGGTTCAATGAAGGGCATACTTGGCTATACCGGCGAAAAAGTGGTCTCTACCGACTTCCGGGGCGAGAGTTGCACTTCTGTTTTTGATGCAGAGGCTGGTATGTCTCTGGACGGCACCTTCGTTAAGGTCGTCTCTTGGTACGATAACGAGTGGGGCTACTCCAGCAAGGTTCTGGAGATGGTTCGCGTCATCGCTAAATAAACATGCACGCAAGGTGAGGAGCTACCTCACCTTTTTGCATTTTTTCTTACGTTTCACCTCGAATGCTTAATTGGAGAAAGAATTGTCCGTAATCAAAATGACTGATTTGGATCTCAGGGGCAAACGTGTCCTGATCCGCGAAGATTTGAATGTTCCCCAAGCTGATGATGGCACTATAACCGATGACACCCGCATCCGGGCAAGCATGCCTACCATCCAGCATGCCGCGCAGGCAGGCGCCAAAGTAATGTTAATGTCCCACCTCGGTCGTCCTGAAGAAGGTGTGTATTCCGAAGCCGATTCCCTAAAGCCTGTAGCCAAGCGTTTGTCCGACTTGTTGGGTAAAGAGATACGGGTAATTAAGGATTGGCTGGACGGCGACTTCACCATCGCCGATGGTGAAGTCGTACTATTTGAGAACGTGCGCTTCAATAAAGGTGAAGGCAAAAACAACGACGAGCTTTCCCAAAAAATGGCTAAGCTGTGCGACATTTATGCGATGGATGCATTCGGTACCGCGCATCGCGCGCAGGCTTCCACCCACGGTGTGGCGAAGTATGCACCAGTGGCATGCGCTGGCCCACTATTGGCAGCGGAACTGGAGGCATTGGGCAAGGCATTGGAAAGCCCGGCTCACCCGCTGATCGCCATCGTTGGAGGCTCTAAGGTTTCATCCAAATTGACCGTATTGGAATCGCTGTCCCACATCGTGGATCAATTGATCGTCGGTGGCGGCATTGCCAATACTTTCATTAAAGCGGCTGGTTATAACGTCGGTAAATCCCTATATGAACCCGATCTTGTAGCCGAAGCCCAGCGTTTAATGCAAGCCGCCAAGACCAAGGGCGGATCGATTCCGGTACCTACCGATGTGGTCGTGGGCAAGAAGTTCGATGCCAATGAGCCTGCCGTGGTTAAGAAAGTGGCTGATATCACCGATGATGATATGATTTTTGATATTGGCCCCGAAACTGCCCAGACTTATGCAGCCTATCTGAAGAACGCCGCAACCATCGTGTGGAATGGCCCGGTAGGCGTATTTGAATTTGACCAGTTTGGCGCTGGCACCAAGACGCTGGGCATGGCGATTGCGGAAAGTCCCGCATTTTCTATCGCTGGCGGTGGTGATACGCTGGCGGCGATTGCCAAATACAAGATCAGCGATCAAGTAAGCTATATTTCCACGGGCGGCGGTGCATTTTTAGAATTCCTCGAAGGCAAAAAATTGCCAGCGGTGGAAATTCTTGAGCAACGTGCTGCGAAGTAAATAAGACGAGAAATTTATGTTACGCAGAACCAAGATTGTTGCCACCCTGGGACCAGCCTCCAGCGACCAGAAAGTGCTGGAGCAAATGATACTTGCTGGCGTGGATGTGGTGCGCATGAACTTTTCCCATGGCACAGCGCAGGACCACGTGGCGCGTGTTGAAAAAGTGCGCGCTGCAGCGGCTGCTTGTGGCCGTATTATAGGAATTCTTGCCGACCTGCAAGGCCCCAAAATTCGTGTGGGGAAACTTGAGAATGACAAGATTATTCTCAAGCAAGGGGATACTTTTATCCTGGATGCGGAATGGACAGGCCTCGGCAATCAGGAACGCGTTGGTCTCGACTACAAGGACTTACCTAAGGATGTCAGCAAAGGTTCGGTGCTGCTGCTGAATGATGGCATGCTGGAATTCGATGTAACCGAAGTTAAGGGCGCGCAAATTATTTGCAAAGTAGTGTGCGGCGGTGTGCTGTCAAACAACAAGGGCATTAATCGCAAGGGCGGCGGTTTGACTGCCCCCGCGCTTACCGACAAGGACAAGGAGGACATTAAGACCGCAGCCCTGATTAAAGCGGACTATCTGGCGATTTCCTTCCCGCGCTCGGCTGATGACATGAAATTGGCGCGCAAGTTGATGCATGCGGCTGGCGGCAAAAGCTTATTGATGGCTAAAATTGAGCGTGCCGAAGCCATTGCCGTACTGGACGAAATTATTGATGCATCCGATGCTATCATGGTGGCTCGAGGCGACCTTTCCGTGGAAGTGGGAGATGCAGCCGTGCCAGGCTTGCAAAAACGCATGATCCGTATGGCGCGCGCCAAAAACAAGTTGGTTATCACTGCCACACAGATGATGGAATCCATGATCACTAACCCGATTCCTACTCGTGCGGAAGTATCGGACGTGGCAAATGCAGTGCTGGATGGTACTGATGCGGTAATGCTGTCGGCAGAAACCGCGGTGGGCGACTATCCCATCGAAACCATCAAATCCATGGTGCGTATCTGTATCAACGCGGAAAGTGAGATGGAAGATATCGCCACCAGTCACCGCCTACTACAAACGAAATTCGCACGCATCGATCAGGCTATCGCCATGTCTGCGCTATATGCTGCTTCTCACTTTACGATCAAAGCGATTGTGGCGCTGACCCAGTCCGGTTCGACTCCTCTGTGGATGTCCCGTATGAATGCAAGGGTGCCGATCTTTGCGTTAACGCCGACTGAATCAACCTTGAGTAAAGTAACTCTATTCAGCGGAGTGCATCCGATTGCGTTTAACACTACCTCCAAACTTCCGTCAGTAGAATTGCGCGCAGCGGAGGATGAGCTGGTACGTTTGGGATTAGTACAAGAAGGTGACATGATTGTGATGACTATAGGCGAAGCCGTTGGCAAGGCTGGCTATACCAATACCATGAAAATTGTCCGGGTAGGCGATCACCGTAAGCACTGAGGAGTTGAAGCGCAGCCGAGTTTTCCCGTACACTGCCAGATTCTATTTTTTGATTTTGTTTGATAACTTTAAATTTGTTAGGAGAAAAAAATGGCTCTTGTTTCATTACGCCAGCTGCTGGATCATGCAGCCGAGAACGGATACGGCCTGCCCGCATTCAACGTCAATAATTTGGAACAGGTCAAGGCAATCATGGAGGCGGCGGATGAAACCAACAGCCCAGTGATTATGCAAGGCTCAGCTGGTGCCCGCAAATATGCGGGTGAAGCATTCTTGCGTCACCTGATTCTAGCTGCAGTAGAGACTTATCCGCACATTCCAGTAGTAATGCACCAAGATCACGGCGCCTCCCCGGCTGTATGTATCAACGCCATTCGTTCCGGATTCTCCAGCGTAATGATGGATGGTTCTTTGAAAGAAGATGCCAAAACTCCGTCTTCCTACGAATACAACGTTGAAGTAACAAGTAAAGTTGTTGATATTTCCCATGCGGTCGGCGTATCCGTTGAAGGTGAACTAGGTTGTTTGGGCTCACTTGAAACCGGCATGGGCGAACAAGAAGATGGACAAGGCGCGGAAGGTAAACTTGATCACTCGCAACTGCTAACCGATCCAGAAGAAGCAGCCGACTTTGTCCGGAAGACTGGTGTAGATGCACTGGCGATAGCCATCGGCACCTCGCACGGTGCATACAAATTCACCCGCCCTCCCACAGGCGACACTTTGGATATTAAGCGCATCAAGGCAATCCACGCTCGCATTCCCAATACTCACTTGGTAATGCATGGATCTTCTTCTGTACCGCAAGAATGGTTGAAGATCATTGACCAATTTGGCGGCGACATGGGGGAAACCTACGGCGTGCCCGTTTCGGAAATAGTCGAGGGTATAAAACACGGCGTGCGAAAAGTTAACATCGACACAGACCTGCGCATGGCATCTACTGGCGCGGTACGTCGTCACTTGGCACAAAACCCGAAAAATTTCGATCCACGTAAATTCTTGGCAGAATCGACTATAGCCATGAAAGAGATTTGCAAGGCACGTTATGAAGCCTTCGGTTCTGCCGGCCAAGCCTCGAAAATAAAGCCGATTTCACTGGACGCTATGGCCATCAGGTACGCTAAAGGTGAGCTAAAAGCCATCGTCAAATAATTCAATGTAAGTACAATTAAAAAAAGCGGTTTTCGAACCGCTTTTTTCTTATCTAGAGAATTAAAGGTAACCATTCGTAGCTAACACAATAAATTATTCCAGTTCCCGTTAAAAAATCCTTACCCCCCACAAATTTATTTAACTTCTGTTCTAAAGATCCCGCCGTTCACTTCAGCTAAAGAATGGGAAGATTGCTTACGCCAAATATCTGTGCATTATGGGAAAGAATGCGAAGCTGGTAACATTGAAATTCTCGCAAGCATGAAATTCAGAATATTTAAAACATCATGCAATATGTACAGAACCTTCCCCTTCCTCCGTCTTTAAACGGATTAGAAGACAAAAATGAAGTAAAAAAGCTAACTGAAATTAAACCAGTTGAGCCCGTCTCAGAGCGCACCCAGCCTTCGCTGGTGTTTAGGCCATTTACACGATCTGAACAGCAGCACAACTTGGTTAAGCCAGTCGAAAGGCGACATACTGAGACCGATCTTGGTGAACGCCGAACAATCTGCCGTCGTATCAAAATTCAGCCTCTTCTGAAAGAGCTACGCTCAAAGGTAGACCGAAGACACCACAAACAAAGAAAAACAGATATAACAGAACATATAGATGAAGAGGCATAGAGCTGGAAGTTGTTCAAAATAACTGATTACACCAATCATTTGATGGATTTATATCGTAGAGTTACTTCGCGAAGCGTGGGTATAAGTTGGCGGATTTAATTTTGTATGGCAGGAATCGACATATTTTTTGGTGAATCCTCAATGAACAAAAAAAACAATCTCAACAAACCCGCTAAAACAGCTGCTCAAATCAGCAAGCATGAATATCGAAAAATGCTCCATGCCCTTCAGGTCGAGCTAGTCAAGCTGCAGCGGCACTTCATTAAGTGTAATGACAAAATTCTAATAATTTTTGAAGGCCGGGATGCGTCTGGAAAAGATGGCACAATCAAGCGCATCGTTCAACATTTGAGTCCACGTGAAACACGCGTCGTGGCGCTCGGCAGGCCTTCGGACCGAGATCAGACATCGTGGTACTTCCAGCGTTACGTTCCCTATCTGCCGGCAGCTCAAGAACTCGTGCTGTTTAACCGCAGTTGGTACAATCGCGCGGGTGTCGAGCGGGTAATGGGCTTTTGCACTGATGCTGAATATGAGGAGTTTATGGACTCAGTATCAGAGTTCGAACATATGTTGCTCCGTTCAGGTATCAAGCTTCTAAAGTACTACCTTGACATCAGCAAACGCGAACAGAAGAAACGCTTAAATGAGCGCATGACAGACCCGCTTACCCAATGGAAAGTTAGCGCGCTTGACGACCAGGCAATCAAGAAATGGAAGCCATACAGCTTGGCACGCAACGAAATGTTGGCTCGCTCGCACAACACAATGGCTCCATGGACAATAGTTCGCGCCGACGACAAATATCTGACACGACTTAATGTTATCAAGGATATGCTCAGCCGCCTTAATTACGCGGATAAGGATGAACGACTGGTTCTGCCGGATCCGCAGGTCGTATTAACTTACGATGCAACATATCTCGAAAATGGTGTGCTAGAGCCATAGCCGGAGATTTTTGAGCGGAAAAGTCTTCTCGATGACTGCCCCCCGCCATTTAGCTTGGCGTTCAATCTGTAGCCTTCTTTCTGGCAACGTTACGATCCCGCCCTCTTAGTCAGTGCGTCACCGCACATACACTAGATTTTTCTTAAGATAATCTTTATCTGTTTTTTTGGCGACATTCCATGTCGATATGAATCTATCTACCACTACAGAGGTACATGATGACAACCAAGATACAGGTAATCTTTTACAGCTCGCATGGACATATATATCAGATGGCGGAAGCCATCATGGCTGGTGTACGTGAGATATCGGATGTTGAGGCCACTTTGTGGCAGGTGCCGGAACTGATGCCTGACGATGCATTAAAAACACATGCCAAAACTGCGCGTGCATCGTTTGCACAGATACCCACTGCCAAACCAGAGCAGTTGGCTGAGGCCGATGCCATCATTTTTGGCACGCCGACGCGCTTCGGTAACATGTGCGCTCAGATGCGCAATTTTCTTGATCAGACTGGAGGACTGTGGATGAAAGGCGCGCTAATTGGCAAGGTAGGCAGCGTTTTTACCAGTTCGGCAACACAGCATGGGGGCCAGGAATCAACCATACTCAGTTTTCATACCACTCTGTTACACCAAGGCATGGTGATCGTCGGGGTGCCCTATTCTGAGCAACGACAAATGACCATCAGTGAAATTACTGGCGGCAGTCCTTACGGCGCATCAACGATAACTGGTGGTGATGGCGCACGCCAACCGAGCGAGAACGAACTTGCGATTGCACGTTTTCAAGGCCGGCATGTCGCTGAAATTGCCAGGCGGCTAAAAACAGCGGTATAAATGCCAGTTCATGAACCGCTAGCGAACGCATCTCGATGGCTTTCTAACTGCTCCGAAAAGGATTTCAACTATGAATGCATTGAACAGCTTTGGCCCGTTAGTGGGCCGTATTCTGATGGCACTCATTTTTGTTATGTCGGGCTTCGGCAAAATCACCGGCTTTGAAGGGACGGTAGGGTATATAGCCAGCAAGGGACTACCAATGCCGGAATTGCTCGCCATCGGCGCCATCATCGTTGAACTGGGCGGAGGTATCATGCTGATCGTCGGCTGGAATGCACGTTGGGCCGCCGCCGCGATATTTGTATTTACCGCAATGGCTGCGTTGTTCTTCCATAATTTCTGGGCCGTGCCGCCCGCCGAAGCACAAAACCAGATGATCAACTTCATGAAGAACATTTCCATGATGGGCGGCTTACTTTATGTTGTCGTACACGGAAGCGGGCCTTTTAGTTTAAGTCATGGCACTACTATTGATCCGGCAGCTGAAATTTGAAGTTTTCATGCGGCTAATGACGCCGCGCATGGTCGGTAGGAGAGTCCACTCAAATACTATAGACTCCGCCCGATTTATCCGTGAGTCACCCAGTTTGAACTGCTCATAGAACTTGTATTTATTGACTTGCACGAGCGTCTCTCATACGTGAGTCGCGGATAAATCAGGCCGGATCAATAGATGTACGATGTGCTATATGTTTAGACAAGTTTTTTTTGCTTGACAATATCTTTAATTAAAGATACATTAAAAATGACTGTTATTAAAATATATCAAAAATGAGAATTGGATGATAAGAAAAATGACAATGGCCTTAAATATATTGCGTGTGCCCACTGTGGCCCGCTATCTCAGGAATGTTTTAACATTTTGTTTTTTGGCGGGAGTAGCCACTGCAAGCTGGGCTGAGCAGCGCGAATTTACCTTGAGTATTGATGAAGTTTCAATAGAAGTAGCTCCGGGCTTTACCAATAAAGTTTGGGCGTTCAACGGACAAGTGCCAGGGCCACTCATCCACGTCAAGGAGGGAGATGATGTGATGGTGCATGTAACCAACAACACCACACTTCCCCATACCATCCATTGGCATGGGGTTAACCAGACCGGCAGTTGGCAACAAGATGGCGTGCCAGGCGTCACACAAGAAGCGATTCAGCCCGGCGAATCTTATACCTATAAATTCAATGTTGATCGTCCCGGAAGCCTGTGGTACCACTGCCATGTAAATGTCTGGGAGCATGTGGCGATACGCGGGATGTGGGGGCCAATGATCGTCGATCCAAAAACCCCGAGCGCACTCGAAAAGGAAGTTACCCTGGATGCCATTCTGATGATGAGCACTTGGCAATCTCCCTATGCCAGCGTATTTGGCAAAGGCGGCAGCCCGCAGGATGTTTCTGACTACTTTTCAGTAAACGCAAAATCCTTCCCATTCACCCAGCCGATTAGGGTCAAGAAAGGCGATGTGTTGAGAATGCGTTTTATTGGCGCAGGCGATGAAACGCACCAAATGCATATGCATGGGCACGACATGCTCATAACCCACAAAGACGGTTATCCACTTGCCAATCCTTACTATGTGGACACTGTTCCGGTAGGACCCGGTGAGCGTTATGACGTGATCGTCAAGATGAACAATCCTGGACTCTTCATAATGCACGACCATGTCGACAAACACATGACAAACAATGGTGCCTCGATGGGTGGGCCAATGACCGTTTTTGAATATGAAGGCGTCAAAATGAATGACTGGTACACATGGAAAGGCAAAGTGTACGATCCAAATTTCTTCTACAGTGTGTCGCTTACGCAGGGATATGGACTTTTCAACAGCGCACCTTTCATGGGCAAAATAATCGAACAGGGGAAAAGGAGGAGATAAATATGAAGCGAGTTGTTCTTGTTGCCTTACTTGGTTTTTCTGGAGCAGCCCTCGCCGGGGCAGAAATGCTTCAGGGGAGTTGTTCCGCCTGCCACAACATTAAGGGGCCGGCAACACAGACTTTGAAAGCTGCCTTTGAGAAAAAGGGGCCAGATCTCTTTTACGCGGGCAATAAATATCGCCAAGAATGGCTTGTATCTTGGCTGCAAAAGCCCGGACGGATACGTCCAGCCGGGATGTACTATGGCGGGCATATCAAGGCTGGGGCAAAAGGTGATGAAATTGATACTTCGACGCTCACAGATCATATTGCACTTTCCAAGGCCGATGCCACCTCAGTTGCGGCCGAGCTCATGAAGATGAAACCGCATGACGATTTGATCGCAAAGGAGAAAGTTGAGTCCGGTACGATATCAAAGCAGATGGGGGAAATGGCCTTCACTAAATTCTTGGGCTGTATGGCCTGTCACTTGATCGAGCCTGAATATGGTGGGCTATCGGGGCCAGAGCTTTATACGGCGGCCAAGCGCCTGCAACCGCAATATATGTCGAGCTTCATCAGATCTCCTCAAGCTTGGGAGCCAAAATCCATGATGCCAAACAAAAATTTATCTGAGGTGAATATACAGAAAATGGTTCATTATCTTGAGACACTGAGCAAGGAGGTTGCAAATGCCAACTAAATTGTTTTTGTTGATTTTAGTAGCGGCTTTTTCAGTCCAAGCCCAAGCCAAGGAAGTGCCCGCTGACAACTACAAAGCCTATTGTGTTCAATGCCACGGCAGTGATGGAACCGGAAAAGGCGTGAACGTCCGGGACATGTCGGTCGTGCCGCGTGATCATACCGATGCAAAGTCAATGTCGGGTCGGTCGGACGAAACATTATTCAAAGCAATCAAAGAGGGTGGGCCATCCATTGAAAAATCAATATTGATGCCTCCTTGGGGTGCAACCTTAAGCGACGAAGAAATCAAGGATTTGGTGCAGCATCTACGCATGTTATGCAAGTGCAAATTTGGTTAGTAAATGGCAGTAGCAAGAAGTGGTGGTAAGAAACAAGTAATTTGTAGTTAACTTTAAATTAAAGGGGGAATAATATGTTTAAACTTAAAAATACAGCTGTTGCTGTAATGTTGGTAACTGGGCTTTTTTCCGCACAGCAGGTATTCGCAAAAACCGTTAAAGTCACGATGACGGCTATGGAAGTTGATCTTGCCGTGAATAATAAGGGCGATGTCAAAATGGCAGCATGGACATTCGATGGCTCCATTCCTGGCAAGCCTGTCCGCGTAGATGAAGGCGATACGGTCGATTTCACGCTGATCAATCCACCTGAAAATAAAAATTCACACGCAATGGACTTTCATGCGGCTCAGGTAGACGTGCTGAATGAATTTGGTGAAATCAAGCCGGGACAAACTAAACATTTCAAGTTTGAAGCCAAGACTCCAGGCGTATTCATGTATCACTGTGGCGCAAGCACGATGGCTCAGCATATTGCCAAGGGCATGTATGGAATGATCATTGTCGATCCAAAAGATAAAAAGAACTATCCAAAAGCAGACCGTGAATACATGCTGATTCAGCAGCAATACTTCCCGGATAGCGAGAACATCACTGGCTTACTTGAGAACACAGGTTGGAAAGGTGCTCTCATCAACGGTAAAATGTTTCATTACGATCCTGTTCATGAGCCAAATGCAACTCAGGTTCTGGAATCCAAGCCAGGCGAGCGCGTCCGCATTTTCTTTGTAAACGCAAACATCAACAATCCGGTCGCTCTGCATCCTATCGCAGGGATTTGGGATCGTGTTTATATCAACGGCAACCCGAAGAACACTCTATACGGCATTCAAACATACAACGTGGCGGTAGCTGAAGGCGGTACATTTGACATCGTTTCACCAGCTGACCGTCCGACCAATGTCGCAATTGTCGATCATGCGATGGGAGCGGCGTTACGCGGTGCTATCACGGTTTTGATGAACAAGCCCGACGCTGACCCGAAAAAAGGACGCGGCGATCAAATCCTGATCAGATAGTTTTTAGTAAAGCGATTTCGCTTATTTTGAGGAGGCTTTTGCCTCCTCTTAACATTTAAACCGGACATATGCACATCGCGTTGACCTCCAACTGTTGGAGGCGTAAAGTGAAACTCCCTGTTGCCCTGTCTTTACACTCAGTGTGTTACCGCACATACGTGCAACTGTTGGAGAGGTATAAAGTGGGTCTCCCCACGTAAAGGGGTGCGTTGAACTGCCTATTTTCGAAAAGACGGGATCAGAGAGTCCACAAATGTTGATAAATGGGCATGGAACGTATAGAAATTATCCGAACTTTAACTATAAAAATTTATAAGGAGATTCAATTATGAAAATCAGCAAAGTCTGCGTTCTTGTTTCCTCATTAATCACGGCCGGCTTCTTGTCTGCTCCAGCTTTTGCTGCGGATAAAAATCCTCTGACCGGTTATACAATTCACGTTACGGCGCCACATGTCATGGATGGGGAAGTTATCGGTCCATTCCATCATTACTGCAAACCAATCAATGACGACGTTATTCAATGCATCTTGTTCGAATCAACTGAGCCAAATGCTCGCCTGACCGAAATCGAATACATGGTCTCCAAAAAACTTGCCGGATCGGCCATACCGAAATGGTCGCATACGCAAAACTGGCACGATCACAAGCAAGAGATAGAGACCGGTCGCGTTGCCATAGTGAATCCAACTGACCCGAAAGAGCAGAAAGGATTGGCGGATTATGTTTCTGGTACCGACGGCATCATTTTCCATCTCTGGCCTAAAGACGCGCCGATTCCTGACGGTTCTGTCGGCATCGCTCAATCAGTTGGACATTGGGAAGAGCTACATGGAAAAATTGCCAAGGATCCAGGGGCTCCTAAAAAATAAAGTTATTTGATTTATTCAGGAGACACAGGGTTTGTCCATGGTGGGATGAACACTGTGTCTTTTGATTTTATATGTGAGGTGATGTCATGTTTTTTTTGAAGAAAAATATGTGGGTATGGATTGCCGTCTTTCTGAGCGTCGGCTCGCAAAGCACATTGGCTTTTCACAAGGACGTGTATGAGCCGCGTGTACCCAAGGCGATTATTGCGCAGGAACAGCAAGTAAAAAGCCCTTATCCCGTAACACCAGAGCGAATTGAAGCAGGCCGTAAAATTTATTTTGGGGAAGGTTTTTGCGTAACTTGCCATAGCAAGGATGGCACAGGTGTCAATCTACCCGGACATGCTCCGCGTGATTTTACCGATGCAAAATGGCAGAAACTTCGCACGGACGGGGAATTAATGTGGGTTTTAAAACATGGTAGCCCGGGAACCGGGATGCCGGTTCGGGTTGGAACGGATATAAACGAGGAAGATGGTTGGAATGTGATTCAATTTATACGTACCTTCGAGGGCAAGTAGGCGGTTTTTTCAAAAACAAGGCAACCCACCCCTTCATCTAGTTTGTAAATTCACCCCTGTCCACCATGGATATAGGGCGTTCGTATATGATTCATACCTCCAGGATAATAAATTTTGCAACCTGAATCAGGAAGACGCAGCTGGAGCCTGCGTCGCAAATAACACGTTTTGATCAGATATAGACCAGAGGAAATCGGACCATCAATATGGCGAAAAAAATAGCGGCAGGGATAGTACTGCTAGGAATCGTCATTCTGGCCTGGTATCTCATCAGTCAGCGCATATCTATTACATGGCGTCATACTGAAATCCAAACCCCCGGCATCAAGACCTTATCTTTATCTGAAATAGGCAAAGCCGGAAAGGAACAAATCTGGATTTGCCCGATGCACCCAGAGATCATGCAAAACCATCCGGGCAATTGCCCGATTTGCGGCATGGATCTGGTTCAGTCAAAAAATCCCGCAGCTCACAACCACGACCATGGCATTCATATCGATACTTCATCCATCCAAAAGCTTGGCGTCAGGTTGGAAAGTGTAAAAAAAGCCCCGCTCAGCCAGGAAATCCATACTTATGGCAACGTAATAGTCGATGGGGATACTCTTTACAATGTCCATACCAAGGTCGATGGTTGGATAAAAAAGCTAAATATCAATTCGGTCGGACAGCAGATTCGCAAAGGACAAATAATCTACGAGATCTATTCTCCCGATTTGATTGCACAACAAAAAGAATATTTGAGGTTTATCGTACGCCGAGATCAGACGTTAAAAACGATCGGCGACATTTCTCCGCTAGTGGAAAACCCATATGTGATGGATCTGCTGCAAGAGCTTTCCAGAGAAAGAACTAAATTTCTCTATAAAGATATTAGCATTGAATCCGTTCAACAAATGGAGAGCTCCAAGCAAGCCATAGAGGTGGTTAAAATACTGGCTGGTCAGGCAGGTGTCGTAACACAAATTAATGCGCGTGAAGGTAACTTTGTCACGCCTTCCGTCACCCTGTTTACGCTGGCCGATGTCTCCAAGGTATGGGTTGATATCACGATTTATCCCGACCAAGCTGGCCGGATAAAGAATGGCGATGCGGTAACCATAAAAACCCCCGATGGGCAGGAAATCAAAACCAAACTCGACTTTGTCAATCCACTCGCTGAAAACAACAAAATCAGCGCAAGGGTAACGCTTAATAATACCAATCTGCGTTTGCGTCCTGGTAGCTTTGTCGACGTGATCATCCACGCCCAGCCGCACGAAGCACTCGTTTTGCCCCGCTCGTCAGTCATCCACACTGGACAGGGAGACTTGGTAATCTTGTCCAGAGGAGAGGGGCATTTCCTCCCTGTTAATATCGAGACAGGGATAGAAAGCGGGGACTGGATCGAGGTTGTAGATGGCCTCTTGGAAGGCGCAGAAGTGGCAGTAAACGGCCAGTTCCTGCTGGACGCAGCATCGTCGCTGCATGATGCCGCGCAACGCATGCAGGAATCGCACAAGCACTAATGATTGCCCGCGTTATATCCTGGTCATTACGTAACCATCTGCTGGTTTTGCTGCTTGCAGCATTAATCAGCGCTTGGGGAATTTACTCCTTGCGTCATACCGCACTGGACGCAATTCCCGATCTTTCTGATGTCCAGGTCATCATCAAAACCACTTACCCCGGCCAATCGCCGCAAGCGGTGGAAGACCAGGTGACTTATCCGCTTACCTCGGCGCTACTGTCGGTACCCGGTTCTACTGCGGTTCGCGGCTTTTCCATGTTCGGCGAGTCGTTTATTTACATCATTTTCAAGGATGGAACCGATCCCTACTGGGCGCGCACGCGTGTGCTCGAATACCTGAGCCAGATGGCGGGCAAGCTGCCGCCCGGCGTTACGCCGGCACTCGGGCCGGATGCATCCGGCGTGGGCTGGATTTTTGAATATGCGTTAACCGATCGTCAGCATCGCCACGACCCTGACCAATTGCGCGCACTACAGGATTTTTTCCTGAAATATGAATTGCAAAGCCTGCCCGGTGTCGCCGAAGTGGCGAGTATTGGTGGCATGGTGCGGCAATACCAGATCGAAGTAAGTCCGACCCGACTGGCCGCGTATAAACTGACACTGGACAAAGTGGCGCAGTCAGTGCGCGACAGCAACCTGTCCGGCGGTGGCTCAGTGGTAGAAATGGGACGCGCCGAATATATGATCAGGGCGCGCGGCTACCTCAAAACGCTGGATGATTTCCGGCAAATTCCGCTCGGCACAGACGGTCAAGGCATCCCCATCCGCTTGCAGGACGTGGCGCATATCCAGACGGGGCCAGAGGCGCGCCGTGGTGTTGTTGATCTCGACGGCGAGGGCGAGGTAGTAGGGGGGATCGTCGTGATGCGCTACGGCAACAACGCACTGGAAACAATAGAGCGGGTCAAGACACGCTTGCAAGAGCTGAAAGCGGGGTTGCCCCAAGGGGTGGAGTTAGTCGTCACCTATGACCGCTCTGGCCTGATCAAACGCGCCATCAGCACCCTGCGCGAGAAACTGATCGAGGAATCACTGGCAGTAGCTCTGGTTTGCCTGCTGTTCCTGTTTCACCTGCGTTCATCGCTGGTGGCAGTTGTAACATTACCCATCGGCATCCTGGCCGCTTTCATTATCATGCAACAACAAGGCGTCAGCGCCAACATCATGTCGCTGGGCGGCATCGCCATCGCCATCGGCGCAATGGTCGATGCTGCCATTGTGATGATCGAAAACATGCATAAGCATCTGGAGCGTGCCGGAGCCAAACCCGATTACTGGCAGGTGGTGAAAGCAAGTTCTCTGGAAGTAGGCCCAGCCCTGTTCTTCTCGCTCCTGGTAATCACCATCTCCTTCCTGCCGGTGTTAACGCTGGACGGGCAGGAAGGCAGGCTATTCGCACCCCTCGCCTACACAAAAACTTATGCAATGGCCGCCAGCGCATTCCTGGCGATAACGCTCACTCCGGTGCTGATGGGCTATTTCATTCGCGGGCGCATTCGCCCGGAACAGCGCAATCCGTTGAACCGCGTATTACAAGCCCTGTATCGGCCAGTGCTGCTGGCCGCCTTAAGCAAACGCAAGTTAACCGTACTCGCCACGCTATTGTTATTAACCACCGTGGCGTGGCCGCTGGCCAAACTGGGCAGCGAATTCATGCCGCCACTGTATGAAGGCGACTTGCTGTATATGCCAACAACCTTACCCGGCTTGTCCGTAGACGAGGCGGCCAATATTTTGCAAATCACGGATCGCCTGATCCGAGCACTGCCGGAAGTCGAACGAGTATTCGGCAAGGCCGGACGAGCCGATACTGCGACCGATCCGGCACCGCTTTCGATGCTGGAAACCACCATTCTGCTGAAGCCGCGTGACCAGTGGCCGCCGGGAGAAACGGTAGAGCAATTGATTCACAAGCTCGATGACCAAGTGCGCCTGCCAGGACTCACCAATTCCTGGGGCTACCCGATCCGCACCCGCATAGACATGCTTTCCACAGGCATCAGAACGCCGCTGGGAATTAAAGTCACCGGCCCGGATCTAGCAGGTATCGCTGAACTGGCTCAGCAAATTGCGGCGGCGATCAAGAGCGTACCTGGCACGCGCACCGTATTCGCCGAGCGTGCCACCGGCGGGCGTTATCTGGACATTGACATTAACCGGGCTCAAGCCGCACGTTATGGCGTTACCGTAGCCGATGTGCAACGCCTGGTGCAGGGCGCAATCGGTGGCGAAAACATCGGCACGGTGATTGATGGACGCGAACGCTTTCAGATCAACCTGCGCTATCCACGCGCTCTGCGCGATTCTCTGCCAGCAATAGCGGCCAGCCGAATCACCATGCCTTCTGGCGCGCAAATACCGCTGGGCGAATTGGCGCATTTGCACTTCAGTGAGGGGGCTTCGGAAATCAAAAGCGAAAATGCGCGTTTGACCGCCTATTTATATATCGACATCACCGGGCGCGATCTCGGCGGTTATGTGGGCGAAGCCAAGCGCATACTGGATAAGTCGGTGACATTGCCGCCCGGTTATGCCATTGCCTGGTCGGGACAGTACGTAAATTTGCAACATGCCAAAGATCGCATGCAGTGGGTCATCCCGCTTACGCTGATACTGGCAATCTTATTGCTATACATGCATTTCCGCCATTTCGGCAAAGTGCTGCTGGTGCTGCTGTGCCTGCCATTCTCCCTGATCGGCGGCTTCTGGCTGGTATACGCGCTGGGATATAACTTATCGGTGGCAGTAGCAGTGGGCTTCATTGCGCTGGCTGGCGTAGCCGCCGAATTTGGCGTAGTGATGCTGCTGTATCTTGACAATGCCATCGAAGACTTACGCTCCGCCGGGCGCTTGAATAACCGTCATGATTTGCACCAAGCCATCATTCAGGGAGCACTACTACGCATCCGCCCAAAAATGATGACCGTCTCGGTAATCGTGGCGGGCTTGTTGCCGGTGATGTTCAGCCAAGGTGCCGGTGCAGAAGTCATGAAACGTATTGCCGCGCCGTTAGTAGGCGGCATGCTTACGGCACCGCTGTTATCGCTAATCGTGATCCCAGTGCTGTACTCGTGGTGGCAAGGGCGGGGTATGGCAAAGGACTGATGAAGGGTTGCCGCTATACCTTGTAATGAATTTATTGAAAGAGAGACATCCGCATGACAAGATTCGCCAAAAGCTCATAACAAACGTAGTAACTCGCCTGCAATCCGCCGATTCCAGGCAAATAATCCGACGGCCATTCGAGGTCGCCATTTAAAATTCCGGTAGGGGCCGCTATCACTGACAATCCCGACGTAGCGAATTCCGCTTTTGCCCGTGGCATGTCAAAGCTGTGTGTGACGAGCACAATATGCCGAATCTTCTCTTTTGCCAGTATCGCAGTAGAGAATTCCGCATTCTCGCGTGTGTTTCGTGATTTATCTTCGCTCCAACGAACCTTGATTCCGAACTCGTTTTCCAGAGCTTCCCGCATCAACTTTGCTTCCGTTTCACCACCCAGTACCGATCCACCGGCGACGAGCACCGGCAGCCCGGTATTCTTCGCGACCCGCGCGCCGTAGCGCACGCGATCGAGGGTCAGCCGCCCCAATGTGTCCCCACCATATTCCAACGCATTGCGGCGAGTTCCGCCGCCGAGGATCACGATGGCTTGGGCGCGACGTGCTTCTTTGAGGTCGAGCGGAGGCGATGTGTCGAGAAAATGCATCAGTTGATACGAAGCAAATGGGGTAGACAGTGCCAGCAGATAGACCGTCGCAATGATTGCGATCGCTCTCCCTGTGCGCGGAAATCTATGTACCAGAAATAGGCCAACAAGAATGATTAATAGCAGCCCTGTGGGAGGCAGAATAATCGTCTTGGCGATTGCCTTGAGCAGAAAAATATCGGGCATGGTTTATAGTATCGTGATCGAGATAAATTGTAAGATTCGATATTACTTCTTTCTCTACAGAAACTGGAGATGCTGCTGAATAGATAAAGTGATGTCAACTCAAATACTGTTCGCTTAACCGTTCGTGGAGAGCTTGTCGAACCACCAGCCGCTCACCCAGAGCCCTTCGACAATGCCTTCAGTCCTGAGCAAAGTCGAAGGGTCAGGGCGAGCGGAATTTCTTTAACCAAACAGTATTGGGTCAACTCATAGAGGTTCACACACGTAACAAATTTGCCACATCGCCAGTAGAGGAAGATTGATTTGCGTCACGCCCAATATTCGCAAGAAATTCTTAACATCCTCTGATCCTGCAATCAGCGTGCTGAACGCAGATAGCACAGGTTGCGGGTTTTCCTCCATGATTTGCACCTTCCGCATGATCTTGTACCCAGCCTGCTTGCAGGCGTCTTCAAATGATCCTGGCGTAAAAAAACGAATATGCGTCACATCCAGCAAACCCATCAACTCATAATCGAATCGATTCGAAAGTAGTCCGCCAACAATAGAACGATGTCCCATATTTGGAATTTGAAATACACACTTTCCACACTCGGATAACAATCCCTTCGCCAAAACCATGGCTTCCCACGGGTCGTACATGTGTTCAAGTACATCAGCAAATGAAATAACATCGAAACCGCCCGGATAGTCTGCCTTGAGTCCACCGATTGCTGCATCAAAGGTACTTGAATAGACGCGATCACAAACCTGTTCTGCGGCCTTTGCGGCAAACGCGTTCATTTCAACACCGACACAAACGGCACCGTTGTGAAGACCTTCATTGACTGCCGCAATCAATTGGCCGCGATTGCATCCCACGTCTAGATAGGTCGATGGCGCCAACTCGACACATATTTTTCTGACATCTTCAGGAACGAAATGTTTCTGGTAGGGCGCATCGTCAGACTTGTGGATTCGGAGCATCTCGTAGGGGCTGAGTTTCTTGTTCATAACAAAATAGCACTCGTATGCGGCAAGGTTCTCATTGTCCCTTGAACCATCCATCCGGTAAACAGCCAGACCGAGCCATCTTATGAATATCAAAATTTCGATAGCTTTTTTCGGTTGCCTTACGCACAGGTCTGTCAGGCTCCCATCTTGACTCGTTTGTTTTAACGCGCGGGTGTTTTTTGTGGGCTCGAGCTTTAATTTCCTTGCATCAGAGTCTCGCCTGTCCTGTAACATGCATCTACTATTCCTGTTTGCGGTACTTAACTCCGAATGAGTACAGCATCGAAATAGGGTTCCGTTCACCCAAAATTGGGCATATTGAGTTAACACGACAGAACCAGTAATAGTTATTTATAAAGTGTCAGGCAGTCAAATTGAAGCGGTGGTGTTTAAAAATAGAGGAAACTTAATGTCAATGCAAAAATTTAAAAGAAACTCACTGACTTTTGCTTTGGTCGCAGCGATAGGTTCGGTTGGTATTGCAGGCACAGCAAGCGCTGCCGTACACCTAAGTGACAATGGTCAGGGTCAAGTTCTGATTTACCCGTACTACACCACGCGCGCCGGAAATGACACCTATCTGTCCGTACTGAACACGACTGCTTTATCCAAGGCTCTAAAAGTTCGTTTCTCTGAAGGCAAGAACAGTCGCGCGGTAATTGATTTTCATATCTACTTGTCTCCATATGACATCTGGACTGCTGCGGTTGTCAACACGGCTAATGGCGCAAAGCTTGTTACTGCCGACAAGTCCTGCACTGCTCCTGCGATCCCTGCTGGTGGCAGAGATTTCACGAACTTCGCCTATTCGGGTGCTACGCTTGAAGGTATTAACGTAATTGGCGGAGATGGCGAAACGACTTCGCTGGACCGTACCCGTGAAGGCTATTTTGAGATTATCGAAATGGGCACGATCACGAACACCGCGATCAACGCGGCAATAACGCACGCAAATGGAGTGCCAGCTAATTGTGCAGTGGTTCAGGCAGCAACCATGGACATGGGCGTTGCTAGCACATTGATAGTGGGTGGCCAATCGGCCAGAGCCTTCAAGGCGACAGGTGGATTGTCAGGTACGGCTTCCTTGGTCAATGTTGCAGGTGGTACCGATTTTGGCTATGCCCCAGTTGTGCTGGAGGCTTTTTCTCCATCACTAGTCGAGAATATTTGGAATTATCCGGACAGCATTTTCCCGGATATGACTTCCACAGAGCGTACTAGCTTGGTGCTCTACAAGGGTAGTGTCGTTTCAAGCTCATGGAATAAAGGCAGCGATGCTATCAGCGCACTGCTGATGCACGACAATATTATCAACGAGCATGTTTTGGACAACACAACCCTATCTGGCACCGACTGGGTGATTACGATGCCGACCAAACGATACAATGTTCCGGTGCACAACCAGTCATTGGCGACAGACGCCACTTCTTTGTTTAGTCCGTTCACCAGCAAGTTTTGGGGTAGCGGTAATAGCTGGCATGGCGCGTGCGAAAGACAGGTTAATTATCCTAGTTACTGGAACCGTGAAGGTGGAAAAGTCACGTATGTAACTTTTGGTCTGCCGCAGCCAGGCAGCGACACTCCGCTTTGCTGGGAAACGAACGTTGTAACGTTCAACGGCTCTCGGGTGCTAGGGTCGGTCAACGAAGTCAATGTTCCGGTTAATTTCGAGAATGGCTGGGTACGTATGCCTTTTAACGCAACCGACATACCTGTCATCAATGGCCAAACTGATGGTAATGGATTTACACATGTAACAGCCGCCCAATCATTAACGAGTTTTAATGGAGACACCTATTTCGGTTTGCCTACCGTTGGATTCATGGTGCAAGATTTTATTAACCAGAATGCGGCACCTGGAATTTTGGCAACCTACGGTGGCAATTTCAATCATAAATATACGTCCAGGATTTCTCGATTCCTTCCGTGACCAATCTTCAAACACCTCGTACTCGTATATAAATACAGGGAGCCTAGGACCATGCATACATTTAAAAGAAGCTCACTGACTCTTGCTTTGGTCGCAGCAATAGGTTCGGTTGGTATTGCAGGCACAGCAAGCGCTGCAGTACACCTAAGTGACAATGGTCAGGGTCAAGTTCTGATTTACCCGTACTACACCACGCGCGCCGGAAATGACACCTATCTGTCCGTACTGAACACGACTGCTTTGTCCAAGGCTCTAAAAGTTCGTTTCTCCGAAGGCAAGAACGGTCGCACGGTACTTGATTTTCATATCTACTTGTCTCCGTATGACATCTGGACTGCTGCGGTTGTAAACACGGCTAATGGTGCAAAGCTCGTTACTGCCGACAAGTCCTGCACTGCTCCTGCGATTCCTGCTGGTGGCAAGGGTTTCACGAACTTCGCCTATTCGAGTGCTGTGCTGGATAGTATTCAGCAAAGTGGTGGAGATGGCGCAACGACTTCGCTGGACCGTACGCGTGAAGGCTATTTTGAGATTATTGAAATGGGCACGATCACGAATACCGCGATCAACGCGGCAATAACACACGCGAGTGGGGTGCCAGCTAATTGCGCAGTGGTTCAGGCTGCGACTATGGACATGGGCGTTGCTAGCACATTGATAGTGGGTGGCCAATCGGCCAGAGCCTTCAAGGCGACAGGTGGATTGTCAGGTACGGCTTCCTTGGTCAATGTTGCAGGTGGTACCGATTTTGGCTATGCCCCAGTTGTGCTGGAGGCTTTTTCTCCATCACTAGTCGAGAATATTTGGAATTATCCGGACAGCATTTTCCCGGATATGACTTCCACAGAGCGTACTAGCTTGGTGCTCTACAAGGGTAGTGTCGTTTCAAGCTCATGGAATAAAGGCAGCGATGCTATCAGCGCACTGCTGATGCACGACAATATCATCAACGAGTATGTTCTAGACAACACAACCCTATCTGGCACCGACTGGGTGATAACGATGCCAACCAAACGATACAATGTTCCGGTGCATAACAAGTCATGGGTGACAGACGCCACTCAATTGTTTAGTCCTTTCACCAGCAAGTTTTGGGGTAATGGTAATGGCTGGCGTAATGGCGCATGCGAAAGATGGACTAAAGATCTGAGTTACTGGAACCGTGAAGGAGAAAGCGTAAAATTTATTGATTTTCCTGAACCCGCCCCTGGTGGCGAAATTCCGCTTTGCTGGGAAACGAACGTTGTAACGTTCAACCACTCTTATGTGCTGGGATCGGTCAGCCAAGTCAATGTTCCAGTTTATTTCGAGCATGGCTGGGTACGTATGCCGTTTAACTCTGACAATATACCTGTCGTCAATGGCCAAACTGATGGTAATGGTGTTGTTCATCCAAATGCCTCCCATTCATTAACGAGTATCAATGGAGACAAATATTTCGGTTTGCCTACCGTTGGATTCATGGTGCAAGATTTTATTAACCAGAATGCGGCACCCGGAATTTTGGCAACATACGGTGGCAATTTCAATCATAAATATACGACCAGGATATCTCGACTCCCCCCGTGACCAATCTTCAAACACCTCGTATACAAACATTAGGAAGCCTGGAGACTATGCATAAATTTAAAAGAAACTCACTGACTCTTGCTTTGGTCGCAGCGATAGGTTCGGTTGGTATTGCAGGCACAGCAAGTGCTGCCGTACACCTAAGTGACAATGGTCAAGGTCAGGTTCTGATTTACCCGTACTACACCACGCGCGCCGGATATGACACCTATCTGTCCGTACTGAACACGACTGCTTTGTCCAAGGCTCTAAAAATTCGTTTCTCAGAAGGCAAGAACAGTCGCGCGGTAGTTGATTTTCATATCTACTTGTCTCCGTATGACATCTGGACCGCTGCGGTTGTAAACACGGCTAATGGTGCAAAGCTTGTTACCGCCGACAAGTCCTGCACTGCTCCTGCGCTTCCTGCTGGTGGCAAGGATTTCGTGAACTTTGCCTATTCGGGTGCTGCGCTTGAAGGTATTAACGTAATTGGCGGAGATGGCGAAACGACTTCGCTGGATCGTACCCGTGAAGGCTATTTTGAGATTATCGAAATGGGCACGATCACGAACACCGCGATCAATGCGGCAATAACACACGCGAGTGGGGTGCCAGCTAATTGCGCAGTGGTTCAGGCCGCAACCATGGACATGGGCGTTACTAGCACATTGGTAGTGGGTGGCCAATCGGCCAGAGCCTTCAAGGCAACAGGTGGCCTGTCAGGTACAGCCTCCCTGATAAACGTTGCAAGCGGTACGGATTATGGCTACGCCCCAGTTGTGCTGGAGGGCTTCTCTCCACCAGCGGTCGAGAACATATGGTTTGCTGGGCAAAGCTATCTCCCGGATCTGAGATTCGCAGATCTGACTAGCTTGGTTTACTACAAGGGTAGTGTCGTTTCCAGCACATGGAATGCCGGGGAAGATGCTGTTGGCGCGCTGCTAATGCACGACAATATCATCAACGAGTTTGTTTTGGACAGCGCAACCCTGTCTGGCACTGACTGGGTGATAACGATGCCGACCAAACGATATGATGTCCCGGTGCACAGCAAGTTTTTGGCGACGGACTCCACTCAATTGTATAGTCCGTTTACCAGCAAGTTTTGGCTTGGTGGCGCGTGTGAGCGATTTCAATATCTCTTCACCAATCGCGAAAATTATTCCATCTACTTCGCTTATTTTACAGGACAGCTCAGCGGAGAACTCCTGTGCTGGGCGTCATCCGTTGTAGGTTTATTCAAAACGCCGGGATTGGCCGTTAATAGTAGCTTGCTGGGATCGACCAACAAAACCGAGCTTGCTAGCTACTTAGAGAATGGTTGGCTGAAGATGTCTTTTAACGAAACCTACATATCTGTCGTCAATGGCCAAACTGATGGTAATGGATTTAGACATGACTGGGCCACCCAATCATTAACGAGTAAGAATGGAGACACGTATTTCGGTTTGCCTACCGTTGGATTCATGGTGCAAGATTTTATTAACCAGAATGCGGCACCCGGAATTTTGGCAACATACGGTGGCAATTTCAATCATAAATATACGACCAGGATATCTCGACTCCCCCCGTGACGTAGAGAGTCTGGAAAATTGTCGGCATGGCTGCGCCAGCCGTAGCGTACGTGCATCAACTTCTATGCCATGCACTGTCGCCGATGTTGTCGCCGCGATATGTCTGGATAAATGCCCAAGGCTAACCGCTTTTCCTTGCCCTCAAAACGCTTAAGCCGCCAACAAGCGGAATTTGTGTACGGGAATGAATGTAGTAGAAAAAAAGTGGAGCGGGCGATGGGAATCGAACCCACGGCTCTAGCTTGGGAAGCTAGGGTATTACCATTATACGACGCCCGCATGTAGAATGGATGTTACCTTAACACGGCCAGAATTTGAAAGTGATTTCAGTCTCAATTAACGGCGAAGTTCGCCAATTTGATAATCCTATTTCCGTCGCTACGCTCCTCGAACAGATGCAACTGACTGGCAAGCGTATCGCGCTGGAACGCAACGGTGAAATTTTGCCGCGCGGACAATTCAACCAACAACTGCTGGCAGATGGCGACCGACTTGAAATTGTTGTCGCAGTCGGTGGCGGTTAATCACGGAATACATTAATGAACAAAGACACATTGCTCATCGCGGGCAAAAGCTATAACTCGCGCCTGTTGATTGGCACCGGCAAATACAAGGATTTTACCGAGACGCAGGCGGCGGTAGAGGCCAGTGGCGCCGAGATCATCACCATCGCCATCCGTCGCAGTAACATCGGGCAAAACCCGAATGAGCCGAATCTGCTGGACGTTCTCCCACCATCGAAATATACCCTGTTGCCCAACACGGCGGGTTGCTACAGCGCGGACGACGCCGTGCGCACGCTGCGACTCGCACGCGAGCTGCTGAACGGACACAGTCTGGTCAAGCTGGAGGTGCTGGGTGATCCGCAATCGCTTTATCCGAATGTGGTGGAGACCCTCGCCGCCGCAAAAACGCTGGTGGCGGATGGCTTTCAGGTGATGGTGTATACCTCGGATGACCCCATCATCGCAAAGCAACTGGAAGATATTGGCTGTGTAGCCATCATGCCGCTGGCTTCGCTGATCGGCTCCGGCATGGGCATCCTCAATCCGTGGAATTTGCAGCTCATCATGGATCGCGTGCAGGTGCCCGTTATTGTGGATGCGGGAGTGGGCACTGCCTCAGACGCGGCCATCGCCATGGAGCTCGGTTGCCATGGCGTGTTGATGAATACCGCCATTGCCGCCGCACAAGAGCCGGTATTGATGGCCTCTGCCATGAAGCAGGCCGTGGAGGCTGGCCGCATGGCATTCCTGGCCGGACGCATGCCAAAAAAATTGTATAGCGCTTCGCCCAGCTCGCCTACCAGCGGATTAATAAATTGATACCGCAGCGCTCCTCACACATTCGCAGCTATGTGCTGCGACAAGGGCGCATCTCCAATGCGCAACAGCGTTGCCTCGATGCGCTCCTGCCGATTTATGGCATTCCCTACCTTTCTCAACCGCTGGATTTGGAAAATGTTTTCGGCAGGACTGCGACTAAAATCCTTGAGATCGGTTTCGGCATGGGCGAGACCACTGCCGCCATCGCCCAGTCGCATCCGCAAAATGATTATCTTGCCCTTGAGGTGCACACCCCGGGTGTGGGCAGTTTGCTCAAACAGATTGAAGAATTGGGCTTGAAAAATATCCGCATCATCCAGCATGATGCAGTTGAAGTGCTGCGCGACATGCTGGCCGATGACGTGCTGGACGGCGTCCATATTTTTTTCCCCGACCCTTGGCACAAGACACGCCACAACAAGCGTCGCCTGATTCAGCCTTCGTTTGTGGCGCAACTGGTGAAGAAAATAAAACCGGGCGGGTATATTCATGTCGCCACTGATTGGCAGGATTACGCTGAACAGGTACTCGCAGTGTTGAGCAGCGAAAAATCACTGGAAAATACCGCAGCGAATTATGCTCCACGCCCGGCTTATCGCCCGCTTACTAAATTTGAACAGCGCGGGCTGCGTCTGGGGCATGGCGTTTGGGACTTGGTATTCAAGAAACTCTGATCAAAATCCGTGAGTCATCGCGGGCTGACAATTCCACAAAACCTTACTTGCGCAAAAAAATCTGTAGCAAGTCATTCAAAAAGTGCCGCCCCAACTCGGTTGGTGCGATGCGCTGCAGGCCACGCTCAATCAAGCCGCGTTGCTCGGCCTGCTCCAGTTCACGGCGGATCAGCAGCAAAGACAGGCTGGTACGCTCGGCAAATAGAGCGTCAGCAAAACCTTGATTCAAGCGCAACGCATTCATCATGAATTCAAACGGCAAATCCTCGCGCTTCACTGTATGTTCAGTCTGCACCGGCAAACCTTGCGCTACCTGTTGCAGATAGGCCTGCGGCTGTTTATAACGCACCTGTCGCACTACCCTGTCCGGGAAACTCAGCTTGCTGTGTGCGCCCGCGCCTATGCCCAGATAATCACCAAATTGCCAGTAATTCAGGTTATGGCGTGCCTGTTTTTTTGGCTGTGCAAAAGCCGAGGTTTCGTAATGCTGATAGCCGTGCACGCTTAGTATTTGTTCAATATCCTGCTGCATGACGCTGCACAGATCATCGTCCGGCAAGGCTGGCGGATAACGGTGAAAAAGTGTATTCGGCTCCAGCGTGAGGTTGTAGCAGGACAAATGTTGCGGTGCAAATTCCAGTGCGGCATGCACATCCTGTGCCGCTTCCGCCTGCGTTTGCTGCGGCAAACCGTACATTAAATCCAGATTAATGTTGTCAAAATGCTGCTGCGCGATTTCTACTGCGCGCCGCGCCTCGGTCGCATCGTGGATACGTCCCAGCGCCTTGAGATGAGTATCGTTGAAACTCTGAATGCCGAGCGATAGCCGATTAACACCCGCATCACGGAAGCCCGCAAACTTGTCTGCCTCCACTGTGCCTGGATTTGCTTCCAGCGTGATTTCCGCGCCATGATCCAGCGGCAACAACATGCGTACTGAAGTGAGAATTTGTTCCATAGCCTGAGCAGAAATCAGGCTGGGCGTGCCTCCACCGATGAACACGGTGTACACCTTGCGCCCCCAGATTTGCGGCAGAGCCAGCTCCAGATCGCGCACTAACGCAGCCACGTATTCCTGCTCTGGCAGAGACTCGCGCGCCTCATGCGAATTAAAATCACAATAAGGGCATTTACGCACACACCACGGAATATGGATGTACAAAGACAACGGCGGTAAAGCCTTAAAACTGATCTCTTGCGTCATGGAGTCGAGTGGGTGTAAAAGGTGAATATTCATGGGTACGATAGGCTCAACTGAGAGGATAAATATGGAACAGGCAACTTTTGCAGCAGGGTGTTTCTGGGGCGTGGAAGCCGCATTTCGGCAGATTCCAGGCGTGCATGAAACGAGCGTTGGATATACTGGCGGCAATACAGACAATCCAACTTATCCGGAAGTGTGCAATGGCACCACTGGCCACGCCGAAGCGGTACAAATCACCTTCGACCCGGCACAGGTCAGCTACACACAACTACTGGAAATTTTCTGGCAATGCCACGACCCAACACAGCGCAACCGCCAGGGGCCGGATGTCGGCACGCAATACCGCTCTGCAATTTTCTTTCATTCACCACAACAAGAAGCCGCCGCAAACGCCTCAAAAATACAGCAGGAAGAAAGTGAACGGTACGACAAGCCGATAGCCACTGAAATCGAAGCTGCCACCACTTACTATCGCGCCGAGGAATACCACCAGCAGTATCTGGAAAAACGCGGGCAAAGTTACTGTCATTAGCAATAACGGTGCGGGCGATTTCATCGGCAACAGTGCGCAGTTGGAATACCCGGGCGTTGTTTGTAAATTTTAGTATTTAAGGCTACACCGAACAAATCCGTTCGCGTTGAGCCTGTCGAAACGTACCCGCTGTAAATCAATAAATTACAAATGGCTTCGACAGGCTCAGCCCGAACGGAAGGACTTGTTTAAAATTGCATTAATGCTCTGCAATTTGCAGCCTTTGTAGCAGAATATGCAGTGCCTGTGCACGGTGGCTGATCTGCGCCTTCTCGTCGCGGCTCAATTCCGCACTCATTTTGTTGAGTTGCGGCAACCAGAATAGCGGGTCGTAACCAAATCCTCCTTCGCCGAGCATCTGCTGCGCAATTTCGCCATGCCATTCGCCTTCCGCAATCAGCGGTTGCGGATCGTCAGCATGACGCACCATCACAAGCACACAATAATAATGCGCACGCCGGTCAACCACGCCTTCCATCGCCTGCAACAATTTTTCATTGTTGCGCGAATCCGATTTCGGCTCGCCCGCATAACGTGCGGACTGTACACCCGGTGCGCCGCCCAAAGCAGCTACGCATAGTCCAGAGTCATCCGCCAGTGCAGGCAGGCCACTGATGCGGCTGACATGACGCGCCTTGGCCAGCGCATTCTCAACGAAAGTGCAGTGAGGTTCTTCAGCCTCGTCAATGCCAAGTTGCGCCTGCGTCAGTATCTCGATGGACAGAGACGCAAGCGTTAACTGCAACTCGCGCAACTTACCCGGATTGTTGGAGGCTATAACCAGCTTGTGCATGGTGAATTATTTCGCCAGCGCCGCGCGCTGCATCTCAATTAACTGCGCGATGCCAGATTGCGCCAAATTGAGCATGGCATCCATCTCAATGCGGTTGAAAGCATGACCCTCTGCCGTACCCTGCACCTCTATGAAATGTCCCGCACTGGTCATCACCACATTCATATCGGTATCACATAAAGAATCTTCGGCGTAGTCAAGATCAAGCACCGGCATACCCTGATAAATACCCACCGAAATCGCAGCGACGAAATCACGCAATGCGTTCTCCTGGATCAACCCTTGCTTGACTAACCCACTAACGGCATCGTGCAAGGCGACAAAAGCGCCGGTAATACTGGCCGTGCGCGTCCCGCCATCGGCCTGAATCACGTCGCAATCCACTTGGATAGTGCGCTCGCCCAATTGTTTCAAATCCACCACAGAGCGCAAACTGCGTCCAATCAGACGCTGGATTTCCTGCGTGCGTCCAGACTGTTTTCCCTTGGCTGCTTCGCGCCCCATACGGCTACCGGTAGAACGCGGCAACATGCCATATTCCGCCGTGACCCACCCCTCACCGGAGCCTTTTTTATGAGGCGGCACACGCTCCTCCACGCTGGCGGTGCAAATCACTTTTGTGTCGCCACATTCGATCAGCACCGAACCTTCGGCATGCTTGGTGTAATGACGCGTGATGAGAATGGAACGAAGCTGATCGGTTTGCCGCTGACTGGGACGCATAAAAATAATCCAAAAATGAAATGGCACGCATTATAACTTGCGCCGCTTAGGCAATCAGAATTAGTCCAATATGATTGTTGCAGACTCGATTGGAATTTTATATAACAAATTTCACCATATGCAATCGTCATATAATGCACACACTGCAGTTCAATCCATTTTTCCAGAAAAAAGCGTAACAAGTCATTAATAAATCATGGCCTTGTTTAACGTTGGAATCGGGTTGAATAATCACCCAAACTATATTATCTGGAGTCCCAATGATTTTTAGCATGACCGGCTTTGCCACTGCCGCAACAGAACTCGATACCGGATCGCTTGCAGTGGAACTGCGTGCGGTCAATCATCGTTACCTCGATCTCCAGTTACGCATGCCAGATGAGCTGCGCATGCTGGAGCCCATGTTGCGCGAGATTCTTGCCGCGCAACTGACGCGCGGCAAGGTTGAATGCCGCATCGGTTTCGCCCCGCGGCCATCCGTACAACACCCGGCGCAGCTCAATCAGCCCCTCGTACGACAACTTGCTCAATGGAGCGACGAGGTTCAGACCATCTTGCCCGAAGCAGATGGCTTGAGTGTCGCCGATGTGTTGCGTTGGAATGGCGTGCTGCAAAGCGCCTCCATGCCTACCGACACTCTGCAGACCATGGTGCCCGAACTGCTGCATCAGGTGCTGCGCGAATTCACCGCAGCACGTGGACGCGAAGGCGACAAGCTACAAGAATTTCTGTTGCAGCGCATAGAGCAAGTCGAAACCTTATGCACCTTGGTCTCACCGCGCATCCCGACGGCAATTGCGGCGTACGAAGAAAAATTGGCCGCGCGTTTACGTATAGCGCTGCAAACGGGAGATGATGAACGCGTGCGGCAGGAAATCACACTATTCGCCAGCAAGATTGATGTGGATGAAGAACTGTCGCGTCTGCAAACTCATCTGGTAGAAATGAAGCGAGTGCTTGTCAAAGGCGGCACAGTAGGCAAACGGCTGGATTTTCTGATGCAGGAACTACACCGCGAGGCGAACACGCTAGGTTCGAAGTCCGTCGATGCAGAAGTATCACGTGCGTCCATGGAAATGAAGCTATTGATTGAGCAGATGCGTGAACAGATACAGAACCTGGAGTAATGTTTCATCCTACGCACGTCATGTGATGTATTTATAGCTCCCCGTTACTTGAACTGGGAAAATGAAGATGATGTATAACGAGAATAAAACGGTGCATTTATCAACTAAATTCGGGTGTGATGCAGGTTTTTCCTTCAATTAAAATAATGAATTATCAAATAAGCGCCAGTTTATGCACCTTACAGGTGCCTTTGTCGGCATTTTTTAGCCAAAGGTGACGCAGTGAAAGATATTCAAATACGCCATGTAGAGCCATCCGACTATCCGTCCATCATCTCCGTAGTTAACGACTGGTGGGGTGGCCGAAACATGGCTGATATGCTGCCAAAGCTTTTCTTCGTTCACTTTCGGCAAACCAGTTTCGTGGCTGAGCGCGATGGAAACATCGTAGGCTTTCTCGTCGGCTTCGTTTCACAGAGCTTCAGTAACGAAGCTTATATTCACTTTGCAGGCGTGCATCCTGAGTTCCGAAAGAAAGGTTTAGGTGGCGCGCTCTATGAGCGGTTCTTCGATGCAGCAAAGAAGCTTGGCCGCAATGTAGTCCGTTGCGTTACATCGCCAAGTAACAATGTGTCGGTTTCGTTTCACCTCCGCCTGGGTTTCTCTATGGAACCGAGCAAAAAAGACATTGCGGGTATTCCTGTGGCAGAAAACTACGATGGGAGAGGTGGAGACCGTGTGCTGTTCTATAAAACGTTGGGCGCATAACATGGCGTTCGAGAGGGACGCGCCAAAAGCAGCGAGCGAAAGCGCGGGGTCAGTTCTAACATTCAATCAAAATACTGGAATGTTAGAACTGACTTCATAACTGGGGTCAGAGCAAATTTAAAGCTTCCGTTATGCCATCTTAAATTATTCACTTCACTAAATTTACTCTAACCCCACCCATGTAACTATTGGTAGCCTTGGCCAATGCGGTCATAGACGGCAAACTTTTCCGGATCGGACAGCACTGCGTAGGCATCATTAATTTCTTTCATCCGACCCTCCGCGTTTTTTTGTGGGACACGTCCAGATGATATTTGCGCGCCAGTTTGCGGAAAGATTTCTTGATCTCTTCCGCCGTGGCATCACGCGATACGGCCGGTATCTTGTAATAGTCCTGATATTGCATGAATCTCTCCAGAATATTTCTGACCCATAAACTATATATGGTCAGATTTTTCCACTTTCAAGCACTTGAAAATTTATGTTCGTGTCCACAGATTGCGGGGTATGGCAATCCTGCCATCATTTACCCGTTGAAAGGAGACATCATGCATTATCGAGGTATTTTTCCCCGCGATCTGTTCACGGAACTGGAGCGGTTGCAGCGTGAGTTTGACAGCTCCCCCAGCATTCGCGGTGCGGCGCCAGGCTATCCGGCCATGAACGTTGGCACAACACCGAAGTCGGTTGAGGTCTATGCCTTTGCGCCCGGCATGACACCGGAGGAATTCGATGTGCAAGTCGAGAATGGCGTGCTGACCATAAGTGGCGAGTGCAAAGATATAGTGCCGCCTGAGGGAGCGACCATACATATTGGCGAACATTTCTCCGGGCGTTTCCGACGTGTCATATCGCTGCCGGACGACATCGAGCCGAATTCAACTATGGCCAGTTATCGCGATGGCGTGCTACACGTATGCGTGGCGCGCAGGGAAGCTGCCCAATCGCGCCGGATTTCGGTTCAATGAGAAAGGGGAACACCATGAGCGAGAAATTCATCAAGCGTGAAAATGCGAGTGAAGAGAGTGCAGCCATGCGCCCTGCAGTGAACGTAGTTGAAGATGCGACCGGCATCACACTGTATGCCGATCTACCTGGAGTGCCAAAAGAAAAGTTGTCCATCCATGTGGAAGGCGACAATCTGATTCTGGAAGGCGAGCTGGAAATAAATTCCCCGCCGAACATGGAGGCGATCCACGCTGAAGTCGATCGGTCGCGTTACCGCCGGGTATTCACTCTGTCGCGGGAACTGGATGGCGACAAGGTATCGGCAGGATTCCGACATGGCGTGCTGGAATTGCGCATTCCGAAGGCCGAGCATGCCCAGCCGCGCCGGATCGTAGTGCAGGCTACCTGATCTCATCACCCGGCGGTGGATTCACTCCACTGCCGGATATAGATAGGAGGCTCATCATGCAAATTGAAAGAATTTAAGAGAACATAGGAGCTGCTAGCCCCTTTGATTTCCCTCACCCCAACGTCTTGAATACCACCTCCTGCACATCCTTGGACAAGCCTTTGGTTGCGGCGACTTTCTGCAACGCGGCCTGCATCTGCTGTTTCAGCGCAGGCTGGTATTTTTTCCAGTGATCCAGCGTTCGTACCAAACGTGCGGCCACCTGCGGATTGAGCTTGTTCAACGCAATCACCTGTTCTGTCCAGAAGGCATAGCCGCTGCCATCCGCTGCATGGAACTGTGACGGATTGCCGTTGCAGAAACTGGAGATCAGGCTGCGTGCGCGGTTGGGATTTTTCAGCGTGAACGCGGGATGGGTCATCAGCTTGCGCACCGCTGTTACATCGGTATGCATCGCGATCGCCTGCAGGCTGAACCATTTGTCCACCACTAGCGCCTCGTTTTTGAAATCCCGATAGAAGTTTTTCAATGGCTGTTGTGCCGTCTTGCTGCCGGTGTTGACCAGCGCCATCAGCGCGGCCAGGCGGTCGGTCATATTGTCGGCTGCGTCGATCTGCGCGTGGGCCAGTTGCAGCGTGGATTCATCTTCCCAACCTAAAAGATAAGACAGGCACAGGTTCTTCAGGCCGCGCTTGCCGGCCGATTTTGCATCGGGGCTGTATTTGCCGGGTGTCAGGTTGGCTGCATAGACAGCGATGAAATCGGCCTTGAGTTTTTCAGAGATCGTCTTGCGCATGTACTGGCGCGCAGTGTGGATCGCCTGCGGGTCGATCACTTCGCACTGTTCGGCCAGCATCAATTCAGAAGGCAGCGTCAGCACCACTTCACGGAAAGACGGATCAAGCGCCGTGTCGATGAGCGTGGTGCGCAAGGCGTTGATGAACAGCTCATCCAGCGTCAGCGCTTCACCCGCCTGCACCTGTTTGATCAGATTCAACAGACGTTGTATTGCCAGGCGTTGCCCAGCCTCCCAACGGTTGAAGGCATCGCTGTCATTCGCCATCAGCTGCGCCAGCTCCTGATCGGAATAGTCATATTCCATCACCACCGGCGCAGAGAAGTTGCGCAGCAAGGATGGCGTGGGTTTGGTGGTGACGCGGTTAAAGATGAACGTCTGTTTTGCCTTGGTCAGCTCCAGCACGCAGGTGGTGGCAGGTTTATTGATCCGGCTCGATTTGAACGGGACTCCCGTTCGTGCTGAGCTTGTCGAAGCACGAGCATCCATCCGCATTTCGACAGGCTCAATGCGAACGGATTCTTGAATAAACGGAGCCGGATCAATAGTAGCATCGTCAAGATACAGCGCCATGTCGCAGCCCCGGTCATCGAGCAGGCCAACCGCAACGGGGATATGGAAAGGCAGCGGCTTCTTTTGCCCGGCGCCGGGCTTGCAGCTTTGGCTGAGCGTCAGCTCATAGGTCTGTTTGGCGGCGTCGTAGTGGCTTTGCACTTTGAGCTGCGGCGTGCCGGGCTGGCTATACCAGCGCTCGAACTGGCTCAGGTCGCGCCCGCTGCTGTGTGCCATGGCCGCGCGGAAATCGTCGCAGCTAACCGCCTGCCCGTCATGCCGTGCAAAGTACAGGTCCATGCCCTTGCGGAAGCCGTCACGCCCCAGCAGGGTCTGGACCATGCGCACCACCTCGGCCCCTTTTTCATAAATCGTGACCGTGTAAAAATTGCTTATCTCCACAAAACTGTCCGGCCGCACCGCATGGGCCATCGGCCCCGCATCTTCGGAAAACTGCACCTGGCGCAGCATGCGCACATTTTCGATGCGACTCACCGCGCGACCGCTGTCCGTGCCGATCATGTCGGCGGAGAATTCCTGGTCGCGGAACACGGTCAGCCCTTCCTTCAATGACAACTGAAACCAGTCGCGGCAGGTGACGCGGTTACCGGTCCAGTTATGAAAATATTCATGGCCGACCACCGCCTCGATATTGGCGTAATCGGTGTCGGTGGCGATGCTGGGGTTGGCCAGCACATACTTGGTGTTGAAAATATTCAGGCCCTTGTTTTCCATCGCGCCCATGTTGAAGTCGCCCACCGCAACGATCATGAAGCGGTCCAGATCCAGCTCCAGCCCGTAGCGTTCCTGATCCCAGCGGATGCTGTGCTTGAGCGAATTCATCGCATGCTGCGTCTTGTCCAGATTGCCCGGCTCCACCCACACTTGCAGCAGCACTTTTCGTCCACTATTTAATTTGAATTTTTCTTCCTGGCACACCAGCTTGCCTGCCACCAGCGCAAACAGATAGGAAGGTTTCTTGAACGGGTCTTCCCACTTGGCGTAGTGGCGGCCTTGGGGCAGGTCTCCCCGTTCGATCAGGTTGCCATTGGACAGCAACACCGGATATTTTTTCTTGTCGCCGCGCAGCATCACCGTGTATTTCGCCATCACGTCCGGGCGATCGGGAAACCAGGTGATCTTGCGGAAACCTTCGGCCTCGCATTGGGTAAAAAAATTGCCGTTGGAGACATACAGACCCATCATCGAGGTATTTTTCTCGGGCTCAACCAGTGTCTCGATCTCCAGCGTGATCTCGTCCGGTGCGTTGGCGATGCGCAATTTCCCGTCTGCTATTGAGTAACCCTTAACGCCTTTGCGCAGCGTCTTGCCGTTCATGCGCAAGGCCACCAGCTTGACGCCATCGCCCAGCAGCTCCACATCCTTGTTGGGCGATGCGCTATTGCGCTGCAGGGTGATGCACGTGGACACACGCGTTGCCGCGGGGTCGAGATCAAAACCCATTTCAACGGTGTTCACCCAATAAGCCGGGGCAGTGTAGTCTTTGCGATGGATGGTGACGTGTGGTTGCTTGGTCAATTTCTGGGTCGATTTTTTGGTCATGAGCGGCAGGTCAGGCAGGTGTGAGAAGGAGCGGATTTTAACAGTGTTGCCTCTGACAGGGCTGTCTGCTTGAATCAATGGAAACTGAGCCTATCGAATTTTAAGCTGCCCCATTTGATGCTCGGTGGCGCGTCTGCTTTTCGGTGCGATTTCAACCGGTCGCAGGTAGCCGGATTTCATAGGCTGCGAACGTCTGTTCCTATTTATATCGAAAGTCAGCAACCGACACGTTGCTGCCCTTGGCGAATGTCAGCCATCCAGTAAGGTATTGTGTGAAATTAATTATCCAAACGACCCGAAAGAACCCTTCACATTGCACTCAAAACTTCTACATATCGACCTTGCCTCACCAAGCCACTGCCAACTAAGACAACGTCAAAGGCCACTTGGCGCAACAGCTAATTACCCCTTTATTTTTTCCAGTCTCTTTTTAATTACTTTAATTTGTTTGGAAAAAAGTTCCGCATCCAAGAAATAACTTGGATACGCCTTCTTAAGTCCAATTATTGATTCCGAAGATACTAAAACCACCTGCATTTTTCTGCCAGAAGTAATCTCCGCTTCCTTCTTGGAGTATTCCTCATTAGCAGTAGCAATATCTTTAGCGGAGTAACTTTGTATGCTGGCCTTCATCAAATCGAGGTCTAATGTTACTAGGTGATATTGCCCTCTCTTCTTGTCGTTGCTTATATGACGGGCCACAACTCGAAAACCTGCGAGTTTGTTTATAACATCCAGTCGCCTCTCCATTTCAAGTAATTTCTCAAAAGTTTCTTTGTCAGTCAAACTGTTGTGCTTTGGAATTCTTGGCGTACCTTCTAGTACAGCGAATGCTGAACTTGCCAAAGCAAAGAAATCTAACCATTCATCTGGCCCCTCGCTAGATTTTAGTGAGTGATCGAGAAAAGTTCCCATTGTTTCGACCGCAGTTGCCCAAGCGTGTTGAATCTGTGTTCGAACCTGCAATTCAATAGAGAAGCCATTTTTACATTTAAAAACGAGATGAATCCCTCGATATCCAGAATCCTTGGGAAAGATTATGTAATCCTTCCCACCTTGAACAACTGAGAACGCCCGAGTCCCTTTTTTGTAAGCAGCCTCTAGGGCTCTTACATTCTGCATGCTCCCAGTTACGGCCCGAATGCCGCCAATGTCTTGCATTCTGGAGAGCAACATTTTCGAGTTCCGCTCCAACTTTGAAATAATTGAAGGTGACCGCTTCAATCTTTGGGAGATCAGGGCATCTCCATCAATAATTTTCAATTTATTTCTTAGCGATATTTGAAAGCTATTAAGGGGAGCAACATGACATGCACGCCAGTTATCAAGAATCCCCTTCGCCTCAGCATATTCCGGACGAATATTATTCAGCAAATTCAAGCCGGCTCTATTTACCTCACCCTTGCTATAATTTTTTTCAATTTTCATATTAGTATGATTTTTAAAATCACAGAAAAATTAAACGGGTCAGCTTCGAATTGTTTTTGCACGTACACAAACCCCCTCATGCCAGTCAATTTTTCTTCGGCTTTTCATCGCCGCTGATAAACTCGATAGGCCGTTTTTTCAACGAAAGCGCGGGCAAAGCGCGGGGGTCAGTTCTAATATTCAATCAAAATACTGGAATGTTAGAACTGACTTCGTTAACCATTTTGACCTTTTTCGTCTCTGCCTACCAACACACTGCAAACCATAGTGCCCGAACTGTTGCATCAAGTATTGCGCGAATTCACCGCAGTACGTGGACGCAAAGGCGACAAGCTACAAGAATTTCTGTTGCAGCGCATAGAGCAAATCTAAACCTTATGCACCCTGGTCGCACCACGCATCCCGATGGCCATTGCGGCGTATGAAGAAAAACTGGCCGCGCGTTTGCGCATCGCGCTGCAAACGAGAATTGATAGATAGGGTCAGACTCGGTGATCCTTACCTCAAGCCGCCTTGAGCATGAAGTCCACATGGATGGCATCGAACGGAAACACGATCATGCCATCGTCTGTTTTTGACAGCAGCCCGGCGTTAAGCAATGCGGTCACGTCGCCATGCACGGCTTTGACGTCGCGCTCGACGCGCCGCGACGCCTCGCGGATGGACATTGCGCCTGCACCTGTCATTGCGATCAATAGTTCCCAGCGTTTGCCGGCCAACACTTTAAATAGCAGTTCGGGCGATTCAAAGCTGATGCGCGGCGCGGTAGGCTTGCCGCTCTTCCATGTCTTGGTGAAATCGCCCAGCGTGTCCGTCAATGGTCGTACATCAATCGTTACTGTTTTCATCGCGCCACCTCTTCACATCTTCAAAAAAATCCGCCATCAGTTTGTCAGCCGAAACAAAGCGGTATTTCACTTCCTTGCCACTCACGTGTTTATGATCGCCCTTGTCTGATTCGTTGTCATAACGCAACACACACTTTCCGGCAACGACGAATGCCAGACGATATTTGTAGCGATGCTTGCTGCTGGAAAGCGGCTCGGGCACCTCCCACAGCACCATCTCCGCAAAGGCCTGCTCCGTAACAGCAACGCGTCGGTTGAATAATTCGCGGGCTTTCATGTTGGGGACAATAACAACATGTGGACGTGTTGTCAAATTGAACAACACATGGGGGCTTAACAATAAACTGATTAAACAGGCTCAGCTTCGAATTGTTTTTGCACGTACCTCATAGGTTGGCATGATGAAATTGAAACCGACTCCGAAGAAGAAAGCGCGGGGGGCAGTTCTAACATTCAATCAAAATACTGGAATGTTAGAACTGACTTCGTTGACCTTTTTGACCTTTTTCGTCTCAGCCTACCAACACACTGCAAACCATAGTGCCCGAACTGTTGCATCAAGTATTGCGCGAATTTACCGCAGCACGTGGACGCGAAGGCGAAGGCGAAAAGCTACAAGAATTTCTGTTGCAGCGCATAGAGCAAATCGAAACTTTATGCACCTTGGTCGTACCGCGCATCCCGACGGCCATTGCGGCGTATGAAGAAAAACTGGCCGGGCGTTTGCGCATAGCGCTGCAAAAGGGTGATGATGAACGCGTGCGGCAGGAAATCACACTGTTCGCCAGCAAGATTGATGTGGATGAAGAGTTGTCGCGTCTGCAAACTCATCTGGTAGAAATGAAGCGAGTGCTTGTCAAAGGCGGCACAGTAGGCAAACGGCTGGATTTTCTGATGCAGGAACTACACCGCGAGGCGAACACGCTAGGTTCGAAGTCCGTCGATGCAGAAGTATCACGTGCGTCCATGGAAATGAAGCTATTGATTGAGCAGATGCGTGAACAAATTCAGAACTTGGAATAACGTTTCATGTAGCCTCATGTCATACTGACAAATAATGCCAATAATATTGGCTTGCCAGGGCAAGTATGTTGGTTATTTTGCCAGACTATTTGTGCTAGCGAGAAGGCGGTTCAAATCACAAGTGCCAGAAACGCACCATAATGTTGGTGCCCTATAGTCATGGCAATTTCATTTTGTTTTATTGTTGTTTTTAATGAGCCGAGAGTGGCTTGGATACCTCTTCCCGAGAAGATTTAAATCTGTTCGCTGCTCGAATTTAGGGGAAATTACCTGCCACCTGCTTGGCTTCTTCTGCTTGCTTGATTATCTTCGTTATCAACTCATCTGCCTTTGACGGATCAATGCCCAAGGCTTGCCATTCTTCAGGGCTAATTTCGGTTGACCCATGCTCGGAGATGCCAAAGGCGACTAGCGTTTTTTCCGCGAGATTAACCATGCTGACCAGCGGTTGACCAACAGCCGCAAGCTCATTTTCAGGATCATGGTGGTAGCGCAACACAGCAATGATGCTGTCCGGTAGATCCCAAAAACGAGCTAGCTCGGCACCCAGTTCACAGTGGTTCATTTCCAGCAGTTCGGCTTCGATCTCAGTGGAAAATCGATCCGGCTGAGAAACAAATCGGGTTTGCAGTTCATCACTAAGTTTCTGGTCGAGATAATTCAGCACCATGTAACCGATATCATGCAGCAGTCCCGCCAAAAATATTTCGTCATCCTGTGGACGTGTGTTGCGCGGCATAGCTTGTGAAAGAGTTTTCACGGCCAGAGAAATAGCCAAACTGTGTAACCAGAGACCTTGGACGTCGAGCTTACCCGCAGAATTCTTTATCAATGACGACATCACTGCAATACCCATGGTGACAGCTTTTACGCGTGTAATACCAAGTAACATCGAAGCGTCCGTAACGGAGGAAACGCGCCTGGAAGCGCCGAATAGCGGCGTGTTTGCCAAGCCAATAATCTTCGCTGCGATCTGTGGGTCTTTTTCAATTAGCTTGAGCATTGCCCGTTCACCCGCGTCGCTTTCAAGATCAAGAGCAAGAATCTTTTGCGCTATAGCTGGCATAGCGGGCAACATGTCTAGGTGATGTATGGCGTCTTTCAGATTAACTGGCGAACTGCTGGCGCTCATGTTGCCTCCCATGGATTAATTTCATAAATAATCGTTTAGATCCTGCAACCGCGAATTCTAAATCAAACAGCTAACTGTTCATGATCATCGTGGAACTTCACGATCATCTGGTTTCAGGCAGCGTGTTTTCAACCATGAATGAAGGCTCATGGCACTAAGCGGAAGTTGTGGATAATAAAGCAACTATTTTTCTTTGCCTAGGTTTAGTTCTTCGTGATTGCCAAGTCAAAAAAAGTCAAAAGCGGTTTTGCAGAGAAAGTAGGCTAAAAAATTTGTGAATTTCCAGAAAGTTTCCAGCAGGTTCGCAGATAGCCCATGTGGGCTAGTGCACCGTCAAAACCGGATTGCATTCTTCCGCGATGTAGCTCGGTAAATTAGGCTGAATGAGATGAAACCCAACATCACAAGGAGTGGATGAACAGATGCTGCAAAAAGGAGGTGCGGCATGGAATACAAATATGGAAGTTATACGGTTTTTCAAATTGAGTACTGCTTTGTATGGGTAACGAAGTACCGATACCAGGTTTTGAGAGGAGAGGTGGCTGAGCGAATTCGAGAGCTGGTGAGAGAGACCTGTGAAGCCTTTGAGATCAGGATAGTCAACGCGACGTTCGCGGGCTTGGGTTAGGCTTACATCTGGATATACGCCGAAGGCCAGACGCTTTTCCTTGCCGCCAATACTTTGATCCCATCGGCATAACCTCAAGATACATGCCGCCCCCATCCGCCTTTTTGTAGGTCGTCACTTCAGACTTTGCTTTGCTTTTCTTGCCGCTGCATCTGATAGCTTCACGTCATCACTTCGCTGGGGGCATAAAATTTTATTTGGGGCATAAACACAATAATTATGCCCCCTGAGCGCTCATGATTGCAATATGCGAGAATGGACGCGGTAAAGCAAAAACCCGCGCACTCATCAGGAGAACGCGGGTTTATGTATTTCTTGGGGCTTCTTGAAACATTTTATTGGTGGTGATAGGTGGAGTTGAACCACCGACCTCAGCGTTATGAGTGCTGCGCTCTAACCATCTGAGCTATATCACCTGAAATCGTGTCGTCGCTTTAGTCAAACCGCCTTAAATTGCCACGAAGAGCGCGGCATTCTCCATATTTAACCGCTACTTGTCAATTGCGCTGGTACTTGCTCATTGCGCTTAAGTCTGATCACAGGCCACCAAATGCACCGCGCTGCCGGCAAATTCCTTTTGCAAGGTTACCATTTTCTCAATTGCCGCTGCGTCTGGGGATTTCAGCACAAATACCGTAAGTTTAAACTTGCTCATGAGCTCTCCCATCACGGCAGATTTAACGCCTTTCGCCCGGAGGCTATCGAAAGCTTTACGCGCTGCCTTGTCTGTCTTGAATACGCCCAGCGAAATAGCGTTCTTCCATGGCCCGACCTCCTGCACGGTGAAGTAGTCCTTAACATTATGTGCCTTGAGTTCGGCGATATTGTTATCCATTTCCGCACGAGTTTGTGCGGGCGGCATATATACCCAGTAACCAATCGCATATTCAGATTGTCTCTGCGTCAGCCTGTCAGCTAGTTTCAATGTGGTCAAAGCTGCCGTGGCACGCGCGCTGTCAGTGCCGGAAAATTCTCCCCACTCCAGGCAAACATCAGTAAATGCTCGCTGATCCTGCGATGTTGCCAATACAGCAGAAGGCAACGAAGATGCCGGTGCTGCATTTGGCGCATCCAGTAACTTGATCTTTTCCTCGTTCAGTGATGATTGATGCTTCAAGATTTTATTTTCACCAATCAATATGTCGCCCCATTGAATAAATGAAAAAAACATCAAATTCGCCAGCAGCAATAGCCAGAATAGCCACTTCATTATTACCTCATTTTTTATCTTGGTTTTAAAACATGGAAATCTTTTCGTCAGAGCGACACGCCGTTTATTAAAAGCTAAAAATTAACGCGTTCAGGATAAATTTTCCTGGCCAATTATTTGCAAGCCACGCAATACCAGATTATCCACCCGCACCAACGGTAACTTGAGACGCGACTGTACATTATCCGCTGCGCCACCGCTTAACAGGCAGCGGACACCGCCACGCACGGCCAAGGCCTCGAATTGCAAACGGATAGCGCCAATGGTCGCCTGGATTGAGCCGCTGAACGTGGCATCGGCGGTATTGCGCGGAAATTCGCGCCAGACACCCTCTGTCTGTACTAATTGGGCAGCGCCTGCAGCCAAACTGCTTTGCATCATGTCCACACCCGGCAGGATTAGCCCGCCCAAAAATTCGCCCTCGGCAGACAGTGCATCCACCGTAGTTGCTGTGCCGCAATTTACCACCAGACAGGATGCGCGCTCTTGATGCCAGGCCGCGATCAGTGCTGCCCAACGGTCGCTGCCAAGTTGCGCAGGGTGTTCATAGGAGTTAAGCACACCACATTGCGTTACTTGGGCCACGATGAATTCGATGGGACAATGCCATGCTGCACAGGCTGTGGATAGCTGTTGCGCCATATTCTCGCCAGCAACATTGGATATGAGAATTCTGTCCGGTGGCGGCAATTCCGAAAATGCCATGTTCAATGCTGGTGCATGTGTATTTTCAAGCACGTTTTGCTGCAACCACTTGCCGCCTTCTACGATGGCCCACTTGACGCGACTATTGCCGGCATCAATCAGTAACATTTTCATGATGCGCGTAATCCAATCTCTCCCGCATTAAATATTTGCATTCCGCCCACCGTTTCCAGAATAAGTGCGCCATTCTCTGTTACGCCTCGCGCAATGCCAATTTCAGTTCTGCCATCCGGCAACAGTAGTCGTACCGTCTGGTTATGCAACGCGTGATGGCTTTCCCATTCCGCACGCAGTGCCGCAAAACCATTACTGGCGAATTCATGAAGTATTGCCTGCAACTCACGTAAAACTACCGCGAACAAGTAGTTGCGTTCCGGCACATTGATCCCCGGCATGCCAGCCACCATGTCTTCCAGGCTCGATACCGGTTGGTCAATCTGCGGCAACAGGTGTTTAGGTGTGGACAGGTTGAGGCCAATGCCTATCACTACAGCGCTTGGCCCCAACATATCACCCTGTGCCTCGAGCAGAATGCCGGCTAGTTTACCGCCATCTCCGCCCAGCACATCATTCGGCCATTTAAGCCGTGCGCTTGTCATGCCAAGCGCGTGCAACGCACGGATCAACGCCACTCCAACTGCCAAGCTCAAGCCGGACAGCGCCGACAAATCAAGTTCAAAGCGCCACAACAGCGAGAACGTAAGCGCGTTGCCCACGCCGGAATGCCATGACCGTCCCAATCGCCCACGTCCGCCGCTTTGCAGTTCCACCACCAGCACGCTGCCGCTGGGTGCGCCTTGCGCTGCGCGCTGCAACAGCAGAGTATTGCTGGAGGGCAAGCTGTCGAAAATTTCAATCTGGAATTGTCCCGCCTGCTCACCTAGATGGCGAGCAATAAGTGCAGCATCAAGCCATTGCGGCGGATTGCTCAGGCAATAGCCACGGCCGGGCACGCTGTATAAAGCCAAGCCATAGCCATCTACCCCATGCAAGGCATTGCTCACGCTGGCGCGCGATATGCCCAAACGCTGCGCCAGCATTTCCCCGGAATGGAATTTTCCGTCCACCAACAGGCGCAGCAGGGCGAAAGTAAGCGGCTTCATCGTGGTGCATGGGTGGGGCGTGCCCATACTTGCACCCGTACTGGCAGCTTTCATTGTGGCAGGCTTTCCGCCGCTTTCCCGCGCTGATTTATAAAAGCCAGGATTTCTTGCTTCTGTTTCAGTGCATCCTGATATCCCAGCTCGATCATCGCACGACAAAAATTCTTTTCGAACAGCAGGTAGCTCACCAGATTTGCCCCGCTGCGGCGCATCGCGCCTATCCCGCGCAACAGAAAACGGATAGTCCATGGCAAGTGCATGGCATAACGCTGAGCAATTTGCTCAATAGCCTGACTAGGCTCAATCACCAGAACATCGACATGGCGCCAATTAATTTGCTGCTGAGCATCTTCAGTCAACATTCCAATCGAATGATTGATGCGCTGCAAACGCTCCACATCCACTTCCAGACTGTCGAGAAAAATGCTATCCATAACATGGCCGGCAATCTGCGCTAGCGAAGGATAGTCACATACGTTGCTACGGTTTTGTTCCTCTTCGCTATGGCCTAAGCCGATGATGAGTACGCGCGTAGCGCCCAGATGCAGCGCAGAGCTGATAGGCGCGATCTGACGCATCGAGCCATCGCCAAAATATTCACGGTTGAGGAGTACCGCTGGAAAGATAAACGGGATGGCTGAAGAAGCCAATAAATGTTTGGGCTCGATCTTGGTTGGAATGCCAAGACGATGCGCCCGCTTCCAGGGCGGAATCTCCTCCACTCCCTGGTAAAAAGTCACCGAGCACCCCGAACCATAGCCCGAGGCAGTAATACTCAGCGCGTGCAGATGTCCTGCGTCAATATTCTCCTGGATTTTTTCATAGGGCAGGGTTGCTTCCAGCATCGCCACCATCGGCGCATTATCCAGCAGCGACACCTGGTTCAACTTATTGATACCCATGCTGCTCAAGATCAGCCCTGCGAACCAGCGCGAACTGTTCTTTAAAACGCCTACCGGGTCGGTTCGATAAACATGTTCAACGTGAGAATTTTTCCAGATATTAAGGAGGTATTGCACACCTTTACGAAAGGACCGGGCATTCACCGCAAGCGTAACCGCATTAAGCGAACCTGATGAGGTTCCGCAGATAATAGGGAAGGGATTGTGTGCATGACGCGGCAGAAACTCGGCGATGGCCTTCAGTACACCTACCTGATAGGCGACGCGCGCGCCACCTCCAGTCAGAATCAAGCCAAGCTTCTCTGGCGCATTCATCTGACCTCCGCCCCCATCAAGGATTTACAAATCGCCGGGTCCAACCTCAGCATGCACAGTTTCCAGTGCGTCTTTTAGTGTTTCCTCGGACAGATCATTCACGCACTTCGATAGCATCTCTGCCGCTTCTGCCGCCTCCGGTGGCAGGTTGCGACCATCGGTATTGGCCACCAGCACAGCGGCGGCTCCCACCACTTTAAGTAAGCAGGTACGCTCATTCATCAATATTTCCAGCTCCTCGCGGAGCATGCCAACTTCTTGAGCATTTAGTTTGTCCGGCATATAACCTCCTTACAATGAGTTTCAACCCCCCGTTACCGCCAGCGTACTCATATTCACGATACGATGCACGCGCGGTGAGGTTGTGCGGATTATACCTGACAGCGAATCCTCCCCAAATTCCCATTGGCAGACTAGGAATCAAGGAGCAAAAAATTGGGCAGAGTTACATTGTCTCCCACAACTTTCCCAGCCGCTTCACCGACACAATCACCGGCGTCTTCAATTCCTGCGCAAACAACGACACGCGCAACTCCTGCAATAGCCAACCAAATTCTTCCAGCCGCGCATCTATATTGCCTTGTTGCGCAGTTAATTTGCGTTGCCAAGCCTGCTGCAAGGATTGCATTTGCGCGTATTGACGCGCATCACGTGCCGCATCGACGCGCAGCTTTTCCAATCGCACATTGATCGCTTTAAGATAGCGCGGAAGATGCTGTAAATGCTCGTAAGGAATGCGCGCGATAAACTCCTTATGCAACAGCCATTCGCACTGCATGCGCATATCCTGGACGGCCTGCTCGTTTGATTTGGCAGCTTGAATTTTTTTATGCACGAGTTGATATTCGGCCAGAATTGCGCCGATCAGCCGTGCTATTTCCTGCGCCACCAACGTCAAGCGGCTCTTGGCTTCCTTGCAACGCGTAACGAATTCAGTTTCATTTGTTGGCCAGGGCTCATTCATGCAGCAGCGATCAAAGGTAACCGCCAAAATCTGGCGGCGCAAATCCTGGATGCTACCAAAGGACAAGAACTGCATTGCCATTGCTTGCAAGCCAAGATTCTTTTCCAGAAATTTGACCTGATCCTTGAGCGCCAGCATAAATAAGCGCCGCAATCCGATACGATGGGCACTCAGCGCTTCATCGCGGGTATCGAATGTTCGTAAAGATACCGCATCGCCTTCATCCACCAAGGCGTTGAACAGCGTTACAACTTGTCCGGCGCGGTGTATTTCTGAAGTTTCCTTGAATTCACCCAAACCATCTACACCCATACTCCAATCGGTAAAATGCACAGGCTTTTGTTCTGCGGCTGCACCCTTGGCAGCGGACGGCGCAAGCTTGGGCGCAAGCTCGGCACGCAGCTGAACGAAATTGCGCGAAACCCCCAGCTGTCTGCCATGCTCGTCTATCACATAAAAATTCATGAGCAGGTGGGTCGGCAATTGCTCTAACCGAAATGCATCCAGTGGTACTTCCAATTGTTTCTGTTCGCGAATATAGCGTGCCAAAGCCTGCAACAGTGGCGTATCCGAAGGCGGCACCGCACGACAAAACGAGGCGGCGAATTCCGGCACCGGCACCATATGACGGCGCAGCTTCTGCGGCAAAGTCTTAATCAATTGCGTCACTTTTTCTGCCAGCAGGCCGGGCACCAAATACTCGCAACGCGGAGCGGATACCTGATTAATCAGAGCCAGCGGCACGGTGAGATTCACACCATCGTCGCTCTTGCCCGGCACAAAATGATAAGCCAGCGCATAGCTAATATTGTTCATCACCAGTTGCGGTGGGAACTGGTCGGTGGTGATGCCTGCTGCCTCGTGGCGCATCAGGTCGTCACGTTGCAGATATAGCAGGCGCGGATTGGCGCGTTCCGCCTCCTTGCGCCATGCTTCGAATGCCGCGCCATTGTAAATGTGCGGCGGGATGATGCTATCGTAAAAGGCAAAGATCAATTCGTCGTCTACCAACACATCCGGTCGGCGCGCCTTATGCTCCAGCGCTTCAATGTCCTGGATTAATTTCTGGTTGTGCGAGAAGAAGGGCGCGAGTGTATGGAATTCGCCCTCCAATAAAGCCTGGCGAATAAATATCGCGCGCGATTCCGGCACGTTCATCGGCCCGTAATGCACGCGCTTTTTCGGGTTGATAATCAGGCCATACAAGGTGCTGCGTTCGAATGCCACTACCTGTGCTGCCTTCTTCTCCCAGTGCGGATCAAAATAGTGGCGCTTGATCTGATGCGCACCCACTTCTTCCAGCCATTCCGGTTCGATGCGCGCCACACAACGGGCATACAGTTTCGTCGTCTCGGTTAATTCAGCTGCCACGACCCATTTTGGACTTTTTTTCGCCAGCACCGAATTCGGCACGATAAAAAATTTTATTTCGCGCGCGCCCTGATAATGCACTTCGCGGTCCACGCTCTTGCAGCCGATATTACCCAGCAGACCCGTTAACAGCGCCTTGTGGATTTCCTCATAGCTGGCAGGAATTTCATTCAGCCGCATGCCCATCTCGGCAACCTGCGCGTGCAACTGCTGATACAACTCATGCCATTCGCGCAGACGCAGTGGCGACAAGAATTTCTCGCGGCATTCATTTGTCCACAGGCGCTTGGATTTTTTATGCTTCACCGCCTCTTGAAACCATGCCCACAAATTCACATAGGCCAGGAAATCCGAGCGCTCATCATTAAAACGCTGATGCGCGTCATCGGCCGCTTTGCGCCACTCCGACGGACGGTCACGCGGGTCCTGCAATGATAGCGCGCTGGCGATGATGAGAATTTCCTGCAGGCAGTGATATTGTCTTCCCGCCAGCAGCAGGCGTGCGATTTTTGGGTCGAGCGGCAGCTTTGCCAGCTCGCGTCCCAGCGGCGTCAGCTGCCGCTCTTCGTCTATCGCATTCAATTGCGCCAGCAACTGGTAGCCATCGGCAATTGAACGCGATCCGGGCGGCTCGATGAACGGGAATTGTTCGACTTCGCCCAGACCCAGCGCACTCATACGCAATATTACTGTTGCCAATGACACACGGAAAATTTCCGCATCGGAATATTCTGTGCGCGCCAGGAAATCCGGCTCATCATACAAGCGCACGCATATCCCGCTCATCACCCGCCCACAACGCCCGGCGCGCTGATTGGCGGCGGCACGCGCGATTTTCTCCACGCGCAATTGCTCGACTTTTTGCCGTATGCTGTAACGATTGATGCGAGCCTGCCCGCTGTCGATCACATAGCCGATATTCGGAACGGTCAAGGAAGTTTCCGCGACATTGGTGGCCAGCACGACACGGCGCATGCCGGAAGTTTTGAATACGCGATCCTGCTCAGCCGCCGACAAGCGCGAGAACAGCGGCAAGATTTCCACGCCAATGGGATGATGCTTGCGCAAAGCTTCCGCCGTGTCGCGGATTTCGCGCTCACCCGGCAAAAATACCAAAATGTCGCCGCGTAAACCATCCACAGCCAGTTCGTCCAGCGCGGCACATACCGCCTGCGGAATATCCTGCATCTCGCCTTCGGCATTTTCCTGCAACGGACGGTAACGCACCTCTACTGGATAACTGCGGCCACTGACCTGCATGATCGGCGCACCGCTGAAATGTTTAGCGAAGCGCTCCGCATCCAGCGTTGCAGAAGTGATAATGAGCTTGAGATCACGACGGCGTGGCAACAGCTGCTTGAAGTAACCCAACAGAAAATCGATATTCAGGCTGCGCTCATGCGCCTCGTCGATGATGATGGTGTCGTATTTTTTCAGCAGCCGATCGCTCTGAATTTCCGCCAGCAAAATGCCATCGGTCATCAGTTTGATGCAGGTATCTGGCGATACCTTGTCATTAAAACGAATCTTATAGCCCACCAAGCCGCCCAACTCGGTTTTCAGTTCAAACGCAATGCGCGTTGCCACAGACCGCGCCGCGACACGGCGGGGCTGGGTGTGGGCAATGACGCCTTGCACACCCCGGCCCAGACTCAAACAGATTTTAGGTAACTGCGTGGTTTTACCAGAACCAGTCTCACCACACACGATGATCACCTGATTGGCAACGATGGCTTGCGCTAATTCTTCGCGCCGCAATACCACCGGCAGGTCAAGCGGAAACTCGATTGGAGCAAGCAATTCAATACGTGCGGCACGACGAGCTTGAAGAGATCCAGCTTGAATGGGGTGGGATGGGCGGTCAGTCATTGCGCACGATTGTACCTGAAACCGGTAGGTGTAGAAAAACTGGGGGGAGCAAGAAGTAGCAGGGTTGGGGGGACGGTTTATTGGTCTGGTTGCTGACCGGTTGCATGTGCCTTCCGCTGTATAGGCGCGTTGGTAACGTATCTGTTCATCCGCCTCCTGTGATGTTGGGCTTCATTTCATTTAGCCCAACCTACCGGGCTGATTTTTTGCTTGCGTTGCACCATGATTATCTCCATCATTCGTTTTGGAATGTGGTGCCACATCGGGTACGTCGTCAAGCTCACTCTCTTAAACGGGATATCGGCCAAGCGCCCATATAACGCCAGGCCGATTCACCAATGTCGATGACGTCACCCATGACCACGCTAACCCTCGGGCAACATGCACCATTGCTATTCCGGTCTTCCGTGGCACCTCATTCCACTTTGCCACATTCGGAGGGTGGCGTGTTTCTTCGGTGCGATTTGCGGCACAGGGCCGATTACTTCGCTGATAGGTTGCGGCCCCGAGCGAAGGAAATAACTGCGCAGTGGCGGTAACACGAACCGCCGCGCTTCATGAACATCGGGGGTTTATGATATTGTGCGAAGCGTTTTTCGTTTTTCGTGCTGTCTCATAAAGCGAGCTTTGATGCCAACAAGCCGAAACAACGCTTCGCAGCCTCGAATAAAATCATCACGGATTTTTCTGGAAGGGAGTTGGTTATGAACGCTTTGTTGCTCTTTCCACATTCAAGCCACACCCTCTCCAGTCGAACCTCTCGTTCAAGCGGACATCACGCCTTAAAGTACAGCAAAGCGCAACGACCCGTTGTGCGTGATGCCGCTTAACTCAATTACGTTAGGCCGCGCAATGAACAGTATAGATCATGCCGTCAACTAAATAAGGAACAACTGATGAACTTTAAAGCAATTGCAAAGCCTTTAATGCCAGATGTTTTATTTAAATGGTATAGAAAAAAATACGCTCACGAAGGTATAAAACAATTCAGGTTCAACTTTGACGCAACCTCTGATGTTAAGAGAGATATACAGGAAAAGTATGGACATGATAGCGAGTTACTTGAGCTTTTCGCTAATAACGAAGGGGTTGTCGTTCATAAGTGGCACCACTACATCCCCTTATACGATCGCTATTTTTCATCTTTTCGAGGGCGAAAAATAAGATTTCTTGAGATTGGCGTAAGTAAAGGTGGCAGTCTTCAGATGTGGAGAAAATACTTTGGCGATGATGCCATTATTTTTGGCATTGACATTGATCCTGAGTGCGAGAAACTTAACGGTCTGGCCGGGCAAGTAAGAATCGGCTCTCAAACTGACAATGTTTTCCTGGAGTCTGTCGTTAAGGAGATGGGAGGCGTAGATATAGTTTTGGACGATGGCAGTCACCATATGGAACATATTCCGGCTACATTGAAATATCTATTTCACCATTTAAGTTATGGCGGAATATATGTAATCGAAGATTTACACACTGCCTACTGGAAAAGCTTTGGCGGAGGATATCGATCCAAAGGGAATTTCTTTGGATTTTTGATGGATGTGATAGATGATATGCACCACTGGTACCACACAAACAAATTGAAGCAAGCCGCTATCAGTAACGAGTGCTCCGGCATTCATATCTACGAATCTATAGTGGTTCTTGAGAAAAACAAGATTTTTAAACCCGTTCATTCTCAAGTTGGTCGGATTATCAGGTGATATAAAGTTACACCTTGTGCAATGTAACGGCACTCGGAAATACACGGGGTCTACCATCGAATTTGCAGCCCGGTAGGTTGGGCTGAATAAAATGAAGCCCAACACTTCACGGTTCACCATAACCATCTGCTCCATCACCCATTTTCCCACCCCAATCCGATGCTGCCATCCCCCACTCAATGAAGAAGCATGGGGTCAGTTCTAACATTCCAACATTTTGATGGAATGTTAGAACTGACTCCATTGATTTGTGTGCGCAAGTCAAAGCCCGGTAGGTTAGGCTGAATGAAATGAAGCTCAACCTACCGGGCTGGAAATCGGCGCATGTCTAGTGTGAAGAACATCGGAAAGCTGTGTGTGCGGGAATTGGGGTTGGCAGGGCTTTTGCGAAGCAAAAACTCGCAAAACCGCATGCACGGTGGTTTGATGAGGGAGGGCCGGCGAGAACCTATCTTCTGCTCTACCTATTTATTTTATTTTCCCGTTGCGGAAGAAAACTGCAATAGCGAATTTGAGTAAAATTTAGTGATACCATTCTTTAAATGCGTCCCAAGCAATATGCTTTAGTCCCAGGTTCGAAGTTGACATCATTGCAAATTGAATACCGTTTTCAAAACCCATCGTTAATGCACAAAAATCGCGACCGTCAATACTTGAAAGGCCTGATTTATAATAGCAATTTAAGCCTTCTATTTTTTCAATTCCATAACCTAGGTGTTCCTCAATAAGCCTGTCTGACAATGATTTTGTCATTATTTTTTCAGTATGATGCAGCGTTCTAAAAAAATCGGCCATCTGCGCGGTAGACATTACCCAACCACCCGAACCTGCATTTAAGGTTTGGTCGCCCATATTTTTTCCTTTTAATGTTTGGTCAGTAAATGAGTAAAAAAGTGCAGGCTCAATTCCACTTTGATTGCAGTCTACCTCGAACATACTTCCAACTTTGTCAAATAAATTTTTCTTTAAATAATCTATATAAGCATCAGCAAATGCCTGAGCCTGAATTGGTTCACCTAATACTAGTTCAATTCCCGTTTTGCCTTTCAAAGAGGCAATAGGGTATTTGGCGAGTTTAGGAATGATAAGTCGAAGCAGCGCATAGTTACTGTTGTTATAAGAACCTTCTTCTTTATCGTGGCTATTTATACCCGCTGCCACCAATTTTTTAAGGTCGGAATACGATCGAGCACTGGTTCTAAAACCAGAGTGATGAGTAAGTAATTCTTTAAAAGTAATTGTTTTAATGCCTGTACCTTTTGGCCAATGTGAAGGTAAGTAATTCCACATCAATGAGTTTAGACCAACACCATCAGTTTTGAATAAAAGTAACATAAGCGCAGCAGCACTGATTGGCTTACTTACCGAGGCACAGTTATAGGCTTCAAAAATAGTCATTGCTCGGATCGGCTTATCTTGTTGGAGCCTACAAAAACCCCCAGAACTTCCCGTTCCAAATTTTTCTTTGTAGGAAATCACATAAGCAAAGCCAACGCTTTTTCCTGAGAGTTTTGTTTCTAAAATATGAGATAAATCTGTAATGGATAAATCCTGATTATTACTTCCGGCTGGCACTATATTCATAATTAAATACTTTATTTATAAAGGTTTAGCGTATAGGAAAAATAAATATCCTTTTTCATAAGAAATAAATGTACTGGAAGCCAGATTGGCTGTCAAACATATTGGTAAGCGATGAAAAAACACTTAATTCCGGTTCTATCAGCCCGGTAGGTTAGGCTGAATGAAATGAAGCCCAACATCTCACCGCTCATCATAGTCACAAGCACGGGGTCAGTTCTAACTTTCCATCAAAATGTCTGAATGTTAGAACTGACCCCGTTGATTCAAGCGGCTACCCCAAAAAGGGCGCCAACTCCAGCGGTCAATGCCATTGCCAGCGCTCCCCAAAAAGTGACGCGAATGACAGACGCAATCACTGGTGCGCCCCCTGTGTGTGCAGCCAGGAAGCCCAACAGCGCGAGAAAGAAGAGCGAGCTACTAGCGACACCCCACATCAGCGCAGGAACCGGAAGCAGGAGAACCATCAGAAGCGGCAGGACTGCGCCCACTGCAAACGTTCCCGCCGAGGCTAATGCCGCCTGCACAGGTTTTGCGGCCAATGTGTCGGATATGCCCAGCTCATCTCGTCCATGTGCGGCCAGTGCGTCATGCTGCATTAATTGGGTAGCAACCTCTGAGGCTAGCTTCTTGTCGAGCCCGCGCTTCACGTAAATGGCCGTTAGCTCTGCGCGTTCCTGCTCGGGATTCTCAGTCAACTCTATGCTCTCTCGAGCGAGATCCGCGCGCTCGGTATCTGCTTGTGAACTAACCGATACATACTCGCCAGCAGCCATTGACATGGCGCCCGCGACAAGACCGGCAACTCCTGCAACCAAGATACCCTGAGTGCCCGCGCTGGCTGCCGCGACGCCCAAGATAAGGCTGGCTGTAGAAACGATACCGTCGTTTGCGCCAAGAACAGCGGCACGGAGCCAGCCTGTTCGGTGTGTTCTGTGTCTTTCACTGTGTTTCATAGGGTCTGCAGCATAATGGGACGTTCATTGCATCGCCCAACGTAATATAGAAAACATTTTCATAAGCTAACAATGTCGCCTATATCGGCAAGCATTGTCAAGCATCTGCATTACCAACTCCCCACTATTTTTCATTACCTTAGCCGTTTGTTTGGCTGGACTTTAATTTTAGGGCAACCTAAAATTCTTGGAAATGCGGGGCTTGTTCAGCGTAGCCTTAACACAGTGTCACCGATGAAATAAAATTGGAATCAGGCGGCCGCGTCAGGTTCTTCAAGCCGTGTCAGGATATGGCGGCGCGCCGCATCGCGCAGCTGCAACGCTGCTTGCCAGTCATTCCCCGCCGTAAGTACAGGCTCGCCAATCAGTACTTTCAGTTCAGTGCGGCGTGGCCGCCACTGTCCGTCGCGCAGCAGGGAGCGGGTGCCGATCAGGGTGACCGGCACCATGGGCGTGCCGGATCGTGCGGCAGCCAGAAACGCAAGCAAGCACGCAAGCAAGCACGGGGTCAGTTCTAACTTTCCATCAAAATGTCTGAATGTTAGAACTGACCCCATTGATTCGAATGGGATCGCATTTGCAGAAGACTCTCCAACGCTCGACCAAGTCTATCAAGCAGCCCACGCGGGTAAGTTGGCAGACGCGCAAAAAATGATGGATAAAGTTCTTAAGGAACATCCAAACAGTGCCAAGGCACATTTTGTAGAAGCAGAAATATTGGCCAAGCAAGGCCAAATGGGGCAAGCCGAAGCCGAGCTGAATATCGCGGAACGCTTGAAGCCAGATTTGTCATTTGCCAAACCGCAAGCTGTGCAAGACTTAAAAAAAAAGAATTGCCGCTGCCCAGCGTGTTAGCCAAGCTCCGGTCAGTAATGTGCAATCTGTAGTAGGCAACAGTTTTCCATGGGGGATGCTATTCCTCGGGTTGGGTGTAACTGCGATAATATATTTTGTTATACACGCAATGAAATCGCGTAACACAGCGACCTTTCCAAACAACTATCAACCGGGTAGTCAAAACATTTCCGCTTCCCCCGTGCCTAGGCAACCTTATGGCGGAGCAGCAGCACCGGCGGCTGGCGGAGGAGTAGCGCCCGCAGCAGCACCTGCTGGCGGCGGGATCGGCAGCGGGATTATGGGTGGACTTGCAACCGGTGCTGCAGTTGGCGTGGGTATGGTGGCTGCTGAAGCTCTGGCCCATCGCTTCATGGATGGAGGGCATAGCGCTACTAATGCCGCTAGCAGCCCGGCTCCTGTTGCGGACACTTGGGGGGGTTCCTCCAACGACATGGGGGGAACCGACTTTGGCATAGCCGATAACTCTTCCTGGAGTGACGATTCAAACATCGCTGATAATAGCTCAGCTGATAGTGGGGACAGCTGGGGCTAACAGCATGCTGGAGGGCGCGATCCGGCTGTAGAAGGATTCATCGCACCTTTAGTCATATCGACTTCCAGCGGACGTAGGTGAATGCTCTGCATTTCTGCTATGTGTCCGCGACCTGTCCGGGTGCTCAGCCCTACCGCGCTTCTTGTGATTATTAGGTTGCATCACGACTAGGACTTGACCAATACCACAGCGTTCAAGTGTGTTGCGCCGGATAGAGAGTTTGTAATTAGACAACTCTCTTCGGCTTTCTCAAGTATGCGTCGTGCTCTTGGTTCGTTGGTATCTGCGGGCACGTTAAGCGTGGCATTCACCTTGAACTCTGTGAACTTCGCTATTCCCTCTACACGTTCGAGGGTACCTTCAACGTCACAGTTCAACGACAACCACGATAACTTCGAGGCCCTGGCGATGGCCCGAAAACTGAGAATGAAACAATCCGCGACAGCCGCCACCAATAGTGTTTCGGGGGACCAACGATCTCCGGGCCCACCGAACTCCTGGGGTGGTGCCGAAGCTAGTGTTTCCAGCTTCTCTGCCGAGAGGCTAACGTCGCCATCTGGAGCCGCATTCGCCGCAACTCGGTAGTGATGAGGAAAGTCTTGCATCGTGGGTCTCCAGTACCTTAACGTTTGTATTTTATTGCAATGGGGTCAACTCGATTGATCCGTGTGGTGAATGGTGAGATGTTGGGCTTCATTTCATTCAGCCCAACCTACCGCGCTACCACGCTAATTTAAATCGTTCGGTGTTAAGTTACGACATACGAAATGGCGCGATTCAAGCTCATGTTTGTGATGCATTTGTTCATCTCCTTGTAATATTGGGCTTCGCAAGCTCAGCGCCAACCTACGCTAGCCCAGGCTACGCTTGCTTAATTCCGCTTTTTAAAATCAATTGGTTGGGAGGTGTTTCTTAAGAGGCATTTATTGCTCATAATGACCCGCTTTAAAATCTGAATAAGTTATGCGTTTTCTAGTGGCAGCACAAAAATACTCTGGCTCTTCAATTTCGTGCGATTCTTCGCAGTTACCGAATCGATCACAGCCACCCTTGGAATATCCTGTAATAGTTAAACCCATATTTTTGCAGCGGTGCTCTGATAAATAGATTCTAAATCTATTTGCGTCTGCTGAGTCTTGATAGCCAATCCACAATGCGCCAAGTGCAGGCAGAATAAACGCGGCTATTGCAATATAAACTTGTGTTTGTTGCTCTTTCTTGTTTTTCACGTCAAACGGTACGGTTCCCAATGCACAAACGGCTGATCCACAAAAAGAAAGCAGCGCCCATATTATGTAATCACTTCCGAGAACCCATCCAAGAATGTAAAGCGCGAATGTCGCGTAGGTGAACTTTTTCTCACGATTCTCGGTTAAGTTCATCTTCTATGCCTACGTAAAATTAACCGGCTCCGCGCTTTTGCGGAGACCGGGTTGAATGTCGGGTTGGGCGCATTTCAGGCACTTCGAGCTTTAGATAACGCCTTTTCTAATCAAATCTCTAACCATGGCATTATAGGTAGAGTATTGATTTGCTAAATTCTGCACTTCGGTAGGTGAAATTCGACTTCTCCAATTTTCATGCCTTGATGCGAATTCTGGATAAATATCGGCATCTTCACCTCGGTAATTTGGATGGGACTTTTCAGGGTCATCACAATATATGAATGTTTTTCTTAATTTTTTTTCTGCTTCTTCATCACTTTCGCCGCCCATTGTTAGTGCCATGAACATCGAAAGACGATGAGTCTCAGTCAGCATATTTTCAGCTACTATCCATACATAATCACGATTTAAGAATTTCAATACATCATCTTTGGTTAATCCAGCTTGCAATCTTTTATTAAGGAATTTCTCGTCTTTGATTGCATTATTACCGATAGTTTTAACACCGCGAAGACCTGCTTTGTCAGCTTTCTTTATGGCCTCATCAAGTATTTGTCTCGCTGTAGACTCTACCTCTTTTGATGCAACACCGCTCAACGATACAACTTTCTTTATGTAGTCAAAATATTGTTTTTCATCTTCAGTGTATTTTGTTTTAAAAAACGAAAACATAAGCTACCTCCCAACCAAACTGGTTTCAGTGAAATTTAAAATTACTACATGCCCAACGTAAAGTTAACCAGCCGCGCAGTTGGCGGGCTGGTTGAACGTAAGGTTGGGGGTCGCGGCTCATGAGTGATATGAACTCACTGGACGAGTCCGATTCGTCGCGCCTCAGTTTCCGTAGCCATGACGATGCGCTCGACTTCGCGCACCATAGCGTTGAGAACGTCCGTCACCGAATAGCCTTCAATCGGCGCAATTCCGTCGAACGCTATGCAGTAGGTGCCATTGAGGTTGTACTCAAGCTGCGTATCGGTGGCGATAACCGCGAATACGATTTCGTTTTTGGCGCGATCATAGATAAGGGGTGGAATATGGACTCCACTGCCTCCGGTGCCACGCACCCTAAGATTCATGTCTCTGGGAAATTGAAAGAATGGAACCAACAGCCGATGCTTATTGCTGTTGTTCGCCCTGTTCAGTGCCCAGATCAGATCATTCCCTCCAGCGTATGGCTTGAATGTGCGAAAGAGCGAAACTATCTCGACCGGAATGTCTTTGCAGTTTCTGGCGATCACATTTTCGAGTTCAGTTTCGGAATTGGAAATGGGGAAATAGGCGCTCTTGGTGGTATGTGTGCCGGTAGCAATAGCAATGACATAGGCCGCATGGTCGAGGGCGGGTCGGAGGCTACTGAGGGCATCAATTGCGATGTCTTCGATAATGTCAGGGATGGCGCTGAATTTGATCTTGTGGACTTCGTGAATTCCATCACTATCACGCTCGATCACTCGGGAGCAGGGGTTATCTTTCAAAAATTGATCGGCCTTCCCTTTGAGTTCATTAATATGGGACTTTGCCCGCGAGATGCGGCGCTTTGAACTGCTAAATGGATCGACATTCATGAAACCCCCAACGTAATATAGAAAATATTTTCATAAGCCAGCAATGTCGCCTATATCGGCAAACATTGTTAAGCATCACCAACTCCCCGCTATTTTTCATTACCTTAGCCATTTGTTTGGCTGGACTTTAATTTTAGGGAAACCTAAATTTCTTGGAAATGCGGGGCTTGTTCAGCGTAGCCTTAACACAGTGTCACCGATGAAATAAAATTGGAATCAGGCGGCCGCGTCAGGTTCTTCAAGCCGTGTCAAAATATGGCGGCGCGCCGCATCGCGCAGCTGCAACGCCGCTTGCCAGCTATCCCCCGCCGTAAGTACAGGCTCGCCAATCAGTACTTCCAGTTCAGTGCGGCGTGGCCGCCACTGCCCGTCGCGCAGCAGGGAGCGGGTGCCGATCAGGGTAATCGGCACCAGGGGCGTGCCGGATCGTGCGGCAGCTAGAAACGCTCCTAATCTGAACGGCATCAACCCGGGTTCGCGCCGAAATGTACCTTCGGGGAAGAAAACCATGGACTCGTCGGCGCGCGCGCGCTCCTCCAGTTCGCGCGTGTTTTCGGCGCCGCGCGCATCATCGAAACGTTCGACAAACGCGCTGCCGAGTTGACGCAGCGGGATGGCGGCAAATGGATTGCGCAGCAACTCTTGCTTGGCCACATAGGCGAATCTGGCCGGTAACACTGCGGTGAGCAGGAGCGCATCCAGATAGCTGGCGTGATTGGCCACCACAATCGCGGGGGCGCGGCCGTCGAGGTGCTGCAAACCTTCTACTCGCGGTATTAATCCGGTTAGCACAAACGCAACGCGCGCGCTCGCTCTGGCGATATGCCGGCGCAACGTGCGCGTAGGCATGAACACGATCAGCAGCCAGGCTATAGGCACGATGGTGACAAAAACCGTCCATGCCCACGCGCTCCACAGCCACTCGGCGCTGCGATGTACCACTCGCTCAGCCTGAGCCATGGCACTGATACCGCCAAGACGCAACCACTGCCGCCACGGCGCGCGCTGGGTGCTGCCGGTCTCGCCGCGCTCGTACATTTCGCGGCATGCGGCGCGGCGGAGCTTGCCGCTGGAGGTCTTTAGCACCGTGCGCGGCGGTGCCAGCACGATATCATCCGCCGGCATGCCGGCCAGGTCGACGGCGAGGTTGTTGATCTCGGCCAGTATCCGGCTGCGCTCTGCGGCAGCGCTTTCGCGCGTTTCGGCGAGTACCACCAGCCGCTCTGTGCCGGAGTGCGCATCGGTGGCCGGGAACACCGCCACGCCGCCCTTGCGCACACCGCGCACATTGCTCACTGCCTCTTCCAGCTCCTGCGGGTAAATGTTGTGTCCGGCGCGGATGATGATGTCCTTCTCTCGCCCGGTAAGATACAGCTCTCCTGCCGCGATATAGCCCATGTCGCCGCTGTTGAACCACTGACCATCGAACAGGCGCGCCGTTGCCTCAGGGTTGCGGAAATAACCGCTAGTCGCAGATGGTCCGCGGAACTGCACGCGTCCCTGCATGCGCTCGGGAAGCTCACGTCCGCCGGTATCGGTAATGCGTATCTCGTGGCCGGGCAAGGGCAGGCCGCAGGAAACGATGCGCAGCGCGTTGCGGTCGTCCTCACGCGCGCAACGCGCGATGCCCGAGCGCGTGAGTGCGTCGCGATCCACGCGGTCAACCAGCGGCCCGCGCCCGAGCGGAGGAAAGGCCAGTCCCACGGAAGACTCCGCCAATCCATAGACCGGCGTCATGGCGGTGGGTCTGAAGCCGCAGCGGGCGAGACGCGCGGCGAAATGCGCTATCGTGTCCGGACTGACCGGCTCGGCACCGTTGTAGGCCAGCCGCCAGCAGCTCAGATCCAGGCCATCGAGGTCGCGATCGTCGAGCTTGTTGGCGCACAGCTCATAGGCAAAGTTGGGCGCTGCCGAAACGGTAGCGCGGTGCCGGTGGATGGTCCACAGCCAGTTCTTTGGCCGGGCAAGAAAGGCCAGCGGCGACATCAGCACCAGCCGGAATCCGATGTAGAGGCTGCCCATGCAGGCACCGATCAACCCCATGTCATGGTAGAGCGGCAGCCAAGACACAAAAATATCTGCGGAAGTTATGCCCGAGGCGCGCTCCATTGCCCGCAGGTTGGCGAGCAGATTGGCGTGGGTCAGCATGACCCCCTTGGGGCTGCCGGTGCTGCCGGAAGTGTATTGCAGGAAGGCGATGTCTTCTGGCTTTAGTTGCGGGGAGGGCGCCAGCGTGCCAGCGACAGACAATTCTGCGACGGTTGTGACCTCGCGTAGCGATTCGCACTGCGCACGCAGCAGATGACCGAGGGGTTTGGCTTGGTCGACCGTGATAAGAAAAACGGCTTGGGAATTAGCGACGATGCCTGCGATGCGCCGCATATGATCTTCGATTTGCGAAGGGCGCGTCGGCGGGTATAGCGGGACCGGCACGCAGCCGGCGTAGAGCGCGCCATAGAAGGCTGCGAAAAACCCGCGTCCGGTGGGCAGCATAATTGCCACCTTGTCGCCGGAGCCTGGCCCATGCTTTAGCAGGCCGGCAGCCAGTGTCTTGGCCTGATCTTGCAGCATGCGATAGGTGATTTCCTCCGTGCTTTCATCTTCGCCATAAAGCGTGATGTGCACCCGTTCGCCGTGCTTTGCGACATGCCAGTCCAGCATCTCGATTAACGTGGATATAGTGTCCGGCGGATGGTCGGCCTCTGTCTGGACGGGCTCAAGTGACCTGACAAAGTCAGGTGCAGCGTTGCCGCGTTGTGCGGTGGACGTCTCGGCACTTATCGACCCAGCTATCAGCCTGAGCAGATCACGCGGCGTTTCGGCATCGACGAACGCTTTTTCGTTTAGCCTTGCACCCAGTTCGCGCTCGATGCGGACCAGCAGTTCCACGCGCGCCAAGCTGTCCAGACCGAAGTCGCGCTCCAGCAAATTGTCAAAACCCAGATGTTCCACATCGCGTGCGTTCGGCCGCAGCTCGCGGGCGAGGTTGCGCACAACGCCGAGCAGCCGCTCCGTATCGTTCCGGGAATCAAGAAGAGGCGGCGATATTTGCGTGTCGCGCGATTCTTCGTGCTGAGATTGGGAAGGTGGAAGGTTCATTTGCGTAACCTTGTACGAAATTGGAGCATCATAGAATTAACCGCTGTATGCGGTCAGCGCGCAAGGCGGCCCGTCGACCCCGCGCCGCATTCACGCCGGAGAGCAGGAGCAGCCCGATGACGAAATAACTTCCAGTGACCAGCAATGATTGCCGGTGGTTGCCGCCTGTCAACCAAGTCGCCGCACCGTACGTGAGCGGCCCGGCGACCGATGCGAGTTTAACTGCCAAACCCCACAGTCCGAAGAATTCCGCTGCGCGAGAGGGTGGCGCAAGCACGCCCACCAGCGCCCGGCTGGCTGACTGCGATGCCCCCAGGCATAATCCGGCGACATTCGCCGCCACCCAAAACAGAGTCGGCTCGCGCGCCGCCCACGCGAGCAGTATGGTCACGATCCAGCCTGCCAGCGTCAGTGCAATGGTCTTGACATGGCCGATGCGGTCCTGCACGTGACCGAACAGAAATGCGCCGACCGCCGCCGTGAGGTTGACTACCAGCACCAACAGCAGGGTCTGTTGTATGGAAAAGTTCATGGCCTGGTTGGCATAGACGGCAGTCAGGGTGATGACTGCCTGAATGCCCGCCTGATAAAACAGGCTGCACAGCAGAAAGCGGCGCAGGTCTGCGAATTTCCGCAAATTGTGCATGGTCTGCCGAACCCTAAACCAGGCCATGCCGACCGCCACACCTTCATTCCCCCTATCTTCGAGCATCTTCGGCGTGGCGCGCTCGCGCAGCAACAAGAAGGTCGGGATGCTTGCCAGCGCAAATATGCCAGCGGTGATCAGCATCGTTATCGGCACGAACTGATTAGCCGTTTGGCCTTGTGCTTCGGCCCAAGTAACATACATCAGGCACAGGCCGAGTGTGACCAGCCCTCCGATGTAACCGAGGCTCCAGCCCCAGCCGGATATCCTCCCCATCGCCCTGGTTTTCGATATTTCAGGTAAAAACGCCGCGATCAGGTTCTCTCCGCTGCCAAAAAAGAAGTTGGACACAATCACGCAAACGATGGTGAGCCACAGCGTGTCCGGCTGAGCGAAACTGAGCAGGGAGGTGAACAGAACGCAGCCCACAGTGGTGATTGCCAACAGCTTCTTTTTTACTGCGTGCAAGTCGGCATAGGCACCAATCAGCGGGGCACTTAACACGATCAACATGTAGGACACGGATAGTGCGGCAGTCCAAGCGAAAGTGGCCCACGGAGCATTGCCCGCGACTACCGCCACGAAATAGGCGTTGAACAGCGCGGTAATGACTACCGTGGTGTAGCCGGAATTGGCGAAGTCGTACATTGCCCAAGCCCACAATTCGCGCGGGCGGACATCGGGGCGCAGCATTGTCTGGAAATGTTTGGGCATCGTCATTTCTTCCTTACAAGATTCGGCGCTGCCTCAGCTGCAGCACGACCCAATATATAGCAAGCGCGGCGATCGCGTGCTTCGCCGTGTGTCCGCTGAACAGGCCGGTCAGCGCGGCGATCGGGTGATCGGTGAGATCGCACAGCAAGGCCAGCAGATAGAGCCCGGTGACGATCAGGATATTTCTGTCGCCGCTGTAGCGCGGCGGATAAAGCCAGAGCAGCAGCGGGATCAGCAGCATCGGATAGAGCTGCATCAGTCCATAGGGACGCAGGTCGCCCATGCCATGCGCCTCACTCCAGCCCCAGTAAGCGACACTGCCCAGCCCGGCGGCGAGCAGCAGCGGCAGCAGGCGCAGCCCGGCGACGAGGCTGATGCGCTCGCACAGGATCGCGGCGAACCACGACATGAGCGCCAGCGCAACTGCCGCCCGATCCCACAACAGCCGATCGTTGTCAGGAGCAATGTGATAATAGCCGGAGCCTAAGCCGACCAAGATCGCAGCGAAAAAGAACAGCGCGTAGGGCAAGGCCTCGTGTGGCTCAATGAAAGCGCCTCGCCCCGACTTGCTGTGCAGGAAGCGCAGGCCAGCCACGCCCGCCAGCATGAACAGGGCATTGGAGGTTGTATCGAGGCAATGGGGCACGCCGAAGCAGGCGCGCTGGTCGGCGAAATAATGGTATTGCAGCGGCTGCGGGATGCGCGGCAGCGCCCATGCCAGGCTGGCCAGCACTGCACCCAGCAGCCAGAGGCCGAGTGCCTTGGCGCGTGGGTCGGCATGCCGCCATCCGCTCATGCCGCCTCCTGCCGCTGGGCGAGCAGCAGGTCAATCGCCCGCCACAGCCGCCAGAGGTCGGGGAGATCCTCGCTCCAGAATTGCCGCGAGAATACACGGGCGATATTCAGATCCACGTGGCCCAGGACACGATGGATGAGAAACACGGCGGCTTGACCCTCCGGCGCGGCGGCGGCGAGCGCCAAGCTCTCCGGGTAAGGAATGAGATTGTCGTTCATTCCGTGTACCAGGATGAGCCGCGCTTTGAGCCGCTTCAGGTCGTGACGCGACAGATCGAGCTGGGAGATGTCCGCACGCATGGCTTCGGGCAGCCGGGCCAGCAGTTCGTGAAAACGTGCGGGATCGGTGTGGGCAGCCAGCTCATAAACTGCCCGACTGTCAGCACTCAACTCCGCAGCGAGCGGCGTCAGATCGGCGTGGGGATCTCGGGTGCGCAGCGCCACCATGCGGTCGAACACGGCACGTGCGCGACTGTCCGTCAGGTAGCCCAAGCTGGAATAGAGCAACACCATTTCGCCGGTGTCATCCGGGGTGATGTAATGCCACTTGTCCTCATGCTCGAACCAGCCAGTGGTGAAGAAGCGCATCGCGCGGTGCAAGTCATGGTAACCGCCCACGCCCATGACGAAGCGCACCTGTTCCCGGATGTCATTTTCCAGCGCGGCGAGGAGCGCTGGGCCGACCGCGTAACTGAAAGCAATGATGCCCGCGCGCCCGTCGCGGGCAAGGTCGGGCCGACCATGCAGATAAGCGAACGCATCCGCAATTTCGCGGGCATCCGAGGGACGGATAGACAGCTCACGAAAACCTGCCAGGTCGGGTGTCAGCACCGCAAAGCCGGCGCGCGCCAAGGTCGCAGCGAAGGCCATGAGCCGCGGGTCGTCCTTGCCCCGTGGCACGGCACCCGGCACCAACACGATGGCGGCGCGCGGGCAGCCAGGGCCACGCACGGTTGCCGGAAGAAGATTGACCGCAGCATCTGTGCGTTCGCAGCCCTCGAGCGTGCCGGGCAGATAAAGCTCGCCGTTGCGCGACCGCCCGGACACCTCATATGAAATCGAGTAATGCAACTGCGCAGCGGTTACCTGTTTTAATCGGGAGGGGCCTTGAGCCGCAGCGATATCCTGGAGCACCAGCGCGGCATCATAGTGTTGAGTTGGCTTACAGCCCGCCAGCAACAGGAGGAGCACGACGAAAAAAAACCGCCGATCCATATTGATTCCGCAGCGGTATTCGCGCAGTTTCGGCGGAATGCAGAGCAGGCCGAATTGCTGCGCACCCTGGACTATCAGCCGGTCGGCGATATTTTCTAAGATGTCGGCGTTATGCAAGGGCATGTCTGTCATGGCTCCTCTGGTTGCATCGCCTGAAATTGGTCCGAAAAGGATTTTTCACAGGTTGTGCGCTGTTTGTGTTGCGGTTGGCTAATAAACTCCATACTGGGCGGCTCGTCAAGTTTTGCGTGGGTAGTTGTTGCGCCGCTTACTTAGCGCACATAAGGCCGGCATCACAGGGGGTGGATGAACAGATGCGTTACCGACGTGCCGATGCAGCGGGAGGCACATAAGGCCGGGTTCTCGCGGCGACTGGCAAAAGACAAGCACATTCGTGCATGCCACCAAGCCAAGCGTGAGATGTTGGGCTTCATTACATTCAGCTCAACCTACTACACTGACGATAGCCAAACGCAGGATGCTTATCGGCGCGTCCGTTCTCGAACGCGCGGTTGGGCGTCCGTACCAGCGCGCTAGACAAGCCGTTGTCAAATATGTACAGTAACATGTACATATTTGGAGGCTTGTTATGGATGCGATTACCTATACCACCGTTCGTGCAAATCTCGCGAGCGCCATGGACCGCGTTTGCGACGATCACGAACCCTTGATCATTACCCGCAATGGAGAACAGTCCGTCGTGATGCTCTCGCTCGAAGACTACAAGTCGCTGGAGGAAACCGCCTACCTCTTGCGCACCCCCGCCAATGCCAGACGCCTTCTCGCTGCCGTCGCGCAACTGAACGCCGGTAAAGGCGTTGAGCGGAAGCTGGTGGAGTGAGGCTGGTCTTCGCTGATGATGCATGGGAAGACTACCTAGATTGGCAGAAGCAAGACAAGCGCATGGTCGAGCGAATCAACAAGCTGATACGTGAGACACAGCGCGAGCCCTTCGCGGGAGTCGGCAAACCCGAACCATTGAAGCATGCCCTGTCAGGGTTCTGGTCACGCCGAATTACGGATGAGCATCGCATGGTGTATCGCATAGAGGGTGATGCATTGATGATCGCTCAGTTGCATTTCCACTACTGAGACGCTCAATCGGGGTAGGAAGAAGCCTCACCACCCCTCCCTCCCACACCACCGTGCTTACGGATCACGTACACGGCGGTTCGATGAATAAAATCCCTACGTTGCAAGAGCAGGTAGCAACTTTTAGCGGTGGAATTTGGGGTGTGACGCGGAGGATCCGATGGCGCCGCTACGATCAGAGAGATATTTCCATAACAAGGTTCACACCACCATCGGGCTTGTCCAACAAACGGTTCAGATTGTGGCTCGCTTCGCGATCACGATCTAACCTTGCTCGTTAGAGGCAACGCTTCGAGGCGTTCAGCAAGCCATACCTTAATAATAGATTGCCGAGTTACGCCAAGCCTTCCTGCTTCTCGATCTAATGATTCGATCATCCATGTAGGAAAATCAACATTAACGCGCTTTTGCTCTTGCAATACACGCTTCGCTTTGGATATATCCAGCGAACCAGTAATGTCAACACCCTTGTCAAATTGTTGGTCAAAAATTTTAGCTTTCATATAAGGCAACCTCCTCAGGCCGTGAACGACGAACAGAAATTAGTCGGATACTTGCATTTCTATAAGTGATCACGGCTGACCAGTGCTTTCTGCTAATCAGCCCTATCAGCAAGTACCGGGGTTCATCCTCTGTTTTTGCAGGAATTTCCAATAATCTTGGGTCATCCCATAAAGGTTGTGCATCAATAAGATTGATGCCGTGCTTCCGAAGATTAGCTTGGCTTTTCTGCTCATTAAATTCAAAAGTAATCACGGTATAGAAAATATACCATTATTGGTGTGAATGCAAGTGCCATAGAGTGCTTCTAACGTGGAGGTGACCGCTGCGCGGCTTCATAGCGCAGCCCGGTAGATACCGCACTTTATCAATCGAGTCTGACCCTGAGGTCTCCCCTCAAAGTTGCAGCACAGGATGATCATACCGCAAGGACTCAAG
>NZ_CAKMHQ010000025.1 GCF_927312905.1 Candidatus Nitrotoga sp. 1052
CCAAGTTCGAGACGATAGATTAACTTTTACCCACGCAAATGTCAGATGAACCTAAAAATATTAGTTCAACTATCAATGTTGACGCATGTTGTTGTGCGTTGAGTTCTGTGCGAAGACAGGATTGCAGAGTTGTTGTAATGCCAACGCCAATAGTAAGGCAGGCCGTGTCTTTTTGAGCGTCATAAATGCTCCCCATTAATTTAATATTTAGAGGAAATTGCAAGTTTTTTGTATTACCTGAATGGCTGCCGCTGATGCAAATTCAGCAAGCGTAGCATGGGCTAATCTAGGTTGAGCTGAATAATATGAGGCCAAGCAGCGCTGCCACTTACTCCAAGTGTGTATCAGGCCTGGCACGTAATTATGTCGATGGAAGACTAGCAGCCAGATTTTCGCAGAGCAGAAGGCTAACCATGCAGCATCTTTCTTTACCAGTCGCCCTGCCTGCCCAACCATCCTGAGTTCCTTCAAATCTCATTTTCTTAATTCCCATGTAGCAATTTTTCCCGGACAAGTCTGTGCTATAAATCCAGACAGTTTATTAACCCACTACAGCATATTTAAACATTAGCTTCTGTTGAATTGAGTACAAGCGCGATATAGTGTTCGGCTGGTATCATTGCGGTGTTGGGCTAGATGCCGTCTCTATGGTGAGTTATTACTGTGGCTTTGGGGTTTTGCCTGCAAATAAAATATGAGGAGAGTAGCATTAAGATATTGATAATATTTGGTATATTAAGCATATTGGCATTGCTGATAGCCAGCCAGCTGGCACGTGCGGGCGAATTGCCGAAAGTTGGAGAAGTAGCACCTAATTTCAATCTACCCGACCAGAATGGAAAGTTTTTTACGTTGGCGGATTTTCACGGCAAGTGGTTAGTGCTGTATTTTTACCCAAAGGATGATACGCCAGGCTGCACCGAGCAGGCATGCAACTTTCGTGACGATCTGAATCAATTAGCTGGGCTCGGTGCTCAGGTGGTAGGCGTTAGCGTGGACGACAGCAAGAGCCATGCCGATTTTGCCAAGAAATACTCTCTTCCCTTTCCGCTGCTGGCGGACAAGAACGCCGAGGTGACTACGCGTTATGCCGTGTTGCGGAATCTTGGGATATTCAAGGTGGCACGGCGATATACTTTTCTGATTGACCCGCAAGGTAAAATTAGCAAGGTGTATGACAAGGTTGAAACGTCGCGTCATTCGAAAGAAATTATTGAGGATTTGAATAAATTATTGGCTGCTGGAAAAGGATGAAATCTCCTGTCAGCAACACTCTGGTGGCGACGTTATCCGTTCCAGTCGTAATTCTATCGCGGTTGCCGAACTTCGTTGTGGCGCTCATGTTTTTTCCATTGCGCTATGGCCGGTGCGCTCTTCGTTTATCTATCTTCCCTCTTAGCTAATCAAAAATATAATATCTGATGCCATACATTACTCTTGATAAGGCCGCGCTTGCTTACGGCCATGTACCACTGCTTGATCATGTTAATTTCCAACTGGACGAAGGTGAGCGCGTCGGCATGATTGGGCGCAACGGCGGCGGTAAGTCCAGTATGTTAAAAGTGCTGGCCGGACAGGCTGTGTTAGATGATGGCCTCGTATGGCGTGCACCCGGTGTGCGCATCTGTTATGTGAGCCAGGAGCCAGAGTTAAATGTTGAAGCGACTGTGTTTGACGAAGTTGCGCGCGGGCTGGGTGAGCTACAACAAATTATTACCGATTACCATCATTTGTCGCATCAACTTGCCGAACCGGATGCCGATTACGAAGGTTTGCTGGAGGCAATGCAACCGCTGCAAACAAAGCTTGAAGCGCAAAATGGTTGGGCGGTGCAGGCGCGCATTGAGACCGCCATCCAGCGTCTGGAACTGAATGCCGACAGTCGTGTGGGTGATCTCTCCGGCGGCGTGCGTAAGCGCGTGGCACTGGCGCAGGCGTTGGTGGCTGAGCCGGATGTGTTGATCCTGGATGAGCCCACCAACCATCTTGATTTCTCATCCATTGAATGGTTGGAAGGCTTGCTAAACAACTTTCGCGGCAGCGTGTTGTTCGTGACCCACGATCGGTATTTTTTGGATAACGTCGCTACCCGTATAGTCGAATTAGATCGCGGCAATCTTGCCAGTTTCCCCGGAAATTTTGCGGCTTACCTGCGTTTCAAGGAGCAGATGTTGCAGGACGAAACGGTGCTCAACGCCAAGTTCGATAAGGTGCTGGCGCAGGAAGAAGTTTGGATACGTCAGGGCATCAAGGCGCGGGGCGTGCGCAATGAAGGACGCGTGCGGCGGCTGGAGCAGTTGCGGCGCGAGCGCAGTGCGCGGCGTGAGCGTGTGGGTAAAGTTGAAATGAGTCTGGAGGCGGGCGACCGATCCGGCAAGCTGGTGGCGGAACTGTCGCACATCAGCAAATCATTCGGTGACAGGCAAATCATTAAAGATTTCTCCTGCCGCATTCAGCGTGGTGACAAAATTGGCCTGTTGGGACCGAACGGCTCGGGCAAGAGCACGCTGCTTAAAATTATCTTGGGCGAATTAGCCCCGGATAGCGGCAAGGTGCATCTGGGCACCAAGTTGGCCGTGGCCTATTTCGATCAATTGCGTGCGCAACTGAATGAAGAGGCCACGCTGGCCGATACCATCAGCCAGGGCGCTGATTTCATTGAAATTGGAGGCGTACGCAAGCACATCATTAGCTATCTCGGCGACTTTTTATTCGCGCCGGAACGTGCCCGCTCGCCGGTAAAAAGTTTGTCCGGCGGCGAGCGCAACCGCTTGCTGCTGGCGCGCCTGTTTAGCCGCCCAGCAAATGTGCTGGTGCTGGACGAGCCGACCAATGACCTTGATATTGAGACTATGGAGCTGCTGGAAGATCTGCTCGCCGAGTACGATGGCACGCTGTTTCTGGTCAGCCACGATCGCGCTTTCCTCGACAATGTGGTGACTCAGGTCATCGCCTTCGAGGGCGATGGCAAATTGATGGAATACGTCGGCGGCTATGAAGATTGGGTGCGCGTAAAAAAGCAGCAGGCCGTGCAGCGAATGCCGGTAAGTGCAGCCGTAACTGCCAAGCCATCATTGCCGCAGGCTGAGGTTCAATCCAAACCTGTCACCAAGTTGAGCTTCAAAGAAGCGCGTGAGCTAGAGCAGATTCCACAGCGAATCGCATCCCTGGAACAAGAGCAGGAAGAACTTGCTGCCACTTTGGGCACGGGCAATCTCTACCGTGACAATCCCGCTCACGCCAAACAGCTGCAGGAACGCACCGCTATTATCGAGGATGAGTTGTTGCAACTGATGGCGCGCTGGGAAGAGTTGGAGAGCCGATAAAATTTATCGGCAACATCGCCTATTCAAAATGTCCTGAGGCAAACTCTCTTACTTATTTACTATCCGAAGAATTCTTTAACCTTGTTCATCCAGGATTTCGCGCGCGGGCTGTGGCGTGCGCTATCTTCTTCGTTTATCTGCTCGAATTCGCGCAGTAATTCCTTTTGCCGATCAGTGAGATTGGCCGGGGTTTCTACCATCACGTGGCAGTGCAGGTCGCCAAAGGTTGAACTGCGTACCCCTTTGATTCCCTTGCCGCGAAGACGGAAGACTTTGCCGGATTGCGTTTCAGCTGGAATCTTGATGCGTGCGGAACCATCCAGAGTGGGGATTTCGATTTCGCCACCCAGCGCCGCAACAACAAAGCTGATCGGCATTTCACAATGCAGGTCGTTGTGGTCACGCTGGAATACCGAGTGCGGCGTGATGCGGATGACCACATACAAGTCGCCGGGTGGGCCTCCGTTGCTGCCGAGTTCTCCTTCGCCGGACAGACGGATGCGGTCATCGTTGTCAACCCCGACCGGAATTTTTATAGACAGTGTCTTATGCTGCTTGATGCGACCTGTGCCGTGGCAAGAACCGCACGGCGATATAATGGATTTGCCGCTGCCATGGCAGCGCGGGCAGGTTTGCTGGATAGAAAAGAACCCCCCCTGCTGCATGCGTACTTGCCCATGTCCGCCGCAGGTGGTACAGGTAGTCGTGCTCGTGCCTGGCTTGGCACCGCTGCCGTGACAGGTATCGCACTTGGTCATGGTCGGTATGCGAATTTGTGTTTCGGTACCGCGTGCAGCTTGTTCCAACGTGATTTCTAAATTGTAGCTCAGGTCGGCGCCACGGTGCATTTGGTTGTTTCCGCGTGAGCCCGCCCCGCTCATTCCGGCACCAAAGATATCACCAAAAATGTCGCCGAAATGGGAGCCGGCTGAACCGCCACTGAATCCTCCCCCACCCATACCGGCCTCGGCACCAGCGTGTCCAAACTGGTCATAGCCGGCGCGTTTCTGCGAATCGGATAGTACCTCGTAAGCCTCTTTGGCTTCCTTGAAGTGCTCTTCAGCTTTGGGATTGTCCGGATTACGGTCAGGATGATGCTTCATTGCCAGCTTGCGATAAGATTTTTTTATATCTTCTTCTGACGCGTCACGGTTGACGCCAAGTATTTCGTAATAGTCACGTTTTTTCATTTTTGCATGAAGCGAAAAGGGGTTAAGGAGTTAATGATTTAAGATTTATGTAATTGGTCTCTTATTGACGTCATTAGCTTAATAAATAGTGAACCAATAACAGCAATAACCAAGGGCAGGTATCGCTGTATTAGGCTGAATCAATCATATTTTCTGGAAAGGAAAGAGGGATGTCGTGTAGATTTTGAAGTCGCGGTGATTGCCCTTCAGACATCCCTGGTTCCATTTTATATTACTTTTTTTCGTCTTTTGCTTTTTCATCTTTTACTTCGGTGAACTCGGCATCTACGACATCGCTGTCATCTTTCTTGCTGTCGGCTTGTGCACCAGACTCACCAGGCTGGTGGGACTGGCTAGCTTCAGCGGCGTGCATCTTTTCTGACAGTTTGTGCGCAGCGGTGGAGAGTGCTTCAGATTTGGCGTCTATAATTTCCTTGTCGTCGCCTTTCACTACATCTTGAGCTTCTTTCAAAGCGGATTCTATCGCAGCTTTTTCATCCGCACTCAGTTGCTCGCCATATTCCTTCATAGATTTCTGCGTGGAGTGAATTAATGCATCCAGCTGATTACGCGATGTAACCAATTCGATTGCCTTGCGGTCGTCATCGGCATACGTTTCTGCATCCTGAACCATTTTTTGAATTTCAGCTTCGGACAAACCGGAATTGGCCTTGATGGTAATCTTGGATTCTTTACCGGTTGCCTTGTCTTTTGCGCCTACATGCAGGATTCCGTTGGCGTCAATGTCGAATGTCACTTCAATCTGCGGCATGCCTCGTGGTGAGGGTGGAATGTCGGAGAGGTTGAACTGTCCCAAGCTCTTATTTCCAGAAACAACTTCACGCTCACCTTGCAACACGTGAATGGTCACTGCACTCTGATTGTCATCGGCCGTAGAGAATATTTGTGAGGCCTTGGTTGGGATGGTGGTATTTTTCTTGATCAGTTTGGTCATCACGCCGCCCAAGGTTTCAATACCCAAGCTGAGTGGGGTTACATCCAGCAGCAGAACATCTTTAACTTCACCTTGCAGCACGCCACCCTGAATGGCCGCGCCCACTGCCACTGCTTCATCTGGGTTGACGTCGCGACGCGCTTCTTTACCGAAGAATTCCTTGACCTTTTCTTGCACCATCGGCATCCGTGTTTGTCCGCCCACCAGAATCACGTCGGCGATGTCGGCATTGGAAACGCCCGCATCTTTCATGGCAATCTTACATGGGGCGATGGTGCGCGCGACCAATTCTTCCACCAGGCTTTCAAGCTTGGCGCGGGTAATTTTGATGGCCAAATGTTTCGGGCCGCTGGCATCAGCCGTGATGTAAGGCAGGTTCACTTCAGTTTGCTGTGCGGAAGACAGTTCAATTTTGGCTTTTTCAGCTGCGTCTTTCAGACGCTGCAGAGCCAACATGTCCTTCTTCAGGTCGATGCCGCTTTCTTTCTTGAATTCCTCTACCAGGAATTCAATTACGCGCATGTCGAAATCTTCGCCGCCAAGGAAGGTGTCGCCGTTTGTGGACAGCACTTCGAACTGGTGTTCACCGTCAATTTCAGCGATATCGATAATGGAAATATCGAAAGTGCCGCCGCCCAAGTCATAGACCGCGATCTTGCGGTCGCCTTCCTGCTTATCCATACCAAATGCCAGCGCAGCCGCAGTTGGCTCATTAATAATGCGCTTAACTTCCAAACCGGCAATGCGGCCAGCGTCTTTAGTGGCCTGGCGTTGACTATCGTTGAAGTAGGCAGGCACTGTGATGACAGCTTCACTGACCGATTCACCTAGATAATCCTCGGCGGTCTTTTTCATTTTCATGAGCACTTGTGCGGAAATTTCCGGAATGGAAATGTCTTTGTCACGGACTTTAACCCATGCATCACCGTTCTTGGCCTTAACGATGCCATACGGCACCATGCCCATGTCCTTCTGCACCATTGGCTCTTCGAAACGGCGCCCGATCAGCCGCTTTACGCCGTATAGTGTATTTTTTGGGTTGGTTACTGCTTGCCGTTTGGCCGGCGCGCCAACCAGTACTTCGCCGTCTTCCATGTAAGCGATGATGGATGGCGTGGTGCGCGTACCCTCGGCGTTCTCAATCACCTTGGGTTTGCCGTTTTCCATGACAGCAACGCACGAGTTTGTGGTGCCCAAGTCAATACCAATAATCTTGCCCATAATGTTCCCTTTTCGTTGTAATGTTGAAAGTCTTTGCTGCCTGTGTTGCATTAATCTGTGGGCAGCAGATGTGTATTTCAAGTGTTACGATAATTTTTCGCAAAACTCCGCGAAAATGCAATTAAAAAGCAATGAGCTGCTGGTTGGTTATAGGGTTGTTATTCTTTCGCCTTGGCCACCATCACCAATGCAGGACGTAACACCCGGTCGTGCAGTTGATAGCCTTTCTGCATTACGCTCACTACCGTGTTGGCTTCTTGCTCACTGTCTACCATGCTGATGGCCTGGTGCCTGTGGGCGTCGAATTTTTCGCCGAGCGGATTGATCTCTTTGATGTTGAATTTAGTGAATACAGCAGCGAGCTGCTTGAGAGTGAGTTCCATGCCGCTCTTGAAACTTTCTACAGTGGCGGTTTCAACAGCTAATCCCGCTTCCAGGCTATCCTTCACCATCAGCATTTCATTGGAGAAATGCTCCACGGCCAATTTCTTTGCTTTGCTAACGTCTTCTTGCGCGCGACGACGAATATTCTCGCCTTCAGCCTTGGCGTACATCCAAGCGTCGTAGTGTTCCTGTGCCTTGCGCTCAGCTTGTTGCAACATCTCCTCAATGCTTGGCATAACCTCTGGGTTAAGCGTATCTTCAGCTTGGGTAGTCTGTTCAGGCTGCTGGGATGAGGATTCGGTGGGTTCCATCTGCTTCTCCAAAATGATTTCTTCAAAAATGCGTAGCGTAAAAATGGGGTCGACTTTTTTGATTTCAAGAGCATTGCGCAATATTATTTTATTCACGTGAGATAATGCATTTTTGCGGATGCTAACCGCAAGTTTGATCCCACTATGTTGCTGTGACCCTTCAAAAAAACTATCACTGGCGTATCGCCGGTTTCTATTTCTTTTACTTCGCTTTTGTGGGCATGTTCGCGCCTTACTGGAGTTTGTATCTGCAATCCATTCATTTCAATGCAATGCAAATTGCCGTTTTAATGTCGGTGCAGCCAGTGATGCGGATGTTGTCTCCTACACTATGGGGCTGGCTAGCCGATCATACCGGGAAGCGTTTGCTGGTGGTGCAACTGGCGGCGCTGTGCAGTGTTCTCAGTTACTTGGGAGTGTTCTTCACGACTGAATTTGCCGGCTTGTTGCTGGTTATGATGGCGATGAGTTTTTTCTGGAGTGCTTCCATGCCACTGGTGGAAGCGACTACGCTGACCTATCTGGGTAAGCACACTGCGCGCTACGGCCGTATTCGTTCTTGGGGTTCGGTTGGCTTTATTGTGGCGGTATTGGGGCTGGGCTATGCGTTTGACTACATTGCTATCGCGTGGATATTGTGGGTAGGTGTGGCGATAAAACTAGGCATTTTATTGTTCGCACGTCAGATCCCGCCCACCGAAGTGTTGGCGCACCATACCGACAGCCAACCCATCCTACGTTTGGTATTGCAGCCGCAAGTGCTGGTATTGTTTGGCGCATGTTTTCTGATGGCACTGGCGCATGGGCCTTATTACATTTTTTATTCGATTTATCTGGTGGAGAATGACTATTCGAAAAGCGCAGTTGGCTGGCTGTGGGCGCTGGGTGTAATCTGCGAAATCGCGGTATTTTTCGCCATGCCGTGGCTAATGTTGCGTTTTACATTGCCGAAAATCATGATTGTAAGTTTTGCCGGTGCAGTGCTGCGTTTTCTGTTGATTGGCTGGGGGGTGGGCTTGCTGCCGCTGATGCTGTTTGCGCAAGTATTACATGCAGCAACTTTCGGTGCCTTTCATGCGGTGGCTATGGCGCTGGTACACCAGTTTTTCCGCGGGCGGCATCAGTCCAAGGGGCAGGCGCTGTTTGGTAGCATTACTTACGGCGCGGGCGGTATGGTTGGTGGATTATTGAGTGGCCCGCTATGGGAACACTGGGGCGCAAGCGTGATGTACTCGATTAGCGCCGTGGCGGCGCTGCTTGGATTATTGTTGATATTATGGAAATTGAGAATAGTAGTGTTGCCTAGAAGTCAGTCGGACTCCACTTTTTAATTTGCGACAAGGTTTGCAGCCATGCTTCGTCCATGTCGATCACTTTGCCCTGCATTGTGACTGATTCCGAACTTCAACTGCTCAGACCCATTCCTCGTTGGAAATACGACCCGGCTTCAGACTTATTTCATATTGGAAGAGGCTTCCCCTTTGATTTATTACTATGTTGCGGTATGCTCCGCTTAGTAGTTTTCCCCTATGGAGAAGATATGTGCAAAAAACTCATTATGCTGGTGTTGCTGCTAGCGCCTGCACTGGTAGTACAGGCCGCGCCCGATAAAGCAATTACCCAAAAACAGGTTGACGATCTGACTACGACGGTGCTGAAGTACACTTCTTCGCCCAAACTGAGCTCATCGATTGCACTGATTTACGACGAACAGGAGCAACGCCCTCTATATAGCAAGAATGCGAATGCTGTCGTACCTATTGCGTCCATTACCAAGCTGATGACTGCGATTGTGGTGTTGGACGCAGAGTTGCCGCTGGATGAAAAAATTACTATCAGCGTGTTTGATTTTGATATTCTCAAAGGTAGTCATTCGCGTATGCGCATTGGCATGACGCTGACACGTGGCGAATTGCTCAATCTGGCGCTAATGTCTTCTGAGAATCGTGCGGCGGCTGCATTAGCGCGCACTTATCCGGGTGGCACCAGTGCAGCCGTGGCGATGATGAATGCAAAAGCGCTCGAACTGGGTATGATGAAAACCCATTTTCGTGATCCGACTGGTCTGAACAGTGGCAATACTTCCACTGCGCAGGACTTGGTAAAAATGTTGATTGCAGCACAACACTATAAGCTCATCCATAAGTACAGCACTACGGCGTCACATTTGGTTACGGTACCTGGGTTTCCCCCGCTGCGTTTTGGAAATACCAATCCATTGGTGAAAAATGCATCTTGGGATATCGGTGTGAGTAAAACTGGCTACATCAATGAAGCAGGGCGCTGTCTAGTGATGCATGCTCATATTATGCACCGCCCGGTGATCATCGTGCTATTGGATTCACAAGGGAAGTATACGCGCGTTGGTGATGCCAACCGCATAAAGAAATGGATGGAAAGCGCCGCTGCTACGCGTGGACGAAATACGCGGCGTGGTTAACCTTTCTGTGCGCAAATTGCATTTGATCAAATTTGACATGGCAATTCTATACGTACACTTTTATCCCGCTACCCCGTAATTTAATTCCAAGACCGTAACCGTTAAGTCCCTTTTGGACATTCGCTACTAGGCATTGCTATGTGGCTATTGTGCTGTCGTCGCGCAGGCGTAGTGCTTCCTCAATGTCCACTGCCACCACATGCGATACGCCGCGTTCCTGCATGGTTACGCCTACCAATTGCTGCGCCAGCTCCATGGTGATCTTGTTGTGGCTGATGAAGATGAATTGGGTGTGCTGTGCCATTTTCTGGATCAGCTTGCACAACCGTTCGGTGTTGGTATCATCCAGTGGTGCATCAACCTCGTCCAACAGGCAGAAAGGAGCTGGGTTAAGCTGGAACATCGAGAATACCAGCGCAATTGCAGTTAACGCTTTTTCGCCGCCTGATAGCAAGTGAATTGAGGCATTTTTTTTGCCCGGTGGTTGTGCCATCACCTGCACGCCGCTATCCAGTATTTCATCGCCAGTGAGCACCAAGCGCGCCTCGCCACCGCCAAACAGCACTGGGAACATTTCTGCTAGATGGCGATTTACTTCATTGTAAGTGTTCATCAATAAGTCACGCGATTCCTTGTCAATGCGGCGTATTGCCCCTTTCAGCGTGTCCATCGCCTCGGTCAAATCTTTCGCTTGAGCATCCAGATATGTTTTGCGTTCCTGTGCCGTATGCAATTCCTCGAGCGCCGCCAGATTCACCGAGCCCAGCCCAGTTATGTCGCTGTTCAGGCGATTTAATTCAATCTGTAACGCATTCAGCTTGATATTGCCGCTTTCCAACAGGGAGAGCAGTTTTGTTTCATCCACATCTTGCAATTGCTCTGCCCATTGTTCATATTGCAGACGTGCTTCCTGTTCCTTGAGCGACAACTCGCTGAGTTTTTCACGCAGTGGATGTAATTTTTGTTCGCAGGAGAGGCGCTCTTGTTCCAGTTTGTTCAGATTGTTGGTGGTTTGTTCCAGCATGTTGCGCGCCTCGGCCAGCGCCTGTTCGCGCGCTTGACGCAGTTGCAGCGCCTCCTGCAATTGTTGCTTGCTAGTGCCGTCTTCTATATGGTCTAACTCCGCATGGTTTTGTCTCAAAGTTTGTTCTAACTGTGCCAGCGTCAACTCGATCTGTCTAATATTGTGTTTTAGATCGGCGATTTTCTCCGTGCAAGTTTTGACATAAAAACGGGCTTCTTGCAATTCGTGCTGCGTTTTTTGTGAACGTTCGCGCTGTTGGCGCAGCGTAGATTCCTGCGTGGCAGCTTGCAGCCTTACCTGCTCAACTTCGACCTGCTGAGTCGCAATGCTTACACGCAGAATGTCCATGCGCTCAGCGATTTCCTGCTGCTGGTATTGCTCTTCAGCAGACTGTTCGGCCAATTCCTGCAATTCGCGCGCGATCTGCGCGGCGCGCTCGTGGCTGCGTTCGTTGGCTTGGGTTAATTTTAGAATCTGTACCTGTATTCCATGTTGGCGCTGTTGTAATTCACTGTCTGCCGTGCGCAAGAGCGCAATGCGGCTTTCGATAGCGTGATAGGTTTCCTCTGCTAGTGCTGCCTGGCGCTTGCCATGATCTAATGACTTTGCCTGTTGCTGTGCTGCCTCCTGCAACCGTTCAATTTCACGCTGCCGCGCCAGCACGCCATGCACTTGGTTGTCCGGAGCATGGAACAGCACGCTATGCGCGCCAATCAGGTGTCCCTGCGGCGTCACTAACCAGGCACCGGCAGGCAATCGTTCACGCAAGCTCAATCCTAGTGCCAGCGTTTCCGTGACATACACACCAGATAACCAGTCCGTCACCACGGGCGCAGTTTTTGGATCCTGGTAGCTTACGAACTGCCCCAGCGGGGTCAGCCCAACATCTTGTTGGGTTTTGAAATTTTGCGCTCCGTCCGCTGCGAATACAGCCAGCCTGGACGGTGGCGCATCGCTCCAACGCGCAGCATTGTCCAGGTGGGGCAGGGCTAGCGCGTTGAGACGTTCGCGCAAAACGGCTTCCAGCGCATCTTCCCAGCCTGCCTCAATGCCGATGGATTGCCACAGGCGCGGCAGTTGGTCCAATTGGTGTTCGGTTAACCACGGTTTCAGATTCTTGTCGTTATCGACCTGTTTCTGAAGCTGTTGCAACGCGGAAAGTTTCGCCTCCACCTGCGACAGTTGCCGTTCCAGTTCCTGCATTACGATGTGCTGGTCGCGCCGTGTCGTATCAGCCCCCGGTAATTGCGCCTGAAGTTGAGTCAACTGTTGCTGCTGCGCGTTGCGTTCCATCTCCATCTCAACGAATAAAGACTGCATCTCTGCCAGCGCTTCGCCATCCACCTGCGGGAGGTTGTCCCGCTCCAGCAGTAAACGCGAGCGACGCGCTTCTAGTTGTTGCACATTGCGTTGGATATGTTCGCGTTGCGTATCGGCTAGTTGCAGTTGTTGTTGCGAGATCAGATGTTCGCGTTGCATCGTGTTGTGGCGCTCCAGTTCGGTGCGCGCTGCTTCTTCCGCTTGCGGCAGATGAAGTGCTTCGGAGTTCGCGCGGCTTTCCCAACTCTCAACTCGGATGTCTGCTTCTTGTTGTTGTTGCTGCCAATGTGCCAGTAAAGACTCCACGCCTTGCAACTGAATGCACTGCTGCTCGACCTGCAGCTTGCTATTGGCTGTCTGCTGGGTCAAGCGCGTGCGTTGATCGTTGAGGTGGGCAATCTGCTGCTCTAGTCGCGCAATCTCAGCATTAGCAGCATATAGCTCGCCCTGCTTGGCATGCAGCGCATCAGCCTGCGCGTAATGTTCACTGCGCGTGTATTCCAGTAGGCTTTCCATTTCACGCAGACGTGCAGTCTCAGCTTCCAGCTCGTTTTTTGTTTTCTCCATTCCTAGGACAAAACGCCCCCGGCGTGTCTCGGCTTCCTGTTTATTCACCAGCCACAGCAATTGTTGCGTAGTGTCGCGCTTTGATTCTAATTCGCGGTAATGCGTGGCTACCGCTGCTTGTTCGGTCAGATGGGTAAGTTGCTTGGTCAACTCTAGCAGGATGTCATCAACGCGTAGCAGGTTGTCGTGCGTATCGGCAATGCGAAGTTCAGTTTCGCGGCGGCGGTCGCGGTATTTAGATACGCCTGCAGCTTCCTCCAGAAATATGCGCAGTTCTTCCGGTTTAGCCTCAATGATGCGCGAAATCATGCCCTGTTCGATAATGGCGTATGCTCGTGCACCTAGTCCAGTGCCCAGAAAAATGTCGGTTATATCCTTGCGCCGCACATGCTGATTGTTGATGTGGTAACTGGAATCACCGTCGCGCAGCAGCACGCGCTTGATAGAGATTTCGGCGTAGCTTGACCATTGGCCGGCAGCCTTGCCCAAACTGTTATCGAATATCAGCTCGACGCTAGCGCGCGAGACCGGTTTGCGCTTACCGGAGCCGTTGAAAATGACATCTTGCATAGATTCGCCGCGTAGTGCCGAAGCGCGAGATTCGCCCAGTACCCACCGTAGCGCGTCGATGATGTTCGATTTCCCGCAGCCATTCGGACCGACAATGCCGACGACCTGCCCAGGTAGAGCAATATGGGTGGGATCAACGAAGGATTTGAATCCAGCGATCTTGACGTGAGAAAGACGCAATTTCAATCAGTTGGACATTATAATGTGTTGTATTCTAACTGACCCACAAGGCATATCAAAATGAGCGCTCTGCCCAGCAAACTTCTGGAAACTTTCGCCAATCCCAGTCTCGAGCGCGATTACCACATCCACATGGAAATCCCCGAGTTTACCTGTCTGTGCCCCAAGACCGGCCAGCCCGATTTTGCTACGTTGATCCTCGATTACATCGCGGATACGACCTGCGTAGAACTGAAAAGTCTCAAGCTCTATATCTGGTCATTCCGTAATGAAGGACATTTTCATGAAGACGTTACCAATCGCATTCTGGATGATTTGGTCGCCGCCATCCAGCCGCGCTTCATGCGCCTTACCGCCAAATTTTACGTTCGTGGCGGCATTTTCACTAATATTGTGACGGAACACCGGAAGCCAGGCTGGCAAGCGCAGCCGCTAGTGGATCTGATGCAGTTCGAGACGCAGTCGAATACGCGAGGCTAGTTGGCAATAGTTCGGGGAACGGGTGCCTCAGCATTAACGAATTTAATTTAGGAGTAACAGATGGCTGGTCAACCTGAAATTACCAACATGGCTTTGTTTTGCGATTTCGAGAACATTGCGTTAGGGGTGCGCGACGCCAAGTATGCACAGTTCGACATCAAGAAGGTGCTTGAACGCTTACTGCTCAAGGGCAGCATTGTCGTCAAAAAAGCTTATTGTGACTGGGATCGTTACAAGGAATTCAAGGCGACGATGCATGAAGCGGCTTTTGAATTGATCGAGATTCCGCATGTGCGCCAATCAGGTAAAAATTCTGCCGATATCCGCATGGTCGTCGATGCGCTGGATCTTTGCTATACCAAATCCCATGTTGATACCTTCGTCATTATCAGCGGTGACTCTGACTTTTCTCCATTGGTTTCAAAGCTGCGAGAGAACAATAAATATGTGATCGGGATTGGGGTTAAGGACTCGACTTCTGATTTGCTCAGCGCCAATTGCGATGAATTCATTTTTTATGATGATCTGGTGCGTGAGCAAGAAGCACAGAAAAAACGTGCTGAGAAAAAATCTCCGGCAAAAGCGCCTGCCGGTGGCACGACGAAAAAATCAATATTGAAGACTGAAGATGACAAACGGCAGGAAGCTCTCGACTTTATTGTCGAAACCATTGAAGCATTGATTGCCGAACGGGGGGAGGAAAAAGTATGGTATTCCATGGTTAAGCCAACCATGCAGCGGCGTAAGCCGGGCTTTGCTGAATCGGCTTACGGCTATCGTTCGTTCAAAGAATTGGTGGAGGACGCGCAGAAGCACAATCTGCTCATGATGGTGCGTGATGAAAAAACAGGTCAATACACCATACGTTTACCAGCGGCGGAGGAATAACAGAGCCACAAGTAATCCGAAATAGCGCTGCCAAATTCTGGGTGTAAATTTAATCCATGGATTCATCCCATTCCATCCGGGCCATGCTTGTTAAGCTCACATCCGGCGCACGCCGAGGCTATCAAAATAGTATGGATATTTAAATGAAACCATCTGTCTCTTTTTCAACGTCGACGCCTGTGAATCTGCGACGCGTGCTGGTGCTCAAAAATATCGCCGTGGTCGGTCTGACCTTGGCGGTGCTGGTGGTTGCCAAAGGCATGGGGATGCCGTTGCCGTTTGCGGTGATAGGCACCGTGCTGCTGGTTCTCAATATACTTACCTGGATACGGTTAAAATTGCCATGGCCGGTGCAGGAAATTGAGGTGTTCGGGCAGTTGGTGCTGGATGTTCTGTTGCTGAGCGCGTTGCTCTATCTGGCCGGAGGCACCACCAATCCGTTTGTGTTGCTGCTATTGTTGCCGCTCGCGATAGCCTCCGCCACGCTGTTGGCATTTTATGCCTGGTTGTTGGCTGCGATAATCGTGGCCTGCTATACGTTCTTGATGTTCGTTTACATCCCGCTGCCGCATTTTCATATTGACCACGTTGCCCGCCTCGACTCAAGTGCCTGGTTCATGTGGTTCGGGTTCGTGCTGGGCGTGGGGTTGGTCGGCTACTATGTGGTGAAGATGGGCAACACCCTGCGCGAACGCGAGCGCATGCTGGCGGAAGTGCGTGAAAACGCGCTGCGTGATGAACATCTGGTGGCGCTAGGCGCACTGGCAGTGGGTGCGGCGCATGAATTAGGCACGCCGCTGGGCACGATGGCGGTAGTGCTTAAAGAACTTGAACACCAATATGCGATGCAACCAGAATTGGTGAAAGAGTTGCACTTGTTGCGTGACCAAGTTACGCGTTGTAAAAACACGCTTTCCCATATGCTTTCGTCCACAGAACAAGCGCGCGCGGAAAGTGGTTACAGCATCGCGCTTGATAGTTATTTTGCAGACTTGCTTGCGCAATGGCGCAGCATGCGTCCCTCGGCGCAGGTAAGTTATCGCTGGACGGGTCCATCACCCGCGCCGCAGATTGTAGCGGAACAAGTGTTGGGGCAAGTTATTACCAATATTCTAAACAATGCTGCCGATGCTTCGGAGCACAGTGTTGAGGTTGAGGTCAGTTGCGATGCAGAGCAATTAAAGATCGAAGTCTCCGACCGCGGGACAGGCTTGACTCCCTCTGCGGAAACTCATGCCGGAAAATTATTTTTTACCACCAAAGAAAGCGGGCAGGGACTTGGATTATTTCTGGTTAATGCCGCACTGCGCCGGTTTGGCGGTGCACTCTCATTGTCCAATCGGGATGGTGGAGGTGTGTGCACCCGTGTGACATTGCCCCTGGCTCGTTTACGTGTGATGAATTCAATATGACCTTACCAGGACTGGAAAATTCGCTTCCCCGCAAGCTGCTGCTGGTAGACGATGACGTCACCTATTGCACGGTGTTGGCGCAGGCTCTTTCCCGGCGAGGTTTCGAGGTAAGTGTGGCAAACAATGTGAATGATGCCATTCAAATGATTGCGCAAAATCTGCCGACGCACGCGGTGATTGATTTAAAGATGCCCGGCCCGTCAGGTTTGACACTGGTGGCATATCTCAAAGAGCGTAAGTCTGACGCGCGCATCGTGGTGCTCACCGGCTATTCGAGCATTGCAACCGCCGTGGAGGCAGTGAAGTTGGGTGCGACATACTATCTGGCCAAGCCCGCGGATGCGGATGAAATTGTCGCGGCTTTTGATCATCGGCCAGGCATCGCTGAAGCTGCGATTATGACGAAACCCATGTCAGTGGATCGCCTGGAGTGGGAGCATCTGCAAAAGGTGCTTACTGACTGTGGCGGTAACATTTCCGCTGCCGCACGCACACTTAATATGCATCGGCGCACGTTACAACGCAAATTGCAGAAACATCCGGCTCCTGAGCGAGGTGACTAATTCAGAAAAAATAACAGTAGCCAGATGTTATTGGCTTGCACCAAGACTGGAAAGCCGCTCTGAACCGGTTTAAAATTCAGTTTGAGGCACACAGCGAACATTGGAATCAATGCCAGCATATAATCGGATGCTGTGCCATACGCGCTCCCAACTTCGGGCTCAATAGACGAAAATTTTATGCAATATCCTCACATAGGTTTTAATAGAGTCAAATAATTCATGTCCAAAATTGTTATAACTGCACTATATAAATTTGCCAAACTCCCCGACTACCGCGAGATGCAGATCGGTTTATTCGATTTTTGCGTGGCGCAAGGGCTCAATGGAACAATTTTGCTTGCTGCGGAAGGTATCAACGGAACTGTCGCCGGTACGCGCGCGGGGGTGGATGCATTGATGTTTTTCTTGCGCGCCGATGCGCGATTAACAGGTATCGAACACAAAGAGTCCTATTCTGATGAAATGCCTTTTGACAGAATGAAGGTCCGCCTGAAAAAGGAGATTGTCACGCTAGGAGTACCAGGAGTGGATCCGAACGAAAAGGTTGGAACCTACGTGGACGCGAAGGACTGGAATGCACTAATTTCCGATCCGGATGTAGTGCTGATTGATACACGAAATGGCTACGAATACGATATAGGAACTTTTCGTGGTGCAGTTGACCCCCACACCACTACATTCCGCGAGTTTCCCGAGTACATCAGCAAAAACCTGGATCCCGCAAAGCATAAAAAAATTGCCATGTTTTGTACTGGTGGAATTCGGTGTGAAAAAGCGACTTCTTTCATGCTTGGCCAGGGTTTCAAGGAGGTCTACCACCTTCAGGGCGGCATCCTCAAGTATCTGGAAAATATTCCTGCTGAAAAGAGCATGTGGGAAGGCGAGTGCTTTGTATTCGACCAGCGAATTTCTGTTGGACAGGGCTTGAAAGTAGGGACGCATGATCAATGTTATGCCTGCCGTCATCCCGTTTCACAGGATGAAAAGGCGTTACCCAGCTATCAAGCCGGAATATCTTGCCCGCATTGCTTTGATACCCTGCCGGAAAAAACACGCGCCCGAGCTGTTGAGCGGCAAAAACAGAATGAACTGGCGCTTAAGCGAGGCGATGCGCACATTGGGGTGTCGCAAAAAAAACAAACAGAAACGCAAAGCGAGAGCTGATGCCGTAGATGGCTATTTACATTCTAGTTAGAAACGGAACCAATTGCGCGATTGAAAACAGCAGCTTCCTGCTTGAAGAAAAAAACAAAATATATTCTCGACATCGGCGCGTGATTGGTGACATCATTCGAAGGTGCGAGTCATTGTGCGATCAATGATTCTGACTATTAAACTTATTCCCACAGCGTTAATTAGATTTGCCGCTAGCCACGATTAAAATAACGGAGAGAAATTATGAAGCCAGCAACACCCGCAGGGGCGGTTACTAAAGATTTTGAGGAAGGTGAAAGACTTATAGCCAGCAAAGACTACGCTAAGGCAATAAAATCATTCAAGAAAGCTGCAGAGCAGGGACATGCACTGGCACAAAACTATATGGGTCTAATATACGCAAAAGGCCTGGGAGTTACACACGATTTTCAGAAAGCAGAGCCTTGGTTTCGCAAGTCAGCAGAGCAGGGAGAGCCATTAGCAGAAAATAACCTTGGGCTCATGTATGCCAGAGGTGAAGGGGTTGCGCAGGATTACAAGCAGGCGGTGTTCTGGCTGCTTAAAGCCGCCGAGCAGGGAAACTCGGAGGCACAATATAATCTTGCATTCATGTATGCAAAAGGTCAGGGTGTTACTCAAGACGATGAACAGGCAGTTCATTGGTTTCGCAAGGCTGCAGAGCAGGGAGATGAAGTGGCCCAATACAACTTGGCCTTTATGTATGAAAAAGGCATAGGTGTTAAACAGGATTACCAGCAAGCTGTGTTTTTATACAGCATGGCTGCAGGGCAGGGAAGTGCAGATGCCCAATTAAATCTGGGCGGCTTGTACGACACTGGTGAAGGTGTAGAACAAGATCAAAAGCAGGCTGTGACTTGGTGGAGTAAGGCCGCAGAAAAGGGACATCCAGTTGCACAAAACAATTTGGGGCTCATGTATGCGCAGGGCCATGGTGTTGCACAGGATTACATCGAAGCACATAAATGGTTTAGTCTTGCCAGTGAGGCTGGTGATGAAAGTGCAAAAAATGGACTGAAGATCGCAGAATCGTTTATGACGGCCTCTCAAATTGCCGAAGCGAAGGAATTGGCAAATGATTGGAAAAAATCTCACCCATAGGTGTTGGTGATCAGTGGACGAATTGCATTGAAGGCTTTATAAAAGCAAGAGCCTGCCCAGGATGGGTAAAGTGTCGCAATCCATCAAACCATTTGCTTCGCCTTACAGACAAAGGAATGTTGTGGCAGCTCCTTCTTATTCAATCTGGATGCCATTCATTGACGGTGCAGGCGATGCGTTGAGGTTTTTATTTATTCAAGACGATTAGTTCCGCAGCAAAAACTTTCTCGCATCTAATCTCGTTTAAACCTGGCCTTATTTAGAAATTTTGTATTTTTGACCGCGCCAATTTTTCCTGTTTTGCTTTAAATAAAAGGTAATCATGGCGAAAACAAAAATAATATATAGCTGCACTGAATGTGGCGGACAGGTTTCAAAATGGCAGGGGCAGTGCCCGCATTGCACGGCTTGGAATACGCTGGTGGAAAGCGTGGCGGAATTGGCAACTAGCGGAAAAAATCGCTACAGCTCGCTGGCGACAACGAGCATGATGCAGACGCTGGCCGAAGTAGGGGCGGAAGAAGTGCCGCGCACGCCAACCGGAATCGCCGAGTTTGACCGCGTGTTGGGTGGCGGTCTAGTGAGTGGCGGTGTTGTTTTGATAGGCGGTGATCCCGGAATAGGTAAATCCACCCTGCTATTGCAAGCACTGGCGCATCTCGCTACACATAAAAAAGTTTTATATGTCAGTGGCGAGGAATCGGCGCAGCAAATCGCCTTGCGCGCTAGGCGACTATCGTTGGATGCGCGTGGAATGTACCTGTTGGCTGAAATTCAGCTGGAAAAAATCCAGTCTGTGATCAAGCAGGAAAAACCCGATGTGGTGGTGATCGATTCCATCCAGACCATGTATTCTGAACACCTCACATCAGCCCCTGGCTCGGTAGCGCAGGTGCGTGAATCCGCAGCGCAACTCACGCGCATGGCGAAGAGCACAGCAGTGACCATGATTCTGGTAGGCCACGTCACCAAGGATGGCACGTTGGCCGGGCCGCGTGTGCTAGAACATATCGTGGATACAGTGCTGTATTTCGAGGGCGATACCCACTCCAGCTTTCGCATGATACGCGCGTTCAAAAATCGCTTCGGAGCAGTAAACGAACTTGGCGTGTTCGCCATGACCGAAAAAGGCTTGCGTGAGGTGAGCAACCCCTCCGCGTTGTTTTTGTCGCAGCATGGCGCGCAAGTGGCGGGTTCATGCGTGATGGTGACGCAGGAAGGTACACGTCCGCTACTGGTCGAAATTCAGGCCCTGCTGGATGAGGCGCACTCGCCCAATCCGCGCCGCCTTTCATTGGGCGTGGAACAAAACCGTTTGGCCATGTTGCTGGCCGTATTGCACCGCCATGCAGGCATTGCCTGTTTTGATCAAGATGTGTTTATCAACGCGGTGGGCGGAGTGAAAATTACCGAGCCGGGCGCCGACTTGCCCGTATTGCTCGCCATCGTGTCTTCGCTGCGCAATAAACCTCTGCCAGAAAAAATGGTGGTGTTCGGGGAAGTCGGCCTGGCTGGCGAAGTACGTCCGGTGCAGCGTGGTCAGGAACGCCTGCGAGAGGCTGCCAAACTAGGCTTTACAATGGCCATTATTCCCAAGGCTAACAAGCCGAAGCAAGAAATAGCAGGTATGGAAATTATTGCGGTGGAGCGGGTGGAGGATGCGGTAGCGAAAATGCGCTAGGGATGCTCAATATAATTCATGCAACCATTTGAATCATAAAGTTATAATTTATGCCATTAAATAGTGAGCCGTTCGTCCAGAATCTGACTGGACGGATTTCAAACCTTTTAATGGCTGACTTTATAGTGTCCCAGTCACATTAAGTCGCCCATTTCTTGAAAAACTGTAGCCTGCGCGGGCAAGTAAGCCAAGGTTCCCGGTTCACTCGAACCCTAGCACATTCTCGGCCAGAAAATCGGGGCCATAGCGCTCAATGAGAAAATCAATCTCGGCGAGCAGGCTCTCCTCTCCATCGGTTTCAATGACGCCGTTGCCAACCAAGTGGGCCAGCCAGCCCTCGGTCATGGCCTCACGAACGGTCCCGAGGGTGGGCGCAATGTCCGCTTCGCTGTTGTCCAGAATCGATTCGATCACCTCGGACAGCTCCTGGCTCGCCTTGACTGTGGTGAAGTCAGCTGCGAAGGCATCTTCACCGAATTCATCGATCAGCGCCTCAATCTCGGCATAGAGCGATTCCTCGTTGCCAAAGTCGTGCCGCTCCGCCTCGACACCCTGTGTGGCAAGCTGCTCTCGCAGTTTGTCGCGCACCAGTGCCAGTGTCACAGGCTCCTCGATATCGGGATCATTAACGATCGCTTCCATGGCCTCCGCCAGCTCTTCACTGACGCGGCTTTCAGGTTCGATGGGTAGGGGCAAGATTAATCTCCTTCGCAAAAGGTTGTGGGTTAACCCGATTGGGATGTGGGCGGGTTATCGAGTTCAAGCTTGGACGTACCGACCTGATACGTCGGTCTGGAATGGGCCACTCAGTCTGCAAAAATGGATAGGAATTTAAAAGCACCTTTTCAATTTATGCGAATTGAAAGTACACTTTATCGATCCAACCAGTCAAGACATTTCTATCGCGTATGGGTATTTCAGGATAGCCGGATAGTGCTTACTGCGGTGCGCACATCACCACACCTTCATTGATCCAACCGCGTGCCACTACTTCCTGAATCGCTGCTTGATCGCTGGTGATCCGGTGGTTGCTGTCTATGCCTCTACTGAATCCGTTGTTATAGGCGCGATATACCGGCGAGGTATGAGTGGGGCATGCGCCATTTACGGGCACCATCGTCAGGAAGTCCAGACTCTCGAAATTCCAGCGCTTTTGTGTTGCCGGAGTTGTCGCCTGCAATTGCTTAAGCTGCGCACATTCATCTGCGCTAGCGGTATAGAAGTGAGAGTTTGGCCCGGGCGACATGCTTCCATAGAATCGGCAAACAGGTAAATTCCCTCCAGACATGAACGTAACGCCCGTGCGCTGCCAGCGCCCGACTGCTCCGCTGTCAACAAAAGCTTGTTCGCCGGGACCGGCCGTAATGAAGTAATGATCCAGGTCGGGATTGTAATATTCGACGACTGTGCCAGTGGCGGCAATAGTGGAAAAGGTCGCAGTCACACTTTGGGGCATATTCATGGCGACGGAACAGGTAGCGTTGGTGCCACTGCATGCTCCGCTCCAACCGGAAAAAATAGAACCTGAAGCAGGCGTAGCTGTAAGCGTTACATTGGCTCCTTGGGTAAAAGGCGCGCTGCACCTCGTCCCGCAATTGATTCCGCTCGGGGACGAAATTACAGTACCGTTGCCGTTATTGAGCTTGCTGACAGAGAGTAAAAACGTCGGACCGGCGTTTAGCCATTGGTGAAGTGCGTCGCTGTATGCGACATCAAAGCGGCCATAATCATCTGATCCACTCCCATAGCAGCTTGCATTTCCTCCCCTCAACTGACCAATCAAATAATGGACGTTACCGATTGTCTCGAATAAACCGGCGCCACTACTGCCACTTTCTGTAATCCCGGAAGTATAGGTAATATCAAGAAATTTCCCGTTGGATTTATTTGAGAACGTGCACTCATAAGTGCCCGTGTTCGGATTTGTGGCAGTGCAGTCCTGAAAAGATTGAAACCTGCCGAAACTTATCTTCTGTAAATCGCCTTGCGGATGATGAATGCCCGTCACGTAAGCATACAGTTCAGGTGCATTCGGGGACCATCCTGCATAGTACGCTCCGGCAGGTGGGAGGTTGCTCAGCTGCATGAAGGAGGTGTCGGTTGCTTGGCTACCATAGAGCAATGTTGCGCCACCGGTACGTGTTTGGAATTCTGGATTAAGTGTGCCACTGTTGCAGGCCGCGGAGCGATAAAACCAGAAGGTTTGTAGTGTCGATGCCACAGTCTGACTGGTGATGCAGTGATTGGCGCTAAGGAAATAAGGCGTTCCGCTTGAGGATGCGTCATTGAGCAGCGTTCCAGAGCACAAAAAACTACTGCCCGAATCGACGAAGGTTATTTTTGCCGTGGATTTGCTTTCAGGACTCCATTCGCTGTAGCACGACACATCGATTTCACAGCTTGCAGCTTGCCCAATCTTGGAAATTTTTTCACCTGGCGCAGCCTTTAGGGGGCCAAAAAAAAAATGAGAGACGCTGGGAATTGCGATTTCAAGCGTATCCGGGCTGATACCTGACGGTAATTCGATTTCCAGGGTTACTTCTTCGCCCTCGACATGAGGCGACCAGTAGGTTCGGGCCGCGTCGCTACCGTCGCCTGCATCCAAATTGCGCTGAATGGTCTTCATGATCTCTTTTCCGGCAATTTCGTAGGCGACTCCTGACCCCTGTGAATAGAAGCGGAAGGTGACTTCCGCCGGCAAGCGGCGCACCAAAATGCCTAAGCGGATTCCCGTTGCCTGTGGTGAAGTAATGCTGATCGCCGCAATCTTTCCGCCTTGGGCGGTGTTCTGCCACTGTAGTCGGGTTGCTGTATCAGTGATACTTCCCAGTTGTGGGACATCGCGGCCGAAGCCGATTTTGCGGGGTGTACCGGGGCGCGAATCGACATTAGTTTCGGCAGATTTCTTCTCATTAGAGATGGCGCCAATCGAGATTGAATGCGGTGGAGGAGAGATGCTGGTGCGACGCGGCTTTAACGGCGAGGCGCTGCCGTCAGCGGGTGCGGGCAGGGTGAAAGATTCGACCCGGCCAGTAATGGGTTCAAATGGCTGCGCGTGGGATGGGTTAGAGATGATCGTCAGTAACACCCATAAGGCAGTTAAAACATTGGAGTTTAAGTTGCCTGGCATGATTTCCTTTGCGCCTTTTGTATCGATGAATTTTACAACACACTATACCTAATCACACAAAGCATGAGTGCATTTATAACTAACTTACCCAGTAATACACCCGAAATATTGAAATAAGGGCACCTCTAAAAATCCAATTTTCGTCACAATACGGCGTTACTCGAAAAAAATTATCGCTTACATATCAACTATATGCTGCGCTCAAATTTTTTACTCGTGCCTTGTCTTGCTTAGAAACTTGAATTGTTAGAGGCGCCCATAAATTAACCCGTCATCTCTGACGGGTTATGGGTGATTATTCTGCACCCTCTTATTTTTCCGCTTCCGTGCTTACTGTCCCGTCTGAATAATCGCTCGGACTTCCGAAGCCCACGCCGCAAGGGCAGCAATCCTTATGGAATCTTCCGAGGATAATGACTTTTCCATACCGGAAGAATTGTATTTTTCAAGATCCTTGGCAGAATGATTGACTGATATTTTTGCAGGCACCCTTAGAGCGTGTGTTGATAACGATGTTTTGGTTCCATCGTTAAGTCCAGTTTTAGCGCCTGTCTTGGTCGCGAGTCTCAGTGCATGAGCCTCGTAATTTGAAGAAAAACTCGAAGGAGTGTCGCCAGACATTGCTGTTACCCAGAAATAAATTCCGGTTCCGTGATCTCCGGAAAACTTAAAGGCAAACATATCGGTGTCTATCGTTAACGGTATATCCACGCAAAGCACCATCTCAGCGAATTCACCGGATACTTGAAATTCGCATCCCACGTCAGAGGCAGTAGTCGAAACAACACCGTTACCCGTCGAAGATGCGGCAAGTTTCTTGTTAAATGTCCTCACGCCAGAGAACGCGCTATCTTCCACTAATGTTGTAATCATCCACTGCCCCAGCAACCCATCAGGCCCATCAGCGTATCCGAACGGCCTCTTGGAAATGGCTCTCTGGCTCTCGCCCGGCAATGTAATGAAGCCGTGCTTTCCACTCGTAAAACTCACCGTAACTGTGCCGGCTGGATTTAATAAGGACGCAGGTTTGTAGGCAGCGCCAAACGAAGTGCCGTCACGTAAGTCAAGCAGAGAGGCTGTAAAAATATTGTTTACGATTGGACCCGCTGCGTAGTAAAACACGCTGCTGCCGTCGGCACGGTAACCGAAGTAGATGAAAACCATTACTTCGTTTTCAACCTCAATCTGAAATCCCCTGCCGGGAAGGCCATTGTCCTCGCTATCAACGCCCCAAATTCCGGTTGCCGGCATGAATGCCCATGCCGATGAGCTTATCGCAAGAAATAAAGCGGCCACTACATTTTTTAGATTTAACATTTTTTTTACACCCTCTGGTTAAGGTTAACTGCGACCCAATCAAGCAGGATCGAATTTACAGCGCAATTTGGATTTGGCCCCGAACCAATCAACCTCTGCGTCCTCAGGCTTAAACAGGCTGCTAAAAGCTAAATATTCCGGTGCGCTTATCATTGTCTAGATTCATTCAACAAAATTGAATAAGCAAACTGCTTATTTTTGCTTATCCATCGAAGCTTTGATCATGCCATATGGAGATTCGATAATTTTCGACATATCCGAATCTGCTCCGGGACGCTAACCTTGGACGGTCGGAGTTCCAATAGCAGTGCGGGTTTACCCTGAAGTGGCTGAAGTTCACACAATAAAAGATCAAAAAAAATTATGGTAGACTTAAATTCAATCTCTGCACAATAGCAAGGCGGTTTAGGAGTTTGGCGCGGCAGACGGGGGCAGAGAAGTAGCTCATAAGAGACTGGTTGTTTACTCAACGATATGAATTCAAATATTCTTGAATGTGATGAATGGCTGACCCGATCGCAGCTTTTGTGGCAATGCCCAAGTCGTTAAGGAGCCATATGACTAAAGATGGCCGCTTTTTATAATCAATTAGCTGGAGACACCTATGCGAATTCTTCATACCATGCTCAGAGTTGGTAACTTGGACCGTTCAATTGCTTTTTATACAGAAGTGCTGGGAATGAAATTGCTGCGTCGAAATGATTATCCAGACGGAAAATTCACACTGGCATTTGTTGGTTACCAAGATGAAAAAGACGGTGCTGTTTTAGAGCTCACTTACAATTGGGGTGTTGAAAAATATGACTTGGGATCAGGCTATGGTCATGTTGCCATTGAAGTCGATAACGCTGGCAAGGCATGCGAACTCGTCAAGCAAAACGGCGGGAGCGTAATCAGAGAAGCTGGACCAATGAAGCATGGCACAACTGTTATTGCCTTCGTGTCCGACCCGGATGGATACAAAATCGAGTTTATTCAAAAGAAGAGCTAACCTCGCAGGTGCTTTTTCAGCCAGGATAAAGCGCCTTTTGCATAAATCGCATAATCAACCCCAGAAATTGGGGTTCTATTCAATTCACTAAGTTAGTCGACACATGCTCCCATCCATTGAACAACGGCTTACAGTAGAAATTGCTGCCAAGCCTGCACAGATTGCATCAGCCATTGCCTTGTTGGACGAAGGTGCAACGGTCCCTTTCATCGCCCGCTACCGCAAGGAGGCGACTGGGGGATTGGACGATATCCAGTTGCGGCTGCTGGAAGAGCGTTTGCGTTATTTGCGCGAACTGGAAGAACGTCGCGCTACGATCATTACCTCGATTACCGAGCAGGACAAGATGACACCCGGGCTGTTGAATGCAATCACGCATGCCGAGGACAAGACTCATCTGGAAGATTTGTATCTACCCTACAAACCAAAACGGCGCACCAAGGCACAAATTGCACTGGAGGCAGGGCTGGCACCGCTTGCCGATACATTGTTGGCTAATCCGATGTTGCAACCGGAACAGGAAGCAGCCCAGTATCTGAAGCCACCCTTTACCATTGAGCAATGCGACAACCCCGGCGTGCCAGACATCAAGGCGGCACTGGATGGTGCACGCCAAATCTTGTTGGAACGCTTCGCGGAAGATGCCACCTTGCTGCAATCCCTGCGCGAATATGTGCAAGAACATGGCATCGTGGAATCTAAAGTGATCGAAGGCAAGGAAGAGCTTGCAGCGAAATATGCCGACTATTTCGATTACTCCGAATCGATCAAGACCATCCCTTCGCACCGTACCTTGGCCATATTGCGGGGTCGTCGTGAGGAGATGCTGAATGTGCGATTGCGCCTCGACAGTGAGGCAGACAAAGCAAATTGGAGTGCGCCGCATAATCCTTGCGAAATCCGTATTGCAAATCGGTTTGGCATTTCTCAGCAACATCGGCCTGCTGACAATTGGCTGATGGATACCGTGCGCTGGACATGGCGCGTGAAAAGTTTTTTGCATTTGGAATCCGAGTTGATGGGCGCATTGCGGATCCGTGCGGAAAAAGAAGCCATCAATGTATTCGCGCGCAACCTGAAAGATTTGTTGCTGGCCGCCCCAGCAGGCCCACGCGTCACGATGGGACTTGATCCGGGGATACGCACCGGGGTCAAGGTGGCGGTAGTGGATGAGACGGGGAAAGTAGTGGATACCGCTGTCATCTATCCGCATCAGCCGAGAAATGACTGGAATGGTTCCTTGCACACCTTGGCAAAATTGGCAGAAAAACATCGCGTAGCAGTAATCGCTATCGGCAATGGCACGGCTTCGCGGGAGACAGACAAATTGGCGCTGGAGCTGATCAAACGCCATCCAGAGCTGAAGCTGACCAATGTCGTGGTATCCGAGGCGGGTGCATCGGTTTATTCGGCATCCGAAATTGCCTCGCGTGAGCTGCCGGATATGGATGTATCACTGCGCGGAGCGGTATCGATTGCCCGGCGTTTGCAAGACCCGTTGGCCGAACTGGTAAAGATCGACCCGAAATCCATCGGGGTCGGACAATACCAGCACGACGTCGGCCAATCCCAATTGGCGCGTTCACTCGATGCCGTCGTTGAAGACTGTGTCAATGCCGTCGGCGTCGATGTGAATACCGCATCCGTTCCTTTGCTGGCGCGCGTTTCCGGATTGAGCAGCAGTGTGGCGCAGGGGATTGTGGCTTACCGGGATATCAAGGGCATGTTCACCTCTCGTGCTCAATTACGCGAGGTTCCGCGCCTGGGCGAAAAAACCTTTGAGCAGGCAGCGGGTTTCCTGCGCATCATGGGGGGTGACAACCCGCTCGATGCGTCTGCCGTACATCCTGAATCCTATCCGCTGGTGCAACGTATCCTCGCGGAGATCAAGCAGGACATCAAATCCGTTATTGGCAATAGCCAGCTATTGAACGCGCTCAATCCCGCCAAATATGTGAACGAGCAATTCGGCATGCCGACAATTTCCGACATACTGAAAGAACTAGAGAAGCCGGGGCGCGACCCGCGTCCTGAATTTACCACTGCCACCTTCAGGGAAGGCATAGAACAATTGTCTGACTTGAAGCCAGACATGATCCTCGAAGGTGTCATTACCAACGTTGCTGCCTTTGGTGCGTTCGTGGATATTGGCGTGCATCAGGATGGATTGGTACATATTTCCGCGTTATCGAATAGCTTCGTGAAGGATCCGCATGCGATCGTTAAAACCGGACAAGTGGTGAAGGTGAAAGTGCTGGAAGTGGACGAAAAACGCAAGCGCATCGCACTCACCATGCGCTTGACCGACGCTGCGCCGCAAGCAAATGGCAAACCTGAACAAAGAAATACACAGGGACAACAAGATAGTAGGAATCATATAAAGAGCGCAGTGGGAGACAAGAAACGAGAGTCTCCACAAACCGTATCAAACGCTATGGCAGCCGCTTTTACCAAAATTAAAACGTAAAGGGCCGGTAGAGAATGCAACCTGATTCATTCTTGTTAGGCAACCAAAATAGAATGTACCAAAACTATAATCTACTGTTGTCCATCGCCACGATCATCTGAAAATAAAATTACGTTATTGGCACAGCAGAGCAAATTGACGGCGGGACGACCTATCGACATGCAAAGCCAAGATCAAGCATCTCAATACATAGTGAGCATTCGGCAGCTTGGGGAAACCCTGGGGCAACTTTCCGCTCACTTTCGGAACAACATCCCGAATGGTGAAAGGTTAGCTGACGATAAATACTCGACAGATAATTGGCGCAGAAATACATATGGGAATATTTTGATCCGACTTCGCCAGTTAACTGAGAACAATTTTCGAATCGTTGAAACACTAAGCTTGCTGGTTACTGCGCGATATATATTTGAAGCAACCATATGGTTGAGGCTGTTTCAAAAAGACAAGAGGTATTGCCTTATTTATTATAGAGAGCTACTCAAAACACAGCTTAGGTTTTACGAAGATTCGCTTGCTCAGTTGCATCGTGAAATCGCATTGCTCAAGCGATTTGGAGAAATGGATCATCACGAGAATTCGATGACCTTAGAAGATATACGAGCATCTACATCATCAGCGGATTTTGCGAAAACAGTACGCTCAGCAATGGATCGAGTAGATTCAGAAGCAGCCAAATGCTTTTCCATATACGCGGACCAGGCAAGGACTAACGGCTACGAATTTCAAGCATATCTAGTAGGAACACAAGCTATTCCTCCCGTAGAGGAGAATATTTCCAGACTTAAGAGTGAGATTGCCGAATTTGAAAAAAATGTGCCTGCTGATGTTCAAAATCTTTTAAAGGGCCGCTGGCAATGGCGCGGGATGTCAGATGAGGCAGGTATGCTGGAAGAGCATGACTATATTTATGCTTACGCCAGCAAACTGGTTCACGCTACACCAGCATCGATTACAACAGATCAAAAGAACCTAGAGATGCCTGAGGTCTGCATATTCCTGCGTTACATACAGGTTAAATTACTTGAGATTATTGATCTCGCTAGTTTACAACCAGCCATGTAGGGTGGGCACGTTTTTGCCTCGTAGAGGTTCTCGCACCCGGAGGGTGTGCCCACGCGGATTCGTCATTTTGGGGTAGACAGCTATGTCACGTTATCGCCGCGCAATGGCTGTAGGCTCAAGCTATTTCTTTACAGTGGTCGCTTACCGGCGGCAATCGATTCTATGTGACGAAGCGATTCGCAACGCATTGCGCGCCTCAATCGAAACGGTGCGTGTGGCGCGTCCTTTCGTCATCGATGCATGGGAATTGTTGCCTGACCATTTACATTGCGTGTGGACATTACCTGACGGTGATGCCGATTTTTCCACCCGTTGGATGATGATCAAGCGAGCGGTTTCTTTGGCCTGCAGAGAAGATTATCGTCGTGCCGACTGGGTGACTGCATCAAAACTCAAACATCGCGAATCGACTATCTGGCAACGGCGATTCTGGGAACACCAAATTCGTGATGAAAATGATTTTGCTGCCATGTCAATTACATTCATTTCAATCCGGTTAAACGCGGACATGTACAACGTGCGGTTGATTGGCCTCATTCGACATTTCACCGCTATGTGCGTGATGGGGTATATGCGCATGACTGGGCTGTTGCGATGGAAAGCTGCCCGCGTGGGCACAAAGACGTGCCCACCCTACTTGACTGGTGCAAGGGTCACGGCAGTGTGGTTCCATCTTGGTTGAAAATATGATGGTGGCGGGGCAGTAAACTTGTTCGAGGGGGTGAATTGTCGAAGCCAATTATTTTGATGTTGGGCTTCATTTCATTCAACTCAACCTACCGGGCTTGACAATGCTTACTGATATAGGCGACATTGTTGGCTTATGAAAATGTTTTATATATTACGTTAGGCTGCGGTACAGCCAAAGAAACCAAAAAAACCTTTATCATTGGAGAACATTTCTATGCAAGAAGATAATGAGTCAAACGAACCAAGCGAGCCAACTACACCAGCCCCAACTCCAACTCCAACCCCATCACCACCTCCACCGATTTACGAGGAGTTTCCGGAACTTGAAGAAGCGGAAAATAAACAAGAGAAAGAGCGTAAGAAGTCTAATTAACTCTAGGGCATCTCTAAATAATTGGCAAGAAATACTGGGTTCAGATCTTTAGGGCGGATTCGCCGATAGGCAAACCGCCATTTCGGGACATACCAATGGCGGTTTGGGTTTGTGGAAACTCCAGCCCGGTAGATACCGTCTTTAAAGTCAAGCATTTTTAATGCTACAATTTTGATTGTTAACCAATAAGGAGAGCTCTCATGCCAACACTTAGCACACCCACCCTCACCTTGGGCGCCACCACTAACAATAAGCGCGATGTGACGGTCGCGGGCAACATCACTTTTACCGAAAGCGACGTAGGCAGAACCTACCGCTTGGAAATCAAGATTTTCGGTGAGGATAAGGGCGACGACTCGTTGCCGTCGGATGATGCGGTCGGTGACGACTTGCTCTACACTTATCTGTTCCCCGGCTCCGGCATTTTTCTCTCATTCAAAAACATCACCGTGGCCGCTGCCGGCACAATAAGTTATTCCGAGAAGCGCGCGATCGATACCGGAAAGCTCGATGAAGACAAGGGTTTGGTGCAGGTTGGCGAAGCTAGCATCCACACGCCGGTCTTTATGCCCCGCAAGGACGAGGTATACGCCAGTGTGACGGTGTCAACGGCGTCGGTGACGAAGAAGTCAGCGACGGTGTCGTCGGGTATCGGGGTCTAAAAACGCAGAGGTGCGCTCAGAAAACACTTAGTCGCGGTATCGCCCGATAGTAAGTGTCCTATCGCATGCAGGTGTTTTAGTAACACCACCGTTGCCAGCGAACGATGGGCGTTTTTCATCGTTTTTATGGTCGCGTGCAAGCTATCAATATGCGGCACCAATACATTGAAGTGCCGTTTAGTCAAAGTAAGTATCCCCCGGTAAAGCCGGGGGCTTTAATTTGCGAGCCGCTTAAAGCGGCTTAACGGGGTCGCTCCCTGCTCCTGTGACCACTTTTTCGGTAGCCGGTCAGCGCCATAGCTCGGTAGGGTAGGCTGAACGAAATGAAGCCCAACATCTCACCGCTTATCATAACCATCTATCCCATCATTTATTTTCTCACCCTGCATTCGATGCTACCAGATGCCGCGCTCACTCTTGGCTTGGCGGCTGACACGAATGTGTTTGTCTTTTCAGTCGCCGCGAGAACCCGGCCTTATATGCCTCCCGCGTTTCTTGATTTTCCGCAGAAATCAGGCTGGTGTGTTGCACCGCCAGTGCGATTGATCCGGTGAACGAACATCAATATGGGGAAGATATCCAAAGGGATCGTGGCTTGCTTCCATCTGATGAGGCATTATGAAACTCTGTCCCCGGCGCTACAAAACATCAGCAGAAAATGGACGATGCCCTTCAGGGACTGAAAAGTTGCTTTTGATCGCATTATTTCCAGTTTGGGGGGCGGATGTCGTAGCATTAACATATGGGCACCTCTAAAAATATAATTTTGCGAGCAGCCGCATTGCGGCTTGCCTGCTTACCCCGTTTCGTCACAATACGGGGTTACTCGAAAAAAATTATCGCTTACATATTAAGTATATGCAGCGCTCAAATTTTTTACTCGTGCCTTGTCTCGCCTAGAAACTTGAATTTTTAGAGGCGCCCATATTCCGATTACACAAAATTCAGGATCCCGTCGTGCGAAAACTAAATTTATCAGTAATTTCATCTGGCTTGCGTCAACAAGTGAAAAGGCTTTGGGCAGCGTTCCTGCTTCCGCTCTATAAGCACACTATTCTGGTGTTAAGCATTATCTTTTGTAGCGGTGCGCTGCTTGCTTTGTGGTATTTATCTCACGCCACGACCACGCTGGTGCAATCTGCCGCACTGCAGGGCATTACGCTGCATGCAAAGTCTCTAATGGAACTGCGTAACCTATATACATCTGAAGTTGTGGATCGCGTGAGCGGCCACAACGTTGAAGTGACACACGACTACCTGCAAAAGCCGGGGGCTATTCCGTTACCTGCCACCTTCAGTATGGAACTGGGCAGAAGGATCAGCTTGCGCGGTTCTGGCATGATGGTGCGTTTATACAGCAATTACCCCTTTCCCTGGCGCAAGGATAGCGGTGCGCATGATGATTTTGAGAAGCAGGCTTTGGTGGCGTTACAGGCGAATCCTAAACAGCCCTACTACCGTTTTGAAGACTTCCAGGGACGCGCATCGCTACGCTACGCCACGGCGGATGTAATGCGCGCGGAATGCGTAAGCTGCCACAATGCACGCCCGGACAGCCCTAAGCATGACTGGAAAGTAGGTGATGTGCGCGGTGTGCTGGAGATTGTTCGACCACTGGACAGTTTAGTGGCGCAAAGTCGTACCGATCTGCGTGACATCTTCATTCTCTTTGGCACGCTACTGGCGCTGGGATTGGGGGCGCTCGCATTGGTCGTTACGCGCTTACGGCGTGTGTCAGTTGAATTGGAAGATCAAGTAGCGCAGCGCACCGCCGATCTGGAGCAGGCCAATGTAGCCATGGCGATCAAGGAAGAAGAGACCCGCTCCGTGGTCGAGCATATGGTGGATTGTGTCATTACCATCGACGAAAAGGGCATCGTCCGTTCTGCCAACCCGGTCGTGGAAAACCTCTTCGGTTACACCCGCGATGAAGTGATCGGGCAAAACATTTCTATTCTTATGCCAGAACCTCACAGTAGCGGCCACGACGGTTACATGGAGAGGTATTACCGAACCGGGCAGGCTCACATCATCGGTATTGGGCGTGAAGTCGAAGGGCTGCACAAGAATGGTGAACGCATTGCGGTATATCTTGCAGTCAGCGAATACTTCGTCGGAGGAAAACGCTACTTCACCGGCATTCTGCGCGACGTCCGTGAACGTGTGCGTATCATGAAAGACCTGGAACAGGCCCGGCTTGAGGCCGAACAGGCCAACCAGGCCAAATCGGCTTTCCTCGCCGCCATGAGCCACGAGATCCGCACTCCCATGAGCGGTGTGATCGGCATGGTCGACGTGCTGCAGCAAACCAGCCTCAATGGCTACCAGGTGGAGATGGTCAATCTCATCCGGGAATCGGCTTTTGCTCTGCTGGAGATCATCGAGGACATTCTCGACTTCTCCAAGATCGAAGCTGGCAGACTGGAAATCGAACGCGTGTCCACGCATGTGGCGGACGTGGTAGAGAAGGCTTGCGGCATGCTGGAACACCTGGCCGCGAAGAAGGGTGTGGAGCTCACCCTGTTCATCGACCCGGCGATTCCCGAAGAAGTGCTGGGCGATGCCCTGCGCCTGCGTCAAGTGCTGGTCAACCTCGCTAACAACGCCATCAAGTTTTCCAGCGGTCAGCAGCAACCAGGCCGGGTATCGGTGCGCGCATTGCTGGCCAAGCAAGGCCCAGACCAGGTGACGGTGGAGTTTCAGATAACCGATAACGGCATCGGCATGGATGAGGAAACCCAGTCCCGGCTCTTCACCTCCTTCACCCAGGGCGACGCCTCCACCACCCGGCGATTTGGCGGTACCGGACTGGGTCTGGCCATCTCCCGCCACCTGGGGGAACTGATGGGCGGGGAGATCGCGGTGCAGAGCGCGCCCGGCAAGGGCTCCACCTTCACCGTGCGCCTGCCGTTTGCGCTGCCGCCGGCCAGGCCCGCCGTCGACGGCAAGACGGTTGACCTGAGCGGGCTTTCCTGCCTGGTGCTAGGCGACGACAACGGGATGGGCGACGATCTGGCTGTCTATCTGAGAGACAGCGGCGCGATCGTTGAGCGGGTGCCGGACCTGACCGCAGCCCGCAAACGGATCAACACGCTTCCGTCCGGCCTGTGGTTGCTTATCATCGACGCCGGGCACGATGCGCCACCGATCGAGGAATTGCGCGCTGCCTTCCGCGCCCGATCTGACCTGGAACCGCATTTCGTGGTGGTCGAGCACGGGCACCATCAGCCCGATATCGAGCCCCGCTTTATCGTCATCAGGCGCGGGCACCGTCGTCGGGGGCGCGTCGAAACGGTGGATCTGGTCACCCTGGACGGCGACATCATGCATCCCCAGTCCTTCCTCCGGGCAGTGGCCATCGCCGCAGGACGGGCGCATGAGGAAGACGAGTCGCCGCTCCCAGGCAAGATCGAGACGATGATCATTCCTCCCTCGCGCGCGATGGCTCTGCAGCAGGGCAGGTTGGTCCTGGTGGCCGAAGACAACGAAATCAACCAGAAAGTGATCCGGCAACAGCTCGCGCTGCTCGGATATGCCGCAGATATCGCCGGCGACGGCCGCGAAGCGCTGAAACGCTGGGGGAGCGGTGACTACGCGTTGCTGCTCACCGACCTGCACATGCCGGAAATGGACGGCTATCAACTGACCGCGGCCATCCGCGTCGACGAGGTCAGCAAGGCTGGCAAGCGCCGCATCCCGATCGTCGCCCTGACCGCCAACGCACTCAAGGGCGAGGCCGAGCATTGCCGTGCCGTCGGCATGGACGACTATCTGAGCAAACCGGTGCAACTTGCGGACTTGAAAGCCACGCTGGCGAAATGGCTGCCGGCCGCCGCCGCCAGCCCGGCCACACCCGCTCCGCCCGTCCCGCCGGCCCCACCCGCCACGGCACCGGCCGCGGCGGCAGGACCGGTGGACGTGAGCGTTCTCGAAGGGCTGGTAGGGAACGACCCGGCGGTGATCAGTGAACTCCTGCGGGATTTTCGTTCCAGTTCGGTCAGAATAGCGGCGGAATTGCGCGCCGCCTGTCAAGTGGGACAGACGGCGGCAGTCAGTGCCGCAGCCCACAAGCTTAAATCATCGGCTCGTTCGGTCGGCGCGCTGGCGCTGGGCGAACTGTGCGCCGAAATGGAACAAGCGGGGAAGGCGGGCGACACCGGAGCACTGGCGGTGCTGTTGCCTCGCTTCGAGGCGGAAATGGCCGTCGTGGATGAATATCTTGGTTCGTTGTAAACACAATTCCGTGTTGTGAAAAGATTGGGAGAGAAAGTGATGATTGAAAGACTCATGGTAAAAATTCTGGTGCTCGACGACGAGCCATTCATGCTCAAGCTGCTGGCCCGCATGCTGACAAACCAGGGGTTCACTTCGGTTGCGCTCTGCGAAAGCGGGCGGGCCGCGTAAATTCTTGGAATTCGTCGATCTTCATAATTATTTATCCTATTGATAAAAATAGGTAAATTATATATCAATACTTAGTGCGAACATGGCCATCATTTAACTGGTTAATGGACAATCTCGATTAAAATAACCATCGTGTCTAGGATGAAGAAGTTAGTATCCAAATTATTCAGATGGTGAGACGCTTGACTCCAGGGAGGACTGAGTATGAAAGTCAGCCAGAAAATTCTTATTGCGCTTGTGCTAATGAGCATCCTGCTGATTACCACCTTCATGGCATGGCGACAATATTCGGTTGCCGCGCCAAGCATCAGGATCGGTGTATTGCACTCCTTGTCCGGCAGCATGGCGACCAGCGAAAAACCACTGGTGGATGCACTCCAGTTGGCTATCGAGGAAGCCAATGCAACGGACGGTATCCAGGGTCAGAAGATCGAGGCAGTAGTGGTCGACTGCCGGTCCGACCCGACGTATTGCGCCCAACAGGCAGAACGTCTAATCACTAAGGAAAAGGTCAAAGTATTGTTCGGCTGCTGGACATCTGCCTGCCGCAAGGCAGTAAAACCGGTAGTGGAAAAGTACCAGCATCTGCTATTTTACCCGGTGCAGTATGAAGGCATGGAGCAGTCGCCCAATATCATCTATACCGGCGCCGCGCCCAACCAGCAGATCATTCCTGCCGTGCTCTGGGCGCTGAACGAGTTGGGCAAACGCGTTTATCTGGCAGGATCGGACTACGTCTTTCCGCGCACGGTGAACATCATCATCAAGGATATTCTTGCCGCGCAAGGCGCGGTGCTGGCCGGAGAACGTTACCTGCCGCTGGGAGAGATCGCCATGGATGAGTTGGTGTCTGACATCGTCAAACAGCGGCCAGATATGGTGTTGAATACCATCACCGGCGACAGCAACATCGCCTTCTTTCGGGCGCTGGACAAGGCCGGAATCACTGCGGACAAGATACCGGTGTTGTCATTCAGCATTGCCGAGGTGGAGCTGGTAGCCAAGCACGCCCTGATGATGGCGGGGCACTATACGGCGTGGGGTTATTTCCAAAGCATTCAATCACCGCAAAATCAGGCGTTCGTGCAACGATTTCGCGACCGCTTCGGCCAGCAAGCCGTGCTCGACGACCCAATGGAAGCCTCTTACATCGGGCTGCACTTGTGGGTTCAGGCGGCACGCGAAGCCGGTTCAGCCGAACCTGCCCAAGTGCAGCGCACGATTCTGCGCCAAAGCCTGCTCGCGCCAGAAGGAGTGGTTTCGCTTGATCCAGCCACCCGCCATCTGTGGAAAATGGCGCGCATCGGCAAAGTCCGGAGTGACGGCCAGTTCGATATCGTCTGGGATTCCGGGCGGCCGCTTGAGCCGGCGCCATTCCCCGCATATCGCTCGCGCGAGGAATGGAATCAGCTGCTGCAAAACGTCGAGGGAATGAAACCATGAGGTTTACCTCCCTCACGCAGCGTTTTGCGGTCTGGTTCGCGGCGGTTTCACTGCTGCCAATCTTGATGATAGGCTACAGTCTGTTGCGTGCCTTCGAAGCGGAAATGCAGAAAACGGCGATCCAGCAAGTTTCGGCCATCGCCGACATGAAGGCGGAACAGATTGATACTTATCTGCGCGAACGCCTTCTCGATGCCAAGGTTATACAATCGGTCAGCACTACGCGCGAGGCCATGCGCGAGTTTGCCCGGGTCTTTGCCAAAAGCGGGGTGGAATCAGATGCCTACCGCCAGCTGGTTGCCAACTACCGCGACCACTTCAAACGCATTATCGAGGATGCGGGTTATTACGACCTGTTCCTGATTTCCCAGCAGGGCACGGTGGTGTATTCCCAAAACCATGAATCCGATTTCGCCACCAACCTGCTCACTGGACCCTATCGCAATAGCGGCCTGGGCACGGTTACCCGCCAAGCGCTTAACACATTGCAAAGCGGCATCTCGGATTTTGAATTCTATGCGCCATCGGGCGGCGCAATCGCTGCCTTTATGGCATTTCCAATCGTGGTTCAGGGGAAAGTTGAAGGCGTGCTGGCGCTGCAAATATATAGTGAACGCGTGTTTCAGGTGCTGACAGACAAAACGGGGCTGGGGGCTAGCGGCGAAACCGTGGTGACGCGTCTCGAGGACGAGCACACCGCGCTGGTAATGGCCCCGCTGAAAGATGAACCTGATGCAGCGCTGAAGCTCAAAATCCCGCTGAATATTCCCCCGCTCTCCACTGCGACCTGGAGTGGCCTGCACGGTCAGCATGGCAGCGGCCTCACGATGGATTACCGCGGCAAGGAAGTGGTCGCTGCCTGGCTCTACTTGCCCCGCATGGGTTGGGGCATGGAGGTCAAGATGGACGCGAACGAGGTGTTCGCTCCCGTTTATCGTATGCGCACCTTTGGCCTGATGATTCTCGGCTTGACGCTCCTTGCCGCCATTCTGGGCGCCATTCTGTTTAGCCGCCGTATGGTCTCCACCTTGAAAACCCTCAGTCGCAGCGCGCAGAATATAGCTGCCGGTAATCTGCAGCAGCGCGTGTCGGTTGAGGGCCAGGACGAAATGGGGCAGCTTGCGGGCGCCTTCAACACCATGACGGAACGGCTGAATGCCAGTAACCGCAAACGGGAAGTTGCTGAAAACGATCTCAGGCAACTCAACCAGGAGCTGGAATACAGAGTGGCGGCGCGCACCGCCGACCTGGAACAGGCCAATATAGCCATGACGGTCAAGGAAGAAGAAATCCGCTCTGTGGTCGAGCATATGGTGGATTGTGTCATTACCATCGACGAAAAGGGCATCATCCGTTCCGCCAACCCGGTCGTGGAAAAAATATTCGGTTACACCCGCGATGAAGTGATCGGGCAAAACGTTTCCATGCTTATGCCAGAACCCCACCGTAGCAGCCACGACGGTTATATAGAAAGATATTCCCGAACCGGTCAGGCCCACATCATCGGTATTGGGCGTGAAGTCGAAGGGCTGCACAAGAATGGCGAACGCATTGCGCTATATCTTGCAGTCAGTGAATACTTCGTCGGGGGAAAACGCTACTTCACCGGCATTCTGCGCGACGTCCGTGAGCGTAAACAGGCGGAGGAGGCTCTGAGCAGAAGCGAGCAACGCCTGCGGGCCATTGTGGACAATATGAACGCCTTCGTCGGCGAAGTGATGCCGGACGGAACACTGGTGGAGGTCAACCGCGTCGCGCTGGAAGTCGGCGGTCTACAGAGCCAAGACGTTATCGGTAAGCGGTTCGAAGAAACCGGATGGTTTTCTTATGCACCGGTGGTGCAGGCGCAAATCCGTGAGGACATCGAGCGTGCACTGAGTGGCCAGATAGTGCGCCACGACATGGATATGCGCATAGCGAGCGGCGGTCTCATGACTATCGATTTCATGCTCGTGCCGGTTCGCGACGCCGAGGGCCGGGTGGTCAAACTGATTCTTTCTGGCGTCGACATCAGCGAGCGGGCACGCATCATGAAAGATCTGGAACAGGCCCGGCTTGAGGCCGATCAGGCCAACCAGGCCAAATCGGCTTTCCTCGCCGCCATGAGCCACGAGATCCGCACTCCCATGAGCGGTGTGATCGGCATGGTCGACGTGCTGCAGCAAACCAGCCTCAATGGCTACCAGGTGGAGATGGTCAATCTCATCCGGGAATCGGCTTTTGCTCTGCTGGAGATCATCGAGGACATTCTCGACTTCTCCAAGATCGAAGCTGGCAGACTGGAAATCGAACGCGTGTCCACGCATGTGGCGGACGTGGTAGAGAAGGCTTGCGGCATGCTGGAACACCTGGCCGCGAAGAAGGGTGTGGAGCTCACCCTGTTCATCGACCCGGCGATTCCCGAAGAAGTGCTGGGCGATGCCCTGCGCCTGCGTCAAGTGCTGGTCAACCTCGCTAACAACGCCATCAAGTTTTCCAGCGGTCAGCAGCAACCAGGCCGGGTATCGGTGCGCGCATTGCTGGCCAAGCAAGGCCCAGACCAGGTGACGGTGGAGTTTCAGATAACCGATAACGGCATCGGCATGGATGAGGAAACCCAGTCCCGGCTCTTCACCTCCTTCACCCAGGGCGACGCCTCCACCACCCGGCGATTTGGCGGTACCGGACTGGGTCTGGCCATCTCCCGCCACCTGGGGGAACTGATGGGCGGGGAGATCGCGGTGCAGAGCGCGCCCGGCAAGGGCTCCACCTTCACCGTGCGCCTGCCGTTTGCGCTGCCGCCGGCCAGGCCCGCCGTCGACGGCAAGACGGTTGACCTGAGCGGGCTTTCCTGCCTGGTGCTAGGCGACGACAACGGGATGGGCGACGATCTGGCTGTCTATCTGAGAGACAGCGGCGCGATCGTTGAGCGGGTGCCGGACCTGACCGCAGCCCGCAAACGGATCAACACGCTTCCGTCCGGCCTGTGGTTGCTTATCATCGACGCCGGGCACGATGCGCCACCGATCGAGGAATTGCGCGCTGCCTTCCGCGCCCGATCTGACCTGGAACCGCATTTCGTGGTGGTCGAGCACGGGCACCATCAGCCCGATATCGAGCCCCGCTTTATCGTCATCAGGCGCGGGCACCGTCGTCGGGGGCGCGTCGAAACGGTGGATCTGGTCACCCTGGACGGCGACATCATGCATCCCCAGTCCTTCCTCCGGGCAGTGGCCATCGCCGCAGGACGGGCGCATGAGGAAGACGAGTCGCCGCTCCCAGGCAAGATCGAGACGATGATCATTCCTCCCTCGCGCGCGATGGCTCTGCAGCAGGGCAGGTTGGTCCTGGTGGCCGAAGACAACGAAATCAACCAGAAAGTGATCCGGCAACAGCTCGCGCTGCTCGGATATGCCGCAGATATCGCCGGCGACGGCCGCGAAGCGCTGAAACGCTGGGGGAGCGGTGACTACGCGTTGCTGCTCACCGACCTGCACATGCCGGAAATGGACGGCTATCAACTGACCGCGGCCATCCGCGTCGACGAGGTCAGCAAGGCTGGCAAGCGCCGCATCCCGATCGTCGCCCTGACCGCCAACGCACTCAAGGGCGAGGCCGAGCATTGCCGTGCCGTCGGCATGGACGACTATCTGAGCAAACCGGTGCAACTTGCGGACTTGAAAGCCACGCTGGCGAAATGGCTGCCGGCCGCCGCCGCCAGCCCGGCCACACCCGCTCCGCCCGTCCCGCCGGCCCCACCCGCCACGGCACCGGCCGCGGCGGCAGGACCGGTGGACGTGAGCGTTCTCGAAGGGCTGGTAGGGAACGACCCGGCGGTGATCAGTGAACTCCTGCGGGATTTTCGTTCCAGTTCGGTCAGAATAGCGGCGGAATTGCGC
>NZ_CAKMHQ010000026.1 GCF_927312905.1 Candidatus Nitrotoga sp. 1052
TGGGCGCATCAATTTAATCAATGAGTTACAAGAGAAGTCCGACAGGCTCCTAGGGCAACAAAATAGATATTCCCCAGTGTCCCGATTCATCGCTTCGGGCGGACCAATAAATTAAGAGCTATCAGTTGAAAACTGAAAACTTTTTTTATCAAGGTACTGCGATCCTGCCGGTGTCCTAAAAAAATTATTCATCCTACTCAATAGTGATCAGCTCTTAAAGTATTTCAAAACAAGTTTCACAACATCCCAAGTTCGGCTGCATCATTAAACAGAATCTTGACCCCCCATGCGCCTTGGCAGATAAGGGGTTATGGTAGACGAGTCCAGGTGAACATTGATTTTTGCATGGTTCAACCAAAACGTTGGTCTCGTCAACTGCATTCATTGGTGATGCGCGCGAACTCCTTCACCCCTAGGTTTTCCGCGCGCAGTTGCGCATCTATTCCCAACCGGACGAAATCATCTTCCGTCAAATAGGCCTTGAGCGTGTTACGCAGGGTCTTGCGCCGTTGTCCGAAGGCTGCGGCGACAATTTGTGCAAATAATTTTTCGTTTTGCACCAGCACTTCGCTCGCTGGCAGCGGGATCATGCGCACAATGGCTGAATCCACTTTGGGTGAGGGCCGAAAAGATTCCGGCGGAACGTCGAGTAACTTTTCCATTTGAAAACGGTATTGCAGCATCACCGACAAGCGACCATAGGCTGGGGTTGATGGTTCAGCCACCATGCGCTCCACTACTTCGTTCTGCAACATAAAGTGCATGTCGTGTATGCGCTCGCAGTAGCCCGAGAAGTGGAACAGCAGCGGGGAAGAAATGTTATAGGGCAGATTACCGACAATGCGCAAGGGCGCGGGCAATTGCGCCAGGTCAAATTTAAGTGCGTCTCCCGCATGGATGATCAGCTTATCCTGCGGGTAGTCTTTTTCCAGGTGAGTGATAATGTCGCGATCGATCTCCACAACGTGCAGTTGATTAAGCCGCTGCAGCAATGGACGGGTCAGCGCACCCAGGCCAGGGCCGATTTCCACCATGATATCTGCGGCTTCCGGGCGGATCGCTCGGACGATGTCGGCGATGATTTGCTCATCCACCAGGAAATTTTGACCGAACCTTTTACGTGCTTTATGCATTGGAGTACCAGGAAACTCTCATTCCTGCGAAAGTGGAAATCCAGTCAAAAAATCTTGATTTTTTCTTTTGCGAGGATAACGGTTTTTTGATCAAGAGGAAGCTGGATCATGCAGCTCAGCATGTTGCGCCATATCTGCCGCCATCTGAATAGCTTCAAGCATACTGCCTGCCTCGGCGCGCCCGCTACCGGCCAGTTCCAGAGCCGTACCATGATCCACGGAAGTACGAATGATGGGCAGGCCCAGCGTCACGTTCACACCCCGCCCGAAGCTGGCGTATTTCAATACCGGCAGCCCTTGGTCGTGGTACATGGCCAGCACGCAGTCGCATTGTGCAAGTCGCTGCGGGGTAAAAAGCGTGTCGGCGGGTAGGGGCGCGCTGACATTCATGCCTTGCGCACGCAACCGATCCAGCACCGGAATCATGATGTCGATTTCTTCGCGCCCAAGATAGCTGCCCTCACCTGCATGAGGATTGAGCCCGGCAACCAGAATGCGAGGCTTGGCAATGCCGAAATGCCGCATAAGATCACGTTGAATAACGTGCAGCACATTTTCCAATAATGCGGGCGTAATTGCGTCAGCTACCTGTCGTAAAGGCAGGTGAGTGGTGGCTAGCGCTACACGCAGGCCGCCTCCCACAAGCATCATTACCACTTGCTCGGCATGCAACTTTTCCGCTAGAAATTCAGTGTGTCCAGTGAAAGGAATGCCAGCATCGTTAATGATGCCTTTATGCACGGGCAAGGTGACCAGGCCAGCGAATTCGCCCGACTGGCAACCTTGCATCGCGCGGATTAGCAGATGGAGAACATAAGGACTATTGGCTGGATTTAGCTGGCCGGCCTGGACGGGTTGTGCCGTTGGCATATGCAGCACGCGCAAATGCCCGGATGGCAGAGGAGATATTTGCTGCGGATCATAATCATGCCATTGAACATTTAGCCCAAGCAGAGCTGCGCGTTGTTGCAGCATGTTCTTGTCGGCCAGCACCACCAGTGCCTGCCCATGTTGGGCCAATTGCAAACATAGGTCGGGGCCAATGCCAGCGGGCTCACCGGCGGCAACAGCCAACAACGCGGCCTGCGCCATCAGAGCCCTTGTTCGAGGCGATACTCGATGGTAGCCCCGTCGCGTAACTGGCGCAGCCAGTCCTGATATGCAGCGTCGGATTTATCGGCACGTATCGCCATTTGCGCCTGCTGTTTTTTCTGTTTCACACTTACATCGGTGTTGCGGCGATCCAATACCTGAATTAGATGCCAGCCGAAGGTAGACTGCACGGCGCCACTCATCTGTCCGACGTCCAGTTGATTCATCGCGGCCTCAAATTCAGGCACCGTGTCGCCGGGTGAAATCCAGCCCAAATCGCCGCCCTTCGCGGCACTGCCGTCCTCGGAATAAAGTTTGGCCTGCTTGGAAAAATCAGCGCCCTTCTCTATTCGCTGCTTGATAACCAACAGACGACTCTTGGCTTCATGCTCAGGCACCAGTTCGCTGGTTTTGATCAGGATGTGACGTGCGTGGGTCTGTGTGATGACTGCTGGATCATCTTTGCTGCGTTTCTCAAGTAGCCTGAGGATGTGAAAACCGGTAGGGCTACGGAATACTGGGCTGGTCTCGCCGGGAGCCATTTTTTTCAGTACTTCCAGAAAAATGGTAGGAGTACGATCAGCCGATCGCCAGCCCAGATTACCGCCTTCCAGGGCATCCTTGGCATCAGAAAATCCTGCCGCCACCTGAGCGAATTCCGCGCCACCGCGCAATTGTGCCAGGGCTTGTTCGGCGCGTAGCCGGGTAGCCTGGATTTTATCGGCACTGGCCTGCTCCGGCACCAGTACTAAAATGTGTGCTAAATGGAATTCTTCATTCTTACCTGATTGCTTGGCCTGGGTATTAAGGTAATTGTCGATCTCGCCCTCGCTAATCACCAGTTTACTGTCCACTTCGCGCTCTCGCAGACGAGCGTAAATAATTTCGCCACGAATTTCCTCTCGAAATTTTTTGAAGTCCACACCTTCCTTCTCCAGCTCGGCGCGAAATTCGGTCAGCGAGGGGAATTTATTTTCCTTTGCGATGCGCTGCATGGTTTTGTCGAGCTGGATATCATCAATGCGTATGCCGGTTTCCTTGGCAAACTGAGCTTGCAACATCTCCGTGATCATGCGCTCCAGTATCTGTTTTTTCAACATCTCTGTGGCAGGTAACGTTGTACCCTGTTTCTTCAACTGGCGCTCTACGATGCCGAGCCGGTCTTCAAGTTCGTAGCGGGTAATCGCATCGTTGTTTACTACTGCAACAATCTGATCGATCAATATAGGTCCAGTTTGCGACGTGACTTTTTTTGTTGTATCGGAGGTTCGCACATCAACAGCAGGCGGTATGGTTTGGTTCTGAGGCAAGATTTTTTTTGTTATGTCAGGAGCTTGCGCATCAGTAACAGGTGGCGCGGCCTGAGTTTGCGACGTGTTTTTTTGCGTTACGCCTGATGCAGGCGAATCAGCGACAGGAGGTGCAGTCTGAGTTTGCACCTTGATTTTTTTCGTTGTACCGGGGGTTTTTTGCAAGCCAGCTGCGGAGACGTTTGCCGTGCAGGCTAGTGACAGCAGGAGTGCCAGCATCAACTTGATATGCAGCATAATAATCTTTATTCCTAAATGAAAATTTGTTAGCGTAATCCCTGCTCTGAACTTACAACTGTGGGTTGGTTCAATTTTGTAAAGCCGGCAATACTCTGACGCAAGGCATTCAAAGGATCGGAGCCTATCCTGACCAGGCCATTCAATTCCAATTGCACAAAGATACCGGTTGAAAGCTCATTGGTGGCTGTAGCAAAACGTTGTGTCACCACGCGGACTGCCCAACAGCTTTCATTATACTCGAGCCCGGCCAGCAGCTCCAAAATACGGTTATCCTGCAGGGAATAGTTCCAGCGTGCCATCGCGTGCCAACCCCTCGACAATGGCCACTGGGCTGATATGTCCACCTGTCTCAGGCTATTACGCGTAAAGCGGTAACCTAGGTTGAGTACTTTGCCACTTTCCGGCTGGTAACGCGCTCCCACGTTTAATTTCTCTTCGCGCGCTTGGTTGGGGTTGTACTGGAAGGCGCTATTCAGCGACCATTTGGGTGTAATTTGACCCAAGAGAGCAAGCAAAATGTCCGATCTATTGTTGGTAACTACCTCGGGGGCCACCAGATTTACTCGCGGTGTCTCATAGCTGAGGCGCTGACCTACGGCTACGCGCAACCGTTCCGCACCGCTACTCGCATCAAGCAGGCGTGAGGTAAGCGACACTGTTACGTGTTTGGCATCACCAATGCGATCGCTACCGAAAAAACGATTTTCGGTGAACATCTGGGCAAAGTTGAAGTCGGCCTGGGCTGTGTCGAAATTCGGCAGCAGGTCTTGATTGCGATATGGAATGTATAAGAAATAAGCGCGCGGCTCCAGCGTCTGTACGTAATTCCGTTTTCCCACATTCCAATCACGTTCCAGCACCACCCCGCTGTCCAGGCTGGTAATCGGCAAGGTGCGGGTTGTATCGGGCAGCGCCCCCAAATTGTTTGCACCCAGCGTATAGTTTGTGTAGTGCACGCCAAATTTTGGAGTCACATAAAATGAGGGCGTGGCAATCAGCGGGTAGCTCACGCTGGGATACATTACCAGACGCCGCCCATTAACGGCAGTGGGATGACTGAAATTTACAAATTCTCCGGTAAACGCCATATTTGCCCCAGCCAGCGGACGTAGCGCACCCAAGGTTATTTGCGGCAAGCGGCGATATGGCTCCGCCACTGGCGCGGCCGGATCCTGCAAGGTTTGATAGGTCTGCATCCGAGCTGCGGCATTCCACCAGCCACCGCCATAGGACAGTACGCCTTCGCGCACCAGATTGGTTATCGCCGTACTGCTTACCGCGTTCGATAGATCGCGGAAATAGGAATCGTCTGATACGTGGTTGAGGTTTGTCGATGCGCTAAACCCATTACCCAAGTTCTGTACATGCTTGAGCGATGACCGCAAACGGGTACTATTAGTAAGAGCATCATTGGGTAATATGTCCAGATGAGCTTCACCGGCATAACTTGTGCCCAGGTAGCGAAATTCGTTGTTAAGCATCAATCCCCGCTTAACCATTGCGCGCGGCGCAATGGTTGCGTCACGGTTGGGCGCAATGTTCCAGTAATAGGGCAGCGTCACTTCGGCTCCGCTCCTTGCTGTACTACCAAACACCGGACCAAGAAAACCAGATTGACGTTTGTCACTGAGCGAAAAATTCATCCACGGCGTATACAAAATAGGCACACCCAGAAACTCCACGCGTGCGTTGCGTGCCACCCCCACCTGGCGGTCGTTGTCAATTTCCAGTTGGCTTGCCTTTAGCATCCAGTCGTTGTTGCCTATGGGGCAGATGGTATATGCCACATTTTGTACGGTGTATTTCTGCCGACCTTCCATATGCAGGATGTCGGCACTCCCGCGCGAATTGTTGGCGGCTAGCTGAAACACCGGCTTCGTCATATCGCCGATATTTGTATCCAGATTAAGCTTGACATGCGGGCCCTGCATTTTGATGCCGTTCTGCTCCACGCGCACCGCGCCATCGGCAACCAACTCTTTGCTGTTTTGCTGATATACCACGCGATCGGCGAATACAGCTTGACCGCGCTTGCGCAACTCGACCTCGCCGCTAGCAACGATCTGATTTTCAGTCTGACCTTCTAAACGCTGTGCCGAAATGAAAGCTGGGGTCTCTTCGTCGCTTCTTGGCAAATTCATGAAGGTACGATCCAGTTTCAGCCGCAAAACTTCGCCCTCGGCATAAACCATAGGCGTAAAAGCACAGAGCAGGGAAAGCGCAAGGAGGTTAAGGCGAAAATGCATGGAGCAGGGTCGACAAATTAAGGTGGTAAAATCGCACAAATCCACGATTTAGGCAATTCAAAATCTATAATGAACCGTCAACAACAGATAAAAACATGGCTGCATGGCAAATTTCCCAATAGTTTATTCAATATTTCGCCAGCTTCTGCTGATGCCAGCTTCCGCCGCTACTTTCGCGTTACTTTTGCCGACCGCACACTGATAGTGATGGATGCGCCGCCTCAAAATGAGGACTGTCGCCCGTTCATCCATATCGCCCAACTATTTAGTGCAGCAGGCGTGCATGTGCCGCAGGTGCTGGCACAGGATCTGGAGCAAGGCTTTTTGTTGCTGACTGATTTGGGCAGCACCACTTACCTGCAAGCACTTAATGCCAGTAATGCACTCGAATTATACGGCGCCGCCACCGATGCGTTGATCACTATTCAGCTGGCGAGCCGCGAATTTGAACTACCCCCCTACGATAAGGCGCTACTTATGCGCGAAATGTACCTGTTTCCGGAATGGTATGTCGCTAAACATTTGCAGGTCACGCTGGACGAGAAACAAAATGCAGCATTAGAAACCGTGTTTCAGCGCATTCTTCAAAACAACTTGGCACAGCCGCGTGTGTTTGTTCACCGTGATTACCATTCGCGTAACTTGATGGTTAGCGCACCTAACCCGGGCATTCTGGATTTTCAGGATGCGGTCTATGGGCCGATTACTTATGACTTGGCTTCGCTGTTTAAAGATGCTTATATTCATTGGGAAGAAGCCGAAGTGCTGGACTGGCTGATCCGCTATTGGGAAAAAGCGCGCAAGTCTGGACTGCCGGTGCACAGTTCCTTTTCCGATTTTTTCTGGGATTATGAATGGATGGGCGTACAGCGGCATTTGAAAGTATTGGGTATCTTTGCGCGTCTGTATCATCGGGACAGCAAGAACGGTTATCTGAAAGACTTACCGCTGGTGATGGATTATTTGCGCCGCGCTTGTGAACGCTATGTGGATTTAAAGCCGCTACTGAATATACTGGATACGCTGGAGAAAAAACAACCGGTCGTGGGGTACACCTTTTGAAAGCCATGCTACTGGCCGCCGGGCGTGGTGAACGCATGCGTCCGCTCACCGACCACACACCCAAGCCCCTATTGCAAGCCGGTGGCAAGCCGCTCATTGTGTGGCATATCGAGAATATGGCAAGAGCGGGCATCTGTGACCTGGTAATAAATCACGCACATCTCGGCCATCAAATCGAAGCTGCGTTAGGAGATGGCTGCCAGTTCGGCATACGCATCCGCTACTCAGCGGAGAATCCCGTTCTTGAAACGGCGGGTGGCATTGCTAATGCATTACCGTTATTGGGTGATGCGCCGTTTGCCGTTGTCAACAGCGATATTTACTGCGAGTATGATTTTGCTCAACTTCCCGAACGTGCGGCTTTGCTGAAAGCAAGCGGCGACACTGCACATCTGGTGTTAGTCAACAATCCTGCACATCATCCCAACGGGGATTTCGGTTTGATCAGTGACAGAGTAATCAATAACGCACCTGCATTTACTTTCAGCGGTATAGGAATTTATCAGCCCGGCTTATTCGCAAATATCCCACGTGGCACCATTGCACCGCTCGCGCCGCTGTTACGCGCCCAAATTGCGCTAGGCAAGGTGAGCGGCGAACATTATAGGGGCCGCTGGCTGGATGTGGGAACGCCGCAACGCCTTGAAAAACTCGACAACGAATTACGTTCACAGCACAATGCCACTCATGTTTAACATCTCTCTTTATGCCAGCCGCCGTAACCGCCTTATTAGCCAGATGCAGCGTGGCATTGCTGTTATTCCCACCGCACCGGAAGTATTGCGTAATGGCGACGCGCATTATCCTTATCGTTTTGATAGCCACTTCCACTACCTTACCGGCTTTGAAGAACCGGAAGCGGTACTTGTGCTGATTGCTGGCGCCGTCCCGCAGTCCATCCTGTTTTGTCGCGCGAAAGATATGGAGCGCGAAATATGGGATGGTTTTCGCCACGGACCAGACGGTGCAAAAGAAAAATTTGGCTTCGATGCTGCATTTCCCATCGCACAACTGGATGATAAGCTCACCGGGCTGATGGGCAATCAGCCCGCACTGTTTCATCCGCTTGGCGCTCATGCCCCGTGGGATGACCGCATTCTTGCGCTGCGCGCATGTGTGCAAGCACAGGTGCGCAGCGGCATAACTGCACCAAATGAGATTCATGACATACGCATGCTGCTTGATGAAATGCGTTTAATTAAAGATAGTGACGAACTTGCCATCATGCGCCGCTCCGCCACCATTTCGGCTGCTGCGCATATCCGCGCGATGCGCGCCACGCGCCCCGGCAAAATGGAATACGAAATCGAGGCAGAGCTGTTGCACGAATTTCGCAAAAACGGTGCGCAAGCACCCGCCTATACCTCAATAGTTGCCGGTGGTGCCAATGCCTGCGTATTGCACTACATCAGCAACAATGCACAATTACAAGACGGCGAGCTATTGCTGATTGATGCGGCCTGCGAAGTCGATGGCTATGCTGCAGACATCACCCGCTCCTTTCCGGTAAATGGCCGTTTCAATGGCGCACAAAAAGACGTATATGAGTTGGTATTGACGGCACAGGCCGCCGCCATTGCAGCCGCACGTCCCGGCTCACACTGGAATGAACCGCATGACGCTGCCGTGCGCGTGCTGGCGCAAGGCTTTGTCGACCTCAAACTATGCAATGGCAGCGTCGACGCTGTGCTGGAAAGCGGCAGCTACAAACGCTTCTATATGCACCGAACCGGTCACTGGCTTGGCATGGATGTGCATGATGTCGGCGCATATAAACTGGACAATAATTGGCGCGCGCTGCAACCCGGCATGGCACTTACGATCGAACCAGGCTGTTATATCCGCCCGGCAGACGATGTGCCGCAAGCATTCTGGAACATCGGGATCCGCATTGAAGATGATGTGGCCATCACCGCTCAGGGCTGCGAAGTGCTGACCGAAGCCGTACCCAAAACTGTAACGGCTATTGAAGATTTGATGAGACAGCCATGAATGCACATTGCGACATCGCGATAATCGGGGGTGGCCCGGTTGGCACCGCGTTGATGCTCGCACTGCGCGACAGCGGGTTGCAGATTGTCATGCTGGAAGCGCGCAAAATGGAACACGTGAGCGCTGACCCGCGTGCCTTGGCATTGTCCAGTGGCAGCCGTCAGCTACTGGAAAGACTCGGGGTATGGAAGAGTATCACGCAAGTTTCGTTGATCAAGACCATCCACGTTTCACAGAAAAATTCTTTCGGCCGCACCCTGTTACGTGCCGAAGAACTCAAGGTGCCGGAACTGGGCTACGTGCTGCCTTACACTGCGTTGCAAAACGCATTACAAAGTGCTTTAAAGGGGAGCAAAACAACTTGCCTCACTGGCGCTGTTGTTACGCAACTACAAAGCACATCGAATGGCGCATCCATCAACTACCGGCATGCAGGGCACGACCACCAACTTGAAGCGCGTTTAGCGGTGGTGGCCGATGGGGGAAAGTTGCTGGAAGCCGCCCATCCGCCGGAGATTCGCGATTACGGTCAAAGTGCCGTCATTGCACATGTCACCTGCACCCATCCGCAGCCGGACATTGCGTTCGAGCGCTTTACTATGCAGGGACCGTTGGCACTGCTGCCGTTCAGGGACGGTTACGAACTGGTGTGGACCGCGGCACATGAAATGGCGCAGGAAATACTGCACTGGAATGATGCCACTTTCCTAGCCCAATTGCATCAACACTTCGGTGATCGAGCAGGGAAATTCTTGACTATCGGGAAACGCGCCTGCTTCCCCCTGCGGCTCAAGCGCGCGCCCGAAATCACGCTGCCGCATACAGTATTGATCGGCAATGCTGCACAGACGTTGCATCCCGTGGCCGGGCAAGGTTTCAACATGGGTCTGCGCGACGCGTGGGAACTAGCGCAAGAGATTCTTAACTGCGAACCTGAGGCGCTCGGTTCAGATGCCATGCTTGCCAGCTATCGCAAACAACGTCAGTTTGACCGCCATGCCGGCATACATTTCACCGATGGCCTGGTGCGTCTTTTCTCCAATGATCTGTTGCTGCTTAAATCAGGGCGCGCGGCTGCACTTACGGTACTGGACTGCCTGCCGGGCGCAAAAAAATTCGTAGCAAGACGCATGATGTTCGGAACCAACGGTTAGAAAACCATGCCTGCCTAGCCAGGTCTTTTGGTTTATGACAGTCGGCCAGCGGCTGGCCAATTAAATAAAATGAGGGTGTTCTCTTTGCTGCGGTGATGTTCATTACTTTTCAAAGTTGCGCTATTTCCTGCCATATGATTGTTTAGACAAAATTAATTGCACCCTCTGATAGCTTTCCTAAATAAAATCCCCCCACAAAGTTTGCAAAGTAGCGATGCCCGCCACAGCAGCCGTCTCGGTACGTAGCAAGCGAGCACCTAAACGGATAGAAATAAAACCAGCTTGCCTGGCAATTTGGACTTCGTCCGCACTGAAGCCACCTTCTGGCCCAATCAGCAGGGTCGCTTTCCCTTGCGGTTTCGGCTGCTCATGCAATGTTGTCATGGCTTCCGGCAACAGGATAAATTTGCTGCCCGGCGCATCGCATGTAGTGGCAATCCAAGAGCTGAATTCCAGCGGGGCATGAACCTTAGGTAACATGTTTCTGCCACATTGTTCACATGCTGCAATGGTGATGCCGTGCCAATGTTGGGTGCGCTTTTCAGCGCGTTCGCCAACTAGCTTTGTCATGCTACGTTGGGTCTGTACTGGCTGTATTTCGGTAGCACCGAGTTCAGTGGCCTTTTGTATTACCCAGTCCATTTTTTCGCTACTACACAGCGCCTGCGCCAGTATGATGTTTAATGTAGACTCGCGGTTGACCGTGCAGACCTGCAGTTTCTCCAGCACCACTTTTTTGCCTTCGATTTCGCAGATGCGTCCATGAAGTTCATTGCCTATGCCATCAAATACCCGAACTTCATCATTAACGCGCAGGCGCAAGACTCGACTGGCGTGATGTGCGGCAGCTTGTGGCAGCTCAAATTTGGTGCTTGCATGCAGCGGCGGGGGGCAATAGAAGCGTGGTGTAGTCATTGATCGATTAGGTATAAATGGTCTGCATGATAATATAACGGCAATATCTATAAATTCAAATTCAAGTTAGACGGGGTATTTTTAGTTAATCCCACGCTAAAATACTCAAACAATATTTAAAATGAAAAAAATCGGCCGTAATGATCCTTGCCCTTGTGGCGGCGGTAAGAAATATAAGCATTGCTGCCAGCCAAACGGCGAAGTTCCGATGGCAAAAACGCACTCATCGGATTTATCAATCTCCCAAGTCATCCAGGTCGCACGGGAACACCATCAGGCTGGCCGTTTGTCTCAGGCAGAAGCTATATATCAGCAAATACTCCAGCTAGCGCCAAACCATCCGGATGCGCTGCATTTATTAGGGCTGATAGCCCGTCAGGGGGGAAAGAACGGGATTGCTGCTGGACTTATTAGCAGGGCTATCAGTGTAAATCCATCCAATCCAATTTATTACATCAATTTGGGAAATGCGCTCAAGGATCAAGGCCGGCTGGAGGAAGCGATCCTCAATTACCGCCAAGCGCTTTCGATCAAGCCGGATTTTGCCGAAGCGTACACCAACTTGGGGAATGCCCTCAAGGAACAAGGTAATTTGGAAGCGGCGATTGAGAGCTTCCGTCGGTCACTCGCATTGAAGCCGGATTTTGCCGAGACGCACAGCAATCTGGGGAATGCGCTCAAGGATCAAGGCCAGCTGGAAGAAGCGATAGCCTGCTACGGCCAAGCACTTCTGCTCAGGCCGGATTATGCTGAGGCATACAACAATTTGGGAAGTGCTCTCAAGGCACAAAACAATCTGGATGCAGCGGTCGGGAGTTACCGGAAGGCGGTTTCGCTCAAGCCGGATTTTGTTGATGCGCATAACAACTTGGGGAATGCGCTCATGGCACAAGGCAAACTGGAAGCGGCGGTTGTGAGCTTTCACCAGTCGCTCTTGATCAAACCGGATTTTGCCGAGGCGCACAGCAATTTGGGGAATGCGCTTAAAGATCAAGGCAAATTGGATGCAGCGGTTGAGAGCTTCCAGAGGGCGCTCGCGCTCAAGCCGGATTTTGCCGAAGCGCAAAGCAACCTCGGACTTGCGCTTCAGAAACAAGGTAAATTGGACGAGGCGATTGCCCGCTACAACCAAGCGCTTTCAATCAAACCGGATTATGCCGAAGCGTACAACAACCTGGGACTTGCGCTACAGGAGCAAGGTAAATTGGATGAGGCGGTCGACAGCTACCACAAAGCGCTCGCGCTCAGGCCGGTTTATCCCAAGGCCCACAGCAACCTGCTTTTTACCCTGAGTTTTTATTCCAAGTGCTTGCCTGATGCCTATCTTGCAGAGGCACGTCACTATGGCAATAAAGTGATGGCAAAGGTCCAGCCGTATACAAGTTGGCCCGTTTATCCAGAAAACAAAGCGGAACGAGGTCCTCTGAGGATTGGTCTGGTTTCCGGAGATTTTAGAACGCATCCAGTTGGTTTTTTCCTGGAAGGCATTCTCGCAAATTTGAACCCTGCTCGGGTAGAGCTGGTCGCATATTCGGTGTCTCCGCAAGAGGATGAACTTACCGCCCGCATCCGGCCTTGTTTTGTTGCCTGGAATATTATCGTGGGTCTTAGCGATGAAGCCGCAGCCCGGAAGATTCACGACGATGGTATTCATATTCTCATTGATCTGGCGGGGCATACTGCCAGCAATCGTTTGCCGATGTTTGCACTAAAGCCTGCCCCGGTGCAAGTAAGTTGGTTGGGAGATTTCGCTACCACAGGGTTACCGACGATAGATTATCTGCTGGCAGACCCCGTATCGGTGCCGGAATCCCACCGGGAGCACTTTACTGAAACTGTGTGGTATCTGCCAGAAACCCGGCTTTGCTTCACCCCACCTGCGAATAGAACCGGGCTGGAATTAACTCCCTTGCCGGCAGTGCAGAATGGCTATATCACTTTTGGTTGCTTTCAAAATCTTACCAAGGTGAATGACACTGTGCTCGATGCATGGGGACGAATTTTTCTCGCCTTGCCGGAAGCAAGGCTGCGGCTGCAAAGCAGTCAGATGAATTGCTCAACCGCGCGCGAATATCTGCAGCATCGGTTAGGCCGAGTCGGGATAATGCCGGAGCGGGTTATAATGGAAGGGCATGTTCCTAGAGAGGATTATCTTGCGGCATATGCTAACGTGGATATAATTCTGGATACATTCCCTTATCCGGGCGGCACTACAACCTGCGAAGCTTTGTGGATGGGGGTGCCTACACTGACCTTGGCGGGCGGCACATTGCTCGCCCGCCAAGGGGCCAGCATGCTGGCCTGTGCCGGTCTGGAAGACTGGATTGCCAGCGATGAGGGTGACTACGTAACCCGGACTCTGTTTCACGCCATTGACATTAATCGTTTGGCGCTGCTGCGGTCAGGATTACGGCAGAAAGTGCTTGCTTCGCCACTTTTTAATGCCCCACGTTTTGCCCTGCATCTGGAGGATGCACTGCAAAAAATGTGGCAACAAAAGATATACCCAGAGTCTGACCATAAATGAACTTCGTGGTGCTTGCCAGAAGCATGCATCACACGAATACTTGAAATTTATGACCCATTTGAAATATTCTGATATTTAATGATCGGTCTGGATCTGAACTTTTTGGCATCGTTTTTGCCCCCGTTCCTAAACGGTGCTTACAAATTAAAGTTCAATCTATTTGAGGACTTAACCTATAGCATTCACATTCAAAATACATTAATTCAGTGCTGAATTAGTCCATGTAGCGTGTATAATCTTTAGTTTTAATATTTCTTGAATTTGTGAGCCAATCTCCTTCCTTCACTGGTGAGCGCTTTCTGCCCGAGTGCAGCGGTGAAATCTGGTATGAACATTGGCACCGTTATGCCTTGGCACGCCAGTTAAGCCAACATTGCACAGTTTTGGATGTGGCTTGTGGTGAGGGCTATGGTGCCGCCATGGTGGCTGAAACCGCATATAAAGTGGTGGGTGTTGATTTATCCGTTGATGTAATTCAGCATGCCAAAAACAATTACAGGCATCATGCTAACCTGCAATTCGTTACGGCTACATGTGAATGTTTGCCGTTTTCAGATGCGAGCTTTGACTGCGCAATCTCCTTTGAAACAATAGAGCACATTGAGAAACAGAAAGAATTTATTTCTGAACTCACGCGTGTTCTGCGCCCGAATGGGATATTAATACTGTCCTCTCCAAACAAGCACCTGTATTCCGATGCACATGATTATCACAATGAATTTCATGTGCGTGAATTGTATCGAAATGAGCTGGAAGAATTACTGCATGTGACTTTCCCGCATATATTCTGGCTTGGCCAAAAATTATTGTTCCATTCCGCCATTTGGCCAGAAAACCAAGCCTGCGCTACGACAGAATATTTGGTTAGCGACGATCGACAAGTTACTGTAGTCAACCATCCTTCTGTCGAGCCAATGTATTACATCGCGGTCTGCAGTCGTAACCCATCGATGCTGCCCACCGCGCTCAATAAACTTTCTTTGTTTAGTGACAGCGCCGAAATGGTTTATCAGGATTATGCCAAACAAACCAGGCGCGTGATGGAGTTGGATCAACTTCTAAAAGATCGGGAGTATCTGATTGCTGAACGTGATAATTTGCTCTCGCTCCGCACTCAACAAATGGAAGAAAGTGAACACCTGATTGCTGAACGTGATAATTTTCTCTTGCTGCGCACCCAACAAATGGAAGAACGTGAACACCTGATCGCTGAACGCGATGCACTTCTGGACATGCGCACCGAACAACTAAATGAATATATCGAACAATTGAACGGACGTACCGAACAATTAAATGAACGTACTGAAGAAATAGTCAAACTCAATGCGCTTCTGACACTACGCAACGAACAAATTGCTGAACATGAGCGTTTGAATGTTGCTCTCAACCAGCAAATTGACTATCGCGCCAGCCTGGTTTGGTGGCTAAAATCGCCGTTACGCTTCATTACACGTGCCATCAGAGGGAATTCTTGAATTAGTATGTTATCCTCAGCAATCGACATCATCATCCCGGTCTACAATGCATACGAGGACTTGCAGCGCTGTCTCGACAGCGTGCTTCGCACCACCAAGTCCCATCACCGCATCATCATGATCGACGATTATTCGACGGATAGTCGCATCGCCGACTATTTTGAGACGCAGCGTAGCACAGCAGACCCACGTCTGTGGCTGCTCCAGAACGATACAAATCTCGGCTTTGTCAGCACCGTTAACCGTGGTATGACGCTCAGTCAAAATGATGTGGTGTTGCTCAATTCCGATACCATTGTTACCTCGGGCTGGTTGGAAAAACTTTGCCGTTGCGCCGATTCAGACCCGCTTATCGGCACAATCACGCCATTTTCCAACAACGCCGAAATTTGCTCGTTCCCGAACTTTTGCCAAGATAACGCATTGCCGCAAGGAATGAGTGCGGAGGACGTCAATTGCGCCATTGAGGCAGCCGCCCTTCGCGTTTATCCTGACATACCCACCGGGGTCGGATTTTGCATGTTTATTCGGCGCCGTCTGCTTAATAAAATCGGCCTGTTCGATGCTGTTACTTTCCGTCTCGGCTACGGCGAGGAAAATGATTTCTGTATGCGGGCGCTGGCGGCTGGATGGCGCAATGTGCTGTGCGACGATACTTTCGTCCAGCATGTTGGCAGATGCTCCTTTAGTACGAAAAAAGAGACGCTGGTTGAGGAAAATATGCAGCGCTTGCTGGCTAAGCATCCAGACTATATGCAGCGTGTAATGGCTTTCATCGCGGCCGATCCGATCAAGCCGATCCGCCAATTGGCACAGTCGTTCCTGGCGCTCACCGGAGCGGCTGGCGACAAGCCCGGCATCCTGCATATCATGCACGGCCGTAGCGGCGGCACTGAGCAGCACACCCGTAGCTTGATGCACAGTGACGGCGGTGACTGCCGCCATTATTTGCTGGTAACCATGGATGATGTCTGGCAACTTAAGGATGCCAACAGCGGAGAGCTGCTTACTTATCAATTCAGCCGGCAACCCGACCAGCTGTGGACAGATTTTCTGGCCGGCTTGTGTGCCAGTTTTCGTATCCATTTGTGCCATGTACATCATTTGGCCGGCTGTCGGCCGGGTTTGCTGGAAGCGATGCGCAACCTTGGAATTCCATTTGGCTTCAGTGTGCACGATTTTTTTCTGGCTTGTCCGACCATAAACCTGCTCGACGCCGCAGGAATTTATTGTGGCAGCGAAACTGTGGCATCGCGCTGTCAGAACTGCCTTAATGCCCAGCCAGATTTTCGCGGCATTGATATCGTTGCTTGGCGCGCAGTGCATGCCGATTTCATTGAGCGGGCAGTATTCGTGATTGCTCCCAGCGACTTGGCCGCCGAGATGTTCTGTCGCTATTTTCCACGCGATGATGTTCGCGTTATCCAGCACGGCGTCGATTTAACCGCCAACCGCACTAATGCTCTGACATCGGCGCTACTGTTGCCGAAGGATGCGTACCAAAGTATCGGTGTATTGGGTGCTATTGGCCCGGTCAAAGGCGCCCGCCAACTGGAGCGTTTAGTGGCACGCAGCCGCGAACGCAAGCTGCCATTTCGCTGGGTTGTGGTTGGCTATATGGATCGCCAGTTTCAGCCGTATCAGACTGCCGACGCCTTATTGACAGTGCACGGCCAATACACGCCAGATCATATGGAAGCCTTGCTCGACCATTATCGAATTAACCTGGTGGTGTTCCCGTCTGCCGGTCCGGAAACCTATTGCTATACTCTGACCGAAGCCTGGATGGCTGGACGGCCAGCATTGGTGCCGCCGATCGGCGCGCTGCATGAGCGTGTGCAAACGAACGGTGCCGGCTGGATCATGCAAGACTGGTGTGATACTGATGCTATTTTAGATGACATCATTTCGATATTACGGCCGGAAAACAGTACCGATTTTGCGCACAAGCAAGCGCAAGCACGGGCAGTGCCGGTCACCTCGGTGCGCGACATGGCTAACGCCACCGAGATGGTTTACCACGAAGTTTTGTCGCGGCAAGTCGTCAAGTTTGCCGCGCCGTTGCCGCAAACCACCCTTTACGCCGCGCTGCAAACCGCGCTGGGAGTGGCTGCCGCAGACAAGCACCGTGCGCTATCAATAGGTGAGCACTGGTTGCTGCGGCTTGCACATCTCGGCTTGCGTTTGCGCTATACATTGCTTGGCCGCTGGTTATACCGCATCATCCCGGTAAGATGGCAACAAATCCTGAAGCAACGACTATTGGCCTAGACATCTTTAATTCTATTTATACATCTCACGGTCACCGCGAGGCCAGGATGAACTTGATAGCGCACTCCAAGCCATTGCTTTAGCGAAGACGATTGAACAGTTACGACAAGCACAGGCGGTGGTCCTGCCACTTCAATGGCATGAGTCTGGAGCAAATTGCACAGGCCATCGGATTGTCCAAAGGTTGGGCGTGTCGTTTGCGTAACCAGTTCATTGCGGGCGGAGCCTTAGGCGATAAAGGCAAGTCAGTGCGCGGAGGGCGGCACAGAGAGCGCTTCACCCCTGAGCGCGAAGCCGAACTACTCAAACCGTTCAAACCGTTCAAACCGTTCTTGGAGTCTGCCAGTATCGGCGGCATTTTGGTGGTCAGCCAGATCAAGCCCCAACTCGAAATGGCGCTGGGACGGGAGATGGCGCTGTCATCGGTGTACAAATTGCTGCATCGGCACAACTGGCGCAAACTCGCACCGGACAAAGGCATCCGCAAAGCAATCCTGTGGCACAGGAAGACTGCAAAAAACTCCCCGAAACGCTCGCCGAAATCCGCCAGGACTGGGCCAAAAACGAACCGATCCGACTGATGTTTCAGGACGAGGCGCGTTTTGGGCGCATCAAAGACGTGCGTCGGTGTTGGGTTCCCAAGCCCGTGCGACCGCAATGTCAAGCTATGACCCCACGAGTACACCTACGCGTACGCGGCGGTGGGGGCCAAAAGTGGAGAGCTCGATTCTTTGATCTTGCTGCACGTCAATACCGACTGCATGCAGTTGTTTCTCGATGAGGCCGGTGCGCGCCACTCCAGCGACAAAATCATAATGGTGCTCGATGGCGCCGGCTGGCATTCCAGCCGGTTACTCAAACCGCCACAGAACATGAAACTGTTACCTTTGCCACCCTATGCTCATGAGCTCAATCCAGTCGAACATGCGTGGGACGAATTGCGTGAGAAGCACTTCCATAACCGCGTCTTCGATAGTCTTGATGCACTGGAGGATCAGCTCGAAGTGGCCCTGCACACCTTCGAGAACAATGCGCCAATGGTCAAGTCCATTGTGGCTTGGGAATGGATTGTTAGTGCTTTATTGAATTAGAAATAGAAATTATTTAGCAGGAAATCCGTACCCTACAGATCAATTTTTGCAAATTCAACATAGCTTGAACACCCAAAAAAGCCAATAAATACGCTACGCTTACAGTGGTTGCTCAGGGGCGGCTGCCTTATAATAACTGGCCTACATTAGCCAAGAAAAATAGCGCGGTCCTTACCATATTATCTAAGTTTAGCTAATTATCTATCGCAGTACAGTGTGCTGGCTGCCGTTACTCGCGTGTTACCAATTGCGATAACTGGTAATTGAGAAAAGTTGATCTTAGATACTAAGGCTTATTGTGATAAACGGTTACATCCCCGATTAGTCGGCTGTCGGTATTATCCGGTATGGACTCACTGAATTTTTTCTGGACATCGGCTGGTAACAAGCTATTTTCTTCACGCACAGATTTAAGATAGCGTTGTATTTCGCCCTTTGTCGTTTGGTCGGGGGTTGCTCTTTCTATATTTCTAATCGTGATATTCGCGCCATATTCAATTAGAAGCTGGGCAGATTCCAGATTTCCAACTTTATGCAAAGCGGTATTTCCTTTTTTTATTATCATACTCCCCGTTTCAAGTTGAACATTAGGGCTGGCACCAGCAACTAGTAAACGTTGAGCCACTTTGGGAAAGTCCACCCATATATACAAGGCGGTTAAGCCATCTTTATCTTGAAATTTAGCATCGGCACCGTGATCGATTAAAAACATTGCAAGTTCGGGATCGTTAACGTCGAATATTGGTGGACGATTGTTATAATCCACAATGTTTGGATCAGCTCCGTTGTCGATTAACAGTTGTGCAGCCTCTATACTTTCGACATAGTGTAACGCCGTTTTTCCAAAAAAATCTTGAGTGTTTATATCCACACCAAGTTTAATTGCGTTCTTCATTCCTTCTAAATCGTTGTCCATTGTTGCTGTTATTATGGATTCATCAGGTTCATTTTGCATATGTATCTTCTATAGGCTAAAGAGTTTCAAATATTTCTAGCGGGATTTACTGGCTTTATAATTTTTTGGTTCATCTGACATTTGCGTGGGTAAAAGTTAATCTATCGTCTCGAACT
>NZ_CAKMHQ010000027.1 GCF_927312905.1 Candidatus Nitrotoga sp. 1052
ATTATATCATGGTGGCGAAGTTCAGTGAGGTGCGGTGGAATAAATCAGTGTTTCCCTAACACTTTTTTTGTTCTTTCGCCTGATCTTGCGCCTTATTTTATTAGGCGGAAGTGATATCGTTTCGCCTTCCTTCGGTTCCACCACATGACATAGCCGGTCGTAAATAGAATGAGCGGCGACAAACCGATGATCACCTGTAAGAGACGGGTAGGTGTCCCGCCTATTACACCGATATGTATCGGGTAAAGTGTGTTAAAAATGCGCGTGCCCAGAGAGGCCTTCAACGCGTTTTCTACCTGCAATACCTTTCCAGAATACTGATCGAAATAGACGAAACTCCTACCATTTGGATGAAATTCTTGGAAGAATTTTTTTCTTACCACCAAGGGCGCCCCCGGTTTCTGGGGAAGATTGATCCAGGTGGTGGTGGCAGGCACCATATAGTCGGCTTGATGCAACATCATGTCGAGTGCAGGCCTCGGCATCCGTGCTTGACGAGGGTCGGAAAGCGGCGGGGCAGCTCGCGGTGGGCTTTGAGTGATTGCATTGATCAAGTTGATAACCGTTTTATTAAATACTAAGGATGTGCCTGTAAAAGCAGTAAGCAGAATAAAAAGAACGGTATAGATACCCGAGGCACGATGTATATCAAAATTCATTCTTTTCCATTGTGCTGCCCACCGGATTTTAAACCCCGGGGAAAACTTTCCGTTTCGCGGCCACCATAATAATGAGGCCGGTAATGCTCATGCCAATCAGTAGCAATGCACTTACACCAAGGATAATTTCGCCACGCTCGCCACTTAAAAGTTCGGTGTGCAGAAGCGCAATCCATCCGGTAAATGTATCTTCCTGTCGGTGTTCACCCAAGATCTTGCCGTTATAAGGATCAACATAAACAAACAAATCATGCGCATTGTTCATCTTAATTAAATAGGTTTGCTCTGGAGTGCGCGGCATCCGGATGAAAAACGGTTTGTCTTCCGGATGGGCGTGCTGCACTGTTTCCAGCACCTCCTGTAAAGAAACACGCTCGTCACGCGGTACCGTGTTCATCAATTCGGAATATACCAGCGCCTCGATCTCTTCGCGAAATACCAACGCGCTACCGGTCAGCCCACTTAATATCAGCAGCAATCCGATAGCCAAACCGGTATACAAATGTAGTTCGGAAACAACTTTTCTAGCAGTCACAGCTTATATCTCCGGCAGTCTTGTTCGCTTCCTGAAGGGCTGTCTGCACGACAAACATCTTCAATCAAATGGGTCGATTTAAGTAAGCAATACGGTCCGAAAGACTATGTCTCTATTCCAATTTTCAACCAGAACGCCACGAATGGCGATGTTGACGTAAGTCGAACCGCTTAAGTGCGAGCGTGTAATGCCAACCAGGTTGCGCAAGACCCTGAACAGGTTGGTGGCAGCCTGTGCATCGAGCACTTCGCGCGTGATTACGTTGCTGGTCTGCGGCACATCAAGCGGTGCCATGTCCCGGAACGCACCAACCTGAACAACATTGGACTTGAAGCTTCCCGTGCGCTCGGCTGTCACAGACACTACAGGGAATTCCTTGGCTTCTTCGGCCATGTCTCTAAGTCTGGGTGTCAGCTTGGGGAATAGAACAAACGTCAGCGAAGCGCAGCATTGTCAGCTTCTTTCTATCAAGTTACTTAAATTCCACCAAGTGAGCTTTGAGCGCCCGAAAGCTTACTCCCCGGTCGTCTCCCAGCAAATAGGCCAGCACACCGCGCTTCTTCCAGGCATTTAGTTGATTTGCGGCACGCGGAATTGCGCAGAATTTGACATTGCGCTCGAAGCAAGCGGTAGCAATTTTATCGATTGCAGCTTCCACGCTCGGATGTTGCGCTTGCCCTGGAAGACCAAAAGATTGTGATAAGTCGATCGCCCCTTCAAGCACCATGTCAATACCGGCGACAGATAGAATGGCATCCAGATTATCAATGCCCTCTTTATCCTCGATCATCGCTACTACCATGATTTCAGCATTGGCTCGCTCAAAATAAGTCGGCAGATCGAGAGTGCCAAAACCGGTGGTGCGTCCCCCACTGATGCCACGGCTTCCAAGAGGATAATATCGGCTGGCGGCGACTGCTTGGTCGGCATCGAAGCGGTTGCGCACATGCGGTACGACGATCCCTTGAGCGCCGCAATCCAATGCACGCAAGATGTTTTCCGGCGCGGCATTGGGCACTCTGACCAAGGGTGTTATGTCAGCGCATTCAGCGGCCCGCACCATGTTTTCGAGTGTTTCCGGATTCACGCAAACATGCTCCATGTCCAGAATCACGAAATCGTAGCCCGCATACCCGATCATTTCGACTACCAACGGCGACGGAATCGAATTGAGCAATCCGAAAACAGTCTTGCCATTAACGAGCGCCTGCTTAAGTTGATTGGTTTGCAACATGTGGTTGCTCCTCTATCGGCAAATACCATTGCTGCGGATGTGGATGGCGCAAAAAATCGTGATGAGATATATGCCAGGCATAAGCACCCGCATAAGGAAATACCAGCAAGTCGCCACAACGCACCGATTTGACCGGCGCGTCGAACGCCAGCAAGTCTTTCGGCGTGCATAATTGCCCCACAATATTTGCTTTCTCGTTGGAAATCTCAGGACGCGGAAATGGGTATTGCCACGCATTGATCGGTATCACATGAAACGGATGACTGTGACCTTGTGCGTAAGGCGTGCGAAAGTGATGTGAGCCGCCTCTGCCGACTATAAAATTCTTGTCGTAGCTCCGCTTGATATCGATAACCTGCATCACATAATAGCCGCAGGCGGCGGTAATATAACGTCCCAACTCAAAACGTACACGGATCCCAGGCAGACCGCTATTTTTTAACAAAGCTGACAACCCGGCGCTAAAAGTTGACCAGTCGAATTGCTGGTGAGGTTGCCGGTAATTGATACCAATACCGCCGCCTACATTGATATGATCGATTTCCAGCTCGTATGCATCGCACCATCGCCGTACCTGTCTCAGGTATGATGCCACTAGTTGCAGATGGGCTTGGGCATCGAGCTGATGTGACAACAAGTGAAAATGAAAGCCGCGCAGCCGAATTTCAGGATGAGCCCGTAACCATCGCATGCATTCTGGCAATTGCTGAATAGAAATGCCAAATGGAGTTGGTTTTCCACCCATCATCAAGCTGGTTTCTGCCAAGTTGTCGACTACCATGTTGATACGTAACAATATCGCCACCGCTTTACCCGTCTGGATGGCAATCTCGGCTAACCGCCGCAATTCGTTAAAACTTTCGACATGCAGACAATCGACATTTTGATCTATCGCCTCACCGAGTTCCTGATCCAATTTGCCCGGGCCGCTAAATATCACCGGCACATCTGCAAAGTGTTCGCGCACCCAGGCTAGCTCGCCGCCCGAGGACACCTCGAAACCATCCATGATTGGCGCCAGTGTCTGCAGAATTGGTAGATCAGAATTGGCTTTTATCGCGTAAAACAATTCATAGCCTTCAGGCAAAGTGCTGATCAAATTTGCCGCATGCCGCCGCAAGGCCGCCAAGTCATATACATAGGCACACAATGGCTCGTCGATATCGGCCTGTACAGCGCAAATGCTTTCAAATACTTCAGCTAACCTTAACTCCATGCACTATCCTCTCCCAGCGAACCCAGCGGATTATTAACCGGTAAATACTCTGAAGCGCGATCCGGCCGCTTGAAGAAACGGTTGATCAGATTTGCTTTTCCTGGAAGTGGCTCACCATTAAACAAGGCATTAATGCACCTTGCCGAAACGTCGTCCCCATAGTGACTTTGATAAACATGCAGATGGTGCCGCACCATCGCCCATAAGCGATTTTGTAAGGCCGGTTTACCTGCACTGATCTGGCTGATCGCCTCGCAGAAATTGTTGACGAACAGGCAATAGGCAACTCGTTTCCATCCCTGATCATTGCTATACCAGAGGGACTCGCGGGCGCGCGGACTTATGGCTTCCAGTTGATTTGCGCAATAGCGCTCTTTCACCAGCTTGACCCCCTCGAAATCGCGCAAGAAAACCTGTTGCGGTTCCCCTCCGGCCACGCCGATCACAACGTTTTGCAAGTGCGGTTCGAATATGACACCGTGAGCGAAATAGCAGTGCAGTACCGGATACATGATTTCAGCGACGTAACGCGAAAACCATTGTTCGGCAGCCTCCTCGAAGGGTATTTTCCTATGCTGCTCCATGTCAGCAAGCAACTCGCGAATGCGAGCTTCTCCATAGACGTGGTTGCCGAATAATGCGCCGGCCAAAATAGGTGTTACACCGGTAAGCAGCACATCGGCGAAATTTTGCCGCAGGATCATGCCGAAGCCTTCGGTCACCTCCTTGGCAAACCGATCCTCCTGCTTTAAATCCACCGAGATGAACGCTGGCTCTTCCAGTACTCGGATACCCGGGAATTGCAGCTCCAAGCTAGGCATTAATGCGCGCATGATCCTGGTCACTTGCAGCGCGCCCTCAAGTTCGTAAACCGCATTTTTGCGTACACAGTTGGTTATTCGGATGTTCAACGAACACTTATAGAAATACGGATTGTCGGGATGGAACAGGGTGCGGATTGACGAGGTGGGATAATAATTTGGCCCCTGTTGCCCCAGGTCGCAGATACGTCCGGTTCGAATTGCTGCCGCAACGCTTGCATGGCCGAGCAGATAGCGTGCCTGCCACGGATGGGTCGGAATCAAAGCAAACTCATCGTCAGCGGCGAGACCGGCGGGTGCCTGGGCTGTGACGATTTGATCACACGACTCGGTAAGCACCGATTGCTGCAATAAGTATTCGCGGCGTACTGCGAAATAATGCAGAGGGAAGTTCGCCCCTGTTTCTGGCGAATAACGCAACATGTCTTCATAAGAAACGCCTTGGCGGCTTTTCGGAGCGGGGTGAAACGGATGGCCAAAAATCAGCGATTGTTCGGATTCAATGAATGCCTGTAATGGTTCCTGCGAAAAGCGTCCAGGGCGGGAAGCGCATAGAACGGTAGTGGTTACTGCAACGCTGTCGTGAATCTGTTGCATCAACTCATCGTTCACAGGCAATTTATTCTTCAAAGACATCTCGCGTAGCAAAAGCCCCGCCAACACTTGCCAATCCAGCAAGGCCCAGGATTTTCCCGGGGATTTGCAATAGAATGGCGATTGGTAGCGGTAATTGCTAGTGGGGGAAGCACCGTCGACTACCGTGAGCAGACGATCTCCGGTAAGCGGCAGTCGAACGTGCATGATGCGGCCGCCGCTACGCTGTAAAGCCAGACGTATGGATACCGGGTTATCGTTTTGGCCGAATAAAGGCCCCACACTTAACTGCCCTTCCGGGCCCGCCACCTCACGGCAATAACAATTAAGCAATGTTTCCATACAGCGCCGGCCGGCTTCCTGTTGAGCTATTTGTACGGAGTCAATGGCTTCCGCCAAATTGTTGGTATGCATGGTTCCTCCTAATTAGTAATGACTAAGAATTGCTTAGGTGTAAACGATATGCCGCTAAGCCAGCCAGATATAAGCCAGCAACGGACAGAGTGAGCGCGCCAATAAAAAAAGGGGCGCGTAAATCGAACATTTGAACGGCAGTACCGGCAATCAAACCGGCGATAACGGCGCCCCATTTGGAATTGCTTTCGAACCAGCCGAAGGTTCGCCCCGCATTACCGCTGGTTACAATGCCGGCGATCAGCGCATGCAATCCTATGAAGCCAATGGTCATGCTGAATCCCATTACGATGCGCCAGGTAATCACGGCAGGTAGCGACGGAAACAGTGCCTGACCGAACAATGATGCAGCTAGCAACAGGTATGATATCGACAGCATGAACACCAAGCCGCGCTGCCCCAAATAGCGACTTAATGGCACTGCGCACAATAGATAGATCAAATGCGGGAGCCCAAACAACAGTCCGGCTATGGCCGGCGAAACTGAGCCGGAATCAGCTTGAATAAAGGGAATAAAATAAGGAAACGTAATTACGGTGGCAAAAATGAACGCGAACTGCAAGGCGTAGACTTGCTGAGACGTGGCCTCTCTCGGTTTACCCGTGGCCTGCATCGGTGCTTTAGTCGCCGTTGGTGCTTGGTAAACAGGCAACCATCCAATAAACAGCGCAGCGATTAGCGGTAACAGCGCCAGGTAGCGGTATAACTCAAGAGGAGATTCGACAGTCATTAGCAGGCCCAACCCTGCCGGTGCGATTACCAGCGCCGCCCGTGCCGACCATTGCATCAACGTCAGACTACGGGTTAGGTCCGTACCGCTTACTACGGTGGCCAAATAAGCGTTGGATGCGGCGAAGGTCCCGCCCAGCAGGCCTTGCAGTGATAAAGCAATAAAGAATACCCAGATATTTGGGGCAAACCCGGCAAGCAGAAAACTTCCCGCCAATCCTAGTTGAGCGCGCAGCAATAACGGCTTCTTGCCGTATTTATCCGCCAACTTGCCCCACCACGGGCTGCTTATCGCAGTAAAAAAAGTTGGCATGACATATAACCAACCCGCCAGATAGGTGGCTTCGCTGTGCAATGATGTATTGAGTATCAGCGCAAAAAACGGCGGCATGCCAAGCGCTGCGAAAGCTGCTATAAAGTGGCAAACCATGATGGTGACGACGATGCGACGCCGCTCATTTTTCATGTCGACCTCAAAAAATTAGGCGCACTACGGCCGTAGAATTTATTGACATCTGTTGCACCCGTCTCTGTTTTCTCAGCCAGGGTGGCGGCGATTAGCAGATATTTGATATAAAGCCGATCATCTTCGAGTAGTAGTTGATTTGCCAGCTTTGTATTTTCGCCATCTGCAGCTAATTCCGACAAAACGGTTTCGATTCGTAGCCTAACGCGGGAATACAGAGCGGTGGCAGGCAAGCCGAGAATAGTCGCGAAGCGCTCGACCAATACGGCAATATTGAGTTGCAAGGTGATCGTCGTGAACATTTGTGCCAGCGGTAACTCGTCTGCAACAACAATGCGTCGATCCTGTAATTCGGCAACACGGGACGCTAAACTCGGCCAACGCCGAGCTAGATAGTCGAGATGGATGCGCGCCGAGTCGTTATCTTTCAGCAGCAGGCGCAGTCGCGGTTCTTCCCGGCTTAATACGACAACAGAATTTTGCTGATTTGATTCAAGGGCTATGCCATATCGCAGCCACAACAACAAATGTAAGCGCAAAGTTAGATCGAGATAATCATTAAAAAAAGCTTCAAGATCGCCGTTGTAGAATTGCGCCGCTGCTTCCTCGGCAACCGTGCTTCCAGTCGACGTTTGGGCCAAGAGCGCTGCCACTGGGATTAGCGTGCTTTCGCGCAGGGCGTCGACCGGATAACGGCGGAGGATGTAGCCGAGGAACATCCGGTTGTCGACATGTCCACCACAATCTTCGCGTGTCAGCAGCAGACGGCTGGCAATTGACGGTTCACACGCGGCAATATTAGTAAGCAAGGTTTGGATGCTGTGACCGTCCTCGATCGTACTCGGCTTAATGGTGCGAATATTTTTCGCACCAAGAGTGCGGATTGTCAGCGGCAATTTCAAATGCCATTCCGGCATATCGAGCATCACAACAGTACGCACCGAAAGCGTCGGCACGACCCTGAGATAAGCACGTGGAGCGCGAATTACATCGTGCAAGCCAGCCTCACCAAGAAACTTAGCAAGTTCATGTTCCCATACGAATGGATGTATCGGAATCAAGGCGTGCGTATTCATCATCGCGGCAGGCAGGCCGACGGCTTCGAAAGTAGGCCATACAAGTGGCAGGCTATTTTCGTTGCCTAGGCTCGGGTGATAAAGGGCGAGAGGCACCGCTAGCCAGCGCAACAGGAAATTACGCTGAAATTCAGGGCCGTAAGCGGCGAGTGCCTCGGTATCGAAACCGAGTTTGGCGCGCGCAGTAGGATAAAACGGATGATCGAGAAACGCACCGAGCCGGTCATAGTGCAGCAGGTGTGCATGCCAATTTGGCAGCTGCGTGTCAGTCGCTACGCCATGCAGCGCGCGTAACTCGGTAAACCAGCGTTCGCGTTCGGTTTCGCTGACTTGGCGATGCTCAGCGGCAACCTGGCACTCTGCCGCAAATGCGTTAAACGGAAGTACTGCGGCTGGATGAAGGCCACGGGTGAAACAAGTGATAATGTCCTCTATCGCATGCAGCTCCCTAACCTGCCCGCCCTCCTGCCATAGCAGCGGGAATCCTGCTCCGCGCCAATCTTGCATGTATGTGGATTTGACGACTGGAACCCACAGGCACGCGTCATCGTCGAAATGGGTTACCTTGAGCCAAACAAGGTTAATCTTTGCATACGTCCCTAACTCCGCAGGCAATGCGGCGTTAGGTATCAGCTCTGAACGGCTCACACATTCGCGTACGTCCTCGCGCAGCAAGGTATCAATCACTCGATAACAAATATATACGGCATGCTCGGCGTCGGTGTGGTCCAGACGTATATTGCCTATAGTATCGTTAGCAATTGTTTTCATGCGTCGATCTTCCATGTCAACCCATTAGTGATTCGGTCCATCTCCAGACCTAAACATTGGGCATCTGAACCCGCTCCGCGCAGTACTCCAAGATAATCCTTGTTAGAGTTGGTCAGATGGATAGTATCGCCGATCATACGTAGCGGCTTATAAGTGACCTGAATGTCATCTGCATAACGGACAAATGCTTCCGGCGCGTTGGCAAGTCGGCCCGCAGAGTGCGCGGTGAAGTAACGAATTAATCCCGCGTCGGGAGTGATTTTAAAATGGGGGAGAGGCTCGCCCATATAGAGACGTAAAACGATTTCAAATAACGGAATGTCGAGCGTGTCTTGCATTAAAAATTCGCGATAATCGCCAATATTACGATAGTTTATTTCTATCAGACGCGGACCTTTATCGGTCATAACAAATTCTGTGTGGCACGCGCCAAACCCAACACCAAAGCGGCGAATGATGTCGACCACTTGGGTTTCTTGCGCGTTTGTTAACCCCGTCCCCCAGCTTGCCTCTAGCTCGACAAAATGCGGTGGCGGCGACAATTTCACTTTAAATCCACCGAGTATGCAGACTTTCTTATCGTCGCCAATGGTCTCCAGCGTGTAGAGAGGCCCTTCGATATACTCTTCGAGAAGCAAAGGTTGTTCCGGCAGAGTGCTCCAAACAGCAGCACATTGCGCCTCGAGTTCGGCACGGCTGTAACTCAGGCTGACCTGCTGACTGGCAACGCCTTCACGAGGCTTGACGATACATGGAAATGGAACGCTGTCCAAAACTTGAGCAAGCGCCGTCTTATCGCAGACAACCGCAAACCAGAGCATATCGAGACCGCTAGCTTTTAAGTTAGCGCGCATTTCCGCCTTATTTTTGGCGCGATACGTGACATGCCAATTTTTGCGTGGCAAACCAAAATAGTCGGCAACGATTGCTGTACTGGTTTGCAGGTGGTCACTGTTGGAAAAAATTGCTGCCGGTGTCTCCGCACGGCAAGTGATCGTTTCAATTACTGCAAGCGGGTTGAACACATCACAGGCGACAATTTCATTAGGGTAAGCAGGGAACCCCACTTGATTAAAATACTGCCTGTGAGCCTCAACTTGATCAGTCAATAGAACGATGGATAAGCCAAGGCGTTGTGCGGCCGGAATAAAGCCAGCATTGACAGAATCGGTTATTACGTGAGCTAAATAATCAATTCCTTCATGAGGTGCCCTTTTAAATATCAATTTGCAGCGTCAGCAAAGCCGACCGTCCTGGCGAAGGCAACCGGCCCTGGCTGTAATCGACGCCACGGAAGTAATAATCTTTATCGAATAGGTTGTTGATCCCCAGGCTTGTGGTAATTTTTTTGTCGTTCCAACGAGATTTATGGGTTACCTGAGAATTCCATACCGTATACGACGGGATCGGACCGATGGAGCCGGATGCATTTTCAGTTACGGTATTAGCCCCATCGCTAAATGAATCGCTTTGATACAGGCCATTGATATTCCAATTCCAGCTACCGCTGCGATAGTTGACCCGCTGACTTAATTGATGATGAGCTGCAAGAGGCAACTTCTTGCCAACAAATTGGCCGGAAAGTTGTTCGGTATCGACATAGGTATACGCAGTTTTAAGTTCGAGACCGAGGACTTGCTCCGGTCGCCATGCAAACTCGGTTTCCACCCCCTGATGACGTGCTTTCCCGAGATTTCTGAAACCAACGCTTTGATTCACAAATTCGAGCTTATTGTCAAAATCAAAACGAAAGGTCGTAAGCGTGGTATCAATACTTTTGGTTGGTGCCCAGCGAATTCCGGCTTCGTAATTTTGTGCTTTTTCGGACGCCAGGTCAGCGGCAAACGTAATCTGTGTGAACTGCACAGGACGCATCGACTTGTGAGTATTTGCAAACAGAAATACCTGGTTACTTGCTTGGTATCCAACGTCTAAGCCCGGTAACCAATCCGTGGTCGGATTACGAGTTTGCACACCGGTAAGATTATTGCGGTAGGAAAGGTCTATTTGCTCACGGCGAATACCCGGTGTGATTTTCAACTTGTTGTCTAGCAACATGAAAGTATCACTCATGTAAATGGCATAAGCGTCGTTTTCGAAACGCCAGTTGCGAGAAACAGTATAAGCACCAGTCATGAGGTTACGTGCATCAACGAGATAGTCGACTTCCTCACGCATGTAGCGTGCACCAAGTGAAATTTTTTGCTTGATTCTGCCGTCGAGGTTAAAAGTGAATCGTGGCTCGCTGCCGTAAACTATAAAATTACGCGGGGACGATTGTTCCTGTGTGGACGTGATGTCCGCGTTGGTGGAATTTCCAAATATAAATTCGCGGTTACTTCGATGCCCGAAGTTGATCCAGCTAAATTCTGCGCCGTTATCGAAGAAATGGTTATACGTCAAATTTCCGCGCAAGGTATCACCGTTGAAATGGTCCAAGGGTCGGGTAGACTGGTTGCGGTTCTGCTCATAGGATTTCGGTGTTAGTGCGCCCGGCAGTTGATTTGAGGTTTTGTAATATTGAATTCCCGCTTTTACTTCGGACCTATCGGTAACCAGCCAATGACTGTCCAACATTAGGTTGTTCACTTCCGTCTTGGAATGTTCACGCGCGGTATTACCACCGATTACGTTTGCTTGTAGTTGAAAGCCGAGCTTGTCGTTAACGAAGCCACCAGCACGAAAATACGTATCTGCCAATAAATTTCCACCGGAAAAGACAGACAACGTTTCCCTGAAGGTCATGGATGTTTGATGAGGAATTGACTTTGTTACAAAGTTAATTACCCCGCCAACATTATTCGGACCATAATGAACCGCTACCCCTCCTCTTGCCACATCAATCGATTCGATCGAATTCAAGGTTAACGGAAACAATGACAACCCGGTTTGTCCATAAGGTGCGAGAGTAATTGGGATGCCATCAACCAATACCAAAACTTGTTCGCTACGCAACGGGTTGAGCCCGCGTACACCGATATTAGGCAGAATACCCGTACCACTTTCGTCCAAAACCCGCACACCGGGCACAGTACGCAATACATCTTCGACCGTGCGTGAGCCAGATTCGGATATATCCTGATTCGTGAGGACCGTCCGTGCTCCAGGGTGTTTCTTCGCCGTTTTCGGCGTGGGAGAGCCGAGCCAGTCTGCGCTAACCGTTACTTCCTCCAGGGTTTTGCTAGGTTCATCTTGTTGGGCTTGGCCCAGGCCCGGATGGAAAATCGCGTAAGATGTAATTGCTAATTTGATGGCAGCATAAGCTGCCCGTTGGGGATTGGTCCGCATTTAATTCTCCTGAATCAGAAACCACCAATATTAAAAAAGCTGGCTGGCTGCCTATCCTGAAGACATGGACTGGGTGGCTGGCTACTATGAGTTTTTATTTAGTCAAAATTAATTGAATGTTATTGATAACATGTAAAAATAAGATTCGCAGTTATGCTCGATAATGATTTGTTGAATGTCGGTAAGCTGTTGATCGGCAGGCAACTGGGAAACTTCTTTATAAGGAGTCACTCTTATTTTGGATTGGCCAAAAACTCCAAAATGATTTTTTATTAACTTTTCATTTTTTATCTTAATATGAATAAGAATTATTATCAATAAATATTTGACTCTTGTGAAGAGTTGTTTTTTCTAGCTTGCGTGCGGGAGTAATTCCCTGAATGGCTGTCTAAATCGTCGATGGCATCAGCAATAGCTGGAGACCTTAAAGAATGGAGCTTGTAATGCGCCGCGTAGTATTATGGCGATGTGGCATTTAGCCAAACTCCTCTGAGGACGGACAATAATTTCAGATTGTCCATTTGCCGGAAATCGTTTACTTTTTAAATGACGATGGCGATGTCTTAAGACTGCTAAAAAGTAGCTGCCATGGAAAATCCCGAGAGTTGTCTGAAAGTCTGGTAACTAAACAGGATTTATAAAAGTATTCGCAAATGAAGAAACATAATATTGAAATAAATAGCAAATGGTTGGCTTTGGTGCTGAGCATATTTCTTACCGCCTGCTCCACTTTATCCAAACCGCCCGTTGTGTCACGTCCTCAACCAGTTGTGGCGCCTCCCAAAGTGGTGCAAGCACCCGCAGCAGGGTTGCCTGCCCCGTTGTTTATTGTGAGTAAGTGGGAGATGCTGCCGGATTGGCAAACGCTTGACCTTGCACCCTCCCAAACTGCATTTCTGCAAAGCTGTCGTGTGCTTAAAAATAAGCCGCACTGGCAGGAGGTATGTGTTCAGGCCGAACAATTGGGGGTTAATGACAATGCTACGCTACGTGCATTTTATGAAGATTGGTTTACCCCTTATCAACTGCTCAATCCGGACGGCAGCGAGCAGGGAATGATCACCGGTTATTACGAACCTTTGCTCAAGGGCAGTCGTTCCAAGACACCGCGCTTCCAATATCCTCTGTATGCCGCGCCGAATGATTTGCTCACGATCGATCTGGGTGGAGCCTATCCGCAACTCAAAGACCTGCGCTTGCGCGGCCGCTTACAGGGCAAGCGCATAGTGCCCTACTACAACCGTGCAGAAATTGATGCCGGAGCTGGGGCCAGTGCGCTGACGGGGAATGAACTGTTCTGGGTGGAGAATGCAATTGAGCTATTTTTCCTGCAAATACAGGGCTCTGGGCGCATTGAATTACCGGATGGCCAGCAGGTAAAAGTCGGATATGCAGACCAAAATGGCCATCCTTACATATCCATCGGCAAGAGGCTGGTTGAAACAGGCGAACTTAAACTCGAAGAAGCCTCCATGCAGGGCATTAAAGAATGGGCCGAGAAAAATCCAGATAAAATTAATACATTACTGGAACAGAATCCCAGCTACGTATTTTTACGCGAATTGCCGGATAGTCTGTCCGCACCGTTGGGTGCGCTGGGCGTGCCGCTTACCAATGAATACAGTATTGCCGTAGATCCGCGCACCATCCCACTGGGTGCGCCAGTCTTTCTCGCTACGACTTATCCCAATGATAGCGCACCACTCAACCGCTTGATGCTGGCGCAAGACACGGGCGGCGCCATCAAGGGCGCAGTGCGCGCGGATTTTTTCTGGGGCTTTGGCGAGTCTGCGGGAGCGCAGGCGGGCAAGATGAAGCAACAGGGGCGGCTATGGGTGCTGTTTCCGAAAGGTGGGGAACCGATGTTAAATTGAGGATAAGTTCAAGTTTGAAGAACAACGGCATTTCATTGCAGGCTATGCAAAGTATCTATTCGTTATCTACACTTTCATTTAGCAACCGTTTCACCGCCGCCATATCCGCTTGTTTCCCGATCTTGCGGCTGCCACTGAACCTTGCGTTTTCAGGCAGTACCGCGATATTCACCGGTACACCAGTTTCAGTTTTCAGCGTAAAACTGGGCACGGTTTGTTGCCTGCCTGTCAGATGTACGGACCATTCACCGCCTTCAAAGGGCAGGTCATGCTTGAGCAGGAACATCATCACAGCCTTTTCGTCATCGGAATAAACCAAAAGATTAATGTCTGATTGCTCGCCTGCCGTGCCGTTCAACACGGAGCCGGTGAGGAAGGGATGAAAGGGTTCCAATAATTGCATAGCGGCGAGCGCCTGCTGGCGTAATTGGCGCAGGACAAGGGGATGGCTTTCACTCTGATACAGGGCACGGAAGCTGCGCAATGCCATTTCAACTTCATCATTGCTGGGCAGGTGTTGAGTATCTTCTGCGCCCATTTGTTTGGCGGCCTTGCGTTTGGCAAACGCATAATCGGTAATGCCGCCTTCGGCCATTAGACGCGCGGCGTGATGTGCGAGTTGTTCACGCATCAAGTCGCGCCGATGTAAACGATCTTTACTCATGTCAAATTAAAATATGTGATCGATGATTGTTTCAATAAGCGATTTTTCAGGTGGCGGGACGACTTGCTCTGGCGGCAAATTTTCCTGGTAAAAATATTCCACTAATTCGCCAGCTTCATTCCGCTGTCCATCGTTGTTAATGCGCGCAGCCACCATATTTTCCGGCATGGTGTAGGTGACTTCAGGAACTTTCTTGAGTATTTTTCCCATGTAGTCCATCCAAATAGGTAATGCAGCCCCGCCTCCAGTTTCCCTCTCGCCCAGACTGCGCGGGTTATCGAAACCGACCCAGGTAATCCCTACCATAGTGGGATGGAAGCCGCAGAACCAGGCATCCATCGAATCGTTTGTAGTGCCGGTCTTGCCCGCTAAATCATGGCGCCCCAATTGCATGGCGCGGAAGGCAGTGCCGTGTTGCACCACGCCTTGCATCATGCTTACCATGGTGTAGGCATTACGCACATCTATAACCTGCTGGGCGGTTTCTCCGGCCACAACGGGCGTGGCCTGGTGTAGCACTTTGCCATTGCTGTCCTCAATGCGCTGGATAAAATAGGGGGTGATGCGGAAGCCGCCATTGGCGAAGACGGAGTAACCCGTCAGCATTTGCATGGGCGTAACCGAACCGGCACCTAATGCCATAGTAAGGTAAGGAGGGTGCTTGGCTGCGTCGAAGCCAAACTTGGTGATGTAGTCTTGTGCATATTGCGGTGTGATAGTTTGCAAAATGCGAATAGAGACCATGTTTTTGGATTTGACAAGCGCTTGCCTCATGCGCATAGGACCTTCAAATACCCCATCGTAGTTTTTCGGCTCCCAGGCTTCGCTGCCTGTCTCTGCCGCATCAATCACCAAAGGTGCGTCGTCAATAACGGTGGCAGGGGTCAGACCCTTTTCCAATGCGGCGGAATAAATGAACGGTTTGAAGCTGGAGCCGGGTTGCCTCCAAGCCTGAGTTACATGGTTAAATTGGTTTCGGTTGAAATCGAAGCCGCCTACCAGAGCATAAATCGCACCATTGCGCGGACTGGCAGAAACGAAAGCCGCTTCCACTTGCGGTAGTTGGACAATCTTCCAAATATTCTTTTCGTCCTTCTGCACGTGGATTAGTGAACCGGCACGCAAGCGCCGATTCAGTGCAGTCTTGTTGCCCATATAGGGCTGAGCAAATTTAAGTCCTTCACCGCTAATTTTGGCGATGGCGCCCCCCTTGCTGTAAGCGCGGATGCCTTTGGGATTTGCTTCAAGTACCACGGCAGGAATCATGTCATCGCTATCAGGAATATCCTGTAGCGCTTCTTCCATCTCTTCCTCGGTATCCCCTTTGTGAAGATCGATATAGCCTTCCGGGCCGCGGTAACCATGGCGTCGGTCATATTCCAGCACACCTTTACGCAGCGCTTCATAGGCTGTTGCCTGGTCTTGCTGACGGATGGTTGTATAGACCTTGATACCTTGCGTATAAGTGTCATCCTGATAGCGTTTGAATACCTCTTGCCTAACCATTTCCGCGAGATAGTCAGCTTTGCCTGCAAATTCTTGATAGCTGCGTTTCACCATCATGGGTTGATGCAGTGCCGCCTCTTGTTGCTGGATGTTAATGAAACCCAGCTCATGCATGCGGCGCAGTACGTACGCTTGGCGCAGCTTGGCACGCTTGGGGTTGACCACCGGGTTATAGATGGAAGGAGCCTTGGGTAAACCAGCCAGCATAGCGAACTCAGCCACGCTGAGTTGGTCAAGGCTTTTTCCGAAATAGGCTTGCGCGGCAGCCGCGAAGCCATAGGCACGTTGACCAAGATAGATATGATTAATATAAAGCTGGAGGATTTCATCCTTACTCAGATTGTGTTCGATCTTGATGGCAAGCAACACTTCGTTAAATTTGCGCGATAATTTCTTCTCTTTAGTTAGGAAAAAATTGCGAGCCACTTGCATGGTGATAGTGCTGGCGCCTTGCTTGACGCCGCCCGAGGTGAAATTATTATAAGTGGCGCGCAATACGCCCATGTAATCCACCCCGCCGTGCTCATAAAACCGGTCATCTTCCGCTGCGAGGACGGCCTTTTTCATCAAGTCGGGTACTTCGTCAATCTTGACCAGCGCGCGACGTTCCTCCCCGAATTCGCCGATCAGAACGCCCTCCACGCTGTATACACGTAGCGGAATTTTAGGCCGATAGTCGGTCAATGCTTCAAGCGACGGCAGCGTGGGATATATCAGCATTGCCGCAAACATCAGCAACAACAGTGGTGTGATGATGAGAGCGAGGCCAGCTATGACCGGATAGAACCACCAGCGGGAAGTCATGGGATGCGGAATTGTATAAAGTGCATAGTTAGGATTATATCGGCTCTTGGCAAGGGAATAACCCAACAGCAAAACTCATAAGGCGCGGAACTATAATAACTCTAGTTTTGACCTAGCGCTATCTTCGCCAGTGATCTTGGCGAGGATCAACACATGAAGCATACGAAAGAAGCATTTCGAATAAACGTTGAATCAGGCCGAAGCACAAATCAATTTGCACGAAGAAATCAAGCTTGCCTATGCCGATTATCTCGTTAGCTGCGTTGCGAATTCCCAATCGCTTTAACGCACTCATTGATTAACTCAGGACCGCGATAAATCAGTCCACTGTAGATCTGTATTAGTGCAGCGCCAGCGTGTATTTTTTCCGCTGCATCTTTTCCGCTCAGGATACCGCCTACTCCGATAATCGGCAGAGATCCTTGTAATACGGTGGCCAGTTCGCGAATAACGGCAGTAGATCTGTCACGCAATGGCGCGCCGCTCAGTCCGCCCGTCTCCGTTTGCTGCGCAAGATGTTCGACGCCTGTGCGCGTCAGTGTTGTATTGGTGGCAATCACGCCGTCGATGCGGTGGCGTTGCAAAAGTGTCGCTATCTGGCGGATTTGTTCGCTATCAAGATCGGGGGCTATTTTTAACGCCAAGGGAACATACTTGCCGTGCAAATCAGCCAACTTTTCCTGCTCCGCTTTAAGTTGCGTGAGCAACGCATCCAGCTCATCACTCCCTTGCAGCTGGCGCAAATTCTTGGTATTAGGCGAAGAAATATTGATGGCGACATAACTGGCGTGGGTATAGACACGTCGTAACCCGATCAGGTAATCGGCGGCAGCATGTTCAATCGGCGTGTCAAAATTTTTGCCAATGTTGATGCCAAGAATGCCGCGATAATTTGCGCGTTTTACGTTTTCAATGAGTGCATCCACGCCGTGGTTGTTGAACCCCATGCGGTTGATGATACCCTGCGCCTCTGGCAGGCGGAACAAGCGCGGCTTTGGGTTGCCTTCCTGGGCGCGGGGCGTGACGGTCCCGATCTCGATGAAACCAAAACCCAGTGCGGCCAGCGCATCGATGTAATCGCCGTTCTTGTCTAATCCTGCGGCCAGCCCGACCGAGTTAGGAAAAGTCAGACCCATCACTTTATGCGGGTTATCCACCGGATGTTTGACAAACAGCGGCAGCAGGCCAAGCCGATAGACGAACTGCAGCGCATCAAGCGTAATGTGGTGGGCGGTTTCCGGATTAAAGGAAAAAAGCAGCGGTCGAATCAGCGAATACATGTTACGGCCTACTAGTTGGGAGCGCTTGCCATTTGCCTTGCATGAGCCCTTGCAGCGGACGAAAGTTGGCTTTGTATGCCATTTTGTCGCTCTTCTCTATCCAGTAACCCAGATACAAATATTCCATCTGCAACTTCCGGCACAGATCGATCTGCCACAGGACGTTGTAAGTACCAAAGCTGGCTTGCGCTACATTCGGTTCATAAAACGTATAAACCGAAGATAGCCCATCATCGAGAATATCGATGATGCTCACCATGCGCAGCACCCCATTTTCGCGGAACTCCACCAGTGTGGAATCAATATGGCTTTGCAGCAAAAAGTTGCGATATTGGTCTCGGCTGTCATTTTTCATGCCGCCATCAGGGTGTCGCTCCATCTGATAACGCTGATACAACGCAAAATATTCGTCGTTGTCTTTCAATGCATGCAACGAGGCCTCCAAACCGATGTGGCGTTGCCTGGAGCGGCGTTGTGTCCGGTTGGGTAGGAACGATGCTACTTCGACACGCACCGGAATACAGGCTTGGCAGGCATCGCAGCGCGGTCTATAGGTAATCGTTCCGCTGCGGCGGAAGCCGCGCCGCACCAGTTCCGAATACACAGCCGGGGTGATCAGCAAGCTGGGCGTCGCGACCTGCGAGCGCGCTAGTCGATCCGGCAGGTAGCTGCACGAATACGGGGCTGTGAGGTAAAGCTGCAGCGCCGACAGCGGAATGTCATGCAATAAGTTCATGGTCGAATTGCCATTTGAGCGGAGTGTCCGGACAGTGTATCAATTCTTTCAAGCGATGCATAAATTCCGCACGCGGGATTTCGCGTGCACCGAGCGAGGCAAGATGCGGTGTGCTCATCTGGCAATCAATCATGCCATATCCCCAGCGCCGCAATTGTGCGGTGAGATGGCCGAGTGCAATTTTGGAGGCATCAGTGGCGTGGCTGAACATCGACTCGCCATAGAACATGCGCCCAATACTGATGCCATACAGCCCACCCACCAGATTGCCATTCATCCATATCTCCACCGAGTGCGCTACGCCCATCTGATGCAGCTCGGTATAAGCTGCAATCATGTCTTCATGTATCCATGTTCCCGCCTGTTCGCGGCGCGGCGCGGCGCAGGCACGCATTACTTGTTCGAAAGCGCTATCAGTACGAACTTCATAACTCTTATCGCGTAAGGTCTTGCGTAGCGACCGGGAAATTTTGAACTCCTCAGGAATCAGCACCATGCGCGGATCGGGGCTCCACCAGAGTATGGGTTCCCCTGTATTGAACCAAGGGAAGATGCCATGCCGATAGGCATCCAGCAGACGGTGTGCAGACAGGCTGCCCCCCGCGGCGAGCAAGCCATTGGGCTTGAGCAGTGCCTGCTCTACAGGCGGAAAGGGCGTGCCAATATCCAAAAACGTGATCATCTTCTGTAACGAGCCAGGCAGGATATAAAGTAGTTTAAGCAGGCAATCTGCCCGGCAGATGCTCGCAAATCAAGGTTTAAAGAGGTTTTGTATTTAATTTGTGTGTCAGCCAAGTCTGGACATCACGCACTTCTTCCGCGCACACTGAATGTGGCATGCCATATTCATGCCACGCTACCTGATAGCCCCGTTTTTTTAATTCATCCGCCGAGTCTTTTCCTCGCGCATAAGGCACTACCGGGTCACTATGCCCGTGCGCCATGAAGATGGGGGTATTGAGAGCAGCTGCGCTGGCTTCAGTCGACAATGTTTCAACCTGAAGGAGATAAGCGGATAGGGCAAGAATACCGCCCAGGCGCGACGCATGGCGCAAACCGGTATGCAGCGCAATGGCTCCGCCTTGCGAGAAGCCGGCGAGAAAAATATTATCTGCAACGATGCCACGCTGCTTTTCCTGTGCAATCAGCCCTTCAATGGCGGCTTGTGAAGCGCGAATACCCTTGACGTCTTGTTGCGCAACAATATTGGAAGCTGTGATGTCGTACCAGGCGCGCATGATTAAACCACCGTTGATGGTGACTGGCTGTTTGGGTGCATGCGGAAACAGGTAGCGTACCGCTACCGGCAGCTTCATTTCTTCCGCAATGGAAACAAAATCCTCGCCGTCAGCGCCCAAGCCATGCATCCAGATAATGCTGTGTTGAGGCGACTTCCCGGTTTCAAGAGTGATATGTGATAGAACGCTGTTCATGGTCTGATGTTGCGCATCTGAAAATGGTGGATGAGCCTATTCGGGTGCTTGAGAAGTCGGCTCCGGCAGAATTTCACGCAGCACCTGGAAAATTTCACGATAGTTCTTCGGCGGTTTTGCCAGTTCTTTTTCCTTGATTGCATTTCGAACCAGCGCCCGCAGCCTTTGTGCATCTGCTTCGGGATGATCAGCAAGCAACTCGGTCAGCGCCGCATCGTTTTCCAGAAGACGATCTCTCCACCGTTCCAGTTGATGCAGCCAAGCGATATGCTGATGCGATTTGCCGCTCCATGCTTCCAGCTTGGCGATGATGGGCGCGGGTTCCACTTCACGCATTAATCTGCCAATGTATTGCATTTGCCGTCGTTGCGCGCCAAATTTATTGATGCGCTTCATCTCGCGAACGGCGTCAAACAAGCGCTCCGGCAAATCCATCTGTTTCAGCTTGTCGATACTGAGTTCAACCAATTGCTCACCGATATCCTGCAGGTCATGCATCTGCTGCTTGATCTTAGTCTTGCTGGGTGGCAAATTTAATTCTTCGGCATTGTCTTCGTAGCGGTGCATAGGTGCGAAATTATAAATAGATATTGTTATGATAACGCTTTCCCACGAAAGCGTTTACCTTATGAATGACATTACACCAACCGAACATCGTTTTTCCCATTCCGCCGATACCCTGCACCAGATTGCGCGGGACATGCTTGAATATGCCAACCACCAAGGGGCAACTGCCGCTGCGGCGGAAGTGTCGGATGGTTTCGGGCAAGCCGTCACTGTACGTCAGGGTGAGGTCGAAACCATCGAATACAACCGTGACAAAGGTCTTGGCATTACCGTTTACATCGATCAGCGGCGCGGCAATGCCAACACTTCCGATTTCTCGCCGCAGGCAGTGCGCGACACTGTGAACGCCGCCCTCTCCATTGCTCGCCACACCGCCAGCGACGACTGCGCCGGGTTGCCTGAAAAAGATATGCTGGCCACCGAGTTTCCCGATTTCGACCTGTACCATCCTTGGTTGCTGGACGTGGAAGGTGCAATTGAGCTAGCCAAGACTTGTGAACAAGCTGCATTTGATGCGGATGAGCGGATCGACAATTCAGAAGGCGCCACGGTAAACATACATGAGTCCCAATTCGTGTATGCCAACAGCTTGGGCTTTATCGGTGGTTATCCTACCTCACGCCATGGCATCAGCTGCGCCGTCATCGCTGGCAAGGACGACTCCATGCAGCGCGATTACTGGTATAGCGAAGCGCGTGCCTCGAGCGACCTGATGGCGGCGGAAAAAGTCGGCCAAATCGCTGCAGAACGCGCCGTGCGGCGGCTCAATGCCCGCAAGCTCGATACCATGCAAGTGCCGGTGCTGTTCGAGGCGCCGATAGCCGCCAGCTTGCTTGGCCATTTTGTCGGTGCAGGGAGCGGCGGCAGCCTGTACCGAAAATCCTCCTTTCTGCTCGATTATCTGGGCAAGCAAGTGTTCTCATCCAACATCTGTATTGATGACATACCAGACATTCCCCGCGGCCTGGCTAGCAGCGCATTCGATGGCGAGGGCGTGAAAACGCAGCGCCGCACCATAGTTCAGGACGGCATACTGCAAAGCTATTTTCTCGCCACCTATTCCGCGCGCAAACTGGGCATGAAAACGACCGGAAATGCAGGTGGCAATCACAATCTCATCCTGCGCCCTGGCGAACTGGATTTTAACGGCCTGCTAAAGAAAATGGGACGTGGCCTGCTGGTCACCGAACTGCTCGGGCAGGGTGTAAATCACATCACCGGAGACTATTCGCGCGGCGCGGCCGGCTTCTGGGTGGAGAACGGGGAAATCCAATATCCGGTGGAAGAAATCACCATCGCCGGCAACTTGAAGGATATGTACACGCATATTGCGGCTGTGGGTAATGATGTGCTGGTGCAGGGATCACGGCAGTGTGGTTCCATCTTGGTTGAAAATATGATGGTGGCGGGGCAATAAACTTATTTGAGGCGGTGAATTGTCGATGCCAATGTTTTGATGTTGGGCTTCATTTTATTCAACCTTACCTATCGAGCTTTTCTCATATATGCATGGAATGATGAACCAGATAGGTTTCGGATAATGCAAGAAGTGGTAAGAGAGTGTGCCAATGAATTTAAGCAGTAAATATAAGCAAATCTCTTCGAAATGGCTATGGATATCGTTGTCCATAGGGGGGCTTCTTTTGATTATTTATTTCAGGGGTATGAGTGCCAGTAATGAGGGCGCGCTTATTCGTGAACTTCGTTTGGTCAGCAAACAAAACTCAAGCGCGTACCAAGAAAATCTTGATGCTGTGGTGTTGAAACACATACCGCTTGGGACGCCCGCGAATGTAGCGTTAAAGATGTGTCAACAGAATGGTTTCCGAACAACTCGGAGCAAGGATATGAAGGGGGCTACTTACCCGGGCTTTGAAGAGCATATTTTTTGCACTCAGAAAGAAGTTCGTTGGTTCTTGGTTTTTACAGAGGAATATCGAGTAATTCTCTACATTAAAAATAATCAGGTTGGCGCAGCAATCGGCCGTTTTTTTGTCCACTCAATTTGACAATTCGTATATACCGAAAAGGCATGAAATGACAGCAAGCGTAGCCTAGGCTAACGTAGGTTGGCGCTGAGCTTGCGAAGCCCAACATCACAGGGATGAACACATGCGTTACCGACGTGCTGTTGCAGCGGGAGGCACATGCTTCTTCACTGTCAATCTGGCTGAACGTCGCTCCAATGTATTGGTGCGACATATCGACCCAATCGAGCCTTGCGCGAAGAAACGATGGCCCAAGAACCTTCCGTTGTTTACTGTGCCACGTCAAGTCGCGTGCGACATAATTTATGCTCAGAAGAGAGCTTAAGCGAGTGCCATGAGAGTCTGAGTCTATTTGTTCTTTATGGTGTTGTCGCTTGCTGCACTTCGGCATCTACCAATGGCGGAGGAAGCAAGACAGAGGACGAAGGCAACATTCGAATCCAGACCATCCATACGATCAGCTCGGTAGGTTAGGCTGAATAAAATGAAGCCCAACATCACAGGGGTGAATGAATAGATGCGTTACCGACGTGTTGATGCAGTGGGTAGCATAGATTTCGTTACTGTTATCAGGCTGAACGGCACTCCAATGTATTGGTTCAAAATAAATGGGGTCTACCATCGAATTTGCAGATGACGGTGTTGTGGTAGTCGATGAATTCGGAGTGAACATTGGCGAATAGCACTTGATCCATTTTTATGGCACCGTAGTCTAGTTTTACATGGCAATTTGGGCAGACACAAACAATATTACTTGGGTCGTCTGGGCCATTGTGTGAATTGCCTAACGGATTTACGTGGTGAGCCTCGGCGTAAGGAGTGCCGTCTCCAAGGAGAATGCGCTCTTGGCAAATTTGGCATTTGTAATCTCGGTCTGCCTTTATGCGACGAGCCAGCGCCGTGTCTCTAAGGACACGGTAGGTTGTTACAAGATGTCTTTCGGTTTCTTTAGGTTCATTGATATCTGAGGCCAAAGGGGTCGGGTGTGCCGCAGTAAAGAACTGAGCAACTCGAATTGCGTCAGATTTGTCACAAGACTTGAGCATCCAGTTTTTCAAATCATGCGATTCATCTCTAATCCATGCTGCGACTAAATGGTCAATTTCCGCTGCACTCAGGGTATGCGGTGTGTTCTTACCAACTAGGTGAGCAAAAACCGTATTCGTTGCGACGCCGCGAGAAGCAACATGTGCAGTTGCTTCTCCCCTCCAAGTGCTCGCGGGTTTATTGGGGTTCAGCCGCGCTATTCCTCGGACAAGATCCAGCACCTCTAAGCTACCGGCAATTCTCTGGGTCATTTTCTACTTTCTGATCGGTACGAATTCAAGGGGCTGGATGGGTAAATAAATGGTTAAATAAAGAATGGTAGACCCCATTTATTCCCCATTTATTCCAATTACTTGATCGGTTAAATGCCGAAATTCGAGTGCTATCAATGGGCTTTGCCATTGAATTTGCAGAATAGAGCTTCCAGCCAGCCATCATGAGTTCAAGTTCAACTACGAAGCTCTCGTCAAGCGCAGCAAATAATCCAGCGCAATTCCCACAAACACCGCAGCACCAAACCAGTTGTTGTGCAGGAAAGCCTTGAAGCAAGCTTCGCGCTGACGTTTGCGAATCAAAGTGTAGTGGTAGATGGCGATGCCTGCCGCACACAGTAAGCCGATGTAGTAGACCATGCCTAGCCCGAGCGAACTGCCAACTGCGGTGAGTATGGCCAGAGTAACGCCATAACAGACCATCACCGCCGCTATGTCGTATTTTCCGAAGAACAGCGCGGAAGAGTGGATGCCTATGTGTATGTCGTCGTCCCGATCCACCATCGCGTATTCTGTGTCGTAAGCAATCGCCCAAAATACATTAGCGATTAACAACCACCATGCTATGGCGGGAACGCTGCCGAGTTGTGCTGCGAATGTCATCGGGATACCAAAGCCGAATGCGATACCGAGGTAAGCTTGTGGAATGGCAAAGAAACGTTTGGTATAGGGGTAGCTGGCGGCAAAGAACAGAGCGGGAATAGACAATAGCAGTGTCAATCCATTGAGCGGCAAAATCAGCAGAAAGGCGAGGAGCGACAGCCCAGCCGCCAGCCACAGCGCCTCTTTCGGTGCGAGTTTTCCACTGGTGAGAGGGCGATCTTGGGTACGCTTTACCTGCTTGTCGAAATCACGGTCGGCATGGTCATTGATAGCGCAGCCTGCAGAGCGCATCAAGACTGTGCCGAGCACAAAAATAGCGACGATGTTCCATGCCGGCTGGCCGTTGCCCGCGATCCACACCCCCCACAATGTAGGCCACAGCAGCAGCAGGATGCCAATGGGGCGGTTGAGCCTCGTTAGCTGGATATACAGATTTATTCGCTCGTTGAATTTCATTTTTTCAGCGTAAGAATATCCGGCAAAAAAATTTCCGTCACCAACAACGGCGCATTGCGCAAGATGAATAGCGAACGCCGTGCCCATAGTTTTTGGGGTGGCATGTCGAGAGCAACGGCAGCGCGTCGATAGAGCGGATGATTAGGCTTAAGCGCGTGAAAATGCAGCACTGAGCGTTGCACCAGCGGGTGGGCAAACAATAGTGCGCCTAATGGACGATTGCCCAAATTTCGCAGCGCGTGCCATGCACCGCACAAATGCCGCGCCGCAACCACGCTGTGCGCGTACACCACGGGTTTGTCATCGGCATACAAAAACACCTCACGCGTATAAATTTTTTGCTGGGCTGGCACGCCAAGCAGCGCCGTTTCATCATACGCGGCTGTTGCCAGACGGTTATGTACGTTACACACCCTGAAGTTATCGCAACGTTGCTGAATGCGCAATGTAAGGGATCCATCGGTATGCAGCCAAGGCGCATAGCCCGCGTCGATATCAGGCAGGAAGGTGCGCCAGGATTCTATTCCCAAAACACGCGCCGAATAAGTATCAGACATGCAGATAATCTTGTCTATTCGCCATCCATCGCTGCAAGTGTGCACGTGCTTCCTGCTGAAAATCACACAGCATTTCGTCAGCAATAGCTTGCGCGCAATTGAGCAAAGCAGCATCTTCGGTGACATCGGCAAAACGCAGCATGGGGACGCCGCTTTGGCGTGCGCCCAACAGCTCACCCGGGCCGCGCAGGCTCAAATCCTGCTGAGCGATTTCAAAACCATCCGTGTTTTCGTAAATTATTTTCAGGCGCGCGCGCGCTAATTCGGAAAGCGGTTGTTGAAATAGCAAAATGCACAAACTCTGTGCAGCACCGCGCCCGACGCGTCCACGCAACTGGTGCAGCTGAGCCAGTCCCATACGTTCGGCATGTTCAATCACCATCATGGCGGCATTGGGTACATCCACGCCGACTTCGACCACCGTGGTTGCCACCAAGAGATGAGTTTCACCCGTTTTGAATGCGGCCATCGCGCGTATTTTCTCGGCGGTATTCAGTTTGCCATGCACCAGACCTACTCGCAGATCAGGCAGTGCTTGTGCCAGCCTCTGGTGTGTTTCCAGCGCGGCCTGTAATTCCAGCGTATCCGATTCATCAATCAGCGGGCATACCCAATAAGCCTGCTGCCCTGCGAGGCAGGCTTGGCGAACGCGCGCAAGCACCTCTTCGCGCCTGTTATCGCTCACAAGTTTAGTGATAACAGGCGTGCGCCCTGGTGGCAATTCGTCGATGACTGATACGTCGAGATCGGCGTAATAACTCATCGCTAAAGTACGCGGGATGGGTGTCGCACTCATCATCAACTGGTGCGGCTCGTCGCCCTTGCCGCGCAGCGCTAAACGTTGCTGCACGCCGAATTTATGCTGCTCGTCCACGATAACCAATCCCAGCTTGGGGAATGTAACTTGATCCTGAAACAATGCGTGCGTGCCGATGGCCAACTGCGTTTCGCCTTGCGCGATACGTTCGATAGCGGCTTGCTTATCTTTTTTCTTCAGGCTGCCAGAAAGCCATACGGGATTGATGCCAAGCGGCTCCAGCCAATCACGCAATTTGTGATAGTGCTGTTCGGCAAGTATTTCGGTGGGCGACATCAAAGCCACCTGATAGCCATTTTCTATCGCCTGCAAGGCGGCCAGTAGCGCAACAATGGTTTTACCACTGCCCACATCGCCTTGCAGCAGACGCTGCATCGGATGCGCTTTTTCAAGATCGCGACTGATTTCGCGCAAGGTTTTTTGTTGGGCGGCGGTGAGACTAAAGGTTAAAGTCTGCAACAGTCGCTGCGTATAATGGCCGAGTGCGCGCAGGCGCGGCGCATTGCGACTTTGCCGCTTGCGGTAATGTATTCGCATGGAAAGTTGCTGCGCCAACAATTCATCAAACTTGATGCGCAACCAAGCGTGATGGGTGCGTTTAAGCAGCGTATCCTCATCAATGTCGGGCGGAGGATTGTGCAACAACCTTACGCTGTCGGCAAAGCTGGAAAGCTTCAAGCGTGCGAGCAAAGCTGCTGGTAGTGTGTCAGGCAGTTCAAGCTCGTTCAAGGCAGCCTGAATGTGCTTGCTCAGCGTAGCTTGCGGCAGGCCTGCGGTAGTGGGGTACACAGGTGTCAGCGCTTGTTTTAGCGGTGTGCTTTCACCCGCGACGCGACACTTTGGGTGCACCATCTCCATGCCGAAATAACCCATGCGCACTTCACCCAAGGCACGGATTTTTTTCCCTACTTCGAGTTGCTTCTGCTGGCTTGGGTAGAAATTCAAAAATCTTAGATGCAGCACGCCGCTACTGTCCTGCAACTGACATATGAGGCTGCGACGTGGGCGAAACGTTACCTCATTGTGGATGATCTCGCCTTCCACTTGCGCGCTCACACCATGCACAAGCGCGACGATTTGCGTTACCCGAGTTTCGTCCTCGTAACGTAGCGGCAAATGCAGCACCAGATCGAAGCGGTTGCGAATACCAAGTTTTGCGAGCTTGGTTAATGTGGCTACAGGAATGCTGGCGGGAAGCACGTTTGAAATACTGCAAAACAGGGATAGCACAGGAGGTGTATGCCTAGTCCTGCAAGCATAATATGCCATCCATCTCCACCAGCGCGCCTCGCGGCAATGCCGCCACACCTACCACCGCGCGTGCCGGGTAGGGTTGATGGAAATAGGACGTCATGATTTCGTTCACTTTGGTGAAGCTGTTTATGTCAGTGAGATAAACATTGAGCTTCACAACATCGTTCAAGCTGCTGTCGGCAGCACCGGCCACCGCGCGCAGGTTCTGGAATACGCGATGAATTTGCGCCTCTATGCCTTCTTCCATTTGCATGCTGTTGGGATCCAGCCCGATCTGGCCGGAAAGATACACGGTTTTGTTTACGCAGACAGCTTGCGAATAAATGCCAATAGCGGCTGGTGCGTCAAGGGTTTGAATCACTTTTTTATTAGACATTACTGGCTCCTGTATGTTGCCAGACACAATTTACGGGTCTGGGCTACCAAAATTTGAACTCATTTGTTGTGACCGGTTTGCCAAACCTTCTTTTTGGAGCACTAGAATTCTATTACTTACAACCTTCCATCTTGTAGATGAAGTACCCATCCTTGTTAATCGCTTCAATAACGTTGTTGGATGCGCTTTGAATGTGGCAAAAATTGCATTCTTTGCTCGTGATAAGTGCTTCGCCTTCACCGATTGAAGTCAGCCACTCTTTAGCGGATTTGATCGCTTTCTGATCGTCCTTCACCGCAGTGAATACATCAAAGTGCATAGTGTGGCCATCTTTAGCTTTTACATAAGTGTCATAGACGTGAATGTCCATATTCGCTCCTTAACTAATTTAGAAATTGGCCGGATTATTAATGTAACTGGCAGAATGTTCATGGACTCATCTCGTAAATAATTGGCCGAGGGTCTATAACCTTAGTGTTTAGCTCATGCTCATAGGCAGCCCAACGAGCTTGATCTTCTGGGGTAGTTTTGCAGGCCGAAACGAACAGGCTGCTGCAAACGAGTAAAAAAATTGTCGCAATTTTCATGGGTTATTGCCTCTTTGTTTAGCTGTGGAGTCGGCCACCAAATAGTGCAATTCGTCATTTCCGCGAAGGCCGGAATTCAGATGTTCTAATCAATCGACAGAAATCTACGGGAATTAATCGGCGCAGTTACTCCTGCTTCAACCACCGCGCCGCATCTAAGGCAAAGTAAGTCAGGATGCCGTCCGCGCCAGCACGCTTGAATGACAGCAAGGATTCCAGTACGCAAGCCTGTTCGTTCAGCCAGCCGTTTTGCGAGGCCGCTTTAAGCATGGCGTATTCGCCACTTACCTGATACACGAAAGTTGGTGCCTTAAATTCATCTTTGATACGTCGAACAATGTCCAGATAAGGCATGCCCGGTTTGACCATTACCATGTCGGCACCTTCCTGCAAATCCAGACCGACTTCCCACAGCGCTTCGTCGGAATTGGCTGGATCCATTTGATAAGTGTACTTGTCGCCAGTACCCAGATTGGCACTGGAGCCAACCGCATCGCGGAATGGGCCATAGAAGCTGGAAGCATATTTGGCTGAATAGGCCATGATGCGGGTGTGATTGCATCCTTTGCGGTCAAGGGCAACCCGTACGGCAGCAATACGCCCGTCCATCATGTCGGAAGGGGCTACCACGTCAGCTCCGGCCTGTGCGTGGACTTGTGCCTGCTGTGCCAGGACGGTGACGGTCTCGTCGTTCATGACATAGCCGTGGGCATCGATTAGTCCATCTTGTCCGTGACTGGTATAGGGGTCAAGGGCAATATCAGTCATCAGGCCAAGCTCGGGGAAGTGTTTTTTGAGCGCGGCTACTACGCGCGGTACGAGTCCGTCCGGATTGAGCGCCTCGCGCGCATCTTCCGACTTGAGCAAAGTATCTATCACAGGGAACAGGGCAAGCATGGGGATGCCCAGTTTGACGCACTCTTCAGCTTGTACTAGCAGTTTGTCCAGGGTCTGGCGTTTTACCCCAGGCATGGATGCCACAGCCTCCTCGCGATTAGAACCTTCCAGTACGAATACCGGGTAAATGAAATCTGCTGCGGTCAGCACGTTTTCACGCATCAAGGCGCGGGAAAACTTATCGTGGCGCATGCGTCGCATCCGTTTATGTGGATATTGCCCGAGTGTGTGCATAACTTAAATCCTAAAATTTTTACTTAATATTGGAACTCTTTCATCATTATTTAGTCTGATGTTATAGATGGTGAGAAGTCATCTCCCGCTTCTCCTCCCTGAGCGGGCTGTCTTGGCTCAATAAAGTCGAGGCATTTTCGCCCCCTGGCTTTTCCTTATTAGCCGGGGGCATTTTTTTGTCTGCTACTTGGCAGAAAACCAGCCAGCAATCACCGCCTCGGCCTCATCCATACCTATCTTTTTCAGACTAGAAAATAACTGCACCGAACAAAATGGAAAATGCTCCGCGAGGTGCAATTTAACACGATTCAGCGTCATATTCGCCTGCTGGCGACTTAGTTTATCTGACTTGGTGAGTAGCACGTGCACTGGCTTGCCAGTGGGTGCAAACCAATCCAGCATTTGCTCATCCAGCTGGGTGAGCGGATGTCGCGCATCCATTATGATGACCAGCCCGCATAATGCCTCCCGTGTCTGTATATACCCGCTCAGCAGCTCTTCCCAGTGTGCCCTTATTTCCACTGGCACTTTGGCATATCCATAGCCCGGCAAGTCCACCAGAAAGCAATGTTCGCCCAAATCAAAATAGTTTAGATGCTGGGTCCGCCCCGGTGTTTTACTGGTATAAGCCAAGCGAACATGGTTGGCCAGCGTATTGATGGCACTTGATTTGCCCGCGTTAGAACGTCCGGCGAAAGCAACTTCTCTTCCACCATGAACCGGCAAATCGCGCAAATGATTAACCGTGGTAAAAAATGTAGCGCGCGAAAATAGTCCCATGCTACCAAGCTGCGAAAATTTTGCTGGCAGTCGCGATGGTCTGCGCAATGTCTGCGTATGTATGTGCTGACGACACGAAACCTGCCTCGAATGCGGATGGCGCCATGTATATACCTTCGTCCAGCATGGCATGGAAAAAACGATTGAACGCCTCCTTGTCGCAGGTCATCACTTCGGCATAAGAGGTCGGCGGGGTGGCACGGAAATACAAACCGAACATGCCGCCGATGGATTGGGCGGAAAAATCGACGCCATGCTGCTTGGCAGCCTGTTCCAAGCCCTCGGTTAGTTGACGCGTCAGCACGCTTAAGTGCTCGTAGAAATCCGGCTGCTGCACTAATTCAAGCGTAGCCAACCCCGCCGCCACTGCCACCGGATTGCCGGACAGGGTGCCAGCTTGATACACCGCACCGAGCGGCGCCAAGCATTGCATTATGTCACGTCTCCCCCCGAAGGCTGCGGCGGGCAGGCCGCCGCCCATAACCTTGCCCAGCGTGACCAGATCCGGCTTGATGCCGTAATGGCCTTGTGCGCCTTGCAGGCTGACGCGGAAGCCGGTCATCACCTCGTCCAGAATAAGCACTGCACCATGTTTAGTACACAGCGCACGCAACGCATCCAGAAATTCGCGCTTGGGGATAATCAAGTTCATGTTGCCTGCAACTGGCTCAACAATAACTGCAGCAATCTCGTTGCCTATTGCGGAAAAGGTACGCTCCAGCCCAGCCACATCGTTATAGTCGAGCACCGTAGTCAGCGCCGCGATTTCCGCTGGTACGCCAGAGGAACTCGGCTGGCCGAAAGTCAGTGCGCCGGAACCTGCTTTGACCAGCAGACCATCAGAATGGCCGTGATAACAGCCTTCAAATTTAATAATCCGGCTACGCCCGGTAAAGCCGCGTGCCAAACGGATTGCAGTCATGGTGGCTTCGGTACCGGAACTCACCAGTCGCACCATTTCTATGCTGGGAAGAAGCTTGCACAACAGTTCGGCCATTTCCAGTTCGGCCGCAGTGGGCGCACCGAAACCCAAACCTTGCGCGGCAGCATCCTGCACTGCCGTGACCACGGCAGGATGGCAGTGGCCAACAATCATCGGCCCCCACGAACCAACATAATCGATGTAACGCTTGTCGTCGGCATCCCACACGTATGCGCCCTGGCCGCGTTTAAAAAACAGCGGTGTGCCGCCCACCGACTTAAATGCACGTACTGGCGAGTTGACCCCACCTGGAATGACGTGCTGCGATTGTTCAAACAAATATTCGTTGCGTGAGCTCATGGTACAGAGTCCTAATTTGAATCTTGCATAAATAATAATTTTACCATTGTTCTTAGGATGTGCTTTATAAGATGAAGTTTCACCGTTTATTTCAGCTCTCTATATTTGATAGTGTTTCTTGCAAAACACATGCGTCAAGAAAGCATGTTCTGGCTCAAAACCATTCAAGCTTTCGCGTCTGATATACTTCGCGCCGCTTAAGGTGCCAGACACAGGAATGCGTCTGGTTAAACGGGAAACAGGTGAGGGAATTTATTCCTCAGGCCTGTGCTGCCCCCGCAACGGTAAGCAGGTGTGGACGTGTTGATAACTTGGATGTTTCATGAATTCGCGTGATGATCGCGCAGTATTTGTTTGATAAGTAAATTTAGTAAGGAAGGCGGGGCGCTGGCCTGGTTTATCGAGGCGGTGGCTTCTCCCTAGCTGATTAAATTTGCATAGTAGACAGAAACTAGCAAGCGACCAATGCAAGACGCGTAAATTATGGAAAACCTGAGTTAAGCCACTGTGAGCAATCATGGGAAGGCGATGCGTCTAGTCCTGCGAGCCCGGATACCGGCCTTGAGCACAGGAGCCTCACCAGAGGTTCTTTAGGTCGGGAAATGCTGCGGGTGGCGCATGGACGGCGGGATGGCAAGCCGCGTCGGTTAGCCAGCACTTCCTTCCTTTTGCTTGTGCATTTCCTGTGTTTGAACATTTCAACGGGGAACCTTGGAATTCGCTCAGGAAAATCTTAATGAAACATCAAAAACTTGTCGCCGCCATTTTGTGCGCGGTTACTTCATCAGCTTACGCAATAACGGACGATCCTACGCTCGAAACTATCATTGTCACCGGGTCGCGATTCGAAGAAACGTACGCTGACAAGCCACTTAATGTATCCATCATTACGCGCGAAGCTATCAATAAAAGCAGCGCACGCACGATACCGGAATTGCTTTCGCAGCAAGCTGGTATTTCTGCGCGAGATCTATTTGGCAACAATGCCGCATTAGCCACAGTTGATTTGCGCGGTTTTGGCGCAGCTGCCGGACAAAATACGCTAATTCTGCTGGATGGGCGGCGCATTACTAACGCTGATCTTTCAGGGGTTCAGTGGTCGGCCATCCCATTCGCTTCGATTGAGCGCATTGAGATTATGCGTGGCAGTGGTGCTGTCTTGTACGGTGACGGCGCGACTAACGGCGTAATCAATATCATCACCAAATCGCCTACGCACGCAGGCACGACGGGGCAAGTCAGTGTGAAGGCGGGTAGTTATGGTATGGCTGAGGTGCAGGCAAATGCTAATTATTTTTCTGGTAAAGCTGGAATTGACTTTACAGCTAATCAATTAGTTTCTGATGGATACCGTGCGAACAACCGCAACGAGCAAACCAATGTGCAGGCAAATACACGGTGGATGTTGGACGCAGGTGAGCTTGCATTGAAAATTGGGATCGATCGACAGGACATTCGCCTACCCGGCGCGCGGCTGGTACAGCCGAGCGCCGGCATTGACCTGGTGGCGACTGATCCGCGTGGCGCTGCTACCCCGCTGGACTATGCCAGCCGCGATGGCAATCAAGTTGCGCTTGAATGGCAGCAGCGATTTTCTGGTACGGATGTTAATGTGGGCGTAGCACGCCGCACCAAGAATCAAAAATCCTATTTTGATTTTAACGGTTTCCCAAATTACCGCGATAGCGATTTGAACGTGACTTCGCTTACACCTCGCATCAAGGTTCCGCATTCATTAGGTGGGGATAGCACCTTGGTAGCGGGTATTGATGTGTATCGCTGGAATTATGACTTGCATACGTCAAACGCTGCGGCGCATATTGGACAGCCAATTAACCAAATATCCATGGACCAGCAAAATAGCGCTTGGTATTTACAAAATACGACGCATTTATCAAAAGCAACATCCCTCTTGGCCGGGGTGCGTAATGAACGGATCACTATAGACGCGAATGATATTTTCAACGCGGCCGCTCCTGGTGCGGCATTTGGCTCTGCTGCTACACCGGGTTCTTTTAAGGCATCAAAAAATGCTTATGAACTTGGTCTGCGCCATCAACTTGATCGTGGAGTGGCATTACATGGGAAAGTTGGGCGTAGCTTCCGTTTTGCAAATATAGATGAAATTTACGAATCATCGCCAACCTTTACCAATCAATTTCAGTTTTTGCGCCCTCAGACCTCTGACAATATGGAGCTCAGTGTGGATCAGCGCATTCATAAAGGGAACTGGCGAGCGGCCTTGTTCAATAACAAAACGCGTGATGAAATCCATCTTGATCCATTCACCACGGGTATTGGCAATACCAATTTGCCGCCGACACGACGCAGGGGTTTTGAATTGGATGGAAAATGGCAGGCATTACCCCAGCTTGCATTAAATGCAGCCTATACCTATATCGATGCAAAATTTTTAAGCGGTGTTTTGGCCGGTGGGGCATTCACGCAAACTAACGTGAATATTGCAGACAAGAGGGTTCCATTGGTCCCTAGGCAAAAGTTGAATCTAGGCGCAGCATGGGCAATAAGCGAACAAACATTATTGAATTCATCGGTCACCTACGTTGATTCACCGTTCATGGACAACGATGAGGCGAATACTTTAGGAAAAAAGATTCCTGCATATACGGTTGCTGATATTAAGCTTGTACATAAAACCGGTCCTTGGCAGTTAAGCACGTCAGTGAACAATTTATTTGACCGGAAATATTTTAATTATGCGGTAAGCAGCCAATTTACTCCGGGAAAATATAACGCTTATCCATTACCAGGACGAACGATATTTGTCGGTGTGAGCTACCAGAACTGAGTCACGCATTTTCAGAATGACCAGAGACGGCAGCAATTTCATTTTTGTTTAGCAGACAGAGAACATCGCTGCGGGCTCCTCGACTATTAGCTATTTAGCAATAAATGTGGCGAGTAAGTTCGTTATCTGTCGGACTTCAGGTTTGGCTGTGCATAAGGTATTGATTATTATATATCAATGCATTTGCCTAAATAATAGGCGCATCAATGTAATCAATTGGGTACGAGCAAAGACCGGCAACTGCCTAGGGCCGAATTATGCTGGATTAATCATGTGTTATATGTTCGGACAGTTTATTTACTCGCCATACTTTCTGTTGACTGAAAGGGCTACTTTAGGCTATTCTGGAAAGTGAGTAGGGCTGCTTAAATCAACCGAAAATTTCATATGGCATGGCTGGAGCGTTGCCCTAAAAGAGAGAAAATTTCCCTGTGTTGTGGCTCTTGGCCCAGTGCCTGCGGGACTGTCAGTCCGTGCGATTGCCTATATTAAGCCACGGAGATATCATGAAAAATGATCAAAAAATTGAAGAGTTGAACCAGTCTGTGGGTATAGAGTGCTGGTCGGCGGAACAAATACAACAAGCACAAATATTGGCGGCGAAGGAAGCTGGATTTGAAGCAATAGCATTCCGCGATAGATCGGATACTCCTGAAATGGTGGTGCTACCGGCGGGAAGTTATGGCATGGGCGAAGTATTTGAGAAGCATAAGGTTACCTTTGCGCGTCCCTTTGCAGTAGGGAAATATCTGGTTACGGTGGAAGAGTGGAAGCGTTTCGTCGAGAGGTTGCGGCCTGAAGATGAGGTATTGCCTGGTATTGGAGCGGGGTATTTGGCGGGTACAGGTACAGTTCGCGGGCATAACAAGGTTTTACTCAAAACCCCTACGAAGGCAACTGAATTGCATCACGAAGTTTTGAGTTATGTTAAAGAGACTAACAGTGATTTGCCGGTGACCAATGTCAATTGGTTTGATGCGCAGGATTATGTGCGTTGGCTATCGACTCAGACAGGCCATACCTACCGCTTACTGACTGAGGCGGAATGGGAATACGCATGTCGTGCAGGGTCAGTGACTGAATATTACTGGGGTGATGAGGTAGGTCATAACAATTGCAATTGTCAAGACAGCGAGAGCGAATGGAGCTGTAAAAGTGCCTCGCCCGTGGGGAGCTTTAAACCTAACGCTTTTGGCCTGTATGACATGCTGGGAAACGCATGGGAATGGGTGGAGGACCCATGGCATGAAAATTACGAAGGGGCTCCGAACGACGGGACGGCTTGGATGTCCGAAGGCAACCGGCAGTGGCGTGTGTTACGTGGCGGTTGCTGGGATAGCGATCCGCGGGACGCGCGTTCTCCCCTTCGTTTATGGATTGAGCCTTCAATCCGGAACTACGGTATTGGCTTTCGTGTTGCCAGGACGCTGTAAAGAAATGGCTTAGGTATTGAATCTTATTTTCACTTCTACTCCACTTTTTGACATTGGATTGCACCATGATCAACGCAAAATCTGGAAACCTTCCGAAGGAACTTAATCTGGGCGGGAATGCCCTACTCGGGTTTGTCGTGCCCAGCATATTACCTTACTCTGTTAAAGTGATATGGTGATCGCTATCAAAATCAGAAATTTGCAAGGGAGATGATTAGGTGATTGAACAGGAAGAGCAAAAACATCAGGAAGCCAAACACAGCCAGGTAGCCACTTTGCTGCTGGAGACGGACATGGATTGCCACATCATGGTTGATGGCGAGGATCAGGGTATATTGGAAAGAGATCGCCCCCGCAGCTTCGTATTGCCATTGGGGTACCCTCTTATTCATGCCGCTACGCAAGATGGTCTGGTGGGAAAGGAATGGGTGCAGCCGTTATATCGGGAAGAAGAGGTCGTGCATTGCATTCATCTGGCGGAAGAACACGCCCAAGCACGAGCAATACTAGAAGAGGAAATGCGGGAGCCGCTGGGCATAGAATGTTTGTCGGCTGAGCAGATACGGCAGGAACAACTGGAGGCGGCGAAAAAAGCGGGGCTTGCCCCAGAGTTCCGTGATGGGCCGGATTACCCGGAAATGGTGGTGATACCGGCGGGCAGCTATCGAATGGGCGACGTATCTGATAAACATAAGGTCACCATTACTCGTTCTTTTGCCGTAGGCAAATATCCAGTTACGGTAGAGGAATGGAAAAGATTCGTTGATGCGAAGAGTGTCATTATCGAGGAACCGATGAGCGTTTATTTTGGTGCACCAGGTGATGGCAGCGAAGTGAAGCCCTACGTTGAGCCGGAAATCCCTCCCCATCGTCCCTCTGATAATGGATGGATAGGTGACACCCTGCCAGTCACTAACGTCAGTTGGTTTGACGCTCAGGATTATGCGCGTTGGCTTACTGCCCAGACTGGTCAGACTTACCGCTTGCTGACTGAATCGGAGTGGGAATACGTTTGCCGTGCTGGTTCTGTGACTGAGTATTACTGGGGCGATGAAATAGGCGAAAATAACTGTAACTGCCAAGATAGCGGGAGCAAATGGAGTTGTAAACGTGCTTCGCGAGTAGAAAGTTTCGCGCCTAACGTTTTCGGTGTGCATGACATGTCGGGAAATGTGTGGGAATGGGTGGAGGACCATTGGCATAATAATTACGAGGGGGCTCCAGCAGACGAGACAACTTGGACGTATGGAGGTAACCAGCAGGGACGCGTGGTACGTGGGGGTTCTTGGGATTGCAGCCCGAAACTTGCGCGCTCCGCCAGCCGCGCTCGAGCCGTAACGTCAAGCCGATACGACGATTTTGGGTTCCGTATTGCCAGCACGCTGGATGAACCGGCCGATTAACTGATTCCCTCCTGTTTTTGACCCTTTCGATATTTAATCTCACTTGAGTGACGAACAATACTGGAGCAATCTCAATTTAATCTTGGTGCGATAACTGCTCTTTCGCTTTTGTATCGTCTCAGAAGATTGCACTCCTAGCAAAGGCTGACTCGGTTGTCGTCATCAAAGTTAGCGGTATGTGGCAAGAGGTAATTGGGTGGCTAATATGGAAGAACAAAAACCGCAAAAAACTGAGCGCTGTCGTGAAGCTATATTGCTACTCAAGACCGACATGAACTGCCGTCTCATGGTGAATAGCGATAACCATGGTGCACTGCAGAAAAATACTCCACTCAGCATCGTGCTGCCCCTAGGCAGCCATCTTATCAACGTCATCACGCAAGATGGTCTGCTGGAAAAAGAATGGACTCAGGATTTATATCACGAAGAGCAGGTTGTCTGCTTGATTCAACTGGCGGAAGAGTATGCCCAGCTACAAGCAAAACGTGAAGAAGAAGTGGGCAAGCCGCTGGGCATAGAATGTTGGTCGGTGGATCAGATACAACAGGAGCAAATGGCGGCGGCAACAGAAGTTGGACTTGCCAAAGTATTCCGTGATGGGCCGGATGCTCCCGAAATGGTGGTGATACCGGCAGGTAGCTATCGCAGGGGGGAAGCATTTAATAAATACAAGGTTACCATTACTCGCCCTTTTGCAATAGGTAAATATCCGGTTACGGTAGCGGAATGGAAGTGTTATGTCGAAAAGGGCGAGATATCCTATTTGCCCTCGGATAATGATTGGGAGGGCGATAACTTGCCGGTTACCAATGTTAGTTGGTTTGACGCGCAGAACTACGCGCGCTGGTTATCAACCCAAACGGGCAAGACCTATCGCTTGTTGTCTGAAGCGGAATGGGAATATGCCTGCCGTGCCGGGTCGGTGACGGAATATTACTGGGGTAATGAGATAGGGCATAACAATTGTAACTGTCAAGACAGCGGGAGCGAATGGAGTCGTAAACGTGCCTCGCCTGTGGGTAGCTTTTCGCCCAATACTTTTGGGCTGCATGACATGCTGGGAAACATATGGGAATGGTTGGAGGACATATGGCATGATAATTACGAAGGGGCTCCGGCCGATGGGAAGCCTTGGTCGTCTGGAGGTAACCAGCTTGGTCGCGTGATGCGCGGCGGTTCTTGGAGTAGCTTTCCGAGGTACGCGCGCTGTGCCCATCGTCATGGGAGTGTGCCGACAATAAGGAATTTTAATTTCGGCCTTCGTCTCGCCAGGACGCTGCCGTAAACGGCAGTTAATTCATTGAAGTGCATTTTCAAAAAATAAAAATTTGCGAACATCTGCGTAGCAGATTCTTGTAAATTTCTGAATTTTTAGAGGCGTTCCTGAACCTTTACCATTTCTTCTTCAATTCTTTTAACACTGGATGGCATTAATGATTAACGAACAACAAGAAGACCATCTCAAGAATCCGGATTTCGGCAACGAGTCTCCTGTTAAAACTGCTGCTGCGCCCCTGCAGGTTGCTTTGCTGCTTGAGTCCGACATGGACTGCTATCTCACGGTAAATGGCGACGATCAGGGTCAACTGGATAAAAACACACCCCGACGCTTTTTTCTGCCTGCGGGTAGCCACCTTATTAATGCCATCACCCAAGATGGCCTAGTGGAAAAGGAATGGGTGCAGGCTTCTGCTAATGAAGAGGTCGCCTGTCTCATCTATCTGGCGGAGGAACATGCACAGGCCCAGGCAAAGCTTAGGGAACAGAAGAAAGAGCTGAATGGACCGCTAGGCATAGAGTGCTGGTCGGTAGAACAAATTCAACTTGAACAAATGGCGGCTGCAAACGAAGTCGGGCTTGCCAAAGTTTTCCGCGATGCGCCGGACACTCCTGAGATGGTAGTGATACCGGCAGGCAGCTATCGTATGGGCGAAGTATCTGACAAACATAAAGTTACCATTGCTCGCCCTTTCGCAGTAGGAAAATACCCGGTCACAATGGCGGAATGGAAGCGTTTCGTCGTGTCCGGCGAAACTACCTATTCCCCTGCAGATAACGGTTGGGCAGGTGACAATCTGCCCGTGACTAATGTTAATTTTATTCACGCGCAAGCCTATGTGCGCTGGCTATCAACCCAAACGGGCAAGACCTATCGCTTGTTGTCTGAAGCGGAATGGGAATACGCGTGCCGTGCCGGGTCGGTAACGGAATATTACTGGGGTGATGAGCTTGGCAAAAACAACTGCAACTGCCAAGACAGCAAAAGCGAATGGAGTTGTAAGCGTGCCTCACCAGTCGGTAGTTTTGCGCCTAACGCATTTGGGTTGCATGACATGCTGGGAAATGTATGGGAATGGGTGGAGGATACATGGCATGATACCTACAGGGGGGCTCCGGCAGATGGCAAGGCGTGGTCGTCTGGCGGTGCAATAAGCACTCTTAGCAATCAGGAATGGCGAGTGCTGCGCGGCGGTTCCTGGATCATTGATCCGAGGGACGCGCGCTCCGCCGTTCGCTTCATGAGCGATCAGTCGAGTCGTAACTCTTACACAGGCATCCGTGTTGTCAGGACATTGGCATGAGGTTGCAGCTTACTTTGCAAATCAAGTACATGATTTGAGCTTGAGAGATAATAACGCCGCATTGCGCGGCGTTATATGTCGATAGATGGGTTATCGACTTATCCGGTTTGATTCCGGCGAAATACTCACTTCAGATTGTATTTATTGCAGTCTCGATAAGCGTCTCCCAAATGGTTTACGTTCTAATCTTACCCAATCCTACTATGTGTTTTTATACACTCAACTTGATGCAAATACAAGCTGCTTTTAAAGCTGAGTATTAAAATTCAATCATTTCAAAATCTTCCTTACGCGCCCCGCATTCCGGGCAAGTCCAGTTAATAGGCACGTCTTCCCAGCGCGTGCCAGGCAAGATGCCATCTTCCGGGGAGCCAGTGGCTTCGTCATATAGCCAGCCGCAAATGAGGCACATATAGGTTTTATATTCAGGGTTCGGGGTCATGGCGAGTAATTTCAGTTAAAATTGCATTTTTCTTTTGTATTTTACAATGACACCTACTGCCATGTCTGACATCCCGCCTATTGTCCTTACTTTTGGTGCCACTGATCCCAGCGGGGGGGCAGGTTTGCAGGCCGATATTCTGACTATTGCCAGCATGGGTTGTCATCCCCTGTCCGTTGTGACAGCAGTCACTGTACAGGACACTGGTGGGGTAGATGACATCTTGCCAATTGATGCTGAGTGGGTATCTGATCAGGCACGCGCAGTGCTGGAAGACATGCCCGTGGCGGCGTTCAAAATTGGTCTGCTGGGCAGCGTAGAGAATATTGCGGCGATTGCTGAAGTGATTTCAGACTATCCCGATATTCCGTTGGTATTTGACCCGGTGTTGGCATCTGGCCGCGGCGATGAACTAGCCGATGAGGACATGTTGGACGCATTACGTGAACTGTTATTGCCCCAGACCACTATCCTGACACCGAATAGCATAGAGGCACGCCGCCTCATTCAAGATGAAGATAATGACGAAGATAATCCCGACTTGGCCGAGTGTGCCAAGCGCATCGTGCAGCTTGGTTGTGAATATGTGCTGGTGACGGGCACACACGAGCATACGCCCAAGGTGATTAACACTCTTTACGGCGAGAACGGCGTAGTACGTAGCGATAGCTGGGCGCGCCTGTCAGGCATTTACCATGGCTCCGGCTGCACTTTGGCCTCGGCCATTGCCTCTTTGCTGGCAAACGGCCTGTCGATGAATGAAGCGGTGAAAGAGGCTCAGGAGTTTACTTGGCAGGCATTGCAATATGCCTTCCGTCCCGGCATGGGACAGCACATTCCAGATCGTTTATTTTGGGCCCGAGATGACGAAGAGGATGAATCCAGCGTACGCCATTAAAGGCGTTTACGCTATTACGCCAGACTGTGCAGATACCAAAGATTTGTTGCATCGTGCGCGACTGGCACTGGCAGGTGACGTACAGGTTCTGCAGTATCGCAATAAATCAGCAAATACTGCGCAGCGATTGGAACAGGCTCACGCCTTACGCAAACTGACGCGTGAATTTGCCATAACATTTATTGTAAATGACGATGTACAACTGGCGGCGCACGTGGATGCGGATGGTGTGCATTTAGGCGTAGCGGATAATAGCGTTGATACGGCGCGTGCCGCACTGGGAATACATAAAATCATTGGCGTTTCTTGCTATAACCGTCTGTCACTGGCTCAAGATGCAGTTCATGCAGGTGCGGATTACGTGGCATTCGGAGCATTTTTCCCCTCGACCATAAAGCCTAATGCTGAAGTGGCAGATATTGAATTATTGCAGCAGGCGCGTGTCGAACTTGCCGTGCCACTGGTAGCAATCGGTGGCATCACCCTGCACAATGCCGCATCGTTAGTGCATGCAGGTGCAGATGCGCTGGCGGTGATTTCGGCTTTATTTGACGCGAAGGACATAATGGCGACAGCAAAAAAATTGTCCAAGTTGTTTAATTCAAATCGATTGCTTACTGGAAGACTCACTCGCTAGTGGGAATATCCTTGATGCACAAAAAAATCGTATTTGTGTTCTTGGGGATTCTTTTGTTTGTCTTGGCACGGTGCGCTTACTGCAAGAATGAAGACCCAGCTCCGGCACCTGCTCCCACAGCCTCGGTTTCAGCTCCCATTGAGGGGACACAGGATACGATGGAGTTTCCTGCTGCGTTGGTGGGCGAGCAGTTTGAATATGCTGTGCAACGAGGCGATTCCCTGACCAGCATCAGCGCCCGTTTTGGTATAGAGCTGTCCGTTCTTGCACGGATGAATGGAATAAAAAAAGGCGCAATGTTACAACAGGATCAGCTGTTGCAGATTGATAACCGTCATATCATTCCGGAACGGTTGACGGATGGCATACTGATCAACCTGCCGCAGCGGATGCTGTATTATTTTCAAGCAGGCAAGCTGATGGTTTACTATCCAGTGGGCCTGGGACGCCCGAACTGGCCAACACCAATGGGCAGCTTCAGTGTCATTAATATCCAGGAAAACAAGACGTGGTATTTGCCCAAGTCAATCCAGGAAGAAATGCGGCGAGAAGGGAAGATTGTACTGACCCAGGTGCCGCCAGGGCCGGAGAATCCATTGGGCAAGCACTGGATTGGCCTTAGCCTTCCGGGAATCGGTATTCACGGCACCATCGCACCGGCGAGTATCTATCATTTCCTGAGTCATGGCTGCATCCGTTTGCATCCGGATGACATTGCCGCACTTTTTCAGCAGGTACGCAAAAATCTGACCGGCAAGCTCATTTATGTCCCTGTATTGCTGGTGCGTCTTAAGGATGGCCGCGTTTTTCTTGAAGTGAATCGGGACGTTTATAAAAAGAATATTGATCCGATAACCATTGTAGAGAACTCAGCTAAGACCCAAGGAATTGGTGACATGGTAGACTGGGACAAAGTGAAAGAAGTCATTCAACTAAAGGAAGGGCTGGCTCGTGAAGTGGGATTGCCAGTCCCCATTCCAAATGGAGATATCCAATGAAACTCACAATAAAAGACAATAGCCGTCGTCAATTTTTAAAATTAGGGATGCTGGTCGCCGCAGCTGGACTGTCTCCCTTCCCGGCGCATGCCGCACTGCGTGATATTGCTGCCAGAGAACGATCATTAGCCTTTTATAACACGCATACAGGGGAAAGCATAAAAACCGTCTATTGGGCAGAGGGTGACTATATCCCCCAAGCCTTGGCTGATATCAATCATGTGCTGCGTGATCACCGAAATAATGAAATAAAAAACATGTCCCCTGTGCTGCTTGATTTGCTGTATGGCATCAACAGCATGATCGAGGCTCGCCAACCTTTCCATATTATTTCCGGATATCGCTCGCCCGCCACCAATGCCAAGCTCGCAGCGAGCAGCGGCGGTGTGGCCAAGCACAGTATGCATTTGGACGGTAAGGCGACTGATATTCGTGTCCCCGGGCATGATCTTATCCAAGTGCGCCGTGCGGCATTTATGCTGCACGGCGGCGGCGTGGGCTATTATCCGGGCTCTGATTTTGTCCATGTAGATGTTGGCAGGGTGCGGCAATGGCAGGGTTAACCATTTATGAGCGGTTTATGAAATGTTCGGGCTAGAATATGAAGGCAATAAAAATTGGAAACATGCAGACATTCATCAAAGACATCCAGAGGTGCTCTTGACTCGGCAGATTTAATTCTTAGATTCGATTCACAACGTTAGAAGCTTTCTGATAATAGGGGTGCAAGCATGCACCGCTTTATCCTGGCCACGCTTGCATATTAGCCCTGCGCCAACGCCATGGCTTTTTGAAAATACTTAAATGCCTCGTTCGGTTGCTGCAATTTCTCAGACAAATGGCCAAGAGCGGTATACGCAGCGCTGCTGGGTGCAATGCTGTTGCTTGCATCCAGATAGTTTTGAGCTTTGCTCCACAACCCTTGGTGTAAGCACAACTTCCCCAGCACCAGTAGCAATCCAGCATCGTCAGGATGCTGCTTGAGCCAACGCTCTGCCTGTTCAATATGACTCCCTGCTTCTCCCGTCAGGCATTCCCCATATAGCATTACCAAGTCGCTATCCCATTCCACGTTTAGCCTGTCAGTTATAATCTGCTTTGCGTTACGACAATCTCCCTGATGGATGAAGGCACGCGCAGCCGCCGCTACAACTTTGGGGCGCTTTCTGAATTCGCCAGGGGTGCTTTTCCAAATGGCCAGCAACGCTTGAGCGTCCAGCGTGTGCGCGCGGATTTTTTCCAGCCAGGCCTGCTGGCGTATCTGCGCAGCAGCGGCGTCATCCATTGCACTGCGCTTTTTCAACTGATCTACAATATCCAGCACCGCATCCCAATTTCGCGCCTGTTGCTGTGCCCTAAGCTCAAGATGAAGCGCGCCGATATGTCCTTTTACTCCGCTCTCGCGCAATTCTTTCAGCGATTGAAGCGCGGCCTGGGGTTGGTGTTGATCGAGATTAAATTTGGCTTGCGCCATCAAGCGCATGGTGGATACACCTGCCGACTTATTATCGGCTGTAGCCAGGTAAGCATCGCGCCTGTCGAATTCACGCAGCTCATGCGCTGCACGTGCTGCAATGACAGGGTTGAGGCCGGAACTTTCGCCTAACTCCATCGCGCGTACCGCAGCCTTTTCCGCCACCGCATAGCGCCCTTCGAAGAACGCGTCAAGCGCTTCCATCATGGCTGAGCGTCCTTTGCTGTGAGCACGTTCAATGCGGAACTGGCGCACATAAGCGGGGAGGCGGATGGCGGACAGTGCCAAGCGCACGGCGAAATATCCCAGCACGAACAGGGCTAACAGCATCAGCAAAAACAGGGTGAGCGATATCTCAATACGATAGGGCGGATACACTAGCAACAAGTAGCCGGGATTGTGTGCTGCCAACTTCAGCGCCACGGCCAGCGAGAATAATCCCAGCAGCCACACCAGGAATTTCATCGTGACCCCTTGCCGAGCGAAGAACGATAGTTACGCGCTGCTTCCAGGCTCGCACTGACATCCGGCAATTCAATGTTTATGTTGGACTTCCGCAGCTTCTGCAAAGTGGTTACAGCTAGCGCACCACTGGTGGATTTGACATCAAAATAACGTACTATCCATTCCTGTACCAATTGCAGATCATGTTTAAAGCTCTTTTCGTCGCGCGACAACAAGCCAAGACGTGCTGACAACAGGCGCAACTTCAAATTTTCACGTAAAAAGAAAGTTTGCGTAGGCGGTAGTAGCGGCAACTCACGCTTTTGCATATTTTCGATGCGCACCAAGCGCTTCATGTCTTCCCAGACTTCGCGCATTAAATGCCGCCATGCGCCCTCATCACGCACTGGCGCGGTTATGGCGACATTTTTTTCCTGCGGCACATGAGCAATGTCCTGTATTAGGGGCAAGGTGTCCACTTCAGCGATGAGATTATCGAGGCGGAACTTGATATCCTGTACATCTACATCTGGCAATGTACGCAACTTGTCAATGTCGCGATTGATAGCCTTCCGCAATCCATTTAAGGCGGCACGATCCATGCGCTTAAGGCGATCATCGGCCTGTTGCATGGCGATTAACGCTGCCTTCACATTGGCAGAAAGTTGCAATTGCTGTCCAGCGATCAGCAGCAACTGCTCCACTTCAGCCAGCACCGTCTCATCGCGGCTGCCGGACAGATCTTGATACAGCGACTCCAGCGCAGCCCGCTGATTTTGTGCTTCGGCAGAATGTGCTTCCAGCACGCTCACTTTGACAGACAGTTCACGCATGGACTCCTGCACTTGCATCATCAATACTTGGCTGGCCTTGTTGTTGCCGTCCATTTCGGCCAAGCGGCGCGCCAAATCCTGTTGCATATTATTAATCTGGAGGTGAGTGTCAAACCACTGCCATAGGAACACTACCAGCACTACAGCCAACACCATCTGCATAACACTCATGCGCGAAATGATATTTTCCACACGATTATGCGCCGAAACGGCAGGCGCTATCACAGCCTCCGGCACAGCAGAATTGATCGGTTCGGGGGGCGGCGCTTGCTTGGTCATAGCTTATTTCCAATTCTGTTTGAAGCATTTTTCTTTGCCCATGCTATCAAACCTGATATCAAACCGTCATCCCCTTCATCAGTCAGCACAACCTCGCTCCAACCCAGTTTATGCGCGGTTTCGGCAATGCGTGCATGCGGTACGAATAATGGCACAGCGGCAAGTCTTTTTTTCGCCACGTTATCCAGCATGTCCCACAAATAACCCAAGGCCTCGCTACTGGTCACTGTAATGGCATCTGGATTGGCAGCAAGCAACAGGGTGGCATCTTGATGCGGCCTGGCACGTTGGTAGCATGTGACGTACTCGACCTTGACGCCACGCGCTTTAAGGGTATCGCCCAATAACTCACGTCCGCCATTGCCGCGAAAAATAACCACGCGCCAGCCTGCGATCTGTTTCAATTCCGGCAGCGCCAGCAAGGCTTCGCTATCGAAACGATCCTGCGGCGCGATGACATTTTTTACACCGTAATCACGCAGTGCGCGAACACTGCCTTGCCCTACCGTTGCAATTTTTAAGGACGCGGGCAACGCATTATATTGTTCGGTTGAAACACTAACGTTACCCTCTCCCGCTTTACTGCCCGCATCTGTTTCATTTGCTAGCGGAACAAAGTTAACAGAGCTGAGCTGACTGGGGGAGAGAGATTTGCTTGCGGTAATAATAGCTTCCATGCCATAACGCACGGCATTGGGACTAATAAAAATAGCAAGATTGAATTCGTGCAGACGGGCGATAAGCGCGCGCAAAGACTCCGAGTCAAGCACCGGGCTGACTTCCAACAGGGGAAAAAGGATTGCTCGCCCACCAGCCTGTACTATGCGTTGTGCCAAATTCGTCGCCTGCTCGCGCGGGCGGGTCACCACGATGTTCAATCCGGCTAGTGGCTGCTGTTGCATCATGTCAAAATAAATTTTGTTATATTACTGAGTGACAGCGGTACAGAGTTAAAAACCCAGGGGAAAAAAACAAAGTCATCCCTCTTGTTGGAAAAAATATATACCTGCCAAAAATAAATTTTACTCTTTGTATCTGTGTGCCTCTGTAGTGACTTGTTATATCGAATTTCATAGAGCCGCAAGAATCTCATCCGCGCCCTGAGCGCGTAATGCTTGCGCCACGGCATTACCCAATGCTTCAGGGTCGGCAGTTGTACCACATAGTTCGGCATGCGCCATGCGACTACCATCTGGGCTGCCGACAAAGCCTCGCAAGCGCAGTTCATTGCCCACTATTTCTGCAAAACCGCCTAGCGGTACCTGGCAGCTGCCCGCCAGCGCACGGCTCAAGGCGCGTTCCGCCCGCACGCAAATAGCAGTGTCCGCATGGTGCAGTGGACGCAACAGCACTTCCAGGTCAGGGCGGGAAATAAGACATTCAATGCCAAGCGCACCCTGCCCCACTGCCGGCAGGCTGTTCTCAGGAGAAATTAAATCGCGGATACGATCGCCTAAGCCCAAACGCTTCAAACCCGCAGCGGCGAGAATGACGGCGGCGTATTTGCCTTCGTCAAGCTTGCGCAAACGGGTCTGCACATTACCTCGCAATGACTCAATTTTCAGATGGGGAAAACGTGCACGCAACTGACTTTCACGGCGTAAGCTCGAAGTGCCTACCACACTGCCAGGCGGTAGTGATTCGAGATTGGCATGGAGGTTAGAAACAAAGGCATCGCGCGCATCTTCACGTTTGTCAATGCAGGCCAACATAAATCCATGTGGCAAATGCATTGGCATATCCTTCAGCGAGTGCACCGCAATATCAGCGCGTCCATCTTCCAACGCAGTCTCAAGTTCTTTCACGAATAAACCCTTGCCACCGATTTTAGACAGCGTTACATCAAGAATTTGATCGCCTTGCGTGGTCATGCCCAATATGCTGATTTCGGTTTGTTGGTATAATGCACGTAGCCGAGCACGGATAAATTCTGCCTGCCACATTGCCAACGCGCTTTCACGCGATACGATGACCAGTTTTGCGGGGGCGGCTTGCGCCTGAGATACCTGATTCATTGGTTTTCCTGAATCTTTAGTTGTAAATCCGATTGCGCCGCATTCTAACATGAGCCTATTGCGCGCGCGTTATACCGTATGCTGTAGAAGACACCTGTTTTAGAAGATAAATACCATGAACTTGCTCGCCACGCCTGCCGATATATCCTTTAAAGACATGCCATTACGAGAAGACATTCGCCTGCTCGGACGTATCCTTGGTGACACATTACGCGAACAGGAAGGCGAAAAAACCTTCGATTTGGTAGAGAACGTGCGGCGCTGTGCAGTACATTTCCGCAAGACTCAGGACGAGCGCGATCGCGATCAACTGGAACAAATCTTGGATGCATTGTCACCACGCGACACCTTGTCCGTAGTTCGTGCCTTTAGTTATTTCTCGCAATTATCCAACATTGCTGAAGACCTGCACCATAACCGTCGTCGCCGCGCGCATCTCAATGCCGGTTCACCGCCACAAGAGGGAAGCGTGCAACTTGCTCTCGATCGTATACAGGGAAAGCATATTTCTGCCGAAACCATGCAGGCTTTCCTCAACAAGGCGCTGATCTCGCCGGTGCTCACCGCACACCCTACCGAGGTGCAACGAAAGAGCATCCTCGACTGCCAACTTATCATCGCTAGTCTGCTATCAGACCGCGATCGGATCGACATGACGCCGGACGAGCTTGCCGACAATGAGGAAGCACTACGTCGATTCGTGCTGATACTGTGGCACACGCGCATGTTGCGCACATCAAAATTAACAGTGCCGGATGAAGTAAAAAATGGGCTAGCCTATTATCGCTATACCTTTTTCAGTGAAATCCCCAAGATTTATGCCAGTTTGGAAAAGCAGATAGAAGTACGTTTCGGCAAGCGCCTGCGCGTTCCGCCATTTCTGCGCATCGGCAGCTGGATCGGAGGCGACCGCGATGGTAACCCATTTGTCACGCACCAAGTCATGCTGGACGCCGCAATGCGGCATTCGGCTACAGCACTGGAATACTATCTGACGGAAACCCATCTGCTCGGTACGCGGCTCAGTCTGTCTACCCGGCTGGTAAAAGTCAGCCAGGAATTGGAGGAGTTTGCCGCACAGTCGCCGGACAAAGCGGTAAGCCGCGAAGATGAACCTTATCGCCGCGCGCTTATTGCAATCTACTCGCGACTGGTAGCTACGACAGAACAACTCGGACACCACGTCAAGCACCTGCGTGCCGTTGGCCGGGATGCAAAACCTTACGCTAATGCGCAAGAATATATAGCCGATCTTGATATCATTATTCACTCGCTGGAACAACATGGCGCGTTGTATCTGGCACGCGGGCGAGTGGCTTACCTGCGCCGCGCCGTCGAGGTATTTGGCTTCCATCTCGCACCGCTGGATATGCGCCAGCACAGTGGCGTGCATGAACAGGTAGTGAGTGAATTATTCGCCAAGGCGGGTAATACCGACTACCCCAAGCTGGATGAGGCAGGCCGTCGCAGTGCCCTAATCAAGGCATTGCAGGCAGGCAAGACATTGGTCAGCGATTTGGAACAGTTCTCTGATATTGTTCAAAGTGAGCTGCGTCTGATGCAAGTGGCCGCAAAAATTCACCACCGCTTCGGTCACGTCGCATTGCCTAACTACATCATTTCCAAGACTGATGCGGTAAGCGACCTGCTCGAAGTGGCTCTAATGCTGCAGCAGGTCGGCTTGCTGGGCAGCTGTCATGAACTGCACCTCAATATCATTCCGCTATTCGAGACTATCGCCGATTTGCGCATTTGCGGCGTGATCATGAACGAATTATTCTCTATTCCGTTCTACCGCGAATTGTTAAAGAGCCGCGGCGATACACAGGAAGTAATGCTGGGTTATTCCGACAGCAACAAAGATGGCGGTTACCTTACTGCCAATTGGGAACTATATAAGGCTGAACTCGAGCTGGTTAAGGTGTTTGAAAACCATGGCGTTGAATTGCGACTTTTCCATGGCCGTGGCGGCACAGTGGGGCGCGGTGGCGGCCCAAGCTACGAGGCCATCCTGGCGCAGCCGCCGGGCAGCGTAAACGCTCAAATTCGCATCACCGAACAGGGCGAAGTCATCGCCAGCAAATATTCCGACCCTGAGATCGGGCGGCGCAATCTGGAAATTCTCATCGCCGCCACTATGGAAGCCACACTACTGCATCAACATGGTGATCATAATGACAGCACCATGCCGGAATACCTCCGCATTGCGGAAGCGCTCAGCCTGGATGCCTTCGTCGCCTACCGCAAGCTGGTATATGAGACTCCCGGTTTTACCGATTATTTTTTCGCTGCCACACCGATCCGAGAAATTGCTGAACTCAACATCGGCAGTCGCCCCTCCTCGCGCAAGGCATCCAACAGCATCGAAGACTTGCGCGCTATTCCTTGGGTGTTCAGTTGGAGTTTGAACCGCGTACTGTTGCCTGGCTGGTACGGCTTTGGCAGCGCGATACAACAATTTATCGAACGCGAGGGCGAGGCCGGTCTGCAGCAACTACAAGCCATGTATCGAAACTGGGCATTTTTTCGCGGCCTGCTCTCCAACATGGACATGGTTCTGTCCAAAACCGACATGGGCATCGCCTCACGTTATGCCGAACTGGTGCCGGACGAAACCTTGCGTTACACCATCTTCAACATGATAGAAACGGAATGGCAACGGACTGTGGATATGCTGTTCGCCATCACCGGCGCGACCACTTTGCTGGAAGGCAACCCAACCTTGGCGCGCAGCCTTACCACGCGTACTCCCTATATCGACCCGCTTAACCACCTGCAAGTGGGGTTATTGCACCGCCACCGCTCGGGCGATACCCACTACCTAGTGAAACGTGCGATACACCTGACAATTAACGGAATTGCAGCGGGATTGCGGAATAGCGGATAGTTGGGGGCAATGTTATTGCCACCTATTTCTCATGTAGGTTTTGGAAGAATTTTTGATACATTAAGGCAGTTTGCTGATACCTGCATGCATTCTGGTTGCAACAATCTTTAATTTTTTGGTTGGTTCGGCATTTTTAATAAAGCGTGGTCCACCTAACCAAACTCTTTCACAATAAACTGCTGCCTTCGACTAATCGGCAACATCTCGTTCAATTGCTTGAGATTGACCGTCCAGTGTGACTCGCCGCCTTTCTCATCGGCAACTTTTTCAAAGCCGACAATCTCGTCTTTCGCCACCAAACAATTGCGATGGATGCGAATGAAACGTGCGGCAAATTCCTTTTCCAGCGCGCCGAGCGATTCTTCAGTCAGGTACTCGCGTTCCACTGTGCGCACAGTAACGTATTTCAGCTCGGCACGCAGGTACAGCACTTGTTCGATGGGAATAAGATGGATCTTGCCACGCTCGTGAATTGCAATATTTTTGCGCGGCTCAGGGCTAAGTTCCTGCAGTTTTTCGCTTCGTAAAGGCACGGCAGAACGCGCACGCGTGAGGGCATCAGATAAACGCCCGAGTCGAATAGGTTTGAGCAGATAGTCAACGGCATGCAACTCAAAAGCCTGAATGGCGTAGACATCATAAGCTGTGGTGAAAATGATTGCTGGCGGCTTAGGCAGCTTGTTGAGATGACGCGCCAGCTCGATTCCATCCATTTTTGGCATCCGAATATCTACCAGCACCACATCAACTTGCACTTCGGATAACTTATCCAACGCCTCGTATCCGTTGCCTGCTTCGCCCACCAGTTGCAGCGGCAGTTGTTCGGCGCAATCGGCAAGCAGATCCTTAAGGCGATTGCGTGCAGGCGGCTCGTCATCCACTATAAAAACAGTGAGGGGGCTTTCAACATCGTTCATTGAGCTCTCCTTGAAGTTACACCAGACAATATACCCCTCTTTTCCTACGCAAGAGTTTTTACCCTGACTCGCTCACGAGAAAGAAGGGAGATGCAGGGGTTCCTTAACATATGGAAGCTTTATATGCACATGGTAAAAATCCTTGCCGATCTCCACCGAATAACTTGCTTCGACATCGAATTGCAACGCTAAACGTTCACGTATATTGCTCAATGCTATTTTGTTGCCTACATGGTGGCTACCTTGTTCCTGACGCGGATTATACATTTCGAGGTGCATTTCATTGCCGTTGCGATATAGTTTGATATCGATAAGCCCGCCCTCGGCCAGCGGCTCAATGCCGTGATAGACGGCATTTTCAAGTAATGGCTGCAATATCAGCGGTGGCAGTAGCGCATCATCCGGCATATTGTCGGTGTACCAGTTTACCTTGAGACGTCCGCCCAAACGTAATTGTTCCAACGCGAGATACTGACGCGCAAGCGCCACTTCTTGTCGCACTGTCACTAAATCGCCATCGTGTGCCATCGCCATACGGAACAGATCGGCCATGTCTTCCAACGCGGTCTCGGCACGCTTGGGGTCGGCACGAACAATACCCAGCACTGCATTGATGCTGTTAAACAGGAAGTGTGGGCGGATACGAGCCTGCAATGCCTGCAAGCGCGCCTCATCCAGGGCAGGGGAAAGAGCATGGGCACGAAATCGAAAATAGACTAACAAAAGGCCCGCAATAACACTACTGAGCAAGGCGTTACGCCAAGAATGGAAATGCCCATAATCTACAGCGGAAATGTACAGCTTGCCCCCCAAATGGTAAATCATCAGAGTGACAGTCACTGCCAATAACAGTACTACAGTGGCGCCCTGCTTGTAGGTCAGTCGTGCTAGCCAGGAATTAAGTATGAACAACAGTAACAAGTTCAATAACAACACCGGCTGTAGCAGCGTAGAGATGTCTATTATGCGTTTTAGGATGTCCTGCCAAGATGATGCTTGTGCAATGGCAACCAACAGCGCCATACCATTGACTAACAGCAGGCTACGCAATATGACACCCCAGTTACGAAAATCGGGTAACGCATCGGACATCGTGTTTTGATTTATACTTTGCATATTTGGCATGACAGATATATCTCTGTATATAACGCACATTCTGGACAAGAGACGATGACGATGCAAGACAAAAAAACCTGGTCGGGACGATTTGCCGAACCGGTAGCGGAACTGGTGAAGCGTTATACAGCTTCGGTGGAGTTTGATAAACGACTGGCATCGTTCGATATTCATGCATCGCTAGCTCATGCACAGATGCTGGAGGCATGCGGCATCATCACCATGCAGGATTTAACTGATATCCGTCGTGGCATGACACAAATCGAACATGAGATTCTCAACGGCAAATTCGCTTGGTCACTTGATCTGGAGGATGTACATCTCAATATTGAAAAGCGCCTGACCACGCTTGTGGGCGATGCAGGTAAGCGTTTGCACACCGGGCGCTCGCGCAACGACCAAGTGGCAACCGATGTGCGCCTGTACTTGCGCCACGCCATCGACAAACTGCACGAACTCATTCGCAGTTTGCAATCTGCAATAACTGATCTTGCCATACAGCACACGCACACCATAATGCCGGGCTACACCCATTTACAGGTAGCGCAGCCGGTGAGTTTCGCGCATCACCTGATGGCGTATTTCGAGATGCTCAAGCGCGATGCAGAACGCATCATCGATTGCCGGAAGCGCGTCAACCGCCTGCCACTTGGTGCGGCCGCATTGGCAGGCACCAGCTACCCGATTGAGCGCGAGATGGTGGCGGAACTTCTTGGTTTCGACGGAGTGTGTGAAAACTCTCTAGACGCAGTATCCGATCGCGATTTCGCCATCGAATTTACCGCTTGCGCAGCGCTCACCATGACACATTTATCGCGCCTGTCAGAAGAATTGATCCTGTGGATGAATCCATGCTTCGGCTTCATCGACATTGCTGATCGTTTCTGCACTGGATCGTCCATCATGCCGCAGAAAAAAAATCCAGACGTTCCGGAACTGGTACGTGGCAAGACCGGCCGCGTGAACGGTAATCTAGTAACATTGTTGACACTAATGAAAGGCCAGCCACTGGCCTATAATAAGGACAACCAGGAAGACAAAGAGCCCCTGTTCGACACGGTAGATACGCTAACCAACACCTTGCGTATCTACGCCGACATGGTAGGTGGCATCACTGTCAAGCCAGCAGCCATGCGCGAGGCTGCTTTGCAAGGTTATGCCACGGCCACAGACTTGGCTGATTACCTAGTGAAGAAGGGGTTGCCGTTCCGGGATGCACACGAAGCGGTCGCGCTGGCGGTGCGCTTTGCCGAGCAGCGTAGTTGCGATCTGAGCGATCTAAAGCTGGAGGAGTTACAACAATTCTCGTCACTCATTGCAGATGACGTCTACTCTGTGCTCACACTGGAAGGTTCGTTGGCCAGCCGCAATCACATTGGCGGCACTGCACCTCAGCAGGTTGAAACTGCCATCGCGCAAGCGCGCAAGTATCTTGCAGGGCCAAATTAAATATTAAAAAGGAAATATTAAAAAGGGCGACCTTGCGGCCGCCCAGAAAACAAATCCAATACCTAAAACATTTCTCTAGGAATGGAGTAATTTCTTCAACTCTCCATTTTTATACATCTCACTCACGATGTCGGAGCCACCGACAAATTTGCCATGGATATAGAGTTGAGGAACGGTTGGCCAATTAGAATAGTCCTTGATACCTTGGCGGATTTCCGGATCATCGAGCACGTCAACGGTGAAAAGACCTGTCACGCCGCATGCCTTGAGAGTTTGTACTACATTTGCAGAAAATCCACATTGCGGATTTTCTGGTGTGCCTTTCATATATAACACTACAGGATTGCTCTCCACCTGTTCTTTGATTAGCTCTTGTACGTCCATATTATGGCCTCTAAAATTTAGTTGAATGATTTGACTGGGTATATTAGCAGCACGTTAACTACCGGGTCAAGGATTAGCCTCTTCCATTATTTCTGAATTGGAAAACACTGAAGGAGAGGTTGTGAGAAGCTATCTTGCAATATTTTTCTTGTAGAAGTAAAGGTTTTATTTTTCAGCATAAAATGTATCAACGCAACTTGAAGTCATGAATGGGCAATGATAGAAAGCTACTTTATTCGAAGTGATAAGCGAGGCTGCGAGCCGCGCACAAAAAACGATTGTTGATGCGATATTGTACGTGGAAAAAGTGGCTACCAATGGCTGATGTTACCGAAGGACATTCCGTCATGGAAAACGGTGTATGGCTACTTTAGGGCGCCTCTAAAAATTCAGAGTTCTAAACAAGACTAGGCGCGAATAAAAAATGTTGACGCAGCATATAATTGATATGTAAGGAAACATTTTTTGTGAGCAACAAAGTATTGTGACGAAATCTGAATTTTTAGAAGTGCCCTTTAGCCACTTCAGTCTCTGGAATAAACATGGCCCATGGAAAAGTGCCCTCGATAAGCCGAATGGACTCTATAAATTGAAGACGATGACTGCGCATAAATTATCCCTGTCGGTGCAGTATGCGGTTGGGGGGATGAATCTGCCCACGCGTCAGCAGTTTCGCCGTTGGATAAAGGCTGCGCTGCAACGCGATGTGCAAATCGTGCTACGTATCGTAGATGAAATAGAAGGGCGTGCGCTGAATAAACAATTTCGCGGCAAGGATTACGCTACTAACGTACTTACGTTTGTGTATGCTGATACCGGCCAGTCGCCTGATAATGCCGATTTACTGTATGGCGATATCGTGATCTGCGCGCCGGTGGTGGAACAGGAAGCGCGCGAGCAACGCAAGGACTTGCGAGCTCACTACGCTCACCTTGCCATCCATGCCGCCCTGCATTTGCAAGGGTATGACCACGAAAATGAGCAGGATGCCGCCACAATGGAAGCACTGGAAACTAAGTTGCTAGAAAAATTAGGGTATGCTGATCCTTACAAAGCTGTAGTTTAATAAGGGTGTCTTCATATAATAAATAATCTCAAGCGAGATTTGACTCAAAGCATTTTAAGAAAACAAGCCACGAAGCAGAGGCTCGCAAATAAATTCTTAGTGTGCAGTAAAGGTTAATAAATAAGCACTAAACTGGGATACCTTCGGTGGTTTGGTGCTCAAGACGGCGGGGCAGTTGCCAGCGGCGAATGCGTGGTTATCGGCGTTCTCAGCTTTGCCGTGTAAATGCAGACTCCAATCCTTGCTAGTAGCGGCGCGAGTCTGTTGAGCACGAGTCTGGCGTGGTGAGGTAAGCTTTTATAGAGTATAAGCCCATGTGTCTGTAGCAAGTTTGTTCCCGACCAACGTGATAAAATGCACGCTTTCCCCCTTCACTGACCTATTGGAAATCCGTCATGTTCTCTAGCAAAAACACTATTGCTCATACCGACCCCGAATTATGGGCAGCGATCCAGGATGAAAGTCGCCGTCAAGAGGATCATATTGAGCTGATCGCCTCAGAAAATTATACCAGCCCGGCAGTGATGGAGGCGCAGGGCAGCAAGCTGACCAACAAATATGCCGAAGGGTATCCCGGCAAGCGCTACTACGGCGGCTGCGAATACGTGGACGTGGCGGAACAGCTGGCAATTGATCGCGTAAAGGCTTTGTTCGGTGCTGAATATGCCAATGTGCAGCCGCATTCCGGCTCGCAAGCCAATCAGGCGGTATACATGTCGGTGCTCAAGCCGGGCGACACTATTCTCGGCATGTCGCTGGCGCATGGCGGCCATCTGACTCATGGCGCTTCTGTGAACCTTAGTGGCAAGCTGTATCACGCCATTGTTTATGGCCTCAACGAAAAAGAAGAGATTGACTACGACACAGTGGAAAAGCTGGCTCAGGAACATAAGCCCAAGATGATCGTTGCCGGTGCTTCTGCCTATGCGCTGGTGATCGACTGGAAGCGCTTCCGCGCCATCGCCGACAGCGTGGGGGCATATTTGTTCGTGGACATGGCTCACTACGCCGGACTGGTGGCGGCCGGTTATTATCCTAACCCGGTGGGCATCGCTGATTTTGTCACCAGCACCACCCATAAGACGTTGCGCGGCCCACGTGGCGGCATTATCCTGGCTAAGGCAGAATTTGAGAAAGTGCTTAATTCCGCGATTTTCCCTGGTATACAGGGCGGTCCCTTAATGCATGTAATCGCCGCCAAGGCCGTGGCATTTAAGGAGGCGATGAGCAAGGAATTCAAGGAATGCCAGAAACAGGTGATTGATAACGCCCGCGTGATGGCTAAGGTGTTACAGGAACGCGGCCTGCGCATTGTGTCCGGACGCACCGACTGCCACATGTTCCTGGTGGATCTGCAAGCCAAGCACATCACCGGCAAGGACGCCGAAACGGCGCTGGGGCGTGCGCACATCACGGTGAATAAAAACGCCATCCCTAACGACCCACAAAAACCGTTCGTTACCAGCGGTATTCGCATCGGTAGTCCGGCAATGACCACGCGCGGCTTTAAAGAATTGGAAGCGGAGAAACTGGCGCACCTGATTGCGGATGTATTGAATGCACCAAATGATGATGCGGTGATTAACCGCGTGGCTGAAGATGTGAAGCAGCTATGCGCGAAATTTCCAGTATATGGTTACAATAAAAAAAGAAGGAAAGAAGATTAAGAAAAACCGGGGACTATGATTTTTTGTTCGTTTCGTTACGCTTCAATTCCCGCTTTTCGTTCTTCAACCCTATGAAATGCCCATTTTGCAAAGGCCCCGACACCCAAGTGGTGGATACACGCGAAAGCGAAGAGGGCGACAGCATCCGCCGCCGCCGCCGCTGCCTATCTTGCGAAAAACGCTTTACCACCTATGAGACGGTCGAGCTGCGTATGCCGCAGGTGGTCAAGCAGAACGGCATGCGCGCTGAGTTCGATGCAGAAAAGCTGAGCACCAGTTTTAATCGTGCGTTGCACAAGCGTCCGGTTCCTACAGAGCTGGTGGATGCGGCCATAGATCATGTGACACAAAGAGTGTTCGCTCTCGGCGAACGTGAGATCGGCTCCCGGCAAATCGGCGAGATGGTGATGAAGGAATTGTTGAAGCTGGACAAGGTAGCCTACATTCGTTTCGCTTCGGTGTACAAGAGTTTCCAGGATGTGAGAGATTTTTCCGAGGCGGTCGAAGCTGTGCGCAAATCGCCTGCAAAGTGCAAACCGCGAGCGAGTTAAATATGTTGTCCACGCAAGATAGCTTGTGGATGGCCAAGGCATTGCACTTGGCAGAGCGCGGTCTGTATACCACCAGCCCCAATCCGAGAGTCGGTTGCGTGTTAGTACGCGATGACAAGATCGTGGGAGAGGGTTGGCACCAATATGCTGGCGAACCTCATGCGGAAGTGCATGCATTGCGCGCAGCCGGAGAAGCGGCACGCGGTGCAACTGTTTACGTGACACTCGAACCTTGCAGCCATCAGGGCAGAACCCCTCCTTGCGCCGACGCGTTGATTGGTGCAGGCGTGGCACGCGTGGTAGCGGCAATGCAAGACCCTAATCCGCAGGTGGCAGGACAAGGTATGGAAAAGTTGCGCGCTGCAGGTATCGAGGTCGAGTGCGGATTGATGGAAGTTGCGGCGCGTGAACTGAACATTGGATTTTTCTCACGTATGACGCGCGGCTTACCGTGGCTACGCAGCAAGATCGCCATGAGTCTGGATGGACGCACGGCATTGAATAATGGTATGAGCCAGTGGATTACTGGCGCAGCAGCGCGGCAAGATGTGCAACACTGGCGCGGGCGCTCATGCGCGGTGCTTACCGGCATCGGTACGGTGCTGGCTGATGATCCGCAGCTTAACGTGCGTGAACCACAACTGGCCATTCATGAGCCGAAATTGGGAGTCCATGAGGTAAAAGCCATGCGTCAGCCATTGCGTGCGGTGTTGGATAGCCAGCTGCAATTGCCGCTAACGGCGCGCATCCTGTGCGGTGGTAATGTGGTGGTTTACACTGCCACATCTGATTTCCAGAAAATTGGCTCACTCGAAAAATTGGGTGTGCGCGTAATTGTGTTGCCGGATGTTTACGGGCGCGTAGATCTAATTGCGATGCTGCGCGACCTGGCTGCAAGCGGCTGCAACGAAGTGCTGGTGGAAGCGGGCAGCATATTGAATGGCGCGCTGCTCCAAGCGGGACTGGTGGATGAGCTGGTGCTGTATGTGGCACCGCAGTTGCTTGGTGATATGGCGCGCGGCATGGCGCAACTGGGTGAATTAACTATGCTGGACCAGTGCGTGGAACTGGAATGGCAGGATGTGCGTAATGTCGGTAAGGATTTGCGTATCGTGACACGAGTGCGTCATAAATGAATATTTATTTGGGCACACATCACGGAAAGTTGTATGCACCCGACGAAATCGGAATGCAGTATGTTTAGTGGCATCATCGCAGACGTCGGCATCATTGAACGCACGGAAGACCGTGATGGGGGTCTGGATCTCTCCATAGCCACTCATGCGCTCGGTATGGAGGACGTGCAGCTTGGCGACAGCATCGCAGTGAACGGCGTGTGTCTGACTGTAGTAAAAATTGCTGGTAATAGTTTCAGCGTGAATGTGTCGCGAGAGACATTGAATTGTACGGTCGGGCTGGAAGTGCAGGGTGCTCGTGTCAATCTAGAAAAAGCGCTGCGCTTGGCTGACCGGCTGGGCGGGCATCTGGTGAGTGGCCATGTGGATGGCGTGGGTGAGGTGGTGGAATTCACCGATCTCGACGAAAGCTGGAAACTTAGCGTGCGTGTGCCGCAATCATTGGCGAAATACATCGCGGTAAAGGGTTCCATCACAATCAATGGCGTGAGCCTGACAGTGAATCAGGTTGAATGTGATGTGTTCAGTGTGAATTTAATTCCGTACACATTAGAGGTGACCACACTGAACGAATTGCGTACCGGGGATAAGGTCAATGTGGAAATTGACCTTATCGCGCGTTACGTTGAACGCATTATGCAGGCACGGGGTTAGTGAACATGACAGATATTGCACCGATACAAGAAATTATTGCCGAAATCCGCGCCGGGCACATGGTAGTGCTGGTGGACGAGGAAGACCGTGAGAACGAAGGCGATCTGTTGTTTGCCGCCGAATTCGTTACGCCTGAAAAAATAAATTTCATGGCCAAGCATGGACGTGGACTGATTTGTCTTACATTGACCGACGCGCATTGCAAGCAACTTAACCTGCCATTAATGGTGCGCGACAATGGATCCCCGTTGGGAACCAATTTCACGCTTTCAATTGAAGCGGCGAGCGGTGTAACGACGGGGATTTCTGCGTCTGATCGCGCGCGAACCGTGCAGGTTTCCGTGAATAGAAATGCCAAGCCTGCTGACATCGTACAGCCGGGGCATATTTTCCCGCTGATGGCGCAGAAAGGCGGTGTACTGGTGCGTGCTGGTCATACCGAAGCGGGTTGTGATCTGGCGCAATTGGCAGGACTCACCCCCGCCTCTGTTATTTGCGAAATCTTGAAAGATGATGGCGAGATGGCGCGCTTGCCCGACCTGATAGCATTCGCGCAACTTCATGGCTTGAAAATCGGCACTATCGCCGACCTGATCGAACATCGCAGCCAGCATGAAAAGCTGGTCGAGCGCGTGGCAAAACGTTCAGTGCAAACTGCTTACGGCACATTTGATCTAATCAGCTATGTGGACAAAACTACGCAGCGCACTCATCTGGCTTTGGTCAAGGGTGACATCCAGCCGCAAGTTGAGACGCTGGTGCGCGTGCATGAACCGCTGTCAGTGCTGGATTTTCTGGAGCAGGCAAGTTTCAAGAATTCAATCAGTGTGCATGATGCGATGCTGAAAATTAGTCTCTCATCCGCCGGGGTGTTGGTGTTATTGCATCGCAACGAAACGTCGAGTGACTTGTTAGCGCGTGCAGTAGTAATGCCTGAGGCGCACCATATCCCCCAGTGGGATTTGCGCAGTTACGGCATTGGTGCGCAGATTCTGCGCGACCTGAATGTCGGCAAGATGCGCCTGCTTGCTACCCCGCGCAAGCTGCCGAGCTTGACGGGATTCGGTCTGGAAGTCGTTGGTTATGCACAACACGAATAAATCAGGGACATCTCCAATTACTCATCACATTACAAGCACTTCCAGCCTTTCCTGATAAAGGTAAGCTGGGCGGACTATCAGGATAAATAATGAAAGAAATCGAAAAGAATTTGAACGGCGCAGGAATGCGCATTGGCATCGTACAAAGCCGCTTCAATCCTGTGATTTGCGAAGGTCTTCTTGCTGCCTGCCGTGCGCAGCTTGTCCAGCAAGGTGTGAGCGAAGCGGACATCACGCTAGCAAGCGTACCGGGCGCATTGGAAATCCCATTGGTGCTGCAACGCATGGCGCAAAGCGGAAAGTTCGACGCGCTTATAGCGCTAGGCGCGGTAATTCGCGGGGACACTTACCACTTCGAAATTGTGGCGAATGAATCCGCGCGCGGGGTGAGCGAAGTGCAACTGCATGGCGGCTTGCCCATTGCCAATGCCATTCTTACAACCAATGTCGATGAGCAGGCAGAGGAACGCATGAATACTAAAGGCACGGAAGCTGCGCTAGTGGCGATTGAGATGGCAAATTTATTGAAGGAATTGGCATGAACGAACCAGCCACCAAGGCGAAAGCACCTCCCAAAAGTTCGCGCCGCCGCTCGCGCGAACTGGCTTTGCAGGGTATCTATCAGTGGCGCTTGACTAGCGACGACCAAGAGCAAATCGAAAAGCAGATTCGTGCTGAAAAGGGAATGGGCCGCTACGATGCGGAGTTTTTCAGTAAGCTGCTGCGTGGCGTACTAACACAACATGCCGAACTTGAGACGGTTGTTGCCAAGCATCTTGATCGCACCCTGGATGAACTCAGTCCGGTTGAGTTTTCTGTGCTGCTGATCGGCGCATATGAATTAATATATCATCCAGAAATTCCCTATCGTGTGGTTATCAACGAAGCGGTAGAACTTGCCAAAACTTTTGGCGGTACAGACGGGCACAAGTTCGTTAATGGCGTGCTGGATAAAGTGGCCGCGCAAGTTCGCGCAGTTGAAGTAAGCGGAGATAGCGGCAAAATTGTCGCGTGAAAGTGGTTGCAGGCGTATCAGCCGTGTAAGGTCAAACAAATCGATTCACCATTCGAATCACAGAAACGCCCCCAGCTTGCTGCTCCAATTATTGACTTTTATGCCGGCAATTTAATCGTCAATTTATCCAGCCTAAAATGCTGAGAAACTTCCTGCTACTTACAGTGGGCCCCTCCGTCAAGACAATAATGCACCGAGTTTAAGAAGGTAACCT